>NZ_JBSLYA010000006.1:0-300423 GCF_053749995.1 Neobacillus sp. K501 | reverse complement strand
AGTAAGAACCCTGAAAGATGATCAGGTTGATAGGTCAGAGATGGAAGCGTGGTAACATGTGGAGTTGACTGATACTAATCGTTCGAGGACTTAACCATAGTCTTATGGCATTACTCGTTTTTACTAAAACTTCTTCTGCATTATCTAGTTTTGAGGGAATAAAACCTCAAAAGAAAATAGTCTGGTAGCAATAGCGAGAAGGTCACACCCGTTCCCATACCGAACACGGAAGTTAAGCTTCTCAGCGCCGATGGTAGTTGGGACTTTGTCCCTGTGAGAGTAGGACGTTGCCAGGCAAACGAAGAACAACCTTATATAGGTTGTTCTTTTTTTGTGTTGTGGCTCTGTTATAGCTGAATGTTGATTTTAATGTGTTTGAAAAATATACGTAAAAATTTCCTCTAAATGGGGAAATACTCATATTTCCTCCTTAATAAGGGAAGTTTTTCCGGCTAAATGCTCTAAATCCATGGATTTTACTTTATTTAGACCAAATAAGCGAAATATCTACGCTAATATTGGCTACTTGTGCTTCCTTTATATACATTAACGGAAAATTTTTCCCTTATGAATTCTCCTACCAAAACGAAAATCAACAATGAATAATAAAAAAGGTAAGAGTTAGGGGAAAAACTCAAAAATGGTATAATCTTCTAGAGGGGATTAGCAATTATTAAAAAAGGAGCAATTTTGATGTTTAAGATTTTTATTGTCGAAGATGACAAACAACTGGTTAGTTTGCTTGAAGAGCATTTATATAAATTTGGTTTTAATACACAATCCGTCACTGAGTTTGAACATGTTCTTTCTCAGTTTGAACAATACGCACCACATCTTGTTCTTCTGGATGTAAACCTGCCAAAGTTTGATGGTTATTACTGGTGCCGTCAAATCCGCAAACGATCAACCTGCCCGATTATTTTTATCTCAGCTCGCGATAGTAAGATGGACCAGGTGATGGCGCTCGAGAACGGGGCGGATGATTATATTACCAAACCATTTGATTATGATATTGCCGTCGCGAAAATAAATAGCCATCTTCGTCGTGCCTATGGAGAGTTTTCTCAATCACAAAGCGGCCGAACGATCACGATTGATGGATTGACATTAGATTTAGAACGGCTGACATTAGTGTTTAATGAACAAAAGGTGGAAATCAGTCATACGGAGGCAAAAATCTTTGAGGAGCTAATGAAAAAGGCAGAACGAGTAGTCAGCCGCGATCGCTTGCTTGAAAAAATCTGGGATGATCAAGCGTTTGTGGATGATAATACTTTGAATGTTTACATTACACGAGTCCGGAAAAAGCTCATGTCATTAAATATTGAGGATGCATTAAAGACCATCCGTGGTCAAGGATATCAACTTTATCCTAATTGGAGGAAAGGAATGTGAAACTATTCCTAAGAGAACAGCTGCCGCTATTTTTTATCTATTTTCTGCAGCTCCTTACCGTCCTTTTTGTTTTTTGGATTGATGGCTATCAAAATTTATCGATTATCTTGTATGCGGTTATTCTCAGCGTCTGCATCCTTACGGGCTACCTCATTTATCGCTATCTTACGCATCGAACTTTTTATAAAAGACTGGAAAAGCCGCGTGAAACGATCGAGGAGTTTTCACATGATGGTTCAGGCACCCCCTTAGCCAAAAGCTTACAAGAGCTTTTGGGAAACCAGCACCGCCAGTTTCGAAGCGATTTACATAATTATCAGCAAAAACTTAAAGACCATATTCAGTTCATTAATCAGTGGGTGCACCAGATGAAAACCCCTTTGTCTGTGATTCATTTAATGGTACAAGACGAAGATGAACCTCGCTTTGCTGCGATTGCTGATGAACTTGACCGTATGAAAAAGGGCTTGGAAATGGTGTTATACACGGCTCGTCTTGATGAATTTGAACATGACTTTTATGTAGAAACACTTTCATTGGAACAGGTAGTCCGCCTTGTTACCTCCAGTCAAAAAAGATTATTTATCCGGAAGCGTGTGTTTCCGATGGTAGAAATAAATAAGGAAATGACGATCACTAGTGATGAAAAATGGTTGGCCTTTGCGATTACTCAAATCATAACCAATGCCGTCCGTTATTCAAACGCTGAAAATAAAAAAATATACATTAGAGGTTATAAGCGAGGGATGAACGTGGTGTTAGAGATACAGGATGAGGGGGTAGGCATCGCGAAGAGTGACCTGTCTCGAGTATTCGATCCGTATTTCACCGGCGAAAATGGACGGAACTTTCAAGAGTCGACTGGAATGGGGCTCTATCTTGTAAAACAAATCTGTGACAAACTTGGCCATCGAGTAGAAATAGAGTCGATTGTAAACCAAGGGACGACTGTGCGCTTCCTTTTCTAATAAACCTTACAATCTTGTAAGGACAGAGTAAGTTTACCAAATGGTAGATAGTGGCCTTTGCAAGCTAAAATAGAGACATGAAATATGAACAAGGAGTGAAGGTCTTGTCTATCTTAATGGTAAAACAATTAGCGAAAATCTATGAAGGAAAGGTAGCGCATAAAGCGTTAGACAATATAAATTTTTCCATCGAAAAAGGTGAATTTGTTGGGATCATGGGTCCGTCCGGAAGCGGGAAAACGACCCTGTTAAATTTAATTGCAACGATTGACCAGCCAACTTCTGGAGAGGTGTTAATCAACAGCAAAAATCCGCATCGATTAAATCGAAAGGAAACGGCCCTGTTCCGCAGGCATGAACTTGGTTTTGTTTTTCAACATTTTAATTTACTTGATACGTTAACGGTCGAAGAGAATATTGTCCTTCCCCTTACCCTTGATGGTGTGAAGGTCAGCGAAATGGATCAAAAGCTTCAGCTAGTAGCGCGAAAGCTAGGAATTGACTCGATCTTAAAAAAGCGCACGTACGAAATTTCTGGCGGGCAGATGCAACGAACAGCCATCGCACGGGCGATCATTCATCAGCCATCGCTTCTGTTAGCGGATGAACCAACGGGAAACTTAGATTCAAAATCGGCGAAGGATGTCATGGAGACTATTTCCGCCATTAACAAAGAAGATAAGGCAACGGCACTAATGGTAACGCATGATGCCGTTGCCGCGAGCTATTGCCACCGCGTCATTTTTATTAAAGATGGACAGCTGTATAACGAGATCTATCAGGGGGATAATCGCCAGGCGTTCTTCCAGAAAATCATTGATATGCTTGCCTTACTTGGGGGGAATAGTCATGACCTTTCGACAATTCGCCTTTAGGAATGTTGTCCGCAACAAAAGGACCTATGCTGCTTATTTTCTAAGCAGCGCGTTCTCCGTTTTAATTTTCTTTGTCTATGCGTTATTTATTTTTCATCCCGATATTAAAGAAGGGGTAACGGCATCGACTGCGATTCAATTAATGGCATCGGCAGAAGTCATTATGTATGTGTTCTCGTTTTTGTTTGTTCTCTACTCTGTCAGCACATTTTTGAAGACGCGTAAACGGGAATTTGGGATCTTAATGATGCACGGAATGACAAGAGGCCAATTAAACCGAATGGTTTTTTTAGAAAATATGTTAATTGGGCTAGCGGCCATTACTACGGGGATTGGCGCTGGGATCATCACCGGTAAATTGTTTTTGATGATTGGCTCGAAATTAATTGGGATTGAGTCCTTAACCTTTTACTTATCTGGGAAAGCACTTGGATGGACAGTCGGAGCCTTTTTGGTCTTATTCTTATGTATATCTGTTTTCACGACGACGCTTGTCAGAGTCAATAAGTTAATCGATTTATTCCAAGCCGGTACCAAACCGAAAAAAGAGCCAAAGGTTTCTAAGATTCTTTCTATCTTGTCAGCAATCCTACTAATCACCGGTTATTATCTAGCAGCAACAACAACAATGGAAACGATGTTGATTCGAATTCTTCCAGTTATTGCGATGACAATCATCGGAACGTATTTCTTTTATACCCAGTTATCGGTGTTTATGACGAAATTACTTCAGAAGAACCGATTACTATTTTGGAAAAAAACGAATATCATCACGTTCTCCAGTTTAGCTTATCGTCTAAAAGATAATGCCAGAATGTTTTTTATGGTGACAATTGTTTCCACCGTTGCTTTTTGTGCGGTAGGGACACTGGCATCGATGAATGTGATGAATAAGATATTTCAGAAGAATTATCCGGCAGCCATCAGTTACTTGGCGAAAGGAGAATATCCTATTAATGAGAAAAACTTAAACCAAATTGAGCAGGAATTAAAACAAAGAAATATCGATTTTTCTACGTTGCAGATTCCAATCAAATTGGTTGAAATAGCTGCCTCCTCTGACGAATATGCTTATGATGAGATGGCGTTCATATCCTTTTCCGATTATAAAAGGATAGCAGAATTGGCTGGATATTCCTTTAAAGAAGAGGAGCCTAAAGGGATGGAGGCATTAGCCATCTCAACATCGCAACTCGAAACATTTGATTCCAATACCTATACGTTAAATCAGGAAAACATAAAACTTATTCAAAATAAAGCGACTAGAAATGTAGTCTTTCCCTATCAAATTTTATTTAGTGAGGGGCTAGTGGTTAGTGATGAATTGTTTCAAAAGCTAACAGCTGCAAATACAGATCATTTTATCGGCTTCTTTACAGACGAGCTTGAAAAAACTGCGGGAATCTCTGATCATCTAGTTGAAGCTGGGGTGAAGTATGCCCCAAGGGAAGCATCAAGTGAGGAATCTTATGCAATGACGGTTAGTGGAACCTTATATGATCAGCAAATGGGCATGTATCGAATGATGTTGTTTGTCGCCCTTTTGATTGGCGCAGTGTTCTTTATTGCTGCCGGCAGCTTCTTGTATTTCCGATTGTATGCCGATTTAGAATATGACCGACGTTTGTATTTAACGATTAAGAAGGTCGGCTTGACGGACGGAGAGTTGAACAGAATCGTCACCCGGCAGCTTGTTCTCCTTTTCTTTGTTCCGATCATCGTCGCGATGATTCATAGCGTTTTTGCCTTTATGGCTTTACAGAGTTTCTTTACGCTATCCATTGCGGCAGAGATGGGCATGGTTCTTGCGTGCTTCTTTATCGCACAATTGGTGTATTTCTTCTTTATCCGACACCATTATTTGAGGAATTTAAAAAAATCATTAATATAAATGAAAATGGCTAGGTTGGATCATTCCCAATCTAGTCTTTTTCAATTAGGATTAGAAAGGAAGCCAAATTCGGATACTAATATAGAAAGGGGCAATCATCATGTTAGAAAATAGCTTTATGATGGTGGCAATTATTCTTATTATTAACATTGTTTATGTATCTTTTTTTACGATTAGGATGATTTTAACTTTAAAAGGGCAGCGCTATTTAGCTGCATTCCTTAGTATGATTGAGGTCGTTATTTACGTACTTGGCCTTGGTCTTGTCTTGAATAATCTGAATGAGATTCAAAATCTGATTGCCTATGCCGTCGGTTATGGAATCGGGGTAATTGTTGGGATGAAGATTGAAGAAAAGCTTGCGTTGGGCTATATTACGGTCAATGTGATTACGAAGGAATATGATAAAAATTTGCCTAAACAGTTAAGAGACAAAGGCTATGGTGTGACGAACTGGGAGGCAAATGGTTTGGAAGGGGACCGGATGGCGATGCAAATTTTAACGCCAAGAAAATTTGAGTTAAAATTATATGCATTGATTAAGGAACTCGATCCAAAGGCTTTTATTATCGCTTATGAACCGAAAACTATTCATGGCGGGTTCTGGGTGAAGTCCGTGAAAAGAGGGAAATTATTTTCATGAGTAAAAAGAAAATGCAATTTGAGGTTCAGGAAAATGAAACCATTGACAGCTGTATCGAGCGAATGAGAAATCAAGGCTATACTCCGATTCGAAGGACGGAAAAGCCGATTTTTCAAGAGGTTGTCGAAGGTAAGGAAACGAACTATATCCCTGCAGGGAGAAAAATTATTTTTGAAGCTGTGCTAAATGACGAACATTAATTTTATATTAAAATAAAATTGTTCGCTTTTTGTTGACCATTTCCCTCGGACTTGGTAATATAAAGGTGGCAAAAAAATAAAATAGTAAAACTCTCGTATATAATGGGAATATGGCCCATAAGTTTCTACCCGATCACCGTAAATGATTGGACTATGAGGGGAAGTGGATGATGCCGGAAATGACTCTTCATTTCATGGTATCTTTCTGTTCCGAATTGTCAGCCCGGTCAGACTGCTTTCCCCTCCTTATGGATTGGGAAAGCAACTGTTTCCGGGCTTTTTATATTGGATAAAGTGGAGGAATAAAATGAATCCGTTAGTGGCTGTCATCATGGGAAGTAAATCAGATTGGGAAACAATGAAGCATAGTTGTGAGATCCTCGATCGGTTAGAGGTTCCGTATGAGAAAAAGGTAGTATCTGCCCACCGGACACCTGATTTAATGTTTGATTTTGCTGAGAATGCTAGAATGAGAGGTTTGAAAGTGATCATCGCTGGAGCGGGCGGTGCGGCCCATTTACCTGGCATGGTGGCGGCGAAAACGACACTTCCGGTCATTGGTGTTCCGGTTCAGTCAAAGGCGCTTAATGGCCTTGACTCTTTATTATCAATCGTCCAGATGCCAGCAGGAGTACCGGTTGCAACCGTTGCGATCGGTAAGGCTGGTGCCGCGAATGCGGGTTTACTGGCAGCGCAAATAGTAGCGGTAACGGATTCGAAATTGGCTAGCAGGCTTGAAGAGGTTCGATTAGAGGCAAAAACAGCAGCGATAGAAAGTAGTGATGAGCTTGTTTAATAAAACCATTTCACCTGGACAGACGATTGGAATTATTGGCGGCGGCCAGCTAGGCAGAATGATGGCTCTTTCTGCTCGAGCGATGGGCTATCGAATTGCGGTTTTAGACCCTGCACCCGACTCTCCATGTGGTCAGGTAGCGGATATCGAGATAACAGGAGCTTTTGATGATATAGAGGCGATTCGAAAACTAGCTGAAGTCAGCGATGTGATTACTTACGAATTTGAGAATATCGATGCGGCAGCTTTGGAATGGCTTTGCGAGAATGCTTTTGTCCCCCAGGGAAAAAGATTGCTCGAGATTAGCCAGGACCGGGTGAACGAAAAACGAGCAATCGAAGCTGCCGGTGTAAAGGTTGCGCCATTTGCAGTAATCGATACTCCTGAAGATCTAGTGCTTGGTTTAGAAAGGCTCGGATTCCCTGCGGTGTTAAAAACAGCACGCGGAGGTTATGATGGTAAAGGGCAAGCGGTTATCAAGGATGAGAAAGATCTTGAAAATGCAAAACAGCTTCTGGAGCACGGACAATGTGTATTGGAAAAATGGGTTGCTTTTAAGAAAGAGATTTCGGTCATTGTTGTGAGAGATGCTGGCGGAAATACAGCTGTTTTTCCAGTGGGCGAAAATATCCATCATGAGAATATTCTTCATCAGACCATTGTTCCGGCAAGAATTAGCGAGCATGCAGAGGAGTTAGCGGTCGAAGCAGCCGTTCAGCTGGCGGATCATTTTGAACTAGTTGGAACCTTGGCGGTGGAAATGTTTTTAACGGAGGAAGATCGGATTTACATAAATGAGCTTGCCCCAAGGCCCCATAATTCTGGGCATTATTCGATTGAGGCATGCGAAACCTCCCAGTTTGAACAGCATATCCGTGCGGTGTGCGGTCTGCCGCTAGCGAGTACCGAATTGGTAAAATCGGCAGTTATGGTCAATATATTAGGGGAGCATGTTGAAAATGTGTTAGACAATCTGACAAAGGTGAAAGATTGGAAGATTCATTTTTACGGTAAAAAAGAGGCAAAATTTAAAAGAAAAATGGGGCATGTTACCGTGCTTTGCGATAATGTAGAGATGGCCCTATCAGAAGTGAACAACAGCATGATTTGGGAAGAAAAAAGTTTGGAGGCAAAAACATGATTGATCGTTATACAAGACCTGAAATGGGTGCGATTTGGACTGAGGAAAACCGCTTTAATGCTTGGCTTGAGGTGGAAATTCTTGCGTGTGAGGCGTGGTCCGAGTTAGGAGATATTCCGAAAGAGGATGTTCAGAAGCTGCGTGAAAATGCTTCGTTTAATATTGACCGGATTAAGGAAATTGAAGAGGAAACAAGACATGATGTTGTGGCGTTTACTCGTGCCGTATCAGAAACTTTGGGCGAAGAACGTAAATGGGTCCATTACGGGTTAACTTCCACAGATGTGGTTGATACAGCACTTTCATATGTATTAAAACAGGCGAATGCCATTATCCAAAAGGATTTAGAAAACTTCATCGAGATTTTGCGAAACAAAGCTCGTGACCACAAGTACACGGTAATGATGGGGCGGACGCATGGTGTTCATGCGGAGCCAACCACCTTTGGTTTAAAGCTTGCGCTTTGGTATGAGGAAATGAAACGGAATTTGGAGCGGTTCAAACAGGCTTCGGCTGGAGTGGAGTTTGGAAAGATTTCTGGTGCTGTCGGAACCTATGCCAATATCAATCCATTCGTGGAACAATTTGTATGTGAAAAATTAGGTTTAGAGCGCGCACCGATTTCGACGCAAACCTTACAGCGTGACCGTCATGCGCATTATATGTCTACTTTGGCCTTAATCGCGACATCGATTGAAAAATTTGCTGTAGAGGTTCGTGGGTTGCAGAAGAGTGAAACTCGTGAGGTGGAGGAGTTTTTTGCGAAGGGGCAAAAGGGTTCATCGGCAATGCCGCATAAACGCAATCCGATTGGCTCCGAAAATATGACGGGAATTGCTCGCGTAATTCGCGGTTACATGCTGACAGCTTATGAAAATGTACCACTATGGCATGAACGTGATATTTCCCATTCTTCAGCAGAACGGATTATTTTACCCGATGCGACCATCGGCTTGAACTACATGCTGAACCGCTTCGGTAACATTATTAAGAACTTAACGGTTTATCCGGAAAATATGAAACGCAATATGGATCGGACACTAGGCTTAATTTACTCTCAGCGTGTGCTGTTAGCGTTGATTGATAAGGGATTATCGCGCGAGGAAGCGTACGATACTGTTCAGCCTAAAACAATGGAAGCTTGGGATAAGCAAGTACCATTCCGTGGCTTGATTGAAGCGGAAGACAAAATTACCAGCCTGCTATCAGCGAAAGAAATTGCCGATTGCTTCGATTACAACTACCATTTGCAGCATGTAGATACGATTTTTGAGAGATTAGGGTTGAATGAATAGGGTCTACGTTCCCGGGGTGGCTGTGGGAAGGATTATAAAGCCCAAACCCCATCCGGAAGAGGGGAAACGGTCATTATGAAAGATTCATAAAGCCCAAACCCCATCCGGAAGAGGGGAAACGGTCATTATGAAAGGTTCATAAAGCCCAAACCCCATCCGGAAGAGGGGAAACGGTCATTATGAAAGGTTCATAAAGCCCAAACCCCATCCGGAAGAGGGGAAACGGTCATTATGAAAGGTTCATAAAGCCCAAACCCCATCCGGAAGAGGGGAAACGGTCATTATGAAAGGTTCATAAAGCCCAAACCCCATCCGGAAGAGGGGAAACGGTCATTATGAAAGGTTCATAAAGCCCAAACCCCATCCGGAAGAGGGGAAACGGTCATTATGAAAGCTTCATAAAGCCCAAACCCCATCCAGAAGAGTGACAAAGGTCATTATGAAAGGTTCATAAGGACCCAGATTTTATTCGGAAATTACCGAAGCAGTCACGTATACGTAACATACGTGAACAAAAACTAAGAAAATTTCAATAGAGGGGCACCATCAAGGCACCCCTCTACACATTTTGAAGATTCCCAATATTGCGAATTAGGAGTGATCCACGATGAGAGAACTGCTATATGAAGGAAAAGCGAAGCGTATTTTTAGAACAGAAGATGAACAGACGGTGTTAGTGGAATATAAGGATTCCGCGACCGCTTATAACGGGGAAAAGAAAGCCGAAATAACCGGAAAAGGCCGCCTTAATAATGAAATTACTAGTTTGCTATTTTTAAAGCTACAAGAAAAAGGAATCGAGTCACATTTCATTAAGCGCCTATCTGAAACAGAGCAGCTGGTGAAAAGGGTAACGATTATTCCGCTAGAGGTGGTTGTTCGCAATATTGCTGCCGGGAGTTTTTCCAAGCGATTAGGAATTGAGGAAGGCAATCCATTATCAAAGCCAATCGTAGAATTTTATTTAAAAAATGATGACCTAGGAGATCCGCTCCTCACTATTGATCACATCCTGGAACTGAATGCAGCGAGCCCAGAGGAAATCGAAATTTTAAAACAAAAAGCGCTCGAAATTAATACAGTTTTATCAAGCTTTTTTACCGAATTAGGTATTAACCTTATCGATTTCAAATTAGAGTTTGGTAAGGATCATGAAGGCAAGATTCTCCTTGCCGATGAAATTTCCCCTGATACGTGCAGATTATGGGATCAAAAAACGAATGAAAAGCTCGATAAGGATGTATTTAGGCGCGACTTAGGAAGCTTAACCGAAGCCTACGAACAGATTTTAACCAGATTAGGAGGAAAACAGCATGTATAAAGTAAAGGTGTATGTGACGTTAAGAGAAAGTGTATTAGATCCACAAGGGAAAGCCGTTACTCACTCCCTGCAGTCATTAAACTATCCAGAAGTGGCGGATGTCCGCATCGGTAAATATATGGAGTTAACGATCGAAAAATCAGATCGTGATCTTGACCAAGTCATCAACGAAATTTGTACAAAGCTGTTAGCGAATCCAGTCATCGAAGATTATCGCTACGAAGTAGAGGAGTGTGTTCCTCAGTGAAGTTTGCGGTCATCGTCTTTCCGGGATCGAATTGCGACATTGATATGTTCCATGCCATCCAAGATGAACTTGGGGAGCAGGTTGAATACGTATGGCATGATACAGAAAGCTTAGATGAATTTGACGGAATCTTACTTCCTGGTGGTTTTTCCTACGGTGATTACCTGCGTTCAGGCGCGATTGCTCGATTTAGTAAGGTCATGAAGGCGGTTGTCGAAGCGGCTGAAGCAGGAAAACCAATCCTTGGTGTTTGTAATGGATTTCAAATTTTACTAGAAGTAGGCTTACTTCCAGGGGCAATGAGACGAAACGAAAGTCTATCATTCATTTGTAAGCCTGTGAATTTAAAGATAGAAAACAACGAAACCATGTTTACTTCAGCCTATGAAAAAAATCAAACAATTAGCATTCCTGTCGCGCACGGCGAGGGTAACTACTATTGTGATGAAGAAACATTAGCCAAATTAAAAGCGAATAACCAAATCGTGTTCACATACGAACAAAATCCAAATGGAAGCCTGGCTGACATTGCTGGGATTACGAATGAGAAAGGCAATGTCCTCGGGATGATGCCGCATCCGGAGCGAGCTGTTGATGAACTATTGGGCGGAGCAGACGGACTGAAATTATTTCAATCAATCGTAAAAAGCTGGAGGGAAGCAAATGTTGTTAAAGCATGAACCAAGACCAGATCAAGTAAAGGCAGAAAAACTTTATCAGCAAATGGGCTTGTCCGATGATGAGTTTGCGATGATTGAAAACATCCTCGGCCGGACACCGAACTATACCGAAACTGGGTTGTTCTCGGTTATGTGGTCGGAGCACTGCAGTTATAAAAACTCAAAACCTGTCTTAAAAAAATTCCCGATAACTGGTGAACGCGTTCTTCAAGGACCGGGGGAAGGTGCTGGGATTGTTGATATCGGCGATAACCAAGCGGTTGTTTTTAAAATCGAAAGCCATAACCATCCATCCGCGATCGAGCCTTATCAAGGGGCGGCCACCGGAGTCGGCGGGATTATCCGTGATATTTTTTCGATGGGGGCTCGTCCTATTGCGCTATTAAACTCTCTGCGTTTCGGTGAACTAGATGAGTCAGCACGTGTACGTTACTTATTCAAGGAAGTTGTGGCTGGAATCGCTGGCTACGGAAACTGTATCGGGATTCCAACTGTTGGCGGCGAGATTCAATTCGAAGCTTGCTATGAAGGCAACCCACTCGTTAATGCAATGTGTGTTGGTTTGATTGATCACAAGGATATTAAAAAAGGTCTGGCACAGGGTGTCGGCAATACCGTGATGTATGTCGGTGCGAAAACAGGTCGTGATGGCATTCATGGAGCAACCTTTGCTTCTGAGGAATTAACGGAGCAGTCGGATGAAAATCGTCCAGCTGTGCAAGTGGGCGATCCATTCATGGAAAAACTTCTATTAGAAGCTTGCCTTGAATTAATTCAATCCGATGCCCTTGTTGGAATTCAAGATATGGGTGCTGCAGGATTAACAAGTTCTTCCGCTGAAATGGCGAGCAAGGCTGGAATGGGTATCGAAATGAACCTCGACCTCGTTCCACAGCGTGAAACTGGCATGACTGCTTATGAAATGATGCTTTCCGAATCACAGGAGCGGATGTTGATTGTCGTTAAAAAGGGAAGAGAGCAGGAAATCAAAGATCTTTTCACCAAATACGACCTTGAAGCAGTGGCAATCGGTGTCGTAACCGATGATAAAAAACTTCGCTTGCTGCAACATGGTGAAGTTGTTGCCGATGTACCGGTAGACGCGTTAGCAGAGGATGCACCGGTTTACCATAAACCTTCAAAGGAACCTGCTTATTATGGCGAATTCCAAGCACTTGAAGTGGAAGTTCCACAGGTTGAAGATCTGAAAGAAACATTGAAGCAAATTCTAAGTCAGCCTACAGTGGCAAGCAAGGAATGGGTTTATAATCAATACGATTATATGGTACGGACAAATACAGTGGTTTCTCCAGGATCAGACGCTTCTGTTGTCAGAATTCGCGGCACCCGCAAGGCGTTAGCGATGACGACAGATTGTAATTCACGTTATGTGTATTTAGATCCTGAAGTAGGCGGAAAGATTGCCGTAGCAGAGGCAGCCCGTAATATCGTTTGCTCGGGTGCAGAACCTTTAGCGATTACCGATAACCTAAACTTTGGTAATCCAGAAAAGCCAGAAGTGTTCTGGCAAATTGAAAAATCAGCGGATGGAATCAGTGAGGCATGCCGTGTTCTGGAAGCACCAGTCATTGGCGGTAACGTCTCTTTATATAACGAAACAAGCGGAACTGCGATTTACCCGACACCGGTTATCGGAATGGTCGGCTTAGTAACAGATCTAGATCATATTACCACCCAGCACTTTAAAAATAATGGTGATCTTATTTACTTAATCGGAGAAACCAAACCAGAGTTTGGCGGCAGTGAATTACAAAAGCTGCAAAACGGAAAGATTTTTGGGAAAGCACCTGAATTAAATCTTTCCATCGAAAAAGAAAGACAAAGTCAATTACTGGCTGCGATTCGTGCCGGGCTGGTTCAGTCTGCCCATGACCTTTCAGAAGGTGGATTAGCGGTAGCCGTAACCGAATCTCTTTTTACCAAAGAAGAACTTGGTGCTGACATCAAGATTGCCGGCAACCCAGTTACTGCTTTATTCAGTGAAACACAATCTCGTTTTCTCGTATCCGTTAAAAAGGAGCACCAAACTGAGTTTGAAAGTTTCGTAGCAAATTCTGCGTTAATCGGTGAAGTAAATGGATCAGCAACATTACGAGTTCTATCTGAAGAAGGAACCGTGCTAGAGTCATCTGTACAAGAATTGAAGGATGCCTGGAAAGGAGCTATCCCATGCTTGCTGAAATCAAGGGATTAAATGAAGAGTGTGGCGTTTTTGGTGTCTGGGGACACCCGGATGCCGCCCAATTAACCTATTACGGTCTTCATAGTTTACAGCACCGCGGCCAGGAAGGTACGGGAATCGTTGTATCTGATGGAAATAAGTTAACCGGCATGAAGGGTGAAGGTTTAGTTTCAGAAATTTTCACCGCAGATAAAATGGCAAAATTAACAGGTTCGGCTGCGGTCGGCCATGTCCGTTATGCGACTGCGGGGGGCGGAGGCTACGAGAACGTCCAGCCGTTATTATTCCATTCGTCTACTGGCAGTCTTGCTCTTGCCCATAATGGAAATCTAGTAAATGCCAATTATTTAAAGCATCAGCTTGAAGCACAGGGAAGTATTTTTCAAACAAGCTCTGATACCGAAGTATTAGCTCATTTAATTCGCAGAAGCGGCTTCCAGAAGTTAAATGATGCGGTAAAAAATGCGCTTTCGATGTTAAAAGGCGCTTATGCCTATCTGATTATGACGGAAACGGAATTGATGGTGGCGCTTGATCCGCATGGTTTAAGACCGTTATCACTTGGTTGCCTTGGGGACGCTTATGTGGTCGCCTCTGAAACCTGTGCCTTTGATGTCATCGGTGCCGAGTATATCCGTGATATTATGCCGGGAGAATTACTGATCATCAATGAAAAGGGTCTGACTTCCGAACGCTTTTCACTAAGCACTACCAAAGCGATTTGCACGATGGAATACGTTTATTTTTCAAGACCGGATAGCAATATTCAAGGAATCAATGTTCATACAGCTCGTAAAAGCATGGGCAAAAGATTGGCGGTAGAGGCGCCGATTGATGCGGATGTGGTAACGGGTGTCCCTGATTCTAGTATTTCGGCGGCGATCGGTTACGCTGAAGCGTCTGGTATTCCGTATGAAATGGGATTAATCAAGAATAAGTATGTCGGAAGAACCTTCATTCAGCCCTCACAAACATTACGGGAGCAAGGGGTAAAGATGAAGCTGTCAGCCGTTCGCGGTGTTGTCGAGGGGAAACGAGTGGTGATGGTCGATGATTCGATCGTTCGTGGAACGACAAGCCGTCGAATTGTTACGCTTTTAAAAGAAGCGGGAGCGACTGAAGTACATGTTGTTATTAGTTCTCCGCCGATCAAAAATCCATGTTTTTATGGAATTGATACATCGTCTAAGGAAGAATTGATTGCTTCTGATAAGTCAGTGGAAGAAATTCGCCAAGCGATCGGGGCAGATTCGTTAACGTTTTTAAGTACCGATGGAATGCTGAGAGCCATTGCGAATACAGAGGGATCGGAAGGTTTTTGCCTTGGCTGCTTTACAGGGAATTACCCGACTGAAATTTATCCAGATACATTACAGTACTATTATCAAAGGGGGTAAGGAAGTTGGCAAATGCCTATAAGCAAGCGGGTGTTGATATCGAGGCAGGCTATGAAGCCGTCACAAGAATGAAGAAACATGTTCAAAAAACAGCAAGAGCCGGCGTTCTTAGCAGCTTGGGCGGATTTGGCGGAATGTTTGACCTGTCTGTCCTGAATTTAAAAGAGCCAGTGCTTGTCTCCGGAACTGATGGGGTCGGGACAAAGCTGATGATTGCCTTCATGATGGATAAGCACGATACAATTGGGATTGATGCGGTGGCAATGTGTGTCAATGATATCGTTGTCCAAGGTGCTGAGCCATTATATTTTCTCGATTATATTGCATGCGGAAAAGCAGATCCTGAAAAAATTGAAGCGATTGTCAAAGGAGTTGCCGACGGCTGTGAGCAGGCTGCCTGTGCGTTAATTGGCGGGGAAACGGCAGAAATGCCGGGTTTATATAGTGATAATGAATATGACCTTGCCGGGTTTACGGTTGGTGCTTGTGAAAAATCCCAGATCATCACAGGGGAATCGATTAAGACTGGAGATGTACTGATTGGTTTAGCCTCTAGCGGGATTCACAGCAACGGTTATTCCCTTGTAAGGAAGGTATTTAACAATTGGTCATTAGTCGAGTTTGTCGATGCCCTTGAGTGCACATTAGGGGAAGAATTGCTGAAACCGACGAAAATTTATGTGAAACCAATTTTATCAGCTTTGAAAAAATTCGACTTAAGGGGAATGGCTCATATTACTGGCGGCGGTTTTATCGAAAATATCCCGAGAATGCTGCCTGAGGGGCTAGGTGCCGAAATCGTTGAGCGAAGCTGGGAGATTCCTGCGATCTTTAAACTGATATCTGAGGTTGGACAAATCGAGTATAAAGAGATGTATAATATCTTTAATATGGGAATTGGAATGGTTATCGCTGTCGATAAGAAGGATGCGGAAGCGGTGCTGCAACATTTTAATGAAAGCGGCGAAACAGCTTATGAAATTGGTGTCGTCACCGATAAGGAAGGCGTTTCTTTTGGTGGCCGCCGATGAAGAATGTAGCTGTCTTTGCTTCGGGAAGCGGTAGTAATTTTCAAGCGATCATCGATGTTGTGAAGTCTGGGGAGCTTGAGGCAAACTTAGCGCTCCTCGTTTGTGATAAACCTGGTGCTTATGCCATTGAGCGGGCTAACTCGGCAAGAATACCATCGTTTGTTTTTAACCCTAAGGATTTTTTCAATAAAGAGGCATTTGAAAAAGAAATTTTGGTGAGATTAAAAGAGGCTGGCGTTGAATTAATTGTCCTCGCCGGCTATATGCGTTTAATCGGACCAACATTGCTTAGTGAATATAAAGGGCGGATTATCAACATTCATCCATCATTGCTACCGGCTTTTCCAGGTAAGGACGCAATTGGCCAGGCCTTGGCGGCAAAAGCGAAGTGGAGCGGCGTGACGATTCATTATGTCGATGAAGGAATGGACACCGGACCGATCATTGTCCAGGAACGGATTCGCCTTAGCAATAAAGAAACAAGAGAAAGCCTCCAGCAAAAAATCCAGCGAATTGAACATAAGCTGTATCCATCCATCCTGCAAATGCTGTTAATGAGAGGGGAAGTAACAAGTGACAACTAAACGCGCGCTTATAAGTGTTTCTGATAAAAATGGAATTACCGAGTTTGCAAAACAACTCGTCGATCTTGGTTTTGAGATTATTTCTACAGGTGGTACGAAAAAAACGCTTCAAGAGCAAGGAATTCCTGTGCTTGGCGTCAGTGATGTAACTGGGTTTCCCGAAATTTTAGAGGGGCGTGTGAAAACACTCAACCCATTGATTCATGGTGGCTTACTGGCAAAGCATGACGACGTGCAGCATCAAGCGCAGCTTGCAGAACACGGGATTGAGCCGATTCAGCTGGTTTGTGTAAACCTCTACCCATTCCAACAAACGATTGAGAAGCCAGAAGTTACCGTAGCTGATGCGATTGAAAATATTGATATCGGCGGACCGACGATGCTACGTGCTTCTGCTAAAAACCATCAATATTTAACGGTTGTTGTGGACCCAGCGGATTATGAAACAGTGATCGAGGAGTTAAAGTCTGAGGGTGTGACAAAGCTTGAAACGCGCCGAAAGCTGGCGGCGAAAGTTTTCCGTCACACAGCGGCATACGATGCTTTGATTGCGGAATATATGACCGTCCTTGCTCAGGAAGAAACTCCTGAGAAACTAACGGTTACATATGAATTAAAGCAAACGCTCCGTTACGGTGAGAACCCTCATCAGCAGGCGGCTTTTTATCAAAAACCACTTGGTTCTACTTTCTCGATTGCTAAAGCCGAACAGCTTCATGGCAAAGAGCTTTCTTATAATAATATCAATGATGCGGATGCTGCGTTGCAGATTGTAAAGGAATTTAGCGAACCGGCAGCCGTTGCAGTAAAACATATGAATCCTTGCGGAGTGGGTACTGGCAGTTCAGTTTTTGAAGCATTTGAAAAGGCATTTGCGGCAGACCCGGTTTCGATTTTTGGCGGAATCATTGCTTTCAACCGTGAAGTAGATGCGGAGACAGCTGGTAAATTACATGAAATTTTCTTAGAAATTATCATTGCTCCTTCTTTCTCAGCGGAAGCTTTATCGATTTTAACAAAGAAAAAGAATCTACGATTATTAACGATTCCATTTGCGGATGAGAATAAAGCAGAATTGAAAATGGTAACGATCGAAGGCGGATTGCTGGTTCAAGAACAGGACCGTTTCACATTGGAAGATGCAACAGTAACAGTTCCAACAAAAAGACAGCCAACAGAGCAAGAGTGGGCAGCATTAAAGCTCGGCTGGAAAGTGGTTAAGCATGTGAAATCAAACGCAATTGTTCTTACGAATGAAGATATGACGATTGGCATTGGTGCCGGACAAATGAACAGAGTAGGTGCAGCAGAGATCGCCCTAAAACAAGCTGGTGCTAAAGCTGAAGGTGCAGCGCTCGCTTCTGATGCGTTTTTCCCAATGGATGATACCGTAGAAGCGGCAGCAAAAGCAGGAATTACCGCGATTATTCAACCAGGCGGCTCCATCCGCGATGAGGATTCAATCAAAAAAGCCGATGAATACGGCATTGCTATGGTATTTACCGGAGTTAGACATTTTAAACACTAAACTTGAATTCTAAGAGGGCTATTGGCGACCGAGTACGTTAAAAATGACGAATCGCGGTCGCCAATAGGTTTGATTGGAACCCTAAACACGGTTGGATAAGGAAATGCGGTCGCCAATGGGTGCGATTGGAACCCGAAATACGGTTTGGAAAGAGAATGCGGTCGCCAATGGGTGCGATTTGATTCCAAAATACGATTGGGAGAGAAACCTGGGTCGCTTATATAAATATGGATTCCAACAAACCTGGTTGGAATTTTGTAATATTCCTGATGTTAAATTTCTATAAGAGGTGAAAAGGATGAATGTTCTAATCATTGGGCGCGGCGGAAGAGAACATGCTCTTTGCCGTAAAGTGAGTGAAAGTCCGCTTGTGGAAAAGGTTTTTGTTGCTCCTGGAAACGCGGGAATGACGGATTTCGCCGAACTGGTTCCGAATGTGGAAAGTGATCATGCGGGGTTAATCCAGTTCGCAAAAGAAAATAATGTAGGTTTGACCATCATTGGCCCGGAAGTTCCGCTGCTAGCTGGTTTAGCCGATCAATTTGAAAAGGCGGGATTAGCTGTTTTTGGTCCACGTCAACGCGCAGCAGAAATTGAAGGCAGCAAATCATTTGCAAAGGACCTTATGGAAAAATATCAGATTCCTACGGCTGAGTATGCCGTATTTACAACGATTGAGGAAGCACGCCAATATATTGAAGAAAAGGGTGCACCAATTGTCATTAAAGCGGATGGCTTAGCAGCAGGAAAAGGTGTTACCGTTGCTCTTACAAAAGAAGAGGCACTTCAAAGTTTAGAAGAAATGCTGGTTGGTCAGAAATTTGGTGTGGCTTCTGCTCGCGTAGTGATCGAAGAGTTTTTAAGTGGTGAAGAGTTTTCACTGATGGCTTTTGTCAATGGGGAAACAGTTATCCCGCTTGAAATCGCCCAGGATCATAAACGTGCTTTTGATGGTGACAAAGGGCCAAATACTGGCGGAATGGGAGCTTACTCTCCTGTCCCTCATATTCGTAAGAAAACTATTGAAACAGCGATTGAAACAGTGCTTAAGCCGGCTGCAAAAGCTATGGTCCAGGAAGATAGGAGCTTTTGCGGAATTCTTTATGCTGGGTTAATCGAAACGGCTGAAGGTCCGAAAGTCATTGAATTCAATGCTCGCTTTGGTGATCCGGAAACACAAGTGATTTTACCGAGATTGAAATCTGATTTAGTTGCTGTTGTTTTAGAACTTTTAGCGGGCCGCGTGCCCGAACTAGAATGGGATGATCAACCGATGGTAGGGGTTGTTGTCGCGGCAAAAGGCTATCCAGAAAGTTATGAACAAGGTGCGGTCCTCAAAGGATTATCCGACTTCTCAGAAGCGGTGTATACCTTCCATGCAGGAACAAAGAAAAACGAATCTGGTGATTTTATTACCGCTGGAGGCAGAGTTCTCCTAGTTGGGGCAAAGGCAGATAACTTAAAAGAAGCGCAAGACAAAGTGTATACTGAACTGCAAAAACTTCAGTGTGACGGCGTTTTTTATCGTAAGGATATTGGCTTCAAGGCTATCGGGCGCGTTTTTTCATAAAACTATTCTACTATTTCAATCATTTTTCAAGGCTGGCCACTGGTCAGCCTGTTTTTTTTCAATCTCAAGTATTGTAAATTTCCTAAAACTGTTAATCAGAGATTAACAGAATGGAAAACATGAGATATACTTGTCAGGGTGACTTCCAAAAGTTAGTAAAAGAGCTAGCTTAATAGAGTAAGAGGTGCATTTCGATTGAACCAAGTTAAGAAAGATAAAAAGAAAGTTGTTTCTTTTAGAGTAAATATCTTATTTATCATTGTCTTTGTATTATTTTCCATACTCATTCTTAGATTAGGAGTTTTACAGATTGTCTACGGAGAAAGCTATCAACGTGAATTAGAGCAAAATGAAATTGTTCCCATTAACCTATCCGTGCCACGTGGGAGAATCTATGATACGAACAGTAAGTTAGTCGTAGGCAATACCCCGTTAAAGGCGATTACATATACGCGGGAAAATAAGGTCAAGCAAGATGAGATGCTAGAAATTGCCGCAAAATTAGCGGCGTTGATTAGTAAAGATACGGAAGAAGATTTTAAGTCGATTACTAAGCGGGACCGTCAGGACTTCTGGATATTAAAACATCCGAATGAGGCTAAGAAAAAAGTGACCAAAGCGGATAAAAAACAGCTGGAGAAAAAAGAGCTGGAACAGAAAGAATATGATCAGGAAATTTATAAATTAACGAGGGAAAGAATTACCGAGGCGGAGCTGAATTCTTTTTCAACAAAAGAGTTAGAAGTTCTCGCTATTTTCCGCGAAATGGCTAGCGGCACCGATTTAACGCCACAAATCATTAAGAATAAAAATGTTACCGAAGAGGAATTTGCGATTGTTAGTGAAAACCTTGAATCATTGCCAGGTGTTGATACCACTACAGATTGGGACCGATCGCACGAATATATTAATGGTGAAGGGGTAGCCACGTTAGGTTCCGTCCTAGGAAAAGTGACTAGTTCGAAAGAAGGATTGCCAGGAGATACGCTTGATTACTTTTTAGCGAGAGGATACAGCCGAAACGATCGTGTTGGCAAGAGTTATCTTGAGTGGCAGTATGAAGATGTGCTGCAGGGACAGAAAGAGATCGTCAAGAAAGTGACGGATAAAGCTGGCAACGTATTAGAAACGAATGTCATCAATGAAGGCAAGAGCGGAAAGGACTTAGTATTATCAATCGATATTGAGTTTCAGCAAATGGTGGAAGCCATCATTCAAGATAAACTCAAGGTTGCGAAAGTAGGCCAGCCTTATATGGATCGAGCGCTTGTTTCGGTGATGAATCCGAAAACTGGCGAAATGTTGGCAATGGCTGGGAAGCAGTATATCAATAATGGATCCGAGGTTGTTGACTTTGCGCTAGGAAATATGACGACATCGTATTCAATGGGTTCTGTTGTCAAGGGTGCGACCGTCTTAACTGGATATCAAACAGGGGTCATTTCGCCTTATTCAAAATTATATGACCAGCCGCTGAAGTTTAAAGGAACACAGGTGAAAAAGTCTTGGAACCAGTCTGGCTTTGGTAGTATTAATGATTTATATGCCTTAAAGAGATCCTCGAACGTCTATATGTTCTTAGTGGCCATGAAAATTGGCGGACAGGACAGATATGTGCCTAATGGTCCATTGAGTATTGATAAAGTGAAGGCGATTAATACTTTCAGAAATCATTTTGCTCAGTTCGGTTTAGGGGTAAAGACCGGAATCGACTTGCCTGGAGAGCAAACAGGATATGGCGGGGGCCAAATTCCAACGGACGCAGGTAAAGTATTGGACTATGCAATCGGTCAGTATGACACTTATACACCTTTGCAGCTTCTGCAATATGTCTCGACGATTGCAAATGGTGGTTATCGCATTCAACCGCATTTAGTAAAAGAAATCCGCGATCCGAGTATTGAGCCAGAGGAGCTCGGACCTGTGATGAAAGAAATCACTCCGACAATATTAAACAAAGTGAATATGAAGGATGAATGGATTAAGCATGTTCAAGAGGGCTTTAAACAAGTAGTAAATGATCCGCAAGGAACCGGATATACGTATATCACTAATAAGCAATACAAGATTGCCGGAAAAACAGGAACCGCACAAGCATTATATGACGGCCCATTACCTGTCCACCCGATGACCTGGAATGTTACGTTTGTCGGCTACGCGCCCTATGACAATCCTGAAGTCGCTGTTTCCGTTGTTGTCCCGTGGTCAACTACCGATCAAACCCATGTTAATTTGGAAATAGCCAATGAGGTGTTTAAAGCTTATTTCGACCTAAAAGCAGGAAATGGACAGGTGCTACCGGTAGAAGAGTAAGGAAACAAGAACCATCCTAGGTTATCGGGCACGTCTTTTGTTATAGCGGCGGATATAAACATACAGAAGTGCCACAATCCCGCCAATAAGAGCAATTAGCACAAATGACATATCTAATAGATATTCCCAAAACATAATGTTATCACCTTTCTTTAAAGGGCTGACCATCGGCGGTCAGCCCATTTTCTTTTTAAGATGGGTTATAGGGCAGGACCTGATCAACATCAATGTTTGGAACAGTCTCTGCGACATCGGAAGAAGTGCTTGTCTGCTGGATTTGCATCCCATTCTGGTAATTTTCAAATAGAGCCGTTACCGGGCAGAAGCGGACAATCCCCTCGGCGACCTTCATCGCACCACATAATGCAACAAATAAATAGGAGTCTCTCCATGGGAACTTAACCATTTTTGCTGTGCTCCAGGCAAGAATTGTAAGACCAAAAGTAATCCTAATTAGCGCATTGATAATCCCGATATTTTTCGTAATTTGCATTTTGTTACCTCCTTCACAATATTTTTACACTATTCACCATTTCTTTAGTGCCTTAAAGAGTAAAATATGTTAGTATAGAGTAAATTGATTTTGTAAGGGCTTTCTTTATTGATAAAACAGTATTTTAATAGATAAATAACATCTCAGAGAGGGAGGGGTATTCGGATGCTCGAACAACGTTATCGTTGGAAAAATAAACATTTACGCACGCATGTATCCGTTTTAGATGGAAAAACTTCACCAACCATTTTATTGAAAAATGCTTTGTATTTAAATCAGACATTTCGCCAGTGGCTAAGAGCAAATATTTGGGTTTACGAAGACCGGATTGTCTATGTCGGAAATCAAATGCCGCCGAAATTGGATGGAAACTGTGAAATCATTGATTGTACCAATGAAATTCTTGTACCGGGCTATATTGAACCGCATGCCCATCCGTTTCAGTTATATAATCCCCATACATTAGCTGCCTATGCATCCCAGTTCGGAACCACGACATTAATCAATGACAACATGTCATTGATTATGAATTTGAGCAAAAAGGAAGCGTTTTCCTTACTGAAGGATTTGCGATCGATTCCTTCAACGATGTATTGGTGGTGCCGTTTTGACCCGCAAACAGAAATTTTAAATGAAGTTGATGTTTTTTCACATAGTAATATTAAAGCGTGGTTGGAGCATGATGCTGTCCTTCAAGGTGGGGAACTAACAGGCTGGCCGAAGTTATTAGACGGCGATGATATGATGCTTCATTGGATTCAAGAAGCAAAGCGGATGCGGAAAAAGATTGAAGGTCATTTTCCAGGTGCTTCGGAGAAAACATTAGCAAAAATGACGCTGCTTGGCGCCGACAGCGATCATGAAGCGATCAATGGTGAGGAGATTTATAACCGCTTAATGCAGGGATATATGGTTTCCTTACGACATTCGTCGATACGTCCGGACTTACCTAATTTACTGGATGAGATGAAACGTCTCGGTATTGAGGCATATGACCGCTTAATGATGAATACAGATGGGTCATCCTCTTCTTTTTATGAACAGGGAATCAATGACCTAACGATTCGGATTGCCATTGAAAAAGGCGTTCCCGTGATTGATGCTTATAATATGGCAACCGTCAATATTGCCCGTTATTATAATATCGACCATCTCCATGGTAATATTGCAACTGGAAGGGTCGCGAATATTAACTTTTTATCGAATATCGAAAATCCGACACCGCATTCCGTTTTGGCAAAAGGAAAATGGGTGAAGCGTAATGGCGAAGTGGTGGAAGAGGCGTATAGTTCGATTGAGTGGACGGAGTACGGTCTTAAACCGATGGAACTCAATTGGGAATTAACAATGGATGATTTGCAATTCTCTATGCCATTTGGGATTAAAATGGAAAATTCAGTCATCACCAAACCATATTCGATCGCCATCGATGCCTCCGGAGATGAACTGCCTTTCGACCATGATGAAAGCTTCTTCATGTTAATTGACCGCGACGGAAAATGGCGGATTAATACCTTGTTAAAGGGCTTTGCATCAAGAGTGTCAGCCCTTGCGAGTTCTTTTTCGAATACGGGGGATATTATCTTAATTGGGAAAAATAAACAGGATATGCTGGCTGCTTTTGAACGAGTGAAGGAGCTCGGCGGTGGAATTGTCCTGGTCGAGGAAGAGAAAGTAGTTTGTGAGGTTCCGCTTAAATTAAACGGAATTATGTCTGAACTGCCGGTTGAGGAATTGATCAAGGAAGAGAAAGTGTTACTAAAGGAATTGCGTGAGCGCGGCTATTCCTTCTCAGACCCAGTCTACAGCTTATTGTTCTTTTCATCTACACATCTGCCGTATATTCGGATTACGCAGCAGGGGATGTACGATGTTATGAATAAAACTGTGTTCTTTCCGTCGATAATGCGTTAAAATGTAAAAGTAAAAATGTGGGCACCTAGACCCATGGTCGTAAGTGCCCGCAGCAGAACACCGAGAACTCACCTTAGAGCAGATTGGAGTGTTTATCATAATGAAAAAATGGGCTGTTATCGCAACAGCGGCTTTATTACTACTTTCCGGCTGCAGCGAAAAAGAAAAGGCAAGCGGGACTAAGAAGCCAGAAAAAGAAGTAGAAGAGGTAGTACAACCAGAAGAACAGAATGAAACACCATATAATTTTCCTTTAACCGGCGTTGCTTCAGAAATTGAAACAGATGGCAGAGCGGTTGCAGTCATGATTAATAATCATCCGAAAGCTAGACCTCAATCTGGGTTGCATAAAGCGGATATTGTTTATGAGCTTCTTGCAGAAGGGGATATTACTCGTTTTCTTGCCGTTTTTCAAAGCGAAAAGCCAGATAATATTGGTCCGGTAAGGAGTGCAAGGGACTATTATGTGGAACTAGCCAAAGGTTTAGACGCACTCTATATTGCACACGGGTATAGTGCTGAGGCTCAGAAAATGCTAGAGCGTGGGGAAATTGATAACCTAAATGGCATGGTTTATGATGGTACTCTTTTTAAGCGGGCTACTTTCAGAAGCGCGCCACACAATTCCTATATTACGTATGAAAATATCGTAAAAGGAGCAGTGGAAAACAGTTACATGATGGATCAAACCCCTCCTGCTTTTACTTTTTTAACAGAGGAAGAAAGTAAAAACATTACAGGAGAGGATGCAACGACCGTCAATATTACTTATTCAAATGGTGGAATTTCTAATTCTACTTATGAGTACGATGCTTCTGTTGGTAAGTATAAGCGCTTTTCTAGCGGCGGCGAGCAGACCGTCGATTATGACACAAAAGAACCAGTTTTACTTGATAACCTATTTATTGTAGAAACAAACCACGCCATTGAGGATGAAGTAGGTCATAAGAATATCGATCTTGAATCTGGTGGCAGAGCGTATCTAGTCCAAAAGGGCAAAGTCATGGAAGTACAATGGAAAAATGACAACGGCCGGATCGTTCCTGTGAAAGATGGGGTTGTGGTTCCTTTTGTTCCAGGTAAGACATGGGTAAATGTTGTTCCAACTAAACCGGGAATGCAATCAAGTGTTACATTTAATGGGTAATAGAACTTTAATCGATTAAAGGGGTAAAGTGGAGATGCAAATTAATAAACTGCGCGGGAAGGAACTCGATCAATTATTTCAATCGGTCCTCTCCTTAAAAGATCTTGAAGAATGCTACCGCTTTTTTGATGATTTGTGCACAATTAACGAAATTCAATCATTGGCTCAACGCCTTGAGGTTGCAAGAATGCTCCGTGAAGGAAATACTTATCACAAAATCGAGACGGAAACAGGAGCAAGTACAGCAACAATTTCTCGAGTAAAACGCTGCTTGAATTTCGGAAACGACACCTATGAAATGGTACTTGAGCGGGTAAAAGAAGAGAATACGAAATCGGCCGAAGAATAACTTCTTCGGTTTTTTGTTTGTCTAAGGGCTGGTGGCTTGTGGCGCGAAATACTTGCGGATGGCGGAGAATAGTTGCGGATGGCGGAAAATACTTGCGGATGGCGGAAAATACTTGCGGATGGCGGAAAATACTTGCGGATGGCGGAAAATACTTGCGGATGGCGGAGAATACTTGCGGATGGCGGAGAATACTTGCGGATGGCGGAGAATACTTGCGGATGGCGGAAAATACTTGCGGATAGCGCGAAATACTTGCGGATGGCGGAAAATACTTGCGGATGGCGGAAAATACTTGCGGATGGCGGAAAATACTTGCGGATGGCGGAGAATACAAGCGGATAGCGGAAAATACTTGCGGATGGCGCGAAATACTTGCGGATGGCGGAGAATACAAGCGGATAGCGGAAAATACTTGCGGATGGCGCGAAATACTTGCGGATGGCGGAGAATACTTGCGGATGGCGGAAAATACTTGCGGATGGCGCGAAATACTTGCGGATGGCGGAGAATACTTGCGGATGGCACGAAAAACTCTCGGATAGCAGCAAAAAACACGTCTAGACCCCCCAAAAACCCACTTTCAACTCACCCCGCTCCCACATTTCCATTTTGGTTATAATTAGTATTAGTGTTTTCTTTTTTAATCATTTCAGCTAGTGCTATAATGGTGTAATGGAAACATGAATGGGAGGACTTTGGGATGTACGATTTTCGCGAGTGGCGCCATGTGTTCAAACTCGACCCAAATAAAGAGATAACAGATGATAGATTAGAGAAAATATGTGAATCTGGAACAGATGCGGTCATTGTTGGCGGGACAGACGGGGTAACCCTTGAAAATGTCCTCGATTTAATGGCTCGAATCCGCCGTTACACTGTTCCTTGTGTTTTAGAAGTCTCCAGTATTGAGACGGTAACCCCTGGCTTTGACCTCTATTTTATCCCAACGATTTTAAACAGTAACGATCCAAATTGGATTACTGGAATTCATCATCAAGCAGTGAAGGAATTTGGGGAAATCATGGATTGGGAAGAAATTGTAATGGAAGGCTACTGCATATTGAATGGGGATTGCAAAGCGGCGAAACTGACATCCGCCGATGCAGACAAATCCATTGATGATGCAAAGGCCTATGCGATGATGGCGGAAAAAATGTTCCAGCTGCCGATCTTTTACTTAGAATACAGCGGCAAATACGGGGATCCAGAATTGGTCGCCGAAGTGAAAAGGACACTTGAAAAAACAGTCCTATTTTATGGCGGCGGTATCGCGACCGAAGAGCAAGCAACGGAAATGGCCGAGCATGCAGATGTCATTGTCGTAGGCAACGTCATTTATGAAAATTTTGAACAAGCATTAGCAACCGTAAAAAGTGTTCGGTAGAATTTGCGAGAAACGCAAAATAGAGTTAAAATAAGAACAAACGTTTGGTATGGTGGTGAAGGAATTGCAATACTTATCAGATAAGCTTTTAAATGGCTTAAACCCAGAGCAGCAAAGTGCTGTAAAGGCAACAGACGGACCGCTATTACTGATGGCCGGTGCCGGTAGTGGGAAAACAAGAGTGTTAACACATCGGATTGCCTACTTAATCGTAGAAAAACGCGTCAATCCCTACAATATTTTAGCGATTACCTTTACAAATAAGGCCGCTCGGGAAATGAAGGATCGAATCGGAAAAATGATGGGCGGTGCAGCCGAAGAAATTTGGATCTCAACCTTCCACTCGATGTGCGTAAGAATACTGCGCAGAGACATTGATCGTTTAGGCTACAACCGTAATTTTACGATTCTCGATAGCGGTGATCAGCAATCCGTCATTAAGCGAATTTTAAAGGAAAAAAATATTGATCCGAAAAAGTTTGATCCTCGGGCGATTTTAGGATCAATCAGCTCAGCGAAAAATGAACTGATTGATCCAGAAGAGTATGACAAAACGGCTGGCTCTGGCGGTTATTTTGAGCAGAAAGTCAGTGAGGTTTACAAGGAATATCAGAAACAGCTGCGGAAAAATCAAGCGCTCGATTTTGATGATTTGATCATGATGACGATTCAATTGTTTCAACGCATGCCGGAAGTACTCGAATATTACCAACGGAAATTCCAATACATTCATGTTGATGAGTATCAGGATACAAACCGAGCTCAGTATATGTTAGTCAAGCTGTTAGCAAACCGCTTTAAAAATCTATGTGTTGTTGGGGACTCCGACCAGTCGATTTATCGCTGGCGTGGTGCGGATATTGCTAACATCCTTTCATTTGAAAAAGATTATCCGAATGCAACCGTAATTCTCCTTGAACAAAACTATCGTTCGACTAAAAAGATTCTCCTTGCTGCCAATAAGGTGATTGAAAACAATATGAACCGTAAGGCAAAGAATCTGTGGACAGAAAACCCTGAAGGGAACAAACTCGTCTATTATCGTGCAGATAGTGAGCAGGGAGAAGCGCAATTTGTAACTGGAAAAATAAAAGAATTAACCCGTGATGGCAAATACAAGCTATCCGATATTGCGATTCTTTATCGTACCAATGCCCAGTCGCGTGTGATGGAGGAAGTTTTACTAAAATCAACGATTGGCTATAGCATTGTCGGCGGAACCAAGTTCTATGACAGAAAAGAAATTAAAGACATGCTTGCTTATTTGCGGTTAATTTCCAATCCAGATGATGATATTAGCTTACAGCGGATTATCAATGTGCCGAAACGAGGGATTGGTTCAAGCTCGGTCGATAAAATGGCTAATTTTGCAGCCATGCATGGAATATCCATCTATCAAGCATTGGACTCTGTGGAATTACTAGGTTTAAGTCCAAAAATCACTAAGACCGCTAGGGAATTTAGGGACTTAATCCGGAATTACACCCAGCAGCAGGAATTTCTTTCGGTGACCGAACTGGTAGAAGAAATTCTTGATAAGTCAGGTTATCGCGAAATGTTAAAGGCGGAGAAATCCATTGAATCTGAAAGCCGTCTGGAAAACTTAAACGAATTATTATCCGTTACGAAAAACTTCGAAGAAACCAATGAAGATAAGAGCCTAGTAGCCTTTTTAACAGATTTGGCCCTTGTTGCCGATATTGATGCATTGGATGATGATGGTGAAAAGGCAGACACGGTTACTTTAATGACTTTGCACTCGGCAAAAGGGCTGGAATTCCCGGTTGTTTTCTTAATCGGAATGGAAGAAGGAGTATTCCCTCACAGCCGCTCACTGATGGAAGAAGTCGAAATGGAAGAGGAACGCCGCTTAGCTTATGTGGGAATTACGCGTGCGGAACAAACACTGTTCCTAACGAACGCACAAATGAGAACGTTATTTGGGCGCACCAGCATGAACATGCCATCCCGTTTCATTAAGGAAATTCCGGAAGAGTTAATAGAAGGAGTAGAAACGGAAAAACGAATGAATACTCCGTTTGGCTCAAGAGGATCTTCAAATAGCCGCTCTGGAAGCAGTTTTGGTGGTTCATCTGGAGGATCTTTTGGTACTCCAGCAGCAAGAAAAATCGTGATGCGTCCAACTGCTGCCTCAACTGGCGGTGACGAACTTGGCTGGAAGGTCGGCGATAAAGCGGAACATGGAAAATGGGGCATTGGTACCGTTGTGAGTGTTAAGGGACAAGGCGAAGGAACGGAGTTAGACATCGCTTTCCCAAGCCCAACCGGAATTAAACGCCTGCTCGCCAAATTTGCTCCGATTAAAAAAGTTTAAAGAATAGGTTAAGCGGAGAATTTCCGGTTAATATATATTTTTGAGGCTAAAAGCCAGATATAAGCGGAGATATTCCGGTTAACTGCTCTAAATAAGATAAAATTCAAAGATTTAGACAAACTAGCCGGAAAAACTCCCCTTATTTTTAGGGATTTATAAGTATCTCCCGATTTAAACGGAATTTCTCCTTTTATTTTCTAATACAATGAAGTCAACATTTAATGATAACAGGGCCTATATTTTTAGAATGACAGGAAAGGGCTGGATCAATGGACCTTCAAACCGCAAAAACCAAAGTTAGTGAAATCACAACCTTATTAAATCAATATGGCTATGAATATTACGTACTAGATCAACCCTCAGTTCCAGATGCTGAATATGACAGGTTGATGCAGGAATTATTGACTTTGGAGGAACAGTTTCCAGAGTTAAAAACGCCAGATTCACCTTCTGAGCGTATTGGCGGTAAAGTGCTTGATGTATTTGAAAAAGTAGAGCACCGAACTCCGATGTTAAGCTTGGGCAATGCTTTCAATGAACAGGACTTAAAAGATTTTGATCGGCGAATCCGCCAGGCGGTTGGCGATGAATTTTCCTATGTATGTGAATTGAAAATTGATGGACTTGCGGTGTCACTACGCTATGAAGATGGCTTGTTTATCCAAGGAGCGACACGAGGGGACGGCACGATCGGTGAAGATATTACAGCTAATATAAAAACCATTAAATCGATCCCACTCCGCCTAAGAGAGAATGTGACCCTCGAGGTGCGCGGTGAAGCGTTTATGTCTAAGCGTTCTTTTGAAGCATTAAACAAACTCAAGGAAGAACGCGGTGAAGATTTAGCGGCCAACCCGAGAAATGCTGCAGCTGGTTCACTAAGGCAATTGGATCCGAAGATTGCCGCTTCTCGAAATCTCGATGTCTATTTATATGGAATTGGCAATGCTGGAGAGCTTGGAGTTACCTCCCATAGTGAAGGCTTAGACTACTTAGATCAGCTTGGTTTTAAAACCAATAAAGAACGGCGTAAGTGTGCCACGATTGACGATGTCATTGTATTTGTGAACAGCTGGGTGGATAAACGCCCGAATCTTCCCTATGAGATTGATGGAATCGTTATAAAAGTGGACTCCTATGAACACCAAAATCAGCTTGGGACAACAGCAAAAAGCCCACGCTGGGCCATTGCCTACAAGTTCCCTGCCGAGGAAGTCGTGACAACATTAATCGATATTGAGTTAAGTGTTGGGAGAACGGGTGTCGTAACCCCAACCGCAATTCTGAAGCCTGTGAAAGTTGCAGGAACAACGGTGCAGCGTGCATCTCTGCATAATGAAGATTTAATTCGTGAAAAAGATATTAAAATCGGCGATCAAGTGGTTGTGAAAAAGGCTGGAGATATCATTCCTGAGGTTGTAAATGTGCTGGCTGAACAACGAACTGGTCAAGAAGTAGACTTCCAGATGCCAACCCATTGTCCAGAATGTGAAAGTGAGCTTGTCCGATTCGAGGGTGAAGTGGCATTGCGCTGTATTAATCCAAAATGCCCGGCGCAAATTCGCGAAGGACTGATTCATTTTGTTTCTCGTAATGCCATGAATATTGACGGTCTGGGTGAAAGGGTCATCAGCCAGCTGTTTGCCGAGAAATTAATCATTGATGTCGCTGATATTTATAAGCTCACTCGTGAGCAGCTTTTAGCGTTAGAAAGAATGGGAGAGAAATCCGTAGCCAATCTATTAAAGGCAATCGAAGTTTCAAAGGGCAATTCCTTAGAAAAATTGCTGTTTGGTCTTGGCATTCGCCATGTCGGTGCTAAGGCAGCCAAAACGTTAGCACAGCAGTTCGATACGATGGACAAACTAGCTGCCGCTTCGAAAGAGGACTTGATCGCCATCAACGAAATTGGCGATAAAATGGCCGATTCAATTGTCGCCTTTTTTGAACAGGAAGAAGCAAACGAGCTGATGAAGGAATTGGCTGCAGCCGGTGTAAATATGGAGTATAAGGGTCCTAAACCTGTATCGGTGGAGGATTCTGACAGTATCTTTGCTGGAAAAACGGTTGTTTTAACAGGAAAATTAGAGGTGCTCTCAAGAAATGAAGCCAAGGAAAAGATCGAAGCACTTGGTGGGAATGTATCAGGCAGTGTCAGTAAAAAAACACACCTAGTGATTGCTGGTGAGGATGCTGGTTCGAAATTAACGAAAGCCCAAGAGCTGGGGATCGAAGTATGGGACGAGGAGAAGCTCTTGGCAGAATTAAATAAATAAGAGGTGTTATCGACGTGAGAAAGCTCTCATTGCTCGCTCTCTCCCTTGCCATTTTGCTCAGTGGATGTGCACCAAACTTTCAAAAGCAGGATAGCACTGTTCAAACGAAAGAAAAAACGGATGAGAAAGCGATTATTCCGAAGTACAATATATCAGATAATTACTATCGTACGGTATTGCCATTTGAACCTGGGGAAGCTCGTGGATTAACTGTTAGCAATATTAATACTCGTTATGATATTAATGAATTCGAAACAGGACTGATGCGTATTGCCCAGCATCAATTTGACCCGAAAACCTACTATTTCAAAGAAGGTCAGGAGTTAAAGAAAAATACGGTCAGACTATGGTTAAACCGTAAATTTACTCCGGCACAATTAGAGGCAGAAGGTTTAAAGGATACTGAAAATATCGGCCTCAATCCGTTGATGGAGGATAACGCAGATTTTCAGGAAGGCAATAAAAATAGCCCGATTTATTTAGCCCATATTTTAGAGCATAACTATTTGGTGAAGGGTGAAAATGACACGGTTAAATTAGGCGGAGTCGTCATTGGCCTAGCACTAAATTCCGTGCATTATTACCGAACTGCCGTTGGAGAACCTTATTTTGAAAAAGAAATATCTGCGGCTGAAATGGAAGCAGAAGGGAAAAAGATAGCCCAAGAGGTCCTGACCCGTCTCCGCAACATGAAGGGGCTGAAGGATGTCCCGATAACGATTGCCTTGTTTAAGCAGCAAAGCCGAACATCCGTTGTGCCTGGCACCTTCTTCACCTACACCAATGTCGACAAAGGTAGCACAACGATTGGTAACTGGGAACCGGTAAATGAGAAATACTTCTTATTCCCATCAACCGATGCTCAAGAAGCACATCGTGATGATGTAACGGCCTTCTTAAACTTTAAGCAGGACGTGGAAGAGTATTTTCCAAACTTTAACGGGGTCATCGGCCAAGCTTTCTATATTGGCGACCAATTTCAAGAATTAGATATTACGATTCCAATCCAATTCTATGGAAAAACCGAAGCGATTGGCTTTACCCAATATGTCACGGGTCTTGTTTTGGAACACTTTCCAAAGTATATCTCCGTTTCGGTCAGTGTCACCTCCGTTGACGGACCCGAAGCCTTAATCGTCCGCAAAGCAAACGAAACCGAACCGTTTGTTCATATTTATTAAACCGAGGGCCTAGCATGAAGCTAGGTCTTTTTTTGTATGTTAAGAAAGTAATAAATTTTAGAATTGAAGATATTTCGACGGTTAAAATTTTTTGGAATTAAGTAAAAGGGCAACTAGGCAATCGCCTGCGCCTAACGGCTTGGCGCTAGCCAAGTTTTCTTTATGTGGAAAAAAAGTCCAAGCCCCTTTCCGTTGATACAAACAATAGAAACTGTTAGAATGAACAATGGAGTGAAAACGTTTAAATACATAGGAGGTCTAGGAATATGGTACAACCTTACAAACATGAGCCATTTACTGATTTTACGATTGAAGAGAACCGCCAGGGCTTTCTTAGCGGATTAAAAACCGTTGAAAGTTACTTAGGGCAAGTTTATCCACTTGTAATCGGCGGAGAAAAAATCACAACAGAAGATAAAATCGTTTCCTATAATCCAGCGAACAAAGAAGAAGTAATTGGCAGCGTCTCAAAAGCGAACCAAGAGCTTGCTGAAAAAGCAATGCAAGCTGCGGTTGAAGCATTCAAAACTTGGAAAAAAGTGAAGCCAGAATTCCGTGCTGATGTATTATTCAAAGCAGCGACAATCATTCGCCGCCGCAAGCATGAATTTTCTGCACTTTTAACAAAAGAAGCAGGTAAACCATGGAAAGAAGCAGATGCAGATACTGCAGAAGCAATTGACTTCCTTGAATACTATGGCCGCCAAATGCTGGCGATTAAAGATGGCGTTCCAGTAAACAGCCGTCCGAATGAATTTAACCGATACAATTATATTCCACTTGGTGTTGGTATCATCATTTCACCATGGAATTTCCCATTAGCAATCATGGCAGGTACAACGGTTGCAGCGATTGTTGCTGGTAACACTGTTCTTTTAAAACCAGCTTCAACAACTCCAATTGTTGCAGCTAAATTCGTAGAAGTGATGGAAGAAGCAGGTCTTCCTAAAGGCGTCCTAAACTTTGTTCCAGGAAGCGGCGCAGAAGTTGGCGACTACTTAGTTGACCATAAAGACACTCGTTTCATTAGCTTCACAGGTTCTCGTGATGTTGGTCTTCGTATTTTCGAACGTTCTTCAAAAGTGAACCCAGGTCAAGTTTGGATGAAGCGTCTAATCGCAGAAATGGGCGGTAAAGATACAATCGTCGTTGATTCTGAAGCAGATCTTGAGTTAGCTGCACAATCCATCGTGGCAGGTGCATTCGGTTTCTCTGGTCAAAAATGTTCTGCATGTTCTCGTGCGGTAATCGTTGAAGACGTTTATGATACTGTCTTAAACCGTGTTGTTGAATTAACAAACCAATTAACGCTTGGTAACCCAGAAGAGCAAGGCACATTCATGGGTCCAGTCATCGACAACAGCGCATTCAAGAAAATCATGGAATACGTTGAAATTGGCAAGCAAGAAGGTAAATTAATGGCTGGTGGCGAAGGAGATGACTCAAAAGGTTACTTCATTAAACCAACGGTTATTGCGGACCTTGCTCCGGATGCTCGCTTGATGCAAGAAGAAATCTTTGGCCCAGTGGTTGGTTTCACAAAGGCAACAGACTTCACAGAAGCACTTGAAATTGCAAACAACACTGAGTATGGCTTAACGGGTGCTGTTATCACGAAAAACCGTGAAAAGATCGAGCAAGCACGTGAAGACTTCCATGTCGGTAACCTATACTTCAACCGTTCTTGTACAGGAGCTATCGTTGGTTACCAACCATTCGGCGGTTTCAACATGTCCGGAACTGACTCCAAAGCAGGCGGTCCTGATTATCTATTACTACACATGCAAGCAAAAACAACATCTGAAATGTACTAATAGCAAAATGAGTCCTATTCAATTGAATAGGGCTTGTTTTTATTTTTTAGGAGGCTGACAAAATATAAATTATCAAAGTAGATGGGGAATATTAATATCCATCATGGTTCCATGACCTGAAAAAGCAAAAATCAAGCAAAACCATGTCATGAATTACGGTTTCATGACATGTAAAAGCGAAAGTCAAGCCAAATCAGGTCATGAATCTTGGCTTCATGACCTGAAAAGTCAAAAACCAAGCAACGCCAGGTCATGAATCACGGTTTCGTGTCATGTAAAAGCAAAATCTAAGCAAAACCGATCTATGAGGCTCGAAAATTTTGACCAAATTTACGATGCGTTCCCCCCAGCATATGTCCTCACCATCCACCCTTTTATCCACCGAATTGTTTTTGACAATAATGTGAAATGATTCACAAATAAGCCTGATTTGTGATGTACTTCACAATTTTTTACCCCCTTAGAGATTACAATGTATCTATAGAAAAAATCATACAAAAGGTATATTCATATAAATACTAAGGAGTGACTCACGTTGAAAAAACTAGTGATGATCGGGAACGGAATGGCTGGCGTTAGAACAATCGAAGAACTTTTAAAAATAGATCAAAACCAATTTGAAATTACCATTTTTGGACAAGAACCATATCCGAACTACAACCGGATAAAATTATCAAACATTCTTCAAGGGGACACAAATTTTGAAGAAATTATCATTAACCCTCTTGACTGGTATAAAGAAAATAATATTCAACTTTTTACAGGGGAAACGGTCACTAAAATTGATACAGCAGCAAAGAAGGTAATCTCTGATCAAGGCCGGGAAGTAGAATACGATGAATTAATTATTGCTACAGGGTCTAATTCTTTCATTCTCCCAATTCCAGGTGCTGACAAAATCGGCGTGACCGGTTTCCGTGATATAAAAGATTGTGAGATGATGATCAAATCAGCAGAACAATATAAAAAAGCAGTTGTCATCGGTGGTGGACTTCTTGGCCTTGAAGCAGCGAGAGGACTCCTCAATCTAGGTATGAAGGTTGATGTCGTCCACCTCATGCCAAACCTAATGGAACGCCAACTAGACCCCATTGCTTCCAGTCTGCTAAAAGCCGAGCTCGAATCACAGGGCATGAACTTTTTAATGGAAAAACAAACAACAGAAATTCTAGGTGATGAGCGGGTAACCGGGCTTCGCATTAAGGATGGCTCTACAGTTGACGCGGACCTAGTGGTAATGGCAATCGGGATTAAGTCCAATATTGAAGTGGCGAAAAACAGCGGCATCTATGTAAACCGTGGAATTGTTGTCAATGACTTTATGGAGACAAACGTGGAGAATGTCTACGCGGTTGGGGAATGTGCGGAGCACCGTGAAATGGTTTATGGCTTGGTTGCGCCTTTATATGAGCAAGGGAAAGTGCTAGCAGAGCATATTACTGGTAAGGAAACAAAACCATATGAAGGTTCCATCACAGGAACGCAGCTAAAGGTGGCGGGTGTTGACCTTTTCTCAGCGGGTGAAATTTTTGAAGATAAATCTACTAAATCCATCATGGTCTATAACGAATATGAGGGACTTTATAAACGGGTATTAATCCGCAACAATCAAATTGTCGGGATTGTCCTTTATGGCGACACGAAAGATAGTACGAGACTTTACCGGATGCTGACGAAAAAGGAAGATATCACAGGAGTATCGATTTTTGAATCCCAGTGTACTGGTGAAGGCGGATCCGATGATATTGCATCAATGCCAAATGACGAGTTGGTTTGCGGCTGTAATGGCGTAACCAAGGGTGCAATCGTTGAAGCGATCCAAACACAAGGTCTGACTACACTCGATCAAGTCAGTCACTGTACCAATGCTGGGCGGTCTTGTGGACGGTGTAAGCCGATGGTGAGCAGTATCTTAGCTTATACTCTTGGCGATCAATTTGATGCAGCAGCAGCAAAGAAAACAAGCATTTGCGGCTGTACTACCCTAAGCCGTGATGAATTAGTCGAAGAAATTAAGGCAAAAGGTCTTACAAGCGTAAAAGAAGTTATGAACGTACTTGAGTGGAATAATGACGAAGGCTGTACGAAATGCCGCCCGGCAATCAACTACTACCTAGGCATGATCCACATGGATGAATACAAGGATGACCGTGATTCACGTCTCGTCAATGAAAAAATGCATGCCAATATTCAAAAGGACGGAACATACTCAGTTGTCCCTAGAATGTATGGCGGTGTGACAACGGCAGCTGACTTAAAGAAAATTGCCGAAGTCGCTGAGAAGTATGATGTACCCCTTGTGAAATTAACAGGCGGGCAGCGAATTGGTTTGTTTGGAGTGAAAAAAGAAGACCTTCCGAGCATGTGGGAAGAGCTTGGGATGCCATCAGGATATGCTTATGGAAAAACGTTACGAACGGTTAAAACATGTGTGGGAGCGCAATTCTGTCGCTATGGTACACAGGATTCCATGGCACTCGGTATTGAACTTGAGAAAAAATTTGAGCGGTTGGATACTCCGCACAAAGTAAAAATGGGTGTATCTGCTTGCCCAAGAAACTGTTCTGAAGCAGGAATTAAAGATATCGGATTTGTCGGAATTGATGGCGGCTGGGAAATCTATGTGGCTGGTAATGGCGGGGTTGACCTCCGAGCTGGGGACCTATTAGCTACTGTTAAAACAGAAGCGGATGTCATGGAAATGACCGGTGCTTACCTTCAATACTATCGTGAAACAGCTAACTACTTGGAGCGGACATCTAAATGGGTAGAACGCGTCGGCTTAGAACACGTGAAGGAAGTTTTAGCAGACGAAACGACTAGAAAGCAATTAAACGAACGTATGGACCAAACCATCCAGAAATATAATGAGCCTTGGAATGAAGCGATTCAGAGCGAAGAAATAAAAGATAAGTATTATACAAAAAATACTGTCAAGGTTGGAGAGTGATCGAACATGCTGCAAACTATAACTCGCATTCCAGTAGCTAATTTCTCAAATTTAAAGTCACAGACAGGTTATTCGATTAAAATTGATGATAAAGAAATAGCGTTATTTAAAACATCTAAAGGCAATGTTTATGCGTTAGAAAATCGCAGTCCTCATCCGAAAGGCGGTGTCCTTTCGGAAGGATTGGTCAGTGGTGAATATGTGTTTTGTCCGGTTTATGATTGGAAAATTTCTTTAGCAGATGGACTTGTTCAAGCACCGGATACAGGCGAAGTTCGAACTTATCAAGTAGAATTAGAAGAGGATATTATCTTTATCGTTTTATAAATAAGAAAAGCGCAAGCGCCTTGGTCAGGGGCGACAGGCATAAGACAAGCCAACGAGAAGGTTGCACTTTAACCTTCTTGACGGATTGGCTTATGACCCGAGCCCCTAGGCGCTGGAGCTGGACAATTCTCGAAGTCGAATGTTATGCGCTTAAGGTAGGACAAATGGGAAGGATGGCTGCATCATGAAAACAGGGAAAGTATTTTTAGTAGGGGCAGGGCCAGGGGACATCGGATTAATTACCGTGAAAGGATTGGAAGCAATTAAGCAGGCGGAAGTCATTCTCTATGACCGCCTTGCCAATCCAAAGCTATTAGAATTTGCGCAGGCAGATTGTGAATTGATATACTGCGGGAAATTGCCTGATCGCCATACGCTGCGCCAAGAAAATATCAATGAACTATTGGTTGAAAAGGCATCAGCCGGTAAAGTGGTTATCCGCTTAAAAGGCGGGGATCCTGGAGTCTTTGGCCGTGTTGGTGAAGAAGCGGCAGCCCTTGCAAACTACCAAATTCCTTTTGAAATCGTCCCTGGTATTTCATCGGGGATTGCAGCCCCCCTTTATGCTGGGATCCCGGTTACTCATCGTGAGCATGCCGAATCATTCGCAGTCGTAACCGCCCACGATAAATCACAGGACGGGAAGCCTATGCTCGACTGGGAAGGTCTTGTCCGTGGTGTCGATACGATCGCCTTTTATATGGGAGTCGGAAATTTACCTTTTATCTGCGAGAATTTGATTACTCACGGGAAGGCGTCATCTACTCCAGTCATTTTAATTCAATGGGGTACCTTTGGCCGGCAGAAAACCTTACAAGGGACCTTGGCTGATATTTCTGCCAAAGTAGCACAGGCGAAGTTCACAAATCCTGCAATCATTCTGGTTGGAGATGTAATCTCTTTACGGGAAAAAATCAGTTGGTTTGAGAAAAAGCCATTGTATGGCAGACAGGTATTGCTAGCGCGTACCGGCGAGAGTATCAGCAGCCTGTCAAAGGAACTTCAGGAACAAGGGGCAGATGTCATCGAATTCCCAAGATGGAAAAAAACGATGGTTCCGGTGGATTTAACGAATATCACAGAATACGATGATATCTTGTTCACATCTCCGGAGTGTGTAGTGGAATTTTTTACTGCTGTTATCGAACAAAGAATAGACATTCGAAAAATAAAGGCTGATTTCTATGGCCGGTCTAGTAAAACCGTGAAGGTTTTAAAAGAGCGTGGCTTCTGTGCCGACGTCATGATCGAAACATCTGCGTCAAGGAAGCTCTTGGTTGTTGGAGATGATCGGTTCTTGAAAGCTGAACATATAATTGCAGACTACCTTGTTACGAGCAAAAAGGAACTGGATCTGCAGTTTGTTCCGATTTTTAAAAGAATGCTGGCGGAAGCGGACGTCAATACAGTGGTATTTCCAAGTAAAGCATCGGTTACAGCACTAATCGAGGGCTTGAAAGAATGCGATATCGATGCATTTCAACTGCTAAACGAGCGCCAAGTCATTAGTATCGGGCCGCAAACGAGAAAGGCGATTGAAGGAGCAGGGATAAAAGTAGCTGGAATGTCCAGAACGGCGACGAAAGAGGCCCTTGTCGAGCTGTTAGCAGTATGTCCGATCGAAGGAGAATAAAGATGGAAGCAATCATCTATATTGCGCACGGAAGTCGACTTGACACGGCTAATGAGCGATTTATTACTTTTATAAAAGAAGTCATGGATCGCTCGGAGGCGCAGATTCAAGCCTATGGATTTATTGAACATGCCAATCCGTCCATTGCTGAGGCGATCGAGTCATGTTTAGCGCTGGGAGCCAATGAGATCACAGTTGTTCCGATTTTACTATTACCTGGTATTCATGCGAATGAAGATATTCCTGCAGTGTTCAAGGAATTTCCTGATGTGGTGTTTCATTATAGCAAGCCTTTAGGAGTCGATGAAATCATGGTGGACCTTCTTTCCCAACGGCTAACGATGGCTGGTTTTAGCAATCGGGAAACGGAGACGGTGCTTTTAGTTGGTCATGGAAGCAGGGAGCCACAAGCTGCTGTTGAATTTGAACAACTAGCGAGCCGTTTACGCCGGAAAATCGGGACTGAGGTGCACACCGCTTACCTTACAACTCCTGTTTTTTATCATGAAAAAGTAAAAGAACTTATCGATAAAAAGGTGTATATCCTTCCGTATCTATTGTTTTCAGGAGGGTATACGGTCAAAATGGAGAAAGTACTTACTGAAATGGCCGGTCGAATCGAGATGTGTCCTCCGATTGGCTTTGATGAGAAATTAATTCCGCTCATTCAAAAACGAGCGAATGAGGTGTGTGCACATGAATTCTAGCTATCCGATTATGTTGCAGCTTGAGGGAAAAAAAGTAGTGGTGGTTGGAGGCGGGAAGGTCGCTGAGCGCAAGGTTAATGGCCTGCTCGGGACTGGAGCACGGGTATCTGTTATAAGTCCAGTTGTAACAGTTGAACTGCGAAGGCTTGCTAGCCAGGGAGTTATAGACTGGAAGGAAAAGCTATTTTCACCTGATGACATGAAGGACGCGTTTTTGATTTTTGCTGCAACGAATGATCGAGAACTAAACCAGTTCATCCGGAATTCAGCTGGAGTCCATCAACTCGTAACCATCGCCGATGACCCTGATGAATCAGATTTTCATGTTCCAGCTCATTTTCACCGTGGCAGGTTAAGCATTGCTGTCTCTACAGGCGGGGCTAGTCCAACGCTTGCAAGTACGATTCGTGCAGAACTTGAACAGCAATTTGATGAACGGTATGAGGAGTATTTGGAATTTTTATATAAAGCAAGACAGCAAATTTTAAAAGAAGTGGCAGATCCAGTAATCAAACGAAAAATATTAAAAGCGATTGTTACAACCGAATTTTTTAATAGCGATCAACGTGAAGCAGACTTAAAACAATTATTGGATGTATGGAAAGCGGGTATCTAAAGCAGATGCCCGCTTTTTTGTGTGCTTTATTCAGAAGATGTTGTTGCTTTTGCTGAATTTTGTACTTGGGTTACCGCCGTTAGAGCCGAAGAAATTTCACTGGATGCTTGCTTAATTGCTTCCTGAGCCAAGGTTGGATCGGAATTTGCCTTTTCAATAGCTTGAGATAACAGGGTTTGTGTTAGGGTAACATTTGCTTTTGCTTGATTTAACTGATTGACATCAATTTGAGTCACAATGACTTCCTCCCTCAATTATAAGAATTACCTCTATATCATGACCCCATGAAAAGTAAATATTTGAGGAAAGAAATTCCTTTTATCGGATTGAAAATAAAAACATAATAGTAAACGGGGAAAAAATACCCATTTTTATAAAAATTTTCAGAAAAGTAGTTCCATTTTTAAAAAGTGTGTTATATAATACAAAACAAGGTTAGATACTGTATTATAACAAAGAGGTGAATAAGTTCATGTCGACGCAAACGACTGGTATTGAGGTGGTCGGGGCCCTGAAAGCCCAGTATGATGAGATTTTAACACCGGAAGCATTAAATTTTATTGAAGAGCTTGAACAAAAATTCGGAGCACGGCGTGTCCAACTGTTACAGTCGAGAAAGAAACGCCAAGAGGAATTGGATAACGGAAAGCTTCCAGATTTCCTTCCGGAAACGAAGCATATCCGAACGGGAGATTGGACGATTGCTCCACTGCCACAGGATCTTCAAGACCGCCGAGTCGAAATTACCGGGCCAACAGAGCGGAAAATGGTCATCAATGCTCTAAATTCAGGTGCAAAGATTTTTATGGCAGATTGTGAAGATGCCACTTCGCCCACCTGGGAGAGTATCGTCGAGGGACAAATCAACTTAAGAGATGCGGTAAATCGAACGATTTCTTTTGAAAATTTGAATGGAAAAAAATATGTGCTGAATGAAAAGACGGCCGTGCTGCTTGTGAGACCACGCGGGCTGCATTTGGAAGAAAAACATGTCCTCCTTAATGGCAAGCCTATTTCCGGAAGCTTTTTCGATTTTGGATTGTACTTTTTCCATAATGTAAAGAACATGCTTGCACGGGGAACAGGACCGTACTTTTACCTTCCGAAGCTAGAGAGTCATCTAGAGGCTAGACTTTGGAATGATGTCTTTGTTTTCGCCCAAGACAAATTAGGGATCGCACAAGGAACGATTAAAGCAACCGTTTTAATCGAAACCATCCTAGCCTCCTTTGAAATGAATGAAATTTTATATGAATTAAAAGAGCACTCTGCCGGGTTAAATTGCGGTAGATGGGATTATATTTTCAGTTACTTGAAGAAGCTCCGCAACCATAAGGATGTCATCCTTCCAGATCGCTCACAAGTGACAATGACGGTGCCGTTCATGCGGTCGTATTCATTGTTAACGATTCAAACTTGCCACCGCCGGAAAGCACCGGCTATGGGTGGCATGGCCGCACAAATTCCGATCAAAAAAAATCCGGAAGCGAATGAAGAAGCTTTTGCAAAGGTTCGTGCCGATAAAGAGCGGGAAGCTCGTGATGGTCATGATGGTACATGGGTTGCCCATCCAGGGCTTGTGCCAGTTGCGATGGAAGTTTTTGACCGTGAGATGCCAATCGCGAATCAAATTCATACGACTAAGCAACAAAAAATTACGGTTACAGCGAGCGACTTGCTGGAAGTACCAGGGGGCACGATTACCGAAGAAGGTGTTCGCACGAATATCAATGTCGGAATACAATACGTAGCTTCTTGGCTAGCTGGCAGAGGCGCGGCGCCAATCCATAACTTAATGGAGGACGCGGCAACAGCAGAAATTTCACGGGCACAGCTTTGGCAATGGATTCGCCATCCGAAAGGTGTTTTAGCAGACGGACGGAAAGTAACGGTTGAAATGTATGAGCAATTAAAGGCTGAGGAATTAGTTAAAATCAAACAGGAAATTGGTGAGTCTGTCTATGAAAACGGGCGATTTGCAGAAGCTGTTACCTTGTTTGATGGCTTGATCTTAAATGATGAATTCGCAGAGTTTTTAACACTGCCTGGTTATGAGCTTATTTAAAAATATTAATAGATTAATAGGAGGAATGAAAAATGACGGATTCAAGAGTTACGCAATTACAAGAAAGCTGGGAACTAGATAAGCGTTGGCAAGGGATTACAAGACCATATACGGCAGAAGATGTTATCAAGCTTCGTGGCTCAATCGACATCGAGCATACTTTAGCAAAAAGAGGAGCAGATAAGCTTTGGAAACTAATCAATGAGGAAGACTATATTAATGCGCTTGGCGCGTTAACAGGTAATCAAGCAGTACAGCAAGTGAAAGCTGGCTTGAAAGCTATATACTTAAGCGGCTGGCAGGTTGCGGCTGATGCTAACCTTTCTGGCCATATGTATCCAGACCAAAGCTTGTACCCAGCAAACAGTGTACCAAGTGTGGTAAAACGGATTAACCAAGCGCTCCAACGTGCTGACCAAATCACCCATTCAGAAGGCGATGACTCCATCGATTGGTTTGCTCCAATTGTTGCCGATGCTGAAGCTGGCTTTGGTGGTCAGCTAAACTGCTTCGAGTTAATGAAAGGGATGATTGAAGCGGGTGCTGCAGGCGTTCACTTTGAGGATCAGCTTTCCTCTGAGAAAAAATGCGGTCACTTAGGCGGAAAGGTTTTACTGCCAACACAAACAGCGGTTAAAAACCTGATTGCTGCGCGTTTAGCTGCGGATGTAATGGGTGTACCAACTGTACTAGTTGCCCGTACCGATGCCAATGCTGCAGACTTAATTACTAGCGATATCGATATGACAGACGCACCATTCATCATCGGTGAGCGGACGCCAGAAGGATTTTACCGGACCAAAGCAGGACTTGACCAAGCAATTGCGCGCGGTTTAGCTTATGCCCCATATGCTGATCTGATTTGGTGTGAAACTTCCGAGCCTAATATTGAGGAAGCAAGACGTTTTGCCGAAGCGATCCATGAGCAATTCCCAGGCAAATTGCTAGCATACAACTGCTCGCCATCCTTTAACTGGAAAAAGAAACTGGATCCAGAAACAATTGCAAAATTCCAGCAGGAGCTTGGAAAAATGGGCTACAAGTTCCAATTCGTTACTCTTGCAGGCTTCCACGCCTTGAATCACAGCATGTTCGAGCTTGCTCGCGGCTACAAAGAACGTGGCATGGCAGCATACTCAGAATTACAGCAAGCGGAGTTCGACAGCGAACAATACGGCTACACAGCTACACGTCACCAACGTGAAGTGGGTACAGGATACTTTGACCAAGTTTCTATGGTGATTACAGGTGGAACTTCTTCTACAACCGCGTTGAAGGGGTCTACGGAAGAAGAACAGTTTACGAAATAATTATTGAATGTGTCCCGCTCTCTTTTTCGGAGGGCGGGATCCTTTATTATTATGGTTTCATATGACCCGTTGAGCTAAGGGGATAGAGGGTTGGGTCATTATGAAAGTTTCATAATACCCGTTGAGCTAAAGGGATAGAGGTTTTGGTCATTATAAAGGGTTCATAATGCCCATTGAGCTAAAGGGATAGAGGGTTGGGTCATTATGAAAGGTTCATAATACCCGTTGAGCTAAGGGGATAGAGGTTTTGGTCATTATAAAAGGTTCATAATGCCCGTTGAGCTAAGGGGATAGAGGTTTTGGTCATTATAAAAGGTTCATAATGCCCGTTGAGCTAAGGGGATAGAGGTTTTGGTCATTATGAAAGGTTCATAATGCCCGTTGAGCTAAGGGGATAGAGGGTTGGGTCATTATGAAAGGTTCATAATACCCGTTGAGCTAAAGGGATAGAGGTTTTGGTCATTATGAAAGGTTCATAATGCCCGTTGAGCTAAGGGGATAGAGGGTTGGGTCATTATGAAAGGTTCATAATGCTCGTTGAGCTAAGGGGATAGAGGTTTTGGTCATTATGAAAGGTTCATAATACCCGTTGAGCTAAGGGGATAGAGGTTTTGGTCATTATAAAAGGTTCATATTGTCCATTGCCAAAGTGAAGTGGCAGTTACGGTCATTATAAAAGTACATTATGTGCGAATCCTAAGTGATTTACCTTTAACCGGCCCTGTTGTTTGTCCATTTTTTGGAATGTAACTCTTTTTAAGGTATTATCATACATAATAATAGTCCTTTTAATGGAGTTGATCTGATTGAAAAAGCCAAATGTTGAGGATGTCCTTCAACAGGGAATACACGGCCCTTTGGAAACCAAGCCGGATGAAAGGCGAGAGTTTTTAGGAACTTTACGTGAGCGAATCATTGTCGCTCTCAAAAAAGCCCAGGTAGCGGAGAAAAGCATTTATCCGCAAGTCGAGCAAGAAATGAAAGCAAATCCACTGTCACATCTCTTTTTAAATGGAAATATGGATTACATGAAACTATCGAAGTATGTAAAGTTGGCAGCTAAATACAATCTTGAGCATACTATCGTCACCAACAAAGAGCACGACACAGAAATTGGGTTAATTCTAGCGATGGATTATGCAATTGATAAAGACGAGATTTATCTAACAAACAAACCGTTTATACAGCCTGAGGTTAAAAAGAGTAAAGGGCTTTTTGCAAAAATTTTTAAAAGATGAATCCAAAAGCAGTTGAAAGCACGAAAGCTAGTGCTATTTAACTGCTTTTTCCAGTTAAATTGGAATTATGGAATATTATGGGCTATAATAAATTATAAAAAGAATTTTTAGAATAATAAATTTACCAATGGGACGTACATAATTGATTTCAATTTAACTAAGTGTATAGAAGATTCATAGAGTCCAGAAACTATATTACTAGAAACAAGTTAAGGAGGAGGAGATTATGCAAAAAAGAAAACTACTTTTTATCATCATTAGCTTAGTTTTTATCATCACAGGCTGTAAATATCCAACTCTTGAAACAGCTGTAAGTAAAGCCATCCCATTTGAGGTACAGGAAATACTCTATGAAAAGAAAAGTCAGGGTACTACGATTCTTCTTTACACCCATAAGGCGGAAGGAGAAGATGGAGAACAACTTCCTGAACCAGTGCTAGGTATTGCTTTCCTAGAAGGGAATGATGAAGATGGCTGGGAAAATGATGGGCCAAATGGCTGGGATACTTCTGAAAATAAAAACTATAGCGTTTATCAACAAAATTATACCCATTATGGTAAAAAAGGTAAGATTCTGAAAGAGATGGATGTAGCTTTTGGTGAAATCCTCAATCAGGATATCGACAAGGTGGAATTTGCGGATCAGGATTCAGAAGAATACAAGATAGCGAAAATCATTAAAAAAGAAAATAAACGCTATTATTTAGGGATTGGGGATCATCCAAAGGTTAGGGCATTAAATGCTAACGGTGAGGTCATCCAGCCATAATACATATGTTAAAGGGGCTTGAAACATCAAGCCCCTCTACTAATCTCTACGGTTGCTTCTAATTGTATGTCTACATTCCCTTGAATCGCCCTGCTAATCATACAGGAGGTTTCCGCCTTTTTTGCCAGCTTATGTGCTAATAATTGCTCCTTATCAGTAGCATTCCTATTTAAAATAATATGCGGTCGATGGATAATTTTTTTATAGGTAATAACGCCCCTAGTTACGTCGACGATTCCCTCTGAATCCATCGTTAATGATTGTTTCTCCAGTCCGCTTCGTTCCATCATTGCAGCAAGCGTAATGATATAGCAGGTTGCTGCAGCCCCGAGCAGCATTTCATCCGGATTCGTACCAACCCCGGGTCCATCCATCTCTGGTGGAATCGAAACCTTTGTTTTTAAGTTTCCGCTCACAATTTCGCCCACATCATTCCGTAAACCAGGCCAGTCCGCTTTTAATAAAAATCGATGTTCTGCCATTTGAATTCCTCCTATGTTTAGTAATTCACGTTAAAATATGATAGTTTTAATATATAAATATCTATGGAGCAGAAGCTGAATGAAAATAATTGTAAAAAAATTTGCCCTAACACTGATCCTTTGCTGTTATCTTGCCATTCTAACAAAACTTATTCTATTTAAATATATTCCTCTATCTGAAATCATAAATCATTTTAATTTTACCTATGATCAAAACCTTTGGCGTTCAAATAACTTTGTTCCTTTTAAAACGATTTATTTTTATCTGTTTTTAGCAGATATAAATTTAAGTATCCGCATCGAGAACCTAGCGGGGAACATTATTGGTTTCATTCCATTTGGATTCATTTTACCACTTTTATCAAAAAGAGTTTTTAAGTTAAGTACGGTGATTCTCTTAACATTTTGTTTAAGTCTTACGTACGAAATTCTGCAGCTTGTTTTTGAATTTGGCAGTTTTGATGTGGATGATTTAATTTTGAATACATTGGGCGGAATTTTAGGTTATATTCCTATTAAACTAATTCGGTTTTTTAAGAAAAATCGTCGCCGCAAAAAAAGGCCATGGTTCTTTTTTTGATATTAATCTAAAATCATCTTCTTTTGCCTATAATGGTTAGGGAATCATTGCGGTGAAGCGGAAAAGTTTGGTATTATCAATATTAAAATAACCATGACCATTGGGATTGGAGGATCTGAAAGATGTCACGAATTTCTAACGAACAGGTTAAGCATGTTGCTAATCTTGCTCGCTTGGCAATCAACGAGGAAGAAGCAGAAAAATTAACAAAAGAACTGGATGCGATTATTACTTTTGCAGAACAGTTAAATGAATTAGATACGGAAAATATCGAGCCAACCTACCATGTGCTTGAGATGAAAAATGTATTTCGTGAGGATGTCCCGCAAAAAGGGCTTCCGCGTGAAGAAGTATTAAAAAATGCACCAGAGCATCAGGATGGCCAGATAAAAGTTCCAGCGATTATCGGGGAGTAAAAAGTAAAGCGGAAGCGCATTGGCGCTGGAGCTAGACAGAAGGAGGACTAAGGTGAGTTTATTTGATTATAAAGTTTCAGATCTCCATGAACTTTTACATAAGAAAGAACTAAAGGTTTCAGACCTTGTGAATGAATCGTATAAACGAATTTCAGAGGTTGAAGATAAAGTTCAAGCATTTCTAACATTAGATGAGGAAAGAGCTAGACTAACGGCTAAAGCACTTGATGAGAAATCCTCTGAAGGCTTAATATTTGGGATGCCAATCGGCATTAAAGATAATATCGTTACAAAAGGACTTCGTACTACTTGTGCGAGTAAGATTCTTGAAAACTTCGATCCTATTTATGATGCAACCGTGGTTCAAAAGCTGCAGCATGCAGAAACCGTGACCATTGGTAAGCTGAACATGGACGAGTTTGCGATGGGATCCTCGAATGAAAATTCCAGATTTCAAAAGACACGAAACCCATGGAATCTTGAAAGAGTACCAGGCGGTTCATCAGGCGGATCAGCGGCATCGGTTGCAGCAGGAGAGGTTTTATTTTCACTTGGATCTGATACTGGTGGGTCGATTCGCCAGCCGGCCGCTTTTTGTGGGGTTGTTGGCTTAAAGCCAACCTATGGACGAGTTTCCCGCTTTGGCCTAGTTGCTTTTGCCTCCTCACTTGATCAAATTGGACCGATTACGAGAACGGTTGAAGATAATGCTTATCTATTACAAGCGATTTCCGGGCTTGACCCAATGGATTCAACCTCTGCGAATGTTGACGTGCCGAACTTTGTGAATGCTTTAACAGGAGATATTAAAGGGTTAAGAATCGCGGTTCCAAAGGAGTATCTTGGTGAAGGGGTAAGCGAATCTGTTCGCCAAACGGTTTTAGAAGCTCTAAAGGTTCTCGAAAAACAAGGAGCGGTTTGGGAAGAAGTTTCATTGCCACATTCCAAATATGCGTTAGCAACCTACTATTTGCTTTCTTCATCAGAAGCATCAGCGAATCTGGCGCGTTTTGATGGAGTTCGCTACGGCTATCGAGCATCTGACGCTGATAGTTTAATCGATTTATATAAAAAGACACGTGCGGAAGGTTTTGGTGAAGAGGTTAAACGCAGAATCATGCTTGGAACCTTTGCCTTAAGCTCCGGTTACTATGACGCTTATTATAAAAAGGCTCAGCAGGTTCGGACTCTTATTAAAAAAGACTTTGAAGATGTCTTTGAAAAGTACGATGTGATCATTGGCCCAACAACGCCAACACCAGCATTTAAACTTGGTGAGAATATTGATGACCCGTTAACGATGTATGCAAATGATATTTTAACAATCCCAGTAAACTTAGCTGGGGTACCTGGAATCTCCGTACCATGTGGCTTTGATAACGGGCTGCCACTAGGTCTGCAAATCATTGGAAAGCATTTTGATGAAGCAACCATTTATCGTGTTGCTCATGCTTTTGAACAAGCAACCGAATTTCATAAACAAAAGCCAGAATTGTAGGGGGTGAAGAACGATGGAATTTGAAACAGTGATTGGTCTTGAGGTACACGTCGAATTAAAAACAGAATCAAAAATCTTTTCCGCAAGTCCAAACCATTTTGGGGCGGAACCGAATACAAATACAACGGTGATTGACCTTGGTTATCCCGGCGTCCTTCCGGTCCTTAATAAGAAGGCAGTGGAATTCGGGATGAAGGCAGCGATGGCCTTGAATTGCCAAGTGGCGACACATACTAAATTTGACCGAAAGAACTATTTTTATCCGGATAATCCAAAGGCGTACCAAATCTCGCAATTTGACAAGCCGATTGGTGAGCATGGCTGGATTGAAATTGAAGTGAATGGCTATACGAAGCGAATCGGGATTACCAGGATCCATTTAGAAGAAGATGCTGGGAAGCTAACACATGGCAATGGCTATTCGTTGGTCGATTACAATCGTCAGGGAACACCGCTTGTAGAAATTGTCTCAGAACCGGATATCCGTACACCTGATGAAGCCTATGCTTATCTGGAAAAATTAAAATCGATTATTCAATACACCGGTGTTTCGGACTGCAAGATGGAGGAGGGCTCACTCCGTTGTGATGCCAATATTTCAATTCGTCCACTCGGTCAGGAGGAGTTCGGAACGAAAACTGAGTTGAAGAACTTGAACTCCTTCAATTTTGTCCGTAAGGGTCTTGAATATGAAGAAGTGCGCCAACGGGAAGTCGTTTTAGCTGGCGGAAAAATTGATCAAGAAACCCGCCGATTTGATGAGGCTACGGGTAAAACGCTGCTTATGCGTGTGAAAGAAGGATCGGATGATTATCGTTACTTCCCAGAACCAGACTTGCTGGACTTATATATTGATGAGGACTGGAAGGCTAGGATTCGTGCTGAAATTCCTGAGCTTCCTGACCAGCGGCAAAAGCGGTATGTAGAAGAGCTTGGATTACCAGTTTACGATGCAAAGGTATTGACTGTTACGAAGGAAATGGCTGATTTCTTTGAAGAAACCGTGGCTTCTGGTGCAGATGCAAAAATGGCTTCCAACTGGTTGATGGGTGATGTTTCTGCCTACTTGAATGCTGAGGGCAAAGAACTTGAACAGGTTGCCTTAACTCCTGAAGGCTTAGCTGGTATGATTAAGCTTATTGACAATGGAACAATTTCTTCAAAAATCGCCAAGACTGTTTTTAAAGAGCTAATTGAAAATGGCGGCGATGCTGAGCAAATTGTGAAGGACAAAGGGCTTGTTCAGATTTCTGATGAAGGCACTCTTCTTAAAATTATTGCTGAGGTTCTTGATGCCAATCCACAATCGATTGAAGACTTTAAAAATGGGAAAAACAAAGCAGTTGGCTTCCTTGTTGGGCAGTTGATGAAGGCTACAAAGGGACAGGCCAATCCACAATTGGTTAACCAATTATTACAGCAGGAATTAGGTAAACGATAAAGTATATAGCTGGCAGAGACAATCTGCCGGCTATTTGTTTGTCGAAACAATCCTCGACAATCATTTCCCAATTTCCCGGGAAAAAGCCCTTTATTCCCTGGGGTTAAAATGGTTTTAATTAAACGTTTGTTTAAGTGACAAGATACGACTGGATTTTAGAGGGGAAAAGCCTGTATATAAAGGTTTAAGGGGTATTTAATCAAACGTTTAGTTAACAATTGAAATGGTGATTTTCGTCGAAATAGAGTTTATCCTTTATTTCTTTCGGTTAATCGAAATTTCTCTGACTCTATTCGACAAGATATTTTTTGATTTCTCTGCAAGGATCTTTTTAAATAAAGGATGGAACAAAATTTAAACAAACGATTAGTTAGACGACAATTTTCTACCATAATAATGGTGGAAATGCTTTACATCTAAGGGTTTGTACTACTTTCTAATCAAACGATTGATTAACATCGAAAAAACGCCTGGACAGTATATGTCCAGGCGTTTCATCATGACCGCTATTCTTGTTTCAATAAGCGGACGCTTTCATCAAATTCTTTTTCAATCTCATCATTTTTCTTATAAGTTATTAAACTTACGATAAATGAAACGATAAGGTTTAAGGCAAAGCCTGGTACGATTTCATATAAGGAATCGCCAAGCCCAACATTTTTCCAAACAATAACGGTTACGGCACCGACGATCATTCCGAAAAGAGCTCCCCAGCTGGTCATTTTTCTCCAGAACAAGCTTAGAATGATAATTGGACCGAAAGCAGCTCCGAAGCCTGCCCATGCATAAGCAACCAGGTCTAAGATTGTGCTGTTTTGATCTAAAGCAAGTATTGCAGCAACAACGGCAACGAGTAATACCGCCATTCTTCCTAAGAATACAAGATGTTTATCTGTTGCCTTTTTGTTCATGACGACTTTGTACAAGTCTTCAACAAGGGCACTAGATGTAACGATTAATTGGGAAGAAATCGTACTCATTATGGCTGCAAGAATCGCTGCTAAGGCAAAACCAGCGAAAAGTGGGTGGAATAAAATCTGGCTTAATTCAATAAAGACCGCTTCTGGGTTTTCTAACACTTGCCCAGGATTATTATGGAAGTATGCAATTCCGATAAATCCGGTGAAGATGGTACCAATAAGTGAGAAAATCATCCAACCCATACCAATGCGGCGGGCGCTTTTTGTCTCTTTAATTGATGTGATCGCCATAAAGCGGACAACAATATGCGGCTGACCAAAATATCCAAGACCCCAAGCCATTGCTGAAATAATTCCAAGAGTTGTTGTACCTTTAAAGAAGTCTAGATAATTAGGGTCAATCGCACGAATCGTATCAAACGTTTCTGTAGGACCACCAACTGTGAAAATTCCGATTGCCGGAACAAGAAGCAGGGCAATCAGCATCATTAACCCTTGAATGAAGTCTGTATAACTTACAGCCAGGAATCCTCCAAATAACGTGTAAGCGATGGTAACACCACCAACAATGAGAAGACCTGTCAGATAGCTTGTACCAAAGGAGCTTTCAAAGAATACCGCTCCAGAAACTAAACCGGAAGAAACATAGAATGTAAAGAAAATAAGTATAACGATACCTGATACAATACGGAGTAGTTTCGATTTGTCTTTAAAGCGATTCTCAAGGTAACTAGGAATGGTGATAGAATCGTTCGCCACTTGCGTGTAAGAACGTAAACGTGGTGCAACGAATAGCCAGTTAAGATAGGCACCAATTGTTAAGCCAATGGCAATCCACGCATCTGCTAGCCCGGTTACATAAATACCTCCAGGTAAGCCCATTAATAGCCAGCCACTCATATCAGCAGCGCCAGCACTTAAAGCGGTTACAGCAGGTCCTAAAGACCTTCCCCCAAGCATGTAATCCGTTAGATTGCTAGTTTTACGGTATGAGTACCAACCGATAAAGAGCATCATGGCAAGATAGATGCCAATAGATACTAATTGTAGTGTTTCATTGGACATGCATTTTCCCCCTTTGTTATCGTAGAAAACATTTTAAATAATATTTTCTATATATTTAATATTCTATCAATTGTATTTTACTATTTTATGAGTGATATTAATAGTATTTTTTAAATAGAAAAATATGCTAGTACAATAATGTTTATTAAAACAGTAAGCCCTTCCATTTGTAAGTGAGAAATGAAACGATTATCATAAGAGAAAAAGGAGTGTTTGGGGATTGAATTTAAATTCGTGGTTTCAAAAGGGACTATCAATGGAAGAGTACACCGTTTTAATGACCCGTAATAAAGAAGAAATGCTTTCCATTTATGAACGCTTTACCCTTACGGACGAGGATAGAAACAAGTTGGAAGCAGTAAAGTCGAAAGGGTTACGAGCGATCGTTCTGACAGAAGATTGGTGCGGAGATGCAATGCTTAATAATCCAGTTTTATTACGACTGGCAGAAGCTGCGGGGTTTGAGGTTCGTTTTGTCCTACGTGACCAAAACCTTGAGTTGATGGATCAATATTTAACGAATGGAACATCAAGAGCAATTCCAATCTTTATTTTTATCGACCAGGCAGGGAATGAAGTTGGTGTTTGGGGTCCAAGAGCTCCAGAAATGCAAGAGTTGGTAGTAAAGGGACGCGCAGAGCTTCCTGATAAGGACGCCCCGGATTTTCAAGATAAGCAAATAGAATTATATAAACGACTCGGTAAGGCCTATCAAACGGATCCATCCATTTGGCAAACTGTTGCAAACAGCATCATGGCTGTACTTTTAAAATAAGTTTTGATCACGGAAATCGGCCGCGCGAAATGGCGGATTGGCGACCGAAATCATATAGAAACAAAGAAAACGGTTGTTAATAAGGGTAATTGACGACCGAAAACATGTAGAAACAAAGAGAACGGTAGCCAATATGGGCCATTCGCGACCGAAATCAGATTGAAATAAAGAAAATGGTCACCAATAAATAACTTCTAATAAAAAAATCCCAGGTTAAGAACCTTGGGATTTTCTTATTTACATCTTTAAACCGCCGCCTTTTGGCGGGATTCGGTCGTTGATTATGCTTTTATCATTGATTTTCGGCTCCATACCGAGCATATAGTTACGGATATTGGAGCGGTGAAGAAAGGCTATAAATAACGTAAAAAATAAAAAGATAAGTTCAAATTCCAATTCAGGTGATACGAGTGAATATGCAAAAAGGGTAAGACCGACTGAGATGGAGCCAAAAAATACGTACTTAGAAATGTAAATCACTAAAAAGAAAATGACATAGGTGACAACAAGCAACGGAAAATTAGCAACTGCTAAGGTACCTGCTGTTGTCGCAATTGCTTTCCCACCACGAAACCCAGCAAAAATAGGGAAGCAGTGTCCAAATACGGCCACAAGTCCAAAATAAAGCGGGTCGACATCAAGGTTGAAGATGATTGGAAGCGAAGCAGCTACTGCCCCTTTCCCAATATCAACGAGTACCACGATGATGGCAGAGCCTTTGCCAAGAACCCTCAAGGTATTGGTTGCGCCAGGATTTTTGCTGCCGTAATCGCGGATATCTACCCCAAAAAAGAGCTTGCCCACAATCAGGGCAGTAGGAATACTGCCAATTACATAAGAAGCAATAAGCAATAGCCAGAGCATAGAATCATTCCTTTGTCAGAGTATCTTCATTCTTTATAGCATTTTAACATATTACAATGGTGCAATTTTGGTAAAGTTCCCAATTGGAGGAAATTTTGAGCTTTGGGGAAATGGCCAGGTTTGCTATAAGTTATGCTCGTTTAAGAGAATATATTCCTGAGAGTTTAATTGAAAGCTATCCATTAATACTTTACGTGCAGCCACTTCGCACGTTTTTATATGCTACTATTTATGAGAAAAATATTTTTTTGAAAAAGTGTAGGGGTTATGAACGAGCAGTTCGTCTATTAAGGTGTAAGTCAGAGAGAAAGGGGGAGAGAGCGATTAGTGACACAGTTTTAATTCAAAAAGTGCTGGACGGCAACGATCATGCATTTCGCCTTTTGGTTGAGAAGTACCGCAATGATGTGTTCCGGACCGTCTTTGCTGTTCTTCGCGATCAAAAGGAAGCCGAGGATGCCGCCCAGGAAGTTTTCATCAAAATATATACCTCTCTCTCCCAATATGAAAATCAAGGCTTTAAAACATGGATAACCCGAATTGCAGTTAATCATGCGATAGATGTGAAAAGAAAGCAGGCGAGACGCAAGGAAGAAGTGGTTGAGGCATTAGAACAGCAGGTGCTCGGCACACCGAAGGATAGTGTTGAAAAGGAACTAATTGAAAATGAACGAACAACGTTAATAAGAAAAAGGCTTGATGAACTCCCTGAGAATTATCGGGAAGTGATTTATGGCTTTTATATTGCAGAAAAAAGTTATCAGCAGCTGGCCGATGAACAAAAGGTACAGGTGAAAACGATCGAGACGAAGCTATATCGGGCTCGTCATTGGATGAAAAAGAATTGGAAGGAGGACGATTTTTCATGAAGCATTTTACTTATGATGAGTGGTTGAAGTACGTCAAGGACGAAATTAATGAAAAAAGCCGTGAGGATTTTGAAAGTCATTTATATGCATGTGACCAATGTTTGGAGCATTATTTACAAGCAGTAGCAGAGCATGAATCATCACTTCCAGTTCTATCAAATGAGAGCAGCTTTACCGATTTGGTGATGGCAGAAGTATTAAAGCAAAGTAAAACAGAAGAAACGCCACAATTGTCAAAAACGAAAAAGCCGTTCTATCAGCAAGCTGTTTTCCATTATATGCTCGCTGCGGCAGCGACACTCTTGCTAATGTTCTCAGGGGTCTTCCAATCACTAGCAAATTATGCAGGTTCAGTAGAAGCACCAAGTATGAAGGAAGCAAAGCCTTCAGTGACGGAAGGCGTCATTGATAAAACATTTGCATGGATGGATTCATTGGAAAAAAAGGAGGTTAATAAGAAATGAAAAGTTCAACAAAGGCATTAACATTATCATTGTTTCCCGGCCTTGGCCATCTATATTTCGGGAATATGATTCGTGGTCTCCTCTATTTAATGGGGGTAGTTGGCTGCGCATTTATAACGATCCTTGGGTTGTTTAGTAATAATGAAGAAATTGCCATTTTGGCATTCATGGCAGGAATCTTTCTTTATTTGGTAAGTTTTATCGATATGGGCGTGCAAATCTCGAAACAAAAGAAGGCATTGAAGGCCGCAAATCCGGAGGACCCACAACTGCAAGTAACCCAGGAATCGGAACGGTTTTATACGATTGTATTATCGTTTGTCCCGGGACTTGGTCATTTTCAGCTTGGTCTGATGAATCGTGGATTAACGCTATTGGCAGCATTTTTGGGTCTTGCTGTAATGATTATTTTCATCACAGCACTTAGCCATCGCGATGAATTTCTTGTTTTCTTGGCAGCACTGCCGATTATTTGGGTGTATGGATTCTTCGACTCTGTCCAGCAGTTAAATAAAAAACAGCGCGGTGAGGAGCTAATAGACAGAACAATCTTTGAAGACTTTGAAACAAGACGTGAAGTAGGAAAGAAGAGTAAATCCATTGCCACCTTTCTATCGATTTTCCCAGGGGCAGGTCACTTGTATTTAGGGCTGCAGCAGCGCGGGATTCAGCTGATGGCTGCATTTCTCTTTTCTATCTATATTTTAGATGTACTAAGGCTGGGGATATTCTTATTCCTGATTCCAATTATCTGGTTCTATAGCTTTTTTGATGCGATGCAAAAGGTTACAAGGTATGGGGATGAGGAAATTGAAGATGAGCCAATTATCGCTTATTTAATCAATCATCAGAAATGGGTAGGGATTGGACTAGTCCTGATGGGGTTTTACTATCTATTAATGAATATCTTTATCCCGGCATTCACACCGTGGATTACTCGATATTTTCAAGTGGATATTATGTATTGGCTATCAAGATACTTTCAAACAGGAGTAGTTTGCTTACTGTTAATCGGCGGCGGTATCAAGCTTTTATCCGGAAGCAAGGGGAAAAAGGAGGCTAAAAAGTCATGAGGAGATGGCAAAACAAAGTAGCGGGAGTACTCTTAATCGGAGCTGGAACCCTGTTCCTTTTTAGAAAAAGAAAGGTGGTACAGGAATGAGGACATGGCGTGTTGGGACGGTTTCGATGGGGGCCTCGCTCCTGCTCTTGGGTATTATTCTTTTCCTTTCAAGGTTTCTAGGCATGGAACTTGTTCAGGTGATGACAGCGTGGTGGCCGGTTTTATTGATTGTTCTGGGGATTGAAATATTGCTGTACTTATTTCTCTCACGGCAGGAGAAGCCGATGATTAAATATGACTTCTTAAGTATTTTCTTTGTTGGTGTGCTTGGGATGGTCGGAATTGCTTTTGCTGTGTTAAGTAGTACAGGTTTAATGGGGAAAGTAGAGGAAGCGATAGCGAGGGAAGAACGCTCGTTTGAATTGCCTGCCTATGCCTATAAAATGGATGATAGTATTAAACGGGTAGTTGTGAGGACGACTGGGTATCCAATGACGATTGAAACGACAGAAGAAAAGGAAGTATCGATGTTTGGTACTTACAGGACGGAAACGACCAAGAGTAAGGAAAAGTTGGTCAAGAGTGCGGAGGATTATGTTTCTGCCAATAGGAAGGGCGATACACTTTTTCTAAACGTGAAGACACTTCCAAACGAATCAGGTCTGTTCTCAACTTATCAAGAGATGGCAGCTACGATCTTGATTCCTGCCGATGTGAAGCTTGAAGTGATTGGCAATGGGAACAGTTTGACGCTCAATCCAAGGTCGCTCGTTAATAACTGGAGCATTAATGGTGTTTCCTCAATAGACGTGGAATTGAATGAAACCAGTGATTTAAAAATTGCGGCAAACGGTGTGGATGATGTAAGTGGGGAAGACGGCGCATGGCAGGTAACGGAGAAAGGTAACCAGAATGGCGGCATAGAAGGTGTAGAACGGAATGCCGTTTATCAGTCAGGAGAAGGGAAATATCAAATTAATATTAGTAATGCCAATTATGTCAGCTTAAATAAAAATTAATCTTCTCATCTTATTTTTTGCAAAAAAATAAAAAACAGGTATGATAATAGACGGTGGTAATCAGGATAAAATAAAATCGATGGCTACCTTAAAAATTGTAACCAAGTTCGTAAATTGGTAGAATATTGAAAAGAACTTATTGATTTCATAAAAAATAGGATGATGAAGATGAAAAGAGCAAGATTGATTTATAATCCTACTTCTGGACGGGAGATTCTTAAACGTCATCTTCCAGAAATTCTTGAAAAGTTAGAGCGTGCTGGATATGAAGCGTCATGCCATGCCACTACTGGTGCCGGGGATGCGACAAATGCTGCTAAGATTGCCGTTGAACGTCAGTATGATGTCGTCATTGCCGCAGGTGGTGATGGAACGATCAATGAGGTCGTGAATGGACTGGCTGATCAAGAGTTTCGTCCGAAGTTAGGGATCATACCTGCAGGAACGACAAATGACTTTGCCCGGGCATTGCAAATCCCAAGAGATATTGGGGCGGCGGTCGATATTATCACAAAAGGGGATCGCATACCAGTCGATATCGGGAGAATTAATGATAAGTACTTTATTAATATTGCCGGAGGCGGCCGAATCACGGAGCTAACCTATGAAGTGCCTAGTAAGCTGAAAACGATGCTTGGGCAATTGGCGTATTATTTAAAAGGTATGGAAATGCTGCCCTCCATTAAACCAACGGATTTGAGCATTGAATATGATGGAAAACTGTTTGAAGGGGAAGCAATGTTGTTCCTTGTTGGACTTACGAATTCCATCGGCGGTTTTGAAAAGATTGCGCCAGATGCCTCGATCAATGATGGCTTATTTTCTCTGCTCATTTTGAAAAAAAGTAATTTGGCGGACTTTATTCGTATTGCGACGTTGGCGATTCGCGGTGAGCATGTGAATGATCCAAACGTAATTTATACTCAAGCGAGCCGGATCAAAGTGCATTCTCAAGATAAAGTCCAATTAAACTTAGATGGCGAATTTGGCGGTTTACTGCCAGCGGAGTTTGAAAATCTTTACCGTCATTTAGAAGTTTTTGTACCGATCGATGATATTCGCCCACTGGACAAGCCAACCGATTGGGAGCCAGGAAAGAAATATAGTTAAAAGAGTTCGTTCCAATATGGAGCGGGCTTTTTTGCTGTGATAAAAGAGTTTTAAAACTAAGTGTTATTAGATTAGCTGTTTTCACTCCCCTTGTTGCTTTATTTAATATTGGATTTAGCAAGTGAGTAACCAGCGATAAGCGGAGATTTTCCGGTTATTCGCAAAATGGTGCTCGTTTCGGGGAAAATAAACGGAGATTCTCCGGTTATGCAAAGCAAAATCCCTTATTTTCAAATTTTTTGAGCCAATAGGCGGAATTTCTCCGTCTATTTAAACCTTTTTTGATAAAAATTACGAAATATGCGGAATTCTTCCGTCTACTTATCAGCTCGGGTGCTTTGAAAAACGGAATCTGTACCGGCTTCTTTTATTTGTTTCGTATTGAGAATTGGGTATATAATGAGGAAAAATGAGAGTTGAGGGGGACTGGGAAGATGGGGAATAGGGCATTAATTAACATCGACTATACGTACGATTTTGTTGCCGAAGACGGTGCGTTAACTTGTGGTGAACCAGGTCAAGCAATCGCGGCGAAAATTGTCCAACTGACTGAGGAATTTATTGAAAAGGATGACTATGTCGTTTTCGCCATTGATGTTCATGACAAAGGGGATGAATATCATCCGGAAACGAAGCTGTTCCCGCCTCATAATCTGCGCGGTACTGCTGGCAGAGATTTGTATGGTGCATTGAAGGATGTTTATGAAGCGAACAAAGAGAAGGCAAATGTCGCCTATTTCGATAAGACCCGTTATTCAGCTTTTGCGGGAACAGATCTGGAAATCAAATTACGGGAACGAGGCATCACCGAGGTGCATCTTGTCGGTGTTTGCACCGATATCTGTGTTCTCCACACAGCAGTGGATGCTTATAATAAGGGTTTTAAGATTGTCGTTTATAAGGAAGCGGTCGCGTCTTTTAACCAAAAGGGACATGAATGGGCTCTCGGACATTTTGAACAATCGCTGGGAGCTATGGTTAAATAAATTCTAAAATGATAAAATTAGGAAATATATTGTTTGTTAATGCAGTTTTCTGGAGGTTATTATGAAACACATTTATCAGGATGATAGTTTAACTCTGCATACCGATTTATATCAGATCAATATGGTAGAGACGTATTGGAGAGATGGAATACATAATAAACGTGCAGTGTTTGAACTGTTTTTCCGCAAGCTCCCATTTGGAAACGGTTATGCCGTTTTTGCTGGGTTGGAAAAAGTGATTCAGTTTATCCAAGGCTTCCGCTTTACGGAAGATGACATTGAATATTTGAAAAATGAAGTAGGCTATGCCGATGACTTTTTAACATACCTAAGAGATTTGCGTTTTACCGGCACGATCCGTTCAATGCGAGAGGGAGAGCTTGTTTATGGAAATGAGCCGATTTTAAGCGTGGATGCTCCTCTGGCAGAAGCACAATTAGTTGAAACGGCCCTCTTAAATATTGTTAACTATCAAACATTGATTGCCACAAAGGCGTCTCGAATTAAACAGGTTGTCGGAAATGAAGTTTCGATGGAATTCGGTACACGGCGGGCACAGGAAATGGATGCCGCGATCTGGGGAACGAGAGCAGCGTACCTTGCTGGCTTTGAAGGAACAAGCAATGTGCGTGCAGGGAAATTGTTTGGGATTCCTGTCTCGGGAACCCATGCTCATTCCATGGTTCAAGCTTATAAAGATGAATATACTGCTTTTATGAAATATGCAGAAACCCATAAAGATTGTGTCTTTTTAGTTGATACGTATGATACGCTCAAGTTAGGTGTGCCAAATGCCATCAAGGTAGCAAGAGAGATGGGCGACCGGATTAATTTTAAAGGAATCCGTCTTGATAGCGGTGACCTTGCTTATTTATCAAAAGAGGCTCGGAAACTGCTGGATGAAGCAGGATTTAAGGATGCAAAAATATTTGCATCAAGCGATTTGGATGAGTATACGATTCTCAATCTAAAAGCCCAGGGAGCGAAGATTGACAGCTGGGGAATTGGAACGAAGTTGATCACGGCGTATGAGCAGGCTGCACTTGGAGCGGTTTATAAGATTGTCTCGATTGAAGATGAGAATGGCAACATGGAGGATACGATCAAAATTTCCTCGAATCCGGTGAAAGTAACTACGCCTGGGTTGAAGAAAATATATCGTATCATTAATAATACCAATCATCATGCGGAGGGTGATTACATTGCCCTTGCGGATGAAAAACTGCCAGAAAAGCGGTTAAGAATGTTCCACCCCACCCATACGTATATCAATAAGGTGGTTACCAACTTTACGGCCAAAGAGCTTCATGATGATATTTTTTCTAACGGTAAACTCGTCTATGAGATGCCTTGTCTTGAGGAAACACGGGATTATGTGAAGCAAAATCTCGATGCCCTTTGGGATGAGTATAAGCGGACGATGAATCCGGAGGAATACCCAGTCGATCTTAGCCAAAAATGCTGGGATAACAAGATGAGAAATATTGAAGAAGTAAGGGAAAAAGTTAAAGAGATGAAGTGAATTTATGAGAGGCGTCCGAGAGTTGGGCGTCTTTTTTGTGGGGTGAGGGGGCCAGGTTCCCAAAACATCCAAAAAGTGTTGTAAGTCAATCTGCTTTTGTAGTAAGTGTCTAAAGATTTGTAGTAAGAGGCGATGATTTTGTAGTAATGCACAGAGGTTTTGTCGTAAAGGCTTCATAAATAAAAATCCCGCAGACTACTTACAAAAATCCGCGGGATCAGTATTTCTCTATTATTTTTGCTTAAAGAAATCCATAAAGGCATGGTAGATTTCAATGCCTTGATAGGTGAGCATACCTGCAGCAGTTAATGAAAACAGACCAATCATAACAAATCGGATCCACATTCTATTTTCCTCCCTTATTGTAAGTTCGTTCTTTACAATTTAGGAGCTGGAATCACGTAGTTGGATTGATGAAGTTTTGGGGTGAGGAAGATTAATTTATTTTTAAGATTTCTAGTGTAGATAATCAGCAGGATGATTGTAATCGATAATACATGTGCAAGTAGAATGTCTAGATGGAAATGGAATGTTTGCTTCTCCTCATCGTCCATTTGGGAATTCGAATTCCAATCATCGAAAACAAGGACGGCTTTACTTTCATGATGAATATGAGTAGGGAGATTGGAAATGTGAAGAATTGTCAGTGACATGATGGCGAGGAGTAATGTCATGAAGAGAACTCTCAGCTTCTTCATCGTTCTCAACTCCTTCCAAATGTGTATTGTTTTAATCATAAACACTTTCGATATGTTTGAAAACAAAAATGCTCCGACAATTTCCACCAAGGACAAGTTTCGCTTTCCTCCCGGCAATATGTTACAATCTTGCTAGTCAAAACGGAGTAAAGGACGAAAATAATGACGAAAACAATCCCAGTTAAGAAAAATGATTATATAGATGTAGTATTTGAAGACTTAACCCATGACGGCGCTGGAGTGGCGAAAGTAGATGGCTATCCGCTTTTCATTCCGAACGGGCTTCCAGGTGAAAAAGCAAAAGTGAAAGTCATTAAGGCAAACAAAGGCTATGGGTTCGGACGTTTAGTAGAAATTTATGAAAAAAGCCCTTATCGTGTCGAGATACCAAGCAGTGAGACTCATAAATATGGCGGCTGTCAGCTTGAACATATAAGCTACGAGGGCCAGCTAAAATATAAGGAAAATCAAGTGCGGCAAGTATTAACCCGCATTGGTAAGCTAGACGATGTCAAGATTCACCCGATTTTGGGAATGGAGCAGCCATGGTATTATCGAAATAAAGCTCAGGTACCTGTTGGGGAAAAGGACGGGAAGTTGATTGCTGGATTTTTTAAACCAAGAAGCCACGAAATCGTTGATACGGATGAAAGTCTGATTCAATTGCCAGAGGTGAATGAAGCGATTCAAGCGGTGAAGGAAATCTGCAATGAGCAAGGGATTTCTGCTTATGATGAAGAGTCACATAAAGGTGTACTTCGCCACATCATGGCCCGCTACGGAAGAAATACAGGCGAGCTGATGGTCGTGATCATTACAAGAACAGCCGATCTGCCCAATAAGAATAAGCTTGTCGAGGAAATCGTTGCCCGGATGCCGAAGGTTAAATCGATTGTCCATAATATCAATTCCAAGCGGACGAATGTCATTCTTGGGGAAAAAACAACCGTACTTTGGGGAAATGAAGTCATCTACGACTATATCGGTGATGTGAAATTTGCGATCTCAGCTCTATCCTTTTATCAAGTGAATCCGGTGCAAACAAAGGTACTTTACAACAAGGCACTAGAGTATGCAGGACTCACCGGCGAGGAATCGGTTATTGATGCGTATTGCGGGATCGGAACGATTTCGTTATTTTTAGCACAAAAGGCAAAAAAGGTATTCGGAGTTGAAGTTGTTCCGGAAGCGATTGAAGATGCGAAAAGGAATGCTGAGCTGAATGGCATCATCAATGCAGAATTTGCTGCGGGGGAAGCAGAAGTGGTAATACCGAAATGGTATAAAGAAGGGAATACAGCGGATGTTCTAGTTGTCGACCCACCGCGCAAAGGCTGTGACGAAGCATTGCTACAGACGATTATTGAAATGAAACCGCAGAAAGTAGTCTACGTTTCTTGTAACCCAGCAACCCTTGCACGAGATCTAAGAATCTTAGAAGACGGTGGGTATAAAACGTTGGAAGTACAGCCAGTTGATATGTTTCCGCAGACGACACATGTGGAGTGCATCGCGCAACTTAAATTAAAATAGGCAGTTTTCCCTCAAAATAGGGTGCTGTCCGTTTAAAAAAGCTCAATCCTTTTGGATTGAGCTTCTTTTGCTTTGTAAGTTTAAATTCATCTTTGTGAAATGATCTATGACACAAGTTGTTATTAGGTTCATTAGACGCCGTATCTACTTATTTTCAAGTTTTTGTTTAAAGTAGGTTCTGTATATTCGTTTGAATTTTTCTAAAAATACGGATCATAAATAACAAATTTTTATTATAGACAAAACAGACGAATTTCTGTATCTTTAGTAAGGCATATTTCTAAGGAGGAATTATACAACATTGAATAATCAAAATCATACCTCAGTAAAAATTATTACAGCTGATCCATCTGCACTTGGGCTGTTTGGTTTAGCAATGGTTACGCTTGTAGCATCAACACAAAAATTAGGACTGACAGAAGGCACTGCTTTAATTCTGCCATGGGCTTTCTTTTTAGGTGGTCTTGCACAATTAATTGCAAGTTTCCTAGATTCAAAAAAGAATAATGTATTTGGAACAACGGCATTTGGGGCATTTGGATTATTTTGGTTTGGTGTTGGAACAACATGGTTGATCCAATTAGGTGCTTTAGGCGAAAAGGTCCTTGCTAACGCGGATTCGAAACAGTTGGGTGTCGCATTCGTCGGTTATCTAATCTTTAGCTTATTTATGACGATCGGTGCAATGGAAACCCATAAAGTACTGTTTTTTATTTTTGTGCTAATTGATTTCTTATTTGTCGGATTGTCCCTAAGCTCATTTGATATCATGTATGAATTTTCACATATGCTTGCAGCAATTTCTGAATTACTCATTGCTTTATTCTCATTTTATGGGTCTGCTGCAGCGGTTTTAAATGCACATTTTGGTCAAGTTGTTTTACCTGTAGGTAAACCATTTGGCATATTTACAAATCAAAGTAAAAAAGAAATGAGAACAGAAAAAAGTCTCAAAATTGGGTGAACACTAGATAATTAAAAGTGCCTGTCACAACCCGGATCCTGTCGAAGAACTTCGGCAAATTCTGGGGTGTGTCAGGCACTTATTTTATTCTAAAAGCGGAAAAAGCCGGAATGAATTGTAATTGTATAAATCCAAATAATAGGAAAACAGGAAAAAGGTAGGAGTTATTTTTCTATTAAAACCCTTATAATGTATAAGTTGGAAAAATTATATAGATATAGAAAAGGGTGTGGAAGTGTTGAAAAAAGGTTTTTCGATTTTATTAGGTTTTTTCTTAGTATTGATGCTGGCTGCTTGTAATTCTAGTGCAGAACCAGTAAGTAAAAAGGAAAAACCTGCGAACAATGAGAATTCAGAGCTTACGTTAAAGCAAGTTTTTGACAAAACAACCGAAGCAGCGAAAGAATTAAAAAGCTTTAATGTCAAAATGGATATTAAGCAAGACATTAGCTCTAATCAAGATGAAGCCGCAAGTATGAAAATTGATACCACTCTTGAAATGGATGTTGTGCAGAATCCAATGGCTTTCTATCAAAAAATGAGCATGAAGATGCCTGATACTGAGGAAGTCATGGAAATGGAATCTTACTTTTCCAACGACGGTATGTATTATTATGATCCTACTAGCCAAACTTGGATGAAGTTCCCGGCAGAAATGATGGACGAACTAATGAAAGTATCTAATCAACAAACCAATCCAGCGGCAGAAATTGAGAACTTAAAGAAATTTGTTGATGATTTTAAATTCCAACAGGACGATAAAAGTTACATTCTATTACTAAATGCTTCTGGCGAGAAATTTACTGATTACTTAAAGGAAACGATTCAACAGACATTGCCTGCGGGAATGGCTGATTCGGAACAAGTCTTTGAAAATATAAAAATTAACAAAATGGATTACGAGATTCATATTGACAAAAAGACATTCTATCCAACAGTATTAAATCTCAACATGGTAATGGAAATGACAGCTGAAGGTGAAACGGTTAAAATTGCACAGGATATGAATGGAGTGTATGTAAAACATAACCATCTTAAGGAAATTGTGATTCCTCAAGAGGTTCTTGAAGGTGCAATAGAAGCAGGACAATAATATCTTGTTCAAGTTGTAACAAAAAAAATGGACTATTTTTAGTAGTAGTCCATTTTTTTCAGATTACAGATGTATGAGGGTAAATTAGTCAAACTCGTAAAGCTCAACTCACCGCAGCATCCTGATGATTATTTGATTCTTCACGTAATGCATTAATCTCCTCATATTCCTTTGTATCTTTCCAAATTTCATCTCTCAAAGGATTGAGTCGATACTTAACAATCCTCGTAACTTGCCAGACAGCTAGAATGACATTTAATGCTAAGCTGATTAGCGCAATTGTCCAGTTAGCTACTGGATTATATGACACACTAACATTGAAATTGCTTCCGACTGCAAAAAAGTATGGGAATGTCATGACCCACATCATCCAAAAAGATAGTGTTTGGGCACGGTTTTGCATCCAAGTCCCTTTTGCCCAAAGGAGAACAGGTACAGTCGCAGCGATATTTAGTGCAAATCCTGAATAAAAAGCATTGCCTGGTGCACAGGAATAAACATAGGCGATATTCCATAGACCATAAGCAATAATCCACAGTTTTGTTTGGTCTGGCCACAGCATATCCTTTTTCTTACCAGAGGTAGCGAATATTCCAACCCAACCACATATGAGTAGAAGATTCAATATTCCTGCAATGGCGTTCACATAGTTCCAACCGCCAGAGATATAATACATTCCATCAACCATTCCTTCAAAACCCATAATTCCTACTTGAAACTCCCGAATAACGGCCTCGGCAATATTAATTGCCAATATGGCAGGAACGAGGATAAGATACCATGGATGCTTTTTGTGGAAGTTTGTAAAACGAATCACCATGTAAATCAAACTCCCAGTTAAGGCTGAATAAACCTTCACCCAATGGAACCAGGATGTGATTTCCGGGTCGGCTGTGAAAAGCCAAATAGGTGTTAAAACGACTGGAAAAACAATGAACATGATAACGCTTCCAATCTTACTAGAACGAACCACTTCATTTAATGCAATTAGAAGCCCAAAAACAACAAACCACATAATAACATTGTACCAGGGGATGGATTCAAAAAAGAACATAACATGACTCTCCTTTCAGTTTTGGAAATAATGTACTTCTAACCAGATACAAACTCTTCTCTGTAACAATTGGATAATAGCAGTATAAGCGATCTTTCATAAACATAACGAACGTTCGGTATGTTTATGTGAAAAATGTAACAAACTTTACGGAGGTTGTCAATCTGGATTTCTAAGCAGTAGGTACTCATCAGAAAGCTCTAAAAGCTTGTGTTATAATGAGTAATTATTATGTAAGGAGTATCGATACTGATGATGACCGATGGGAAAATGAAAATTATAGATGCAGTTAGAGCAATTATTATTGAACACGGTATTCAAGGAACAACAATTCGAGGAATCGCAGAAAAGGCAGGAGTCAGTACAGGTGCGATCTATCACTATTACGATTCAAAGGAAGCCATATTATACGATGTGATGGATGAAGGATTAAGTGAGATAAGGCGAATTGCAACTGTATCGATTGAAGATAAGAAAAAGTTTAAAGAAATAATTCAGGAAATATTTGCTGGTATGCAAGAACGATTTAAAAAGGATGCAGAGAATCGGTTACAATTTTATTTGGCTCACGAGGCTATGCTAGGAAATGAGGAATTAAAGCATAAGTTTAAGGAAAAGTATGAAGATTGGATTAACCGATTAGAAGCTATATTTGTTCAAGCTTACAATACAGAAAAAGGCCCCTTAACGAAAGCAGTTGCAACTTGGACGATGGCTGGCATCGATGGGATGGTTCTTCAAACCCTGCTGAATACGAACACTGTAGACCTCAAACATATTAACCAGGTATTAGAGTTTCTTTTAAACCAAGGCTTTTCTCACTTCTTCGAGGTTATACAGGGAAGCAACCAGTGAGTGTGAAAAAGACAAAATGAAAAGTGCCTGTCACAACCTGAATCCTGTCGTAGAACTTCGACAAATTTCTGGGGTGTGACAGCATTTATATTATTAGTGGCTCAGGTTTATCTTGATGAAGGTAATCCCTTCCATAAAGGAGAATATAATCATCTCTGGTAGAAGTTTTTCTATGTTTAGCAATTTGATTATATAGTAAGTGGGTGTCATGTTGGAATATATGGATCTAGTATCATTACTAAGAATGAAAAAAGTAAGAGTGATAGAAATACCTAAATGGGGGACATATCTACGAAAGCAATGGGAAGATACCTTTGTCGATCATCTTAGTGATGAAGAAAAGAAATCAATTTATCTTTATGATGAAGATGGCTTCTGTGGCTACTTATGGCATGTATTTAGTTATGAAAAAAGGAAATGCTTAAAAGAAAAACAAGCGGATATAACATTTAACAAACAATCAAAACAATTTTGTTATGTTTTTTATCAGCATACCGATGATGCTTATATCCTTGAAAATGCTTCAGCCCTAACAGCTGCGGACTTTGTCAATGAAGAGGATGTATACGTAGTAGATCAAGAGTTTAATTGGACTTATGTAAGAACTCATGAAACATGCTGGTGCGGTCCTTATTTTAGCCGGAAAAGGGTTTTATTTTTGCCTTTGAGGTAAAGTGAGATAGTTAGAAAATTGTTATTAGAAGAAATTTCAGGTAAAATATTGCAAAAATTCTAAAAATATAATATAATTATTATGGATATAGGGTTAATGCCCTGATCTATTTGAAATTAAAGTAAATAATGAAATCTATTCGGTAACGAATTCTAGAATAGTATGCTAGATTTTTAAACCACAGTAAGAAGTAGGGGGTTCCTGCTCTTATTGTGGTTTTTTTATTTTATTAAATTAAAAAAGGAGGAATCAGCCTTATCGTTATGCATGGAACCGACCTAAAGAGCGTTCTTTTAAAAGTTTATCGAGATACTAATATGGATAAGGACTTCTCGATTCTATCAAAAAATCGTGATCCGTTTATATTAATCGATTTGAAAGGGAATATTGAATATGCCAGCAATGCTTGTGAACCGCTTTTGGGCTATTCAAGAGATACATTACAACAATTATCATTAAATAAACTGTTTATTTCAGACTCTTTAGAACCAGCGCATAACTTTTTTAAAGGTAGAGAACAGGGGAAACTCGATAATTTTGATGGCAAGATACAAGATATTGAAAGAGGTATACTAGATGTTAACATTACCTCAATCCCAATCTTTTTTGAAAAGGATTTTCTAGGTTCGTATCTTATCTTAAAAAATATTACGATCATAGAACAAAATAGGCTTACAACGGAAAGTGAAAAGGAGTATCATACCTTAATTAAAAGTTTATCCCGTATTTCGGAAAAACAAGCTACTGCCGGACAGTTGGCAGCCGGAATTGCCCATGAGATTCGCAACCCAATTACAGCAATCAAAGGCTTTATACAATTAATAATGGGAGAAAACCATAGTAATAAAATCTATCTTGAAATCATAAATTCCGAGATTGATCGAATTGAAGCCATTTTAAAAGAATTAATGGTGCTTGCAAAACCATCTAAGCAAAAATATGAAAGAGTAAAACTCCAAGTACTTTTGGATCAAGTTGTTACCCTTATGCTACCTCAAGCCCATTTAAATAATATTCAAATAAAAAAGCAACTTGATTTTTCTAATATATGTATCATTGGGGATAATAACCAATTGAAACAAGTTTTTATTAATTATATAAAAAATGCAATCGAAGCAATGCCCGATGGGGGAATATTGCGAATCCAAGGGAGTCCCATTGTGGGGGGACTAGTCAAAATTAGTATCAGTGATCAGGGTACTGGTATTCCGCTGGAGATTCTTAACCAAATTGGACAGCCTTTTTTTTCAACGAAAGAAAATGGAACAGGACTGGGCATGTTAGTAAGCAGGCAAATTATCAAGGAACATAAAGGAGACATACACATAGAGAGTGATTCAAATGGAGCCTCCATTCATGTTGAATTACCATTACCTACACAAGGGTAATAATTTTTATTAATTATTATCTCAGGGAGTTGTTATCCTTTCGTAATATTGTTAAAATGATATTTGTCTAATGTCTTGCAGTCATTAGTTATATTATTCTGTTAAAAATGATTGATTCATATAAAATTTGTCATAACTTATTGTGATGGTAAATGGTGGAAACTATCTTTATAGTCGTCCTAACTGTGGCCTAACTTCCTTTTTGTGAAGTTAGGCCTTTTTTATTTTTTGTAAGGAGGATTTGAATGGTTGCAACTCAGGAAGATTTGGTGTCTCTTAGCAGTTCATTTAGTAAAGTTATAAAGCGGGGGTTTGGAAAAGGTCCTGAAACATGTTACGCGGTTTTAAGGGCAAACAGATTATATGTTTATATCCGTAACTTTAGGACACCTGCTGAGGACATTTTAACGGAGAAGCAAGAATTTAATTTAATGATGAAATACCGGTCGACAGTCATAACAGCATTGTCAGATGAATTATTAAGTGAGGCATCAAAATTATTAGGAAATCCCTTTGAATCACTCTATCAAGATTGGAACTATCATTCTAATTCGGGTATATTACTTTTAGTGAATAATAGTTTTAATCCTGATGTTAAGATAGATGAAAGCTTGGAGAGGAAGTTATTTCAATTAGTTCGACTAGTAGGATCCAAGCTGCATAAAATTCCTAATGACCTCAAGGTTATTAAGTATACCCAAAATATTTGTGCGATTGAATCAAAAGGAGTCATTCTTCCACTAGACTATTTACTTGTTAAACAGGGAAATTCCGACTTGTTATTTACCAATAACAGGGAAATTAAAAAGGGGTATCATAAGCATCGAGAAGTATTTGAAGAATTATTTAAACGGACGATTGAAGATTTATTTATGATGTGGGATCCTAAAAAAAATAGAAGTTATTTAATTTTCATTTTTAATAAAGGTTATACTAATTAAAAAAATAAAGAATTTACTGCCTGGGCATGATAATGTCAGGCAGTATTTTTTTGTTTTGAGAAAGTGAGGTCTTAGCACTGATGACTTTGTCCCTGCAACAAAAGCTAATGGATATTAGCAGTTTAACTAGTAAATTGTTAAGGAAAAATTTTGGGCGTGGACCGGAATCCTGTTTTGCTTTTGCAAATGAGAGGTTTCTCGTTTTTTACATCCGGGGCTTCATGTCTCCACTAGAATCTACTTTGTTAGAGCACGGAAATTCAGATAACATTGATATTTCACGAAATATTGTCATGAAAACAGTCCTTAACCAATTAAAGGGGATTCTTGAGCTGGAATTTGAACAGGACATTGAATCCTTTTACCACGATTGGAATTATCCGCAAAATACGGGTATGATAACTGTTCAATTTGAAAGTGTTGTTACTCAGTTTGTTGGCCAGAATCAAGATGCCCATATTGACCTGAATCCTTTAATCGATGAGGTTGATAGAATTAGTATATTGGTGCAAAAAAAACCTGAGAAAACAGTTGCCTATTGTATTTCGCCAAAGATTTTTTTGGTAAAACGAGATGGAATTTTAGTGCGAATTGAAAAGGCGTTAATTGCTAAGGGATTTGAACAGACTCTGTTGGTCACTAAGGATGAACTTGAAAAGTCGTATCTACACCGTGATGGTCGCTTTGAAGAAATATTCAGCAATCCTGTTGCAGATATATTTGTGGATTGGGAATTTCACGAAGATAAAAGTATCATATGCTTTGTCCTAAAGTAATGCAACGTTTGAAGTGAAAAGAAAATAGAAGAGATGTTTTAATAAATCTAATTAAAAATTTTGGATGGATAATAAAAAGGGGTACCCAAGTGATTTTTATTCATTGGATACCCCTTTAATCTTTAATTAAAACACTTTCGTAGTCCAATCCTCACAATTCCAAATATCGGTCGCAATTTCACGATAGAAATCTGGTTCGTGGGATACCATCAAGATACTTCCGCGATAGGCCTTTAAAGCACGTTTCAATTCATCTTTTGCGTCCACATCTAAGTGGTTGGTAGGTTCGTCCAGAATTAATAAATTCGTTTCAGTATTTAAAATTTTACACAAGCGAACCTTGGCTTTTTCGCCACCAGAAAGGACTTCGACTTTACTTTCAATATGCTTCGTCGTTAATCCACATTTTGCAAGAGCAGCACGGACTTCAGCCTGATTCATACTTGGGAATGTGCCCCAAATTTCTTCAATACAAGTGTTGTAGTTGGACTGCTTCACTTCCTGCTCGAAGTAACCGATGTGTTGATACTCACCACGTTCCACTTTACCCGAAATGGGATCAATCAACCCGAGAATACTTTTTAACAGCGTAGACTTACCAATCCCGTTGGCACCAACGAAGGCAATTTTTTGTCCGCGTTCCATTTTTAAATTCAGCGGGCGGGAAAGTGGCTCATTGTAACCAATAACAAGATCTTCCGTCGTGAAAATCCAACGGCTCGCTGCACGAGCTTCTTTAAAGTTAAACTCTGGTTTCGGCTTCTCTCTCCCTAATTCAATGATTTCCATTTTGTCGAGCTTCTTCTGACGGGACATCGCCATATTACGAGTCGCAACACTTGCCTTGTTACGAGCAACGAAATCCTTCAAATCAGCAATTTCTTGTTGTTGACGCTTGAAAGCAGACTCTAGCTGCTGCTTCTTCATTTCATGAATCTTTAAGAAGTTATCATAATCACCAACATAGCGATTCAACTCTTGGTTTTCCATGTGATAGATCAAGTTAACCACATTGTTCAGGAATGGAATATCATGGGATATCAAAATAAATGCATTCTCATATTCCTGCAGGTAGCGCTTCAGCCATTCGATATGCTGTTCATCCAAATAGTTCGTAGGCTCATCTAGTAATAGGATTTCAGGCTTTTCTAGCAAAAGCTTAGCTAGCAAAACCTTCGTACGCTGCCCACCGCTAAGATCATCTACATCTCGATCGAGTCCAACATCGTCTAACCCTAGACCACGAGCAACTTCCTCAACCTTTGAGTTAATTTGATAGAAATCATTACTATCTAGAGTTTCTTGAAGCTCTCCAACTTCAGCAAGCAGTGCATCGATATCAGCACCTTCATCACCCATTTTTGCATAAAGTTCATTGATTTCTGCTTCAGCATCAAATAGATATTGAAAAGCAGTACTCAAAGCCTCTCGCATTGTTGTACCTTTTTGCAGGACAGCATGCTGATCTAAATAACCAACACGTACTTTTCGTGACCACTCCACTTTCCCCTCATCTGGCTGTAACTTCCCGGTCACAATATTCATGAAAGTAGACTTACCCTCACCATTTGCCCCAACCAGTCCAACGTGCTCTCCTTTTAACAGTCGAAAAGACACATCATTAAAAATTGCACGATCACCGAAACCGTGACTTAAATTTTTGACGTTTAATACGCTCATTTTTTTAACCCCTTATCTAATATCACATGTGGTTATCTTACTAAATTTAGACTAGATTATCTACTTGAAGTTATTTCAAGTGCAACATGTAATTTTTGAATGCTATTCCATTAGTAGGGAAAACGAACTGAAAATGGAGGGATAGAAAATGACTGAAAAAGCAGGGGTTATCAAATTAACGAGTGCCGAAATTTCAAGTTTATGGGGAACATATTTAAACGATTGAGGATTCATGTCCAAATCAGGGGCATATGGTGAAGATGGGATGAATTTAATGATTGAGCGAAGCTGGATGGAACAACCTCCGCAATTCACTGAACGTAATAAATTAGTTAAATAATTGTCGTGAATACCGTAACAGAGAAAAAAGAGAAATTGAGCGCCCTCAATTTCTCTTTTTCTATTCTATTTGAAGCGACACTTGATGTTGATATTTTATTCGAACGCCATGATTATTTTGCAAAATAATCTATATATATTTGTCCATATTCATTTGGTATCAATATAGAACAAAAGAGTCACATTGGGGATATCCTCTTTTTGTCGTTAAAAAGAATGCATTGCTACTCCAATTTATTGAACACTTTGTGACAATGATATTAATTAATTCTTGTAAATATCTGCTATGTCTTTAGGAAATATTAAAATCAGGGAAGATAGATGATCCTTCAATTCCAATTAGTTATGCTTTTGTAATAGGATTTGTACCGTCTACAACCTCCAATATTTTAAAATTTAATAATGTATTTTTGGTGTTCCATTCTTCTTGGACAATGGTTGACAAAAAGCGACAAGTTTTAAATAATAGAATTAGAAAATGATAATCATTATCATTGTTTGATTATTAAGTTAGTGAGAGTTGAGAGGGGTATATTAATGAAGAAAAATTTAACATTAACCAGATTGTTAAGTTTCATTATGGTTATGATAGTAGCAATTGGTTTAGTAGGATGTGGCTCTGATACAACCGAAGAGTCTAAGAAGGATTCAGGTAAGAAGACAGAAGACTTTAGTGCGACAATTGAAACGAAATTTGGTAAGGTTGAAATAAAAGAAAAGCCTGAACGGATTGTGGCCCTTGGCTGGGGTGATGCGGAAACCGCTTTAGCTCTTGGAGTAGAACCTGTTGGGGCTAGTGATTGGCTTGCTTTTGGTGACGAAGGGGTAGGTCCGTGGTTAAAAGGTGCCTATAAGAACGCACCGACCATTCTTGGAACGATGGAACTGGATTATGAGCAAATTGCTTCCCTCGAACCAGACTTAATTCTTGATGTTCGATCTTCCGGTGATCAGGAGCGATATGATCGTCTTGCTGAAATTGCCCCAACTATCGGTGTTCCTGAAGGTGGCGACAGTTACTTGACATCTTCTGAACAACAGGTTCAAATGATTGCGAAGGCCCTTGGTAAGGAAACAGAGGGCGAGCAATTATTGAAGGATGTTGAGGCAGCTTTTGAAAAGGCAAGACAAGAATACCCACAATTTGCTGACAAAACCGTAGCAGTAGGTGCGTACACATCTGAAGGCTGGGGAGCGTATGTATCCGGTGATTCACGTGTTGATTTTATGACGAAGCTTGGTTTTACAAATAAAGAAGAAATTGAAACACAAGCAGACGGTGCTTTCTATATTAAAGTAGCAGACGAACAATTAGAGCTTCTAAATGCAGACTTAACAGTCGTTTTACCAATATTCGTAGACTCAAAAGAGGTTACGGGAAATGCCCTTTATCAAAAAATTCCTTCAGTAGTAGAAGGAAGAGCCGTGATTGTTGACGGCGATTATGCGAATGCCTTCTCATCAGGTACAGCACCAGCCTTAATTTGGGCCATTGAAAAATTACCAGAAATGTTTAATAAAGCCTTAGAAGGCGGGGAGTAAACTCGTGACAGCAAGTAAGCAGCCAAAAGGTGAACCAAAAAAAGTAGTTGAAAAGAAAATTAAAACAATTACTGCCTTGCGGTTGCAACGGATTTTAGGATTAGTATTCGCCCTATTCCTTTTGGCGGTGGCAGTTTTCCTAAGTCTCATGATCGGAGCGAAGTCACTTTCCTTTAGTGTTGTTTGGGAGGCTTTGTTTTCCTCCTCCAATAGTTATGACTATACCATTATTCATGAGTCCCGTTTACCCCGGACGATCGTTGCCCTTGCAGTTGGACCAGCCTTTGGTTTAGCTGGGGCTGTGATCCAGGCCTTGACACGGAATCCACTGGCTGACCCTGGCATTCTTGGCGTGAATGCAGGGGCAGCCTTTGCTGTTGCATTGGCAGTTGGTATTTTTTCCATTTCCTCCACAGCGATTTATATGTGGTTTGCGATTGCGGGGGCATTAGTTGCAACCGTTGCCATCTATTTCATTGGTGGTGGTGCAGGGAAGAAATCGCCAACACCAGAACAAATTACTCTAGCAGGAGTAGCAATGGCGGCAGCATTGGACGGAATCACTACTGCGCTATCGTTGATGAATAGCCGGGCTTTTGCTGGGATGCTGAATTGGAGAGTCGGCTCAGTAGCGCGCAAAGCACTTGAGGATCTATGGCCGATTATTCCGGTTCTCATTGTGGGCATATTATTAGCCTTAGTCATTGCTCCAGCGTTAAATACGATTGCCTTTGGTGATGATCGTGCTTCCTCTCTTGGTGTAAATGTTGGGATGATTCGGATTTTTGGGCTTATTTCTATTACACTATTAGCAGGTGGTGCAACGGCTATTGCGGGTCCCATTGTTTTTCTCGGTTTAATGGTTCCTCATTGTGTTCGATGGTTTGTTGGTCCCGATCAACCATGGATTTTCCTCTATTCCTTGGTCATTGCCCCATTGATCTTGCTTCTATCTGATATTATTGGAAGAGTGGTCATGTCTTCAGGAGAGGTTCCTGTTGGTATAATCACAGGTTTTGTCGGTGCCCCTATTCTTCTTATCCTTGTGAGAAGACGAAAAGCGAGTCGTTTATAATACAGGGACAGGAACAATTATATCGGGTTTACGATAAAAGGAGTGAATCTCATGGATCGAATTGATTTTGGTCGGAAATATGTGCGGCTTAAAGGACCGGTAAAGCTGCGCCTGGATGTAAAAAGCATGATTATTACTGCCATTTTCCTTGCAGCTATTATAGCCCTCAGCTTGTTTTCCCTTATGGTTGGAACGCTTAAATTAAGTGTTGCGGAGGTTTTTTCTGCCTTTGTTGGTGATTTGACAGGATTTAAACGGACGGTTGTGATCGAGTGGCGGCTGCCTCGGGTGTTAGCGGCAATTGTTTTTGGTGCAGGATTAGCAATAAGTGGATTGATTTTCCAGTCAATTACAAGAAATCCTTTAGCATCACCTGACATTCTTGGTTTTACATCAGGGTCCTACACAGGTGCCTTGGTTGTGATGCTTGTGATCAAGTCGATGTCCTTTACTTCCATTGCATTGGGGGCGCTTATCGGTGGATTTGCAACCGCATTTGTTATTTATCTCTTTGCTTTTCGCAAGGGCACACAGGGCTTCCGATTAATTATTGTTGGAATTGCAATTTCTACTGTTTTAGGCAGTGTTAATTCGATGCTTCTTCTCCAGAGTAAAGCTGAGGTTGCTTTAACAGCGGGTGCTTGGGGAGTAGGTTCCTTAAATGGAGTCAACTGGAACCATACATTGCCAGCCATTCTATTCGTATTCGTGTTACTGATTTTTGGCATGTTCATGAATCGCCCTCTCCGTGAAATGGGATTGGGAAAGGATACGGCTATGTCCCATGGTGTCCATTTCGAACGGGCACAGCTTTTATTGATTGTGATTGCCGTTGCCCTAACCGCTTCTGCAACAGCAATAATGGGACCGGTTACTTTTGTGGCACTAGCTGCTCCGCAAATTGCCCTTCGATTTACAAATACGACGGAAAGCTTGGCTCCAACAGCAGCGGTTGGTGCATTTGTTTTATTAAGTGCTGATGTTCTAGCACAGCGAATGATTCCCGGAACGATACTTCCTGTAGGGGTACTAACGTTATCTCTTGGAGGCTTGTATTTAATTTGGTTATTGTTTCACCAAGCACGCTCTGCCTCGTAAGGGAAATTACTATACCGATATTTTTGAAAGAGGTTGTCATTGATTATGGTCATAACAAAAGCAGACATTCAAAACCAAGCGATATCACCTAAACGTTCTCGTCTAGGAGCAGAGGATGTTACCACCCAATACGACCATCGGGTGATTTCTCAAAATCTCTCAATTGAGATACCTGACCAATCGTTTACGGTCATTATCGGACCGAATGCATGTGGGAAATCGACTCTCTTGCGAACCCTTTCAAATTTAATTAAACCTTCAAAAGGGTATGTATTATTAGACGGAAAAAAAATTAGTACTTATAAATCAAAGGAAGTCGCGAAAAGGCTTGGTCTTCTGCCACAATCATCGGTTGCCCCTGAGGGAATCACCGTTGCCAACTTGGTGGCACATGGACGTTATCCTTATCAAAATCTCATTCAACAATGGACGGAGGCAGACGAAGAGGCAGTTGTAACCGCGATGGAGCTGACGAACACAAGTGATCTTGCGAACCGCTTTGTTGATGAGCTGTCCGGCGGCCAACGGCAACGTGTCTGGGTAGCGATGCTGCTTGCTCAACAAACCCCCTTGCTTTTATTAGATGAGCCGACCACTTACCTAGATATTGCCCATCAAATTGAATTGCTTGAATTATTTACCGATCTCAATGAACAAGGGAATACCTTAGTGGCGGTTCTTCATGATTTAAATCAAGCTGCCCGCTATGCTACCCATCTAATCGCCATGAAAGCAGGCGAAGTAATCGCCCAAGGCAGCCCATCCGACATCGTCAGTGAAGAACTCATCGAAGAAGTTTTTGGTCTAAAGTGTCATGTCCTCGAAGACCCGGTTACCCGTACTCCACTTATCGTTCCACTTGGCAGGGATCGATCCAAATAAGATGTGCAATGGAAAGGAACAAATCTTGTTCGTTCTTACCTCCCAGCACTGATCTAAACTGACTTTGTATAAAAAAAGGAACAGTGAAGGTTATCCTTCACTGTTCCTTTTTGAAAATCATTGTAAAAGTCTACTTCGAAATCCTCCGAGGACTAAAGTTATGATGTATTAACCTTTTACCGCCCCTAATGTAATGCCGCGTGTGAATGACTTTTGGAATAGTAAGAAAATCGTAATCATCGGAATGGAGGCGAGTGTGGCACCTGCCATCATGACTCCAAAGTTTGTCTTATATTCACCCTGCATAGTGGCGATACCGAGTGGCAGTGTCATCATATCAGTGGAACGGGTAAGAACCAACTGGCTGAAGTAATCGTTCCAACTTGTCATGAAAGTAAAGATTGCCAATGCCCCAATGGCCGGTTTTAGCATTGGGAGAACAATGTAAAAGAAGGTACGGAAATGGCCCGCTCCATCCATTTTCGCCGCTTCGAGCAGTTCATTTGGGATGGTTTGTGCGAATTGCTTCATTAAAAAGATCCCAAATGGCCAGCCAATGGCCGGAAGTATGAGCCCGTGATACGTATTTACCCAGCCCCAATCTGCTAACATCGTAAATAAAGGAACTAGGATCACTTGTTTCGGGAGTGCCATTGCGGCAATCAGGATGGCAAAGATCAGCTTTCGGCCAGGGAATACTTTTTTCGCAAGTACGAAACCGGCAGCGGCACTTACTAAACAAACCCCAATCATTTCACAGAAAGAAATAAAGAAGCTATTAAATGTCCAGCGCAAAGCAGGATTATGGAACAAGGTTACCCAGTTATCTAATATAGGTTGAAGCGGAAACCATTCAGGCGGTATCGTTGTTGCTACAACCTGAGCTTTAAATGAACCTGTGACAATCCAATAAAACGGGAAAATAAAGAATAATGCGGTAAGCAACAAAATAACGGCTGAAACAATTCTTATTGGGCCTATTCGTTGCTTCTTTCGGCTATTTAGCTTGATCTCTTTTGGTGATTTCTTATAACTTTGCTTGGAACTTAACTCGGTTTGTGCTTTCAACAATATCCCTCCTTTTAATATTCAACATCATTGCCGAAGTACTTAAATTGAATGGTAGAAATGATACCTATGATGACTGCAAGGACAACACCCATTGCCGATGCAAGCCCAAAATTCCCTAATTTGAAGGCCTGTTCGTAAACACCATACATAACGGTTGAAGTACTATAAACGGGTCCCCCGGAAGTAAGGAGCTGAATGAGCGCAAAGATCTGAAAGGAATTGATGGTTGTAATCACGATGACATAAAGATTAGTCGGCATCAGCAGCGGCCAGATAATTTTACGAAAAATCTGACCTGTAGTTGCCTGATCCATTTCAGCAGCTTCAATATAGGAAGTAGGGATATTGCCTAATGAAGCAATATAGAGAATGATCGGCTGCCCGACGGAGGTGGTGATTAAAATAAGGGTAATCGCCATTAGAGCGGTTCTTGTATCTCCTAGCCATGATATAGGCTCCATTCCTAAGAAACTAGTTAGATAATTAAGAACGCCAAAGTTTGGATGATAAATCCATCCCCATACAACTGTTACACTTACAACCGATGTGACAGCAGGCAGATAAAACACACCCCTATAAAAGGACCTTGTAAACTCACTTTTTTTATAGACGGCCATCGCAACAAAAAGGGAGAAGGCAATAATGATCGGAACAGCCACTGCTACAATCATAATGGTATTCTTTACGGATTTGTGAAACGTTTCATCGTGCCATAAAGTCTTATAGTTTTCTAATCCAATAAACTCAAAACTTGTAATATTATAATCAAATAAGCTCATATAGACGCCTTTTAACATGGGGTAAAGGACGAAAATAATAAAGAATATTAATGCCGGAAATAAAAACAGATAGCTCATAAACCAGTCATGATATTTATCTTTCTTTAACCTGCTGATAATGGCTGACATATATAGCCCCCAATCTACTTTTAGTAATAAAAGAAGGAGCGCAATATAAATAGGCTCCTCCTCTTCGGTAAGTCTATTGTTTTACTTTCCCGTTTTTAATGGCTTTATTTGCGTTTTCAGCAAAGTCATCTAAAGCCTCTTTTGCTGACTTTGTTCTAAGCAGAGCCTCTTGTAAAGCTGGGAACCAGAAATTTCGGATTTCGGCATAGCCATCTGCGATCGTCGGAGGATCGGTTATGAATTTTCGAGCCAGGTCCGAATATTCGTATTCAGAACCTTCATATATACCGGTAATGGAGTTGCGGGCAGATAACCCTCCGGTTTGTTGGAGATTTTTCTTACCCCATTCAGGATCGTTGATAATAAAATCAATCAGTTTTTTCGCTGCTTCTGCCTTCTTGTCATCATCGTTATTGAAAACTGCCATCCCTCCAAGGAAAGGTTCTAGCTTTGGATCCGAGCCGTCAGGAGTTGGATAAGGCAGTAAGATGTCTTCAAATTCGACCGTTTTGTTTGGTTCAAATTGTTTTTTTACTACAGCAGAGTAATTGATTGTAAAGGCCATTTTCCCTTGTAAAAACAGGTCATTATTATCTTGGGCGGCTAGGGAGGCAGCACCTGGAGCAATTAATCCTTCTTTGGAAGCCTTTACAACCCACTCTAGGCCTTTAACGCCTCCTGGTGAGTTAATCGCCACTTCACTATAATCTTCTGTTAAAAATCTGCTTCCCCCAAGGTTGGTAATTAATCCTCGAGTACCTTGGTCTCCAGCAGTGCTCTTTGCAAAGAATCCTGCAGGAATTACTTCTGGGGCCTTATCTTTCACGGCACGTAAAGCTTTTTCAAATTCGGCGACAGTCCAAGTACGTTCGGGACGATCGAGCGGTAGTAGGTCAAGAGCGCCAATTTTCTCAAATAATGTTTTGTTAACAGCCATCATAAATGGACCTGTATTGAATGGATACATATAGATATCATCGCCCACCATTGATTGCTTCATCAGAGCAGGTGAAATATCATCCTTTACTTCTTTTGAAAACATGTCATTTAAAGGAACTAACAAATCTTTTTTACCCCAATCAATAATTCGGCCTGGTGCATCATAGATCATATCAGGCGCTGTATTAGAAGCAATCGCTAAATTAAGCTTCTCAGGTCCGCCTTCAAAACTAATCATTTCCAGATTTACCTTAATTTCTGGATGCTTTTTATTAAATGCATCGATAATTTGCTGTTCATATTTTCCTACCTCGCCATCGAGTGGTTGGAAGTTTGGAAATGCCCACCATGTGATTTCAACAGATTCAGAGTTGCCCTTGTCGTTCCCGTTCGCTGCTTCATTCGTGTTGCTTTGTGAAGATTCTTTACTACACCCAACCAAGAACAATGAAAAAGTAAGAATCATTGTTAGGAATATGGTTAGTCTCTTCTTCAAAACTGGCATCTTATTTCCCCCTTTTAATTATTTATATTTAAAGCGTTTTCATATTTCAGTGATTATCATAAAATGGATCAGTAATGTAAACAATCCCATAGATTTTACATTCATGCCCTTATTTTTACATAGTAGTTTGAAAATTGTGATATTTATTGTTTTTTTGTTAAGTGCTGCGATTTATTAAGTATAATTTTATATAAAACATAGGAAAAGGATTTAGATAAAATTTACTGGGGGAAAACAATGGTTAAATTGATGATAACGGAAGATGAGCTGCTAGTGCGTGAGGGGTTGAAACAATATTTTAATTGGGAGGAGCTAGGGGTTACGATTATCCTGGAAGCTGAAAATGGGAAACAAGGAAAAGAGATAGCTCTTCTGGAACAGCCTGATTTAGTTATAACGGACATCCGTATGCCCGAAATGGATGGGCTAGAAATGATTAAACAGCTTCGCGGTGAACTTCCAAATACTATTTTTATTATTTTGACTGGTTTTAGTGAATTTAGTTATGCGAAGACAGCTATACATTTGGGAGGGGTCCATGATTATTTATTAAAGCCCTTGCAATACAAAGAAAGCCTTGCAACCATTTCAACTTGTATCGAAAACATAAAACAAAGAAAGCAGCTTCTTACAACAGCATCACACTTAGACGGATTGAATCAGCAAGAAGACCGAATAGACTCTGAAGGTCTTCATTTATTTCAGCAAATCGAAACATTCGTTAAGGAAAATATCAAACAGGATCTAACCCTTCAAACGGTAGCGGAGCACTTTTTCTATAATCCATCCTACTTAAGTCGTTTGTTTAAAACAAAATTGAATAAAAATTATATGATTTTTGTATCCGAAATAAGAGTGAAATATGCACAAGAATGTTTAAAACAGCCACATTTATCAATTACAGATGTTGCAAGAATGTGTGGATACCAAAGCTATAAACATTTTGTTAAAATATTTAAAAGTATTAGTAGAATGACACCTACCGAGTATAGAAAGAACCTGAGGGTGTAATAAGTGAAAAAATTCAGCGAGTTTTTTCAAGTATTTCAATTAAAACGATTAAATCATCAGATTTTTTTTCTAATGATTATGACCATCACCATTCCGCTTTTGATTATTTCGATTATCGTTTATCTGTACTCGATCCAATCGGTAAAGAATGAATATCAAACTAGTTCGAATCTCATTCTAAACAATTTGTCATTTAATATAGATCAATATTTACAAAGCATTGAAAAAGGGACCTTAACGGCATTAATGGATACTAAGCTGCAGAATGCCCTTACTAATCTATCTATTAGCGGCACTAGTATTGAAGAATTTCAAAGCATTCAATTCCAAAATGCGATAGAACATTTTAATAGCACAATTGAAGTATCAATCAAAAATGTTGAGAGTGTCCAAATTTATGTGGGCAGCAGGGTATTTTACTCTGCTCTAAATAAACGGGATAATTATGATGCCTTAAACATAACAAATGATAAATGGTATAAACAAACACTTGAGAAAAAAGGCGGTATCGTACTACTTGGACTACATAAACCATTTTATCAAACAAACACGGATGAATCCGTTATTTCCATTGCCAGGGTTATCAACAAAAAAGGGACAAGACAGCCGTTAGGCGTATTATTAATTGATATCCGTTTGGATTCACTAAGTGAAATTTTAAGTCTATCAGAGAATCAAGACCGGAATTTCATCATTTTGGATTCCAATGGAGGAATTATTTATGATACCCATTATAAAATGACAGATACTTCACCTAAGATCAGTGAAAAAAGTTCTTTCCTTTTGAGAGTTTTGGAGCAAGAAAAAGGAGATTACTATTCTACCATTGACGGGGAAAATTCCTTCATCAATTTTATCACTTCTCCCTATTCCGGCTGGAAGGTTGTTCAGTATATTGAAGATAGAGAGATCACAAAGCATGCGGACATGCTGCGGAAAATCACGTTAAGCTCGGCATTCTTTTCACTTATTACGGCTCTTTTATTTATGTATTTCATTTTTATTAGGGTAACAAAGCCAGTTATATTTTTAAGCAAGCAGGTCTTGCTAGTTGGTAAAGGAATGTTCAATGTTAACTTAAGCAGCAACCGTAAGGATGAATTTGGCGTCCTTTTTAATGGAATTAGAAAAATGGTTACAGATATCCAGATTTATATTGAAAGGTCCTCCATCTTAAGAGCACAACAAAAGATTGCTCAATATCGAGCGCTAAAAAGTCAGATTAATCCCCACTTTTTAGCGAATGCCTTAGAAACGATTCAGATGAAAGCAGTGATAAACAAACAACACGATATAAGTGAAATGATCGGCCTTCTTGGAAGTCTGTTTCGTGGTCATATTCAGACTGGTAAAGAAACGATTTCTTTAGAGGAGGAATTATCCCATATCCGCTTGTATGTTAAGATTCAACAAATGAGATTTGGTGAAAAAATCAAGTATAGCGAGAATCTGGCTCCCCGCAGCGAGTCAGTTAGAGTTCTCCATTTTTCTTTACAGCCAATCATTGAGAATGGAATTGTTCATGGCATCGAGCCGAAAAATGGGGCGGGATTCCTTGAGGTTTCGACAGCTTATTCGGAAGGAGACCTGTTGATAACCGTTCGTGATAATGGAATTGGGATAAGTTTCGATAGGCTTCAGCAGATTCAGAAACGATTGGCGGACGATAATAGCAGAATGGATGAGCCACATATTGGAATTAAAAATGTGCATGACCAAATTAAGTATTATTATGGCTATCAATATGGACTTGAGATTACCAGCGCTGAAGGGGAAGGTACAACTGTAACGGTAAGGATTCCTGTAGAAAGTCAAAAAAGGTAAGAAACGGACATGGTTTTTATTTTTGCTTGCGGCTCTTGAAATTTATTAGAGGATTTCCAATGATTGAATAGAGGGAAATGTTTGAAGTTTAACATTATTTTGGTATTGTGTGTCAAAATACACATCTGATAAGCTATTACTATGTTATCTTATTTATATAATCCTTTTGGAGGTAAAAAGCGATGCAACTAACTATGGAAAACCCGAATGAAACCAAAAGTGACAAACTGCTATTTTCAAGAACGAATCCATTTCAAGCGAAGGTTCTAAAAAATATTAATTTAAATGGTACAGAGTCAAGTAAGGAAACGAGGCATATTGAGTTATCATTAGAGGGTTCAGGTTTTTCTTATAACCCTGGCGACGCACTTGGCATTGTCCCTTCGAATGATCCTGAACTGGCGGCTTCCATTCTAGAAGAAATGAATTGGAATGAGGAAGAGATTGTAACAGTAGGTAAGCAAGGTGAATCACTTCCGCTTAAGAGTGCGCTAACAAATTATTTTGAAATTACCCTGCTGACGAAGAAGATTTTACAACAGGCTGCTGTATTTACAGATAATGAGGAGCTGCAAAAGCTGCTGTTGGTTGAAAATGCAGGCCAACTGAAAGAATATTGCTATGGGCGTGATTTGCTTGATCTATTACGTGATTTTGGTCCATGGAAGGCATCTGCACAAGAGATCGTCGCTATTTTAAGAAAAATGACGCCGCGTCTTTATTCGATAGCAAGCAGCATTAGTGCTAATCCTGACGAAGTTCATTTAACGATCGGTGCTGTACGCTATACGGCACATGGACGCGAACGCAAAGGCGTTTGTTCCGTTTTATGTGCTGAACGTGTTCAAGAAGGAGATACTCTTCCTGTCTATGTGCAACCAAATAAACATTTCCATTTACCGGAGACTCAAGATAAAGATATTATCATGGTTGGCCCAGGAACAGGGATTGCCCCATTCCGATCTTTCTTACAGGAACGTGCAGTGAATGAAGCTTCAGGCCGTTCATGGCTGTTTTTTGGAGACCAGCATGCTGCATCAGATTTTCTATATCAAGCTGAGTTGGAAAAATATCAACAAGATGGGGCACTGGCAAAACTAGATACGGCATTCTCCCGTGATGGTGCTCAAAAAGTCTATGTTCAACACAAAATGCTTGAACAGGGTAAGGAATTGTTTGAGTGGATTGAAAATGGAGCTTATTTCTACGTATGTGGGGATAAGGACCATATGGCGAAGGACGTTAACGAAGCGCTCATTAATGTGATTGAAAAAGAAGGTACTATGAGCCGCGAAGAAGCCGAAGCGTATCTTAAAAATATGCAAAAGCAAGGACGTTATCAACGCGACGTGTATTAATAATAAGCCTCCGTTCCGTTTGGATCGGAGGCTTTCTATAATATAGCTTCCTGACATGAAGAATAACATAATTTAAGCTTTATTCACTAGCACCAAGTTTTGTAACTGTATTATTCAAGTTCTTAATACAAAAAGCAAAGGAGTTCATCATCGACTCTTTTGCTTTTTTAGTTTAGTTTAGTTTAAACATATCGATTGCGCCCTGATAGCATTCCAAAGATCATTTGCACAACAGAGACGCCAATTAACATCATTAGCGGAACAGTCCACAGATGGGTTAAGTCATAGACATATCCAATCAGTAGTGGCCCGACTGCGGCAAGGATATACCCTGTTGATTGTGTCATCCCTGACAATTCTGCAGCCTCTTGTGCGTTTCGAGCACGAAGGCCAATATAACTAAGAGCTAAGGGAAAGCTTCCTCCCAATGCAAGCCCAATTAGCATAATACTAACAATTAATACAGGATAGCTTGAGCCAGCTAATAAGCCGCTATAGCCTAAAATAGCGCATATTCCAAGGAAAAAAGAAATCCACACTTGTGATTGAAAACGTCCTGCTAGGACAGGGATGATAAAACTAGCAGGTAATCCTACCAGCTGGGTAAAGGAAAGCAGCCATCCCGCTGTTTCCATACTCATCCCATTACTGTGCAAGATTTCAGGTAACCACGAAATCGTTACATAAAATAAAAACGACTGAAACCCCATGAAGATGGCAATTTGCCAGGCAAGAGGTGTACGCCACATACGGTTAGAATGAGTACTTTGCTTCTGTTGAATGCCGCTTCTACCCTTTTGATTATTTTTTAGAAGAATCGACCACAGGATGAGACCGATGATAACTGGTAATCCCCAGACAATCTGGGCTCCCTGCCAGCCAAGTTCCAAATCCACAGCTAAAGGAACACTGATCCCAGATGCTAAAGAGGCAACCAATCCCATCGATGTCGAGTAAACACTAGTCATCAGTCCAAATTTTTGAGGGAATCGTTCCTTAACAACTGCCGGCAATAGAACATTGCCAATGGCAATCCCCAAACCAGCTAAAAGAGTCCCGGTAAAAAGGAAAAAAGCCACTGGAATCGAGCGAATCGTTATTCCAATTAACAGAGTAGTTAAGCCGATCATTAACGTTCGTTCATTTGTGAGTCGGGAAGCTATTTTAGGAACGAGAGGGGACATGACAGCAAAAACAATTAATGGCAGACTCATCAATAGTCCGGCACTCCAGTGTGCCAGCCCAATATCCTCTTGAATCATCCCGACCAATGGCCCTAATGAAGTAATAGCAGGGCGCAGATTAAATGCTATAAGGACAATTCCGGCAATGAATAAATATATATACGTAGAATGAGCAGAAGCCTTGGTTTTCAGTAACTCCATAAAAAATCCTCCATAATCCAAACTTTCTAAAGTATAGCACTAAAAGATGGAAAAAGGTTAATATGACTTCTACCATTAAAAGAAATCCATATATATAGGAGTAAAAATGAACAGGAGTAGAAGTCAGTGGATAAACAAACTAGCCAATTTAGATGGGTTGTATTTGCTTCTGTCTTGTTTACATATTTATTCATGGCGAGTCAAAGAACCGCCCCAGGATTGATCACGGAACAAGTGATGAGGGATTTTCAGGTAACGGCATCAACGATTGGGTTACTGACCAGCATTCAATATTTGGTATACACTGGTTTGCAAATTCCGATGGGGATTTTGGCTGATCGTTTTGGACCTAATTTTTTCCTTATTATAGGTGCAATACTTACAGGTTTAGGGACAATCATTTATAGTCTGGGTACACATGAATATGTTCTTTTTTTTGCTAGGATCTTAACGGGGACAGGGGATGCGACCATCTGGGTCAATATGGTGTTGATTTTAGGGCAATGGTTCAATGTAAAGGAATTTGTCAGATTAATTGGCTTTGCAGGAATGACAGGCAGCCTTGGTTTCCTTGTAGCGACCGTCCCTTTCTCAGCATGGATTGACCTGTTAGGTTGGAGGGGGGCATTTTTTTCAACGGGGCTCCTATTATGTTTTTGTGGCATGCTTCTTTATTTTGTACTAATAAAAAAACCAAAACGAATTTTTCCAAATGAACCGCTATCTATTATAAATAATACACAACGGGAAAAAATGTCGGTTTTACTAAGAAGAATATTTTCGAGTCGACAGGCTTGGGCGTTATTCTTTTGTCACTTTGGGGTAGTCGGCTCCTATGCGGGTTTTATCAGCTCATGGGCAGTTCCATTCGGGATGAATATGTATGGAATGACACGTTCCGGTGCAAGTCAACTCATCATGATGGGGCTTATTGGGGCACTGATTGGTGCTCCCCTGACAAGTTGGATTTCAAGTCGGTTAGCAACGATTAAACGACCGTATGTGTGTGTTCATATCATAACTTTATTGAGCTGGTCTACCTTTCTTTCTTTTAATGGGAATCCGCCATTTTTAGTACTCATTATTCTTTTCTTTTTGATTGGCTTTGGGTATGGGGCAAGTGCCTTAACGTTTGCTGTCGTTCGTCAGTCTTTTCCAATAACCGAATCTGGACTCGTATCAGGAGTTGCAAATACGGGTGGATTTTTAAGTGCGGTATTGCTGCCAAGCATTTTTGGAATGGTATTGGATCACTATCTGACTGAGTCAGGTAGTATTGCTGATGGATACTATTATGGTTTTTTCACTCCCGTAATCTTTTCTTTTATTGGATTGGTGGGGGTCATTCTTATTAAGGAAAAGCGTTTGGAGGAAGAAAAATCATAGTATTGAAAAAAGATAATTGGGCTGTCCGAAAAATCAGGTAACTGACCTTTGGTAGCCCCTTGATTCCCGTTTAACAAGAAAAACCCTGTGGAGTGTCATCAGGGAAGCCATCTGATGCCCGTTTAGCAAAAAAATACATGAGGTGGGGATCAGATATAAAAATATTTATAAATAAGCAGGAATTTCCAAGGTGTTTAGCAAATGTTTATGAATGAATATTCATTCAGTTAAAGGGGAGATACGATGCTTTTCTTAAACCCAAAGAAATTAAACCAACAACTAGAAGATGAGAAAACAAAAGCAATAATGGAGAAGACTCTTTCCTTTTTTGAAAAAAAGGGAAATGCGAAGTTAAAAGATGAGGATCAAGCATGTAAATGGTATGACGACTTTATTGAATTTTTAAAGGAAGAGGAAATTTTTTCAACTCTATTAACGCCTGCGGGGTATGGGGAGAAGGATGCGAGATTTGATCTTTCACGTATCTGTGACTACAGTGAGTTGACAGCTTTCTATTCGTTAGCCTATCAATATTGCTATCAAGTGAGCATTCTTGGACTTGGTCCGATCTGGATGTCCAATAATGAAGCTATCAAGCAAAGAACAGGGCAATTACTAAGGGATGGAGGCATTTTTGCCTTTGGGATGTCCGAGAAAAAACATGGCGCGGATTTGTACTCAAATGAAATGAAGCTATTGGCTCGGGAAGACGGAACTTACACAGGAAATGGGTCAAAGTATTATATCGGAAATGCGAATGAAGCGGCGCTTGTTTCCGTATTTGGACGAATGGCAGAAACGGATGAATTTGTTTTCTTTGTTGTTAATCCAAAAGATGATCATTATCATTTAGAAAAGAAAATATACACATCGGGTGTAAGGCCAGCGTTTGTAGGTTCATTTTCAATTAACGACTACCCAATTACCGAAGCGGAAATTTTATCAAAAGGACAAGCGGCATGGGATTCATCCTTATCTACGGTGAATATTGGCAAGTTCCAATTAGGCTTTGCATCAGCAGGAATATGTCAGCATGCATTCTATGAAGCACTAAACCATGCGAGTGAGCGTGTCTTGTACGGACAAAAGGTAACCGATTTTAGTCATGTAAAAGCATTATTCACAGAGTCTTTTGCACGGATCATTGCGATGAAACTTTATGCACTTAGGGCTGTTGATTACTTCCGCTCCTCTTCAGAAGAAGACCGCAGGTATCTGTTATTTAATCCGATTCAAAAAATGAAAGTCACCAAGCAGGGAATGGAAGTAATTGATATGCTATTGGATATTGTCGCTGCCAAAGGTTTTGAACAGGATACGTATATGGAATTAGCGATTCGTGATATCGGTATGATTCCACGCCTAGAAGGAACAACGCATGTAAATATGGCTTTAGTTATTAAGTTTATGGAAAACTACTTTTTCCATGAGAAAGAGTTTGCAGAAATTCCAATCCGCCGTGATGCAAAGGATGATTCTAATCTTTTTAAGCAAACAACTGGTTCGCTTGCAAGTGTGAAGTTCCCAAATTATCGCCGCTGCTATGATGGGGTGGAGCAGCCGAATGTTGTAACGTTTTTAGAACAAGTGGATTTATTCCGCGAAATGCTTTATAACGCGCCGCCGACTAACCTGCAAGCGAAAGACAAAAATCATATGCTCCATTTAGGTGAGCTTTTTACCATGGTTGTTTACGCACAGCTTGTATTGGAGAATGCCAAATTGTATCAAGTTGAAGAGGATCTATTGAACCATATTTTTAAGTTCATGGTCAGCGATTTTGCTCAATTTGCTTTAGCTCATTTGTCCAAATTTGAAAATACATCCGAACAAATTGACTATCTGGAAAGAATGTTAAAACGGCCTGAAATTAACGCAGAACAAGAAGAGCGGATCTGGAAGGAACAAGTGCTGGCGTTGAGAGAAGCTTAAGAAGTCACGGTATGTTATTTGGATTGAAATAGGATGGACTCAAAAGGTTGTAATCAAATAAACTGAATATAAATAGAAGGAGCATAATCCCTTAATAAGATTAGCTCCTTTTCCATTTTCACATGACTTTTACTTGAGGGTTCTTTTTAATTTACGAATCCACGTTCAAAGTGATTCATATCTGTTAGTTCAATGATATATTCATAGTTATGAATAGAATCTTGGAGGTTTTTCCTCTCTTCCTCTGATAAGTTCTGTGACTCCAATTTTTTCAGCAGTTCATTTTTGGATACTTCTAGTATATTCTTCACTTCTTGGTAATCCATTAGGAAAACCCCTTTCTTATAATAAAAAATAGCCATTATTAAAACGTTTTCATTAATATTTATATTATAATAGCTAAATTTGCTAAATGATTATTTGAAATGTTAAGAATCAATGAATCATTTTTTCTAAGTTCAACCATCTAAGCTGTGATATACATTGATATAAAGTTGAATATTAATTAGAATGAATAAAAAAAGCAGGTACCAATATGAGTATAATCTTAGCTTTATTAGCAGCTTTATTTGCTTCCCTCACAGCGATCTTAGCAAAAATCGGAATTGAAAATGTCAATTCTAATTTAGCCACTGCGATTCGAACGATTGTGGTTTTAATCATGGCCTATTTAACGGTAATCATAACGGGTCAGCATGACTCGATTACTCAGGTTCCCATCAAAGCTTTATGGTATTTATTATTTTCTGGTGTTTCGACAGGCTTATCATGGTTGTTTTTCTTCAAAGCTCTCGCCATTGGGGATGTGTCGAAAGTTGTACCGATTGATAAATCAAGTATCGTGTTAACGATTGCACTCTCCATTCTCTTCTTAGGCGAACCGGCCGAGCCCCTTGTAATCGCAGGGGGAGCGATTATCGCGATTGGGACTTTTATTTTAATTGGAAAAAATGAGGAAAAGAAACGATTTACAGGCTCACAAATCTATATTGTGTATGCCATTCTTGCGGCAGTATTTGCAGCCTTGACCTCGATATTAGCAAAAGTAGGAATGGAAGGCGTTGATTCGAATGTCGCCACTTTTTTAAGAACTATCGTTATTCTTTTGTTTGCATGGGCGATCGTTTTTTTCAAAGGAAACCATAAGGAATTGAAAAACATTACGAAGAAAGGCTACCTATTTTTAATCTTATCGGGGATTGCGACTGGATTATCATGGATCTGTTATTTCGCCGCTTTGGCGATGGGGAAAGTTTCAATCGTTGCCCCAATCGATAAATTTAGTGTAGTACTTACAATGATATTGAGTTTTGTTCTTTTAAAAGAAAAGGCAACGAAACACACGATTATCGGCGGAATCGTCATTTCGATAGGAACCGTTCTACTGCTTTTATAGTTAAGGTTTTAAACAATCTAGAGGCTGACCTCTAGATTTTTTTATTGTTCCTTGATGCGTTTGTAATCCATTACAACTGATTCACTAAAGTTCAATAATTATTAAATGAAATCGGCATTTATTGATAAATCGTTCATATAAATTTATTATTCTAACGGTATTTGTAATCCATTACATTGGATGTTTAACGAAAGTAGGTAGCATGATGGCGAATATTCACCAGGTAGCAGAAAAAGCAGGTGTTTCCGTTGCGACGGTTTCCAGAGTGCTGAATAACGGCCCTTCAGTAAGTCCGAAAACAAGGCTAAAGGTTGAAAGTGCGATAAAAGAACTGAAATATGAACCTAGTATGTTAGGAAGAAATCTTAGAAACTCCGAAAGTCGCCTCTTACTGGTACTAATACCTAGTATTTCAAATCCTTTTTACACAGAAATCATCAAGGGGATTGAAAATATTGCGATCAATCACCATTACAACATTCTTCTTTGTGAAACAGACTCGAATCCACAGCGGGAAAACATCTATTTTAATATGGTGAAAAATAAATTGGCGGATGGCATTATTTCGATGGATCCCACTGTCAATAGGAAAAAGCTCAATGAATTGGCGGAGAATCATTCGATTATTCTTTGTAGTGAGTACGAAGAAGGCGGCGCCATTCCTTACGTCACGATTGATAACGAACTGGCTGCCTATCATGCTATTAAACATTTGATTAAAATCGGGAACAAAAGTATAGCTATGATTAATGCGGATGAAAAGTTCTTATACACTCGACAGCGTAGAAGAGGGTATGAAAGGGCATTAAAGGAGTTTAACCTCCCTATTCGAACGGAATGGATTTATAACACCGAGAAACTGGATTTTGAAAATGGTGTTCATGCAATGAGGATGCTGCTTCAATTAAAGGAGCGACCGACAGCGGTTTTTGCTGTATCTGATACATTGGCTATTGGAGCACTAAAAGAGATAAATGTGAGTGGTTTAAAGGTTCCAGACGAGATAGCGGTAGTGGGCTTCGATAAAATCAGCTTTTCGAATATGACAAATCCAACCTTAACGACCGTTGCACAGCCGATGTACAAAATGGGCTGTACCGCAGCAATCATGTTAATTAATAGAATTAAAGGGAACAAAGTAGAAAGTATTGTGTTAGACCACGAATTAGTCATTCGCGAGTCAACAATGGGATAGGAGTAAAGAGTGGGAGGTTATGGATTTGGGAATAAAAGTTGGCATTATCGGATGTGGTTCGATAGCGAGGGTTCGCCATGCACCGGAGTATAAAGCAAATCCTTATGTTGAGGAGATTGTCTTTTTTGACCGTAAGCTAGAAAGAGCGAAACAACTTGCAAAGGAATTTGGCGGCAGAGCAGTAGATACAGTGGAAGAACTGTTTACGGATCCAACGATTGTAGCGATTAGCGATTGTTCCTCTAACGACTCTCATCATATTCATTCTACAAATGCCTTGTTAAACGGCAAACATGTCCTCTGTGAAAAGCCGTTAGCAATAAATGTGGAATGTGCTAATAAAATCCTCGAGGCACAAGCACAATCAGGGAAAAAATTAATGGTGGATTATAACCAACGTTTTACAAAGGCCCATCAGAAGGCGAAGGAAATCATTGACAGAAAAGAATTGGGCGAGGTTCTAACCTTTCAAACTACCTTTGGTCACAAAGGACCTGAAAGCTGGGGCGTTGATAAATCGAATGCCACTTGGTTTTTTAAAAAGGAGCGTTCTTTTTCAGGTGTGGCTGGTGATTTAGGTATTCATAAAATAGATCTCATTCATTTTTTATTGGACGATGAAGTAGAAGAGGTTCATTCCTTCTTTGGTGCTCTCGATAAAGTGGATGAAAAGGGAAAGCCAATCGAGGTTTGCGATAATGTTGTCTGCACCCTAAAGACGAAAAAGGGCCGGTTAGGAACGGCTTCCTTTTCTTGGACCTATTATGGCTCGGAGGATAATTCTACGACCATTTACTGTCAAAAAGGGATTATCAAAATCTATCATCATCCAGAAAATCAGCTCATAATCGAAATGAAGGATGGAGGGGTGGTCAAATATGAACTTGAGCCCATCCAAACCAATGATAACCAAACGAACACAGGTGTGATTGATTCATTTATAGATGCCATTATTCATGATAAAGAACCAATGGTTACCGGTGAGCAAGCACTTGTTACCCTAAAAATAATTGAGAAAATACTAGGATCCTAATCCTTTTAATCTTCCCAACGAGGATTCATTGGCATAGGAATGTAGTCGTAGTTCATAAATAATAAATTTTTTAATAATATTCATGTAACGGATTTCATACTATATTTTATCAAATACTATTTGCTTTTTATGTCATTGTAATGGGCATTAAGGAGGGTGGAATGTTAGATCAGCTTACGATAAATTCAAATACTTACCACGGTTTTTCCTTAGAGGATGCGGTAAAAGGTGCAAGGGAAGCAGGGTTCACGAAGATTGAATTAGCTGCAGTGAAGGGTCATACTGCTCATGTTTTACCGGAAATGTCATCCCAACAATTAAATAATATCAAAGCCTTGCTGCGGGAATATGGAATGAAATGCGTTGGGATTGGTGCACATAGTAATGTCATGAAGGAAGAAGGAATCGCCAATCTATTAAAAAGCATTGAGTTGGCTGTGGAATTTGATTGTCGGTATATCATAACAGCAACAGGTGATGCCCATGATGATTCAGATGTGATAGAAGATGCAGCCGTATTGGCAGCAAATTTAGAACCGATTATAGAAAAGTGCGAGAAGTTAAATAAACAACTTGTTCTGGAAACACACGGAAATAACTATCCAACAGGTCTTTCATTAAAAAAACTCGCTCAATCATTAAATAACCGGGTCAAAATCAATTATGATACCGCAAATGTGATCTTTTACGGTAATACATTACCATATGAAGATTTAGAGGCTTCCGTTGAATACGTTGAATTCATTCATTTGAAGGATAAGCTTGGTTCTTATAACGAATGGAATTTTCCGGCAATCGGGGATGGAGTCCTAGATTTTCAGAGAATATTTGGAATCCTCAAGAAAGCAAACTATAAGAGCCCTATTAGTGTGGAGATTGAATTTACACCTAAAGGCCCCGCTAATCTTGAGGAAGTAAATCGATGTGTGAAACGTTCTTTCAGCTATCTTGCAAAAATAATAGGTTAAAAGAAGGGCATGGGAATGAAGAACATTGGTCTGGTAGGCTTAGGTTTTATCGGGAAGAATCATTTGGAGGCTTATCAACATATTGAAAATGCTCAGGTGAAGGCCATTCTTACGAGGAACAAAGAAAAAAATCAAGATATTACTAGCAACTACCATGGTTTCTTTGTGACGGAATATGAAGATTTATTAAACGATAAAGACATTGATATCATTGATATTTGTTTGCCTACCTATTTACACGAGGAATATATTATTAAGGCAGCAAAAGCAGGGAAACAGATCATTTGTGAAAAACCATTAACGTTAACATTGGAGTCTGCCGACCGCATTATTCATGAAGTAAAGGAGAATAATGTAAATTTATTCGTCGCGCATGTCCTAAGGTTTTGGCCCGAATATAAGGCAATAAAATCCTATTGCGAAAGTAAGAAATTAATAGATATTAAAATTGTTCATGCGAAAAGACTAGGCCAGTTACCGAAATGGAGCAGCTGGTTTCAACACCCAGAAAAAAGCGGTGGTGCCTTATTTGATCTGCATATTCATGATATTGATTTCGCCTATTATCTTCTCGGTGAGGTTGATAGGGTATATGCCGTTGGCAGCAAAAATAAATACGGTGCATGGGATCAAATTTTGACTACGCTTACATTTAAGAATCATAGTATTGCTTTTATCGAAGCATCTCAGCGAATGCCCGATGGATACCCCTTCACGATGTCGTTTAGGGCACAATCAGATGAAGGTACAATAGACTTTAACCTTGTTGCAGGTGAAAATATTGAAAATCGGGAGCACAGTAACCGTCAGTTTTCTTATTACTCTAATCAAAAGAAGTCTCCGGTTGTAATAGAAAAAGGCGATGCGTTTCAAAATGAACTAGCGTATTTTGTGAATTGTATAGAAAACAACTATGTAAACACCGTTATCCCTTTAAACGACGTACTGTATACACAAAAGTTGTTAATGGCGATTGAAAATTCATTGGAAACAAGGCGAGAAGTTCGTATTTAGGTTTCTGATAAAAATCAATAGATTACTAAGGGGGTTATTTTTTGAAAAAGGCGTTTTCTTACATGGTGTTACTCCTATTGATTATCGTTCCGATTCTTAGCGCATGTAGTGGTGAAAAATCAACAGGTGAAGACCCAGGTAAAACGGATGACAACGATACTAAGAAGCACAAGATTGGAATTCTGGCACCAGCTGTTACACATGGCTGGGTTGCAGCCGTTGCCTACCACGCCGAGGCCCGTGCGAAGGAACTGTCTGGTGAGATTGAGTACAAAATTCAAACTAGCACGAATGCGGAGGAAATGACTTCTCAATTAGATGATTTGATGACATGGGGAGCTGAAGCGATTGTAGCCTTTCCGCAGTGGGAAGGGATGGAGGTGCCAATCCAGAGGGCGTTGGATGCCGGAATTAAAGTAGTGAATTTTGATATTGTCATTGATGCCGAAGGAGTCTACCGTGTGGCCGGTGATAACGAGGATATGGGAGTTCAAGGTGCCAATTATATTGTCGATAGGATTGGGAAAGAAGGGAACGTTGTGATTCTGGAGGTTCCTTCTTCAGGTTCCGTTTCTGAGCTAAGAAAGAAGGGGTTTGTAGAGACGATAGAGAAAATCGCGCCTGATATGGAGCTGCTTACTTATGCTACTCAGTTTACGAGGGAAGATGGCTTGAAGGACTTTGCTGATATTTTAACTAGCAATGCAAAAATTGATGCCGTTTACTCCATGGATGATGAAACCTCCATCGGTGTCCTCCAAGCAATCAAAGAAGCAGGCAGAACGGATATTAAGGTGGTAACAGGCGGCGGTGGAATGCAGGAATACTTTAATATGATGCCAGAAAATAATGATATCTGGATACAGTCCGCTCTTTACAGTCCAGCAATGGTCAAAGATGCGGTCGATATTGCACTAAAAGTATTAAATGGCGAAAAAGCTGAACTAGAAACGATTATCCCGACAACGATTGTCGATCGAGAGAATTATAAAGACTTCCTAGACGCAAATTCCCCTTATTAGCATCGTTCAATAGATTAATGGAATAGAAGAGAGGTTATGGCTCAGCTGTAGCCTCTCTTTTCATCAAAAGTATGTAGGTGATGGCATGATCATAGCGATGAAAAATATTAGAAAATCCTTTGGAAGTAATGAGGTACTTAAAGATGTATCCCTTACGATAGAAGGCGGAAACATCTGCGCGTTGCTAGGAGAAAATGGTGCAGGGAAATCTACACTTATGAACATACTGGGCGGCGTCCATCAAACTGACTCAGGTTCGATAACCATTGATGGAGAACAAGTAAGATTCAATACCCCTGCCCAATCACAAAAGGCAGGAATCGCCTTTATCCATCAGGAACTGAATCTGATTAATGATTTGCCGATTTATGAAAATATGTTCCTGGGCAGAGAATTGAAAACGAAAAGAGGAAGTCTGGACCTCGAAAGAATGTTTCAAGAAACAGAAAAGATGTTTAAGCAAATGAACGTGGATCTAAACCCGAAAACAATGGTACGTGACCTGGATGCTTCCTATAAACAAATCGTTGAAATCTGCCGGGCGATGATGACAAATGCATCCACTATCATTATGGATGAGCCGACCACTTCCTTAACAGAACCGGAAATCGAACGGGTTTTTACGATGATGAAGACGCTCCGCGATCATGATGTGGGGATCATATTTATCTCCCACAAGTTAAACGAGGTCATGCAGATATGCAATCGCTTTGTCGTGCTTCGAGATGGAAACCTGGTGGCAGAAGGGAATGTCAGTGAAGTGACGACAGAGACCCTTGCCCGTTTTATGGTCGGCTATGATGTGAGAACAGAACATTTAGTAAGAGAGAGAAAAATAGGAACGGAGATTTTACGGGTAGAGGGAATTACAGGCAATCCGGCCTTTAAAGATATTAGCTTTTCTATTAATGAGGGTGAAATCGTCGGATTTACGGGGCTGCTTGGTGATGGACGAAGTGAACTCTTTCAAGCTATTTTCGGAGCAAACAAAATTTCTTCAGGAAAAATCTATCTAAATGGACAAGAAGTAAAAATAACAAGTACGACACAGGCCATATCTGAGGGAATTGCCTATCTGCCACGTAATCGAAAAGAAAATGCCATGATCAAGGATATGAATATCCTAGAAAATGCATCGATTGTGACATGGCCTAAATTTTCAAAACGAGGCATCATAAACAAGAAAAGGCATCAGGAGATTTTTGAGCAACAAAAGCAAGCTTTACGAATAAAAATGGGAAAGCTTACCGACAACATTACAAGTCTTTCAGGGGGGAACCAGCAGAAGGTAGTCTTGGCCAAATGGTTAGCGGCTAGTCCAAAATTGCTTATCTTAGACAACCCTACCCAAGGTGTGGACGTGGGAGCGAAGGAAGATATTTATGATATTATTCTGAAACTGGCTGAGGATAACATTGCCGTCATCGTGCTATCTAGTGAAGCACCTGAAATTATCCGCATCTGTGATCGGGCGGTGGTTATGTTTCATGGAGCCATTCAAGGGGAATTGGCTGGAAAGGATATGAATGAGCATATGATCATGAGTCTTGCTACAGGTGGAGAGCTAAATTAGTAAGGGGGGGAGGCCGATTATGGATAATGCTAATTTGAATAAGAAACGAAGTTTTTTTGGATGGTTCGGATATAAATGGTCGAATGAACCATTGTTTAGCACAGCAATTGCACTCATCATCATGATTATTTTACAGACATTGGTTTTAGGATTTGACTATGATTCCTTTGGCAGCTGGTTTCAATCTTGGATAAACAACTGGATCAATATCTTAAGAAATAATGCAGGAATTGGAATTATTGCTTTGGGTATGACTTTTGTGATCATAACTGGAGGCATTGATTTAGCCGTCGGTTCGACGTTGGTGGTCACAGGTGCTTTCACGATGATGCTGATCGACACGGGGACCAAAGGGATTTTGGGAATTTTAGGATTGACTGGATTTCCAGCATTTGTTGTGACGGTCATACTCGTGCTGTTAGCTGGCTACTTGCTGGGATTACTAATTGGAGCAACGATTACAAAAGGGAATGTCCCGCCATTTATTGTGACCTTGGGGGCGATGATGATCTTTAGAAGTGTTACCCAGCACTTCATGCAAGGGTATAATCCGAAGGTGCCAATCGAATTTTTACAGATTGCTAGTTTTAAATTCGGAAATTATATGATCATGCCGATCCTCTATTGGGCCATCATTGCCTATATCCTTTACTATGTATCGAAGCGAACAACCTTTGGAAGACAGATTATTGCCGTGGGGTCAAATGAAAGAGCAGCCAAACTTTCTGGTGTCAATGTAAACAAAGTCAAGACGCGAGTATATGCGCTGATGGGATTCCTTGTTTCGATTGCCGCAATCATTCAAGTTTCTCGAATTGGTTCGATGGACTTTTCTAATGCTGGAAGAGGAATGGAAATGGATGCCATTGCAGCGGCTGTCGTAGGTGGTACCAGCATGATGGGTGGAAGAGGATTCATTCTAGGAACCGTGTATGGGATGTTAATTATCGCGGTTATGAACAATTTATTGAATTTATTTGGCGTCCCGCCTTTCTTAAGAGAGGCCTTTAAAGGGTTTATTGTGATTGGTGCAGTTCTGTTGCAAAGGAAGGAAAAGACGTCTTAGTACAAAATCGTTGACCCAATCAAGAGGACCCTAACTAACAGTGATAGGGTCCTTTTTTAATAGATTATTTTTGAATCACCAATTCCTTTGGCTCCACCAATCCCTCTTCAGCAAGATAGTCATGAACCACTTTTGTCCGTGGAAGCGAAAGGTCAGTGAGAATATGGGATGCAGACACAATTTCGAGCACTGGTAAATCTGCTAACGGGGCGAGCGCATGGGCAAATAATTGTAAGCGGGCTGGTGATGTCCAGGCTCCTTTGATGGTGATGTCTGTAATCTCACCGCGTACAAGCTCACAGATTCGTGGTTTCCCGTCATTGCCGCGAATAAGCTTTAGCATAAAGTATGGTTTGCAAAGCTCAGCGCGTGCCTGTTCTAGGTCGATCGCCTGATGTTTATACCCCATAGTAGCCGTTGCAACGCGTAAAGTACCATAGTCTAGTGTTCCGACTAATGTATCAGAATCTATGTACAGACTTGGTTTTCCTAGCTTTTTCGGATAGGCCCCTACTTCACGGCCGGCAGCAATCGCTGGGTGGTTGTCTACGTACATGGAATGAACATAGTCCCCTTTTTCTCCATTAAAACGAACAGGTATGACCTGCCCTGATTCGGTATAAGAGCCTAAACCGGTTACGTCTGGCATGCGGATGACCTCAAATTTCACTAACGGTTCATCAATTTCCAGCGGTTCAGGTACTACCTTTCTTAATGCCTCCATATCAGTACGATAAACGATGTTAAGGTATTCGCGGTTATTGAATCGGTATGGACCACGAGGGAATGCAGGAGCATCCAATGGAGTCGAGATTTGTTTTGTTACTTGATCAAGTTTCATTTTACAATCATCCTTCCTATTGTTATTCAAATTTAATATGAGAACATTATTGAATGAATAATAAATAACTCCTGTTTTTTTTATGAAAGGAGAATTTATCAATAATAGATTGATAGCAACTCTAAATTTCGAATAATTTTTAAAGGTAATTGACAGAAAATTCATTTATGTTTTATTATTTAAAATATAGCATACCAACCGGTTAGTATGCAAGACGAGTTTAAATTTTTCATAAAGGAGAATGGCAAATGAATCATACAGTTGATCAAATTAGCACGAATGTTCAATTTCTAACGGCAGATGAAGCAGTGAAGTATATTCCTGAGGCGGCTTCTATCATGGTAGGAGGTTTTGGTTTTCCTGGTATGCCCCGGCATCTGTCAAAAGCATTGATCAAACGAACGGAACTGAAAGATCTCACACTAATTATGAATAGCCTTGGCAGTGTGTCCATTCTCAATGATCTATTTGTGCAAAATCGAATCAAAAAAGTGATTGGCAGTTTCTTTTCCACCAACAAAGAGTTAGTTCGAGCACACCGTGAGGGAAGCGTCGAAATTGATTTATTGCCTCAAGGCACATTTACGGAAGCAATTCGTCTGGGCGGAGCAGGAATTCCAGCCTTTTTTACACCGACTGCAGCAGGAACGGAGCTGGCCCGTGGCAAAGAGACACGTGTTATTAATGGACGTGAACATGTATTAGAGAATTCATTGACTGCGGATGTCGCGATCATTAGAGCCTATAAAGCAGATAAAGCCGGAAATCTCATCTATCGAAAAACAGCCCGTAATTTCAATCCAGCCATGGCGACCGCTGCTAAATTGACGATCGTAGAAGTGGATGAGATCGTTGAAATTGGAGAACTGGATCCTGATATGATTGTTACACCATTTATCTTCGTTGATATTATTGTGAAAAGGGAGGAAGTATAAATGAGCGATTCTACTAAGAACTATATTGCATGGCGCTGTGCACAGGAATTATCGTCTGGAGTTGTGAATCTAGGAATTGGGATTCCAACAATGGTTGCGGATTATTTGCCTAAGGGAGTTGTTACGCTTCATTCTGAGAACGGCATTCTAGGAGTTGGTCCAGAGCCAGAAGAGTTCGAACTGGATATAGAAAATATGGACTTGGTTAATGCTTCAGGTGTTCAACCGATTACCGCCTTGCCTCATGCTTCTTATTTTGACAGTTCTCTTTCATTCTGTATTATGCGCGGTGGTCACCTTGATGCCACTGTCATTGGTGCTTTGCAGGTTTCTGAAACTGGTGATATCGCTAGTTGGGCAGTGCCAGGGAAAGATGTACTTGGCGTTGGAGGCGCCATGGATCTGGTAATTGGAGCGAAACGAGTCATCGCAGCGATGACGCATCTATCCCCTAAGGGAGAGCCGAAGATTTTGTCAGAATGTACATACCCGCTAACTGCTAAAAATAGGGTAGACACAATTGTTACAGAATACGCGGTATTCAAGTTCAGAGAAGGACGTCTATGGCTAGTAGAGTTGGTGGACGAGCTGTCGTTTGAACAGTTGAAGGAAATGACACCTGCTTCCTATGAAATCGCCGATGATTTCAAATGGGTACAAAGAAAATTGGTAGTCGAAGAAGTGCTTGTTACTAAGTAAGGCGAAGGAAGCTTAACTAAAGTTCCCTCAGACGAATCGTTTGAGGGAACTTTTTTAGGTTAGAAATGAAGGTTTTTCTTTAAAGAAAATAGAATGTATGAAGAAATGCTAGAGGAGGGTTTTGCATGTTCAAAAATTGGAAAAAGACCATTAAGGAAGAACTTTCAGGCAGACAAGCCTTTAGATATGCCGATCGAATAGCCCAATATCATCGAATTCAGGCGTCTCCTGGATACCGACAAGCTGCTCATGAAGTGGTCTCTTTATTAAAGAGAGATGGAGTAGACGCTGACCTTGTCTCCTATCCAGCAAGATATGGTGAACGATTCTTATCACATTTCTCCTTTCAAGAATGGAAGTGTGCTTCGGCAGAATTATGGATTGAAACCCCAGTTCGAAAAAGAATTGCCCGATTCGAGGAAGAAGAAATTTCTGTTATTCAACGGAGTATTTCAACTCCAATCGGTGGAGTAGAGGCTGAATTAGTGGTCATTGAAAATGCAGAAGAAGAAAGCAGCTATCAAGGTCTTGATTTAGAAGGGAAAATAGCCCTTGTAAGAGGGAATCAATTTATCATACATATGTTAGCGGTAGAAAAATATAAATGTGCCGGACTTATTTTTGATAATCTTACAGAATTCCACCCAATCCGTACACGGCTGGATTTACCAGATGCAAGACAATATACTTCCTATTGGTGGACCAGCCAAGAGGAAATGAAGTCATTTGGATTTGCGGTATCGCCAAGGATTGGGGAAGAGCTTAGAAATCTTGCAAAAAAACAAACGGTCAAGTTAAAAGCCTTTGTAAAAGCTGAATTAGCAGAAGGTCAATTTGAAAATATTGAATATTTAATTCCTGGTAAAAAGGATAAGGAAATCCTATTAGTCAGCCATTTATGTCACCCGTATCCTGGAGGGCAAGACAATGCCTCTGGTCCAGGAACATTGATGGAAGTGATGCGAACATTAACGCGATTGATCAACGAGGGAACTCTGCCACAGCCAGAGCTAGGGATCCGTTTTTTAATGATGCCGGAAATGACTGGTACCGCGGCTTATTTTCACCAGCATCCTGAGCGGATTCCGCGTACCATTGCTGCATTGAATCTTGATATGGTTGGCGCTGATCAAACGAAGGGCGGGGGGCCGCTATGTATCGAACAACCACCAATGGCTATGCCTACTTTTGTTGATCGGTTTGCCTATAAACTGGTTGAAGAAACTACAAATAATACTGAGAATTTCACAGGTACTACGGAATATAGTACGGTGCATTATATCAATACTCGCTTCTCTGGAGGAAGCGACCATTATATTATTTCAGACCCTACAATTGGGATTCCTTGCCCAATGCTCATTCAGTGGCCGGATAAGCATTACCATACGACAGCAGACTCCACGAAAAATCTCGATGAAAATATGATGAAATTAGTGGGCACGGTAACGGCATTATATAGTTACGGGTTGGCAAATGGAGAAGAGTCTGACTGGCTTTCCTATAGCTATCATCATGTCGGGAAGGTGGGTACTCATCTTAGTCAGGTAAAGGAATGGCTGGTAAAAGGGGATTTATCGAAGGAGCAATTTCAAAATGCCTTTTCTTTTTATGTTAATTATGAACAGGAGTCTTTGTCCCAATTAGATACTTATGCTGGCCTTCGTCATTTTAAGAGTTTACAGGAGTGTATTGTGGCGACGAAGCAGCTAATTATAAAGCAAGCAGACATCTTACGGGAAATTGCTGAGAGAGAGCTTGGCGAAGAACAAATAGATTCAAAGGAAGAGGATAGTCAAGATTGGATGAATGCTATTTATAGTCGCAACTATTCAGCTCCAGTCCAAATGCGGGATGAAATAAAAGGGTTGTCACTACATGAGAGATATCATTTGTTAAAAGAGGTGGGAGCTAAAATTCCTCAAGGGTATACGGATTTCCTCTTTTATTGGATGGACGGTGTGCGCACGGTGAAAGAGATCCTTAACCTTACGAAATACGAAACAGGTCAATATTTCCCTGAATATGCAAAGGAACTACTTCAAATTTGTCTGACTTTAAATATTATTAGTAAAAAAGAGGATGCATAGAATATGACCAATCTTTATACATTAGATACCCCAACATTGCTGGTGGATTATCGAAAGCTTCTAACTAATATTAATGAAATGGCCACTTTCGCAAGCGACCACGGTATTTCCTATCGGCCGCACATCAAAACACATAAATCAGTGAAAATTGCGCAGCTCCAGGTAAAGGCAGGAGCGGTTGGTATAACGGTTGCTAAAATTGGTGAAGCAGAGGTCATGGCTAAGGGAGGAATTGAGGATATCTTAATTGCCTATCCGATTTCAAGCCCAGCTAAGATTGAGAGGTTAGTAAAGCTTTTAGAAAAAGGAGTCAGACTGAAAGTATCCGTGGATAATGCCGAATCATTATCCCATCTGCAAAAAGGACTGGACCAAACTCCTTTTACTTTAGAGGTATGGATCAAAGTGAATTCCGGATTAAATCGTTGCGGAGTTGAACCGGGTAGGAAGGCCGTCCAACTAGCCAAGGTGATTATGACGTGCTCAAAGTTAAAACTTGGCGGGATATTTACCCATGCCGGACATTCTTATGCAGCAAAATCACTGGCGGAAATCGAAGCCATTGGCATTTACGAAGGTCAGGCAGTTGTTGAAAGTGCTGAGGAATGTGAACGGGCGGGCATTCAAATTCCCGTTCGCAGCGTCGGTTCTACCCCGACCTATCAAATAGCGGGAAAGATCCAGGGTGTAACCGAAATTAGACCAGGTAATGCGGTGTTTTTCGATAGGATTCAAGCAGGTTTAGGTGTGACTTCATTAGAAAATTGTGCCCTTACGCTGCTCTCTTCGGTTGTGGGAGTTTATCATGATCGAATTATTTTCGATACAGGCAGTAAGGCTCTTTGTTTAGACAAGGGTGCCCATGGTAACGAAACGGTTAAAGGGTTTGGTCATATCATTGGCCATCCGGAAGTAGTCATCGAACGTTTATCGGAAGAACATGGAGTAGGAGTGTTTTTACAGGAAACGGACTTAAAGTTGAACGATAAAGTACAAATTATTCCCAATCATGCCTGTACCGTAGTGAATCAGTTTGAAGAATATATTATTCATGAAAACGGAAAAGTGATCGATGTCTGGAAAGTAGATGCTAGAGGAATGATCAAATAAATTCGATGGAATGAGGCTCAATCCTATTAATGGATTGGGCTTCTTTTTATTGGCTAATTCTCTCAATAAACATTAAGCGTTTTTTGTCGATAAATAATATTATACGAACATAATGTTTACTTTACAGGATGGATTTCATGTATAGGAAAAATGAGAAAGATATAGGAGGGAATACCTTGTTCGAAAAGTTTAGATGGTCAAATATTAGGATCGGCGGAAAGTATACCGTTATTTTCTCAATAATTACCCTTTCATTTTTAATTGCTATATTCATTACAGGATTATTTATTAATCGAACGAGTGGGGATATGGATGAAACAGTGAAAAGAAACAATATTTCAACGTATTCATCTGACTTGATTACTTTGTTCGATGAAAAGTATTTGTTAATACCAGAATATATTCTCCTTTCAGACGAGGCAAAACTAGATGAGTATTTAGAACACAGCAAGAAATTTGTAAGTACAGCGAAAAAACTCAAGAAGGATCTAGATAAAGATCAATTGGCGACCTTTAATCAAATGATCGAAAACAATAATAAACTAGATGAGTATTTTTTTAGCACGATTGTCCCAAAGGTACAGGAAATTAACACAGCTGAGTTCAAGGTTTTACAGCAATCTGCCAATGAACTTAAAAACGAAACATCAAAACTTGGACACGAATTAAAAGATTCAGCAAAAAAATTAAGTAATGAGAAAATGGACATTGCGAAAAAGAATCTCGAAAAGCTGATTTGGATTTTGGTTATTTCGGCTATTAGTTCGATCGTGATTGCGTTTATTCTTCTGTTTGTGATGAGCAAGAAAATAAGCAAAAACTTAAATGAAATAGTTTCCATTAGTAAAGATATTGCAAGCGGGCAATTGAACAACGAACCTTTAACCTATCATGGAGAAGATGAAATCGGTCAGTTATCACACTCCATCAATGTTATGGGGCAGAGTTTACGGGAGATGATCTCAGAGATTTCTCACGTTTCTAATGATGTGGATCGAAATATTCTAACATTGTTTGAATCATCGAAAGAGGTTAAGATTGGCAGCCAAGAAGTAGCCATTTCAATCGAAGAAATGGCAAATGGATCGACGATTCAAGCGAAAAATGTTACCAATATCTCGCAAAAAACAAGGGAATTTAATGATAATATTTTAAGTGCGAGTGAACAGGGGGAAAAGCTTGTCCGGTTCTCCGATGAAGTATTACAAGCTGCTATCAATGGGGATAAGCAAATGAAACAATCGCTGGAACAAATGCATATTATTAACAGTGTTGTCCATCATTCTGTTGACCAAGTGCGAGGCCTGGAAAGCCGAACCGAATCGATTACAGAAATTATCCAAGTCATTAAATCGATTGCAGACCAAACCAATCTGTTAGCATTAAATGCTTCTATTGAAGCCGCACGAGCTGGTGAAGCGGGTAAGAGTTTTTCCGTAGTAGCAACGGAGGTTCGGAAACTAGCAGAAGAAGTTTCTAGCTCAGTTGAGAGCATCGCATCGATTATTTATTCGATTAAAGAAGAAACCTCTAAAATCGCGGGAAATCTCGATAAGGGATATAGTGAAGTGAGCAAAGGCAGTGAGAAAATTGAAAGTACAGGCCAACAATTTGCTGAGATCAATGAGAAGGTTTCCGAGATGTCTACAGGGGTAAAAATGATTTCATCTACGATAATGAAATTCAAACAGTCAAGCCAAGAAATTAACGATAATATTGTGGATATCGCGGCAATATCAGAAGAATCAGCCGCTGCAACGGAAGAAATATCTGCTTCTGTTGTTCAACAAACGGCATCTCTTGATATGATTTCCAGTAGTACAAAGAATCTTACCGAAATGGTAGAGAGAATGAATGACCAGATTAATAGGTTTAAACTATAAAAATGTGAACGAAAGGAGGAAAAGAAATGAAAAGATTTAGCAGAAATTATCTACCTATCTTACTATCTATATTCCTTGTAGTGATTACAGCGGGCTGTACGAGTGAACCATCTAAGGATGTGGCGCATGCAAAGGATATGAAATTAATTTCGGATGAAGATAAACCATATGTTGGATTTCTAATTGATTCATTGAAAGACGAGCGGTGGTATAAGGATAAAAACTTATTTGAAGATCAAATTAAAAAACTTGGCGGGCAAGTAAAGACACTGGCAGCTAATGGACTGGACAATGTGCAGATCAAACAGGCAGAACTGCTCATCGAAGAAGGTGTCGATGTATTAGTCGTGGTTCCCCATGATGCCGAGATTTCTTCCAAAATTGTTGATAAAGCACATAAAGCGGGAGTCAAGGTAATATCGTATGATCGGTTAATTAAAAACGCTAAGGTGGATTACTATATTTCTTTTGATAATGTAAAGGTTGGAGAGCTCCAGGCTACTGAAATCTTAAAACGGGTATCAAGCGGAAATTTCGTTTATATCGGGGGGGCCGAGTCGGATAATAATGCCATCTTGTTCCGTCAAGGAGCACTGAAGGTTATTCAACCGCTTATCGATAATGGACAAGTGAAGCTAGTCTATGATCAGTATACTGACGATTGGAAGCCAGAAAATGCTAAGGCAAATATGAAAACGGCCTTAAATGAAAATGGAAACCAGATTAATGCGGTTATCGCGGCCAATGATGGAACGGCAGGTGGAGTTATTGAGTCGTTAGCTTTCGTTGGTTTATCAGGTTCTGTTCCAGTGTCTGGACAAGATGCTGAGTTAGCAGGGATTCGTCGTATTGTTGGTGGTGTACAAACGATGACTATTTATAAACCGATTAATATCCTCGCGGTTAAGTCAGCGGAAATGGCCATCAAGGTTGCAAAAGGGGAGAAAATTAAAACTGACCATGTCACTAACAATGGGGAAATGGATATTCCTTCGATTTTACTTGATCCGACTGCAGTCACAAAAGATAACATTGATGATACTGTCATAAAAGATGGGTATTTGACGGAAAGTGAAGTTTATAATAATTAGATATTTAGAGCCAGTCCTTTTATAAAAGGGGACAGGCTTTTTTTTGTGGAATTTAATAAACTTTTGGAAATTGTCGAACTTCACTGTCAAAATAGAGGATATTGTACTAGTTCTGTAGAACTAGTAACTGTATTCTTTTACTAGAAGAAGGAGCTGACAGAGATGGAGAATAATTTAAGAGTTTTGATTTGTGATGATTCCGTTTTAATTAGAAAAAAATTAAGAACAGCATTAGAAAAATGTAAATGTGCAGAAATTTTCGAAGCAGAAAATGGAAATATTGCAGTAGATTTAGTGAGAGAGAATTCTATTGATTTAATCTTTATGGATATTGTAATGCCTTATAAAGACGGGATTGAAGCACTAAAAGAGATTAAAGAAATTAATCCAAATGCCAAAGTAGTAATGGCTTCATCTGTTGGGACAAATGAAAATCTGAAAATCGCCCTTAAAAATGGGGCCTATGATTTTGTTCAAAAACCAATTACCCTCGAAGCGGTTGTAAATATCATCGAAAAAGTTTTGAAAGAAGGTACAGTCAATGTTTAGTCAATACTTTGGTCATTATTTACTGAATCGTGATCTTATAACAAGGGAACAACTTGCGGATGCATTAGAGTTTCAGAAGTCTGTTCATGTAAAGTTTGGGGTAATTGCGGTTGATGAGGGATATATGACCCCAACACAAGTGGAGGAAGTGCATCTAAAGCAGAAACAGGTTGATAAGCGATTTGGTGAAATCGCTATTGAACTTGGCTATTTATCGGATGAACAAGTAGAAGCTCTTGTTTCGAAACAAAAGCAAAATCATTTATTCTTAGCGCAAGCACTTGTTGACCTAGGGATATTGACAATTGAACAGTTCGGGAACGCCTTACATGACTATAAAATGGAGAATAGCCTTTCTGATGATCAATTTGAAGCCATAAAGAGCGGGAGTATTGAAACATTAGTAGGAAATATCCTTGATGTGAAAGATATCGAACGGAAAACTACGTATGAAAAGTACTTGTCCCTTTTTGCAAAGAATATGATTCGATTTATCGATGATCAAGTGTATTTAGAGATTGAAGGGCTTGAGGCTTCGCAACCTGGCGACTGGTTAGTTCATCAAAATATTACTGGGGAATCTCCACTTTTCACAGCAATATCAGCTACCGAGGATGTATTCCTCTATCTAGCTTCGAAGCATGAGGAAGAAGAGCTAACGGAAGTTGATGAACTTGCAAAAGCATCAGTCAGTGAATTTCTAAATTTACATAATGGCATCTATTTAGTGAATATGTCGAATTGGGGTAAAAAGCTAAATATGGAGCCGCAAAATGTGCTGGAAAATGCATCGGTTTCGGGAGAGTCTTTCCTTGTTACCGTTAATACTTCGGGGGGGTCTTTCCAATTGATTCTCTCTGATCAGCCTGAAACTATTTCAATTGAATTGGAAAGAAATTCTCAGCAGCCGGTATAAAAAAGAACTATTTAATAGCCAGATAATTGTAACTAACAACAAGGCCCTTTCGAAATATCGAAAGGGCCTTGTTGTATTACGGACTATAACGCTGAACAGGGTTGGGTTGGTAATTTACTCCATTACTATTTTAGAGCACAAAATCTATATTACTTTGGTCCTGTTTTTTGTATAATTTAATAATATTTATCAAACGCTTCATATTTTGTCCCTATGATAGTTCTTACTTCTAAATTATTTTAGTAAAGGTTGTTGTATTTATGTTTTCTTCACCGGCATCACAAAACATTTATGTTCTACATGGGGAATATTCAGTTTCAATCGTAATCCTTTCCATTGCTATAGCCTGTTGTGCTTCCTATACAGCTTTGTCGATGAACCAAAGGATGCAGCAGAGTAGCTTTTTCCACAAGAATTTTTGGCTTTTGCTCTCTTCGGTTGCAATGGGTTTAGGTATTTGGTCTATGCATTTTATTGGAATGAGTGCTTTTAAACTGCCAATTGAGATGGAGTACGATATCTTTCTAACCACGATCTCTGCATTTCCAGCTGTTTTCGCCTCCTATTTGGCATTTTCTTTTGCCAATCGAACACACAAGACTCATCGTCCTGCTATTATTGCAGGCATCATCATGGGGCTTGGAATTTCATCTATGCACTATATTGGTATGGCTGCCATGAAGATGAATGCTGAATATATCTACAAACCATGGATATTTTTAGCATCTATTGTCATTGCCATAATCGTATCTTACGTTGCCTTGTTTATATTTTCCAAGTTACAAAAATATATGGGAAAGCAATTAATTAAAATTGGAACTTCTATTTTAATGGGCCTTGCCATTACGAGTATGCACTATACAGGGATGTCTGCAGTCGTTTTCTATGGAGAAGAACCCTTGAGAAACAATTTACATCACATGCACCAAATGGATACGACTTTAATGGTAACTGTGGTAACAATCGGAATTTCCCTATTGTTACTCATTTCTGGATTAGCTAGTTTACTTGATCGTTATGTTGATCATCGATTAAATTATTTTGATGCCTTAACACTATTACCTAATCAAAGACAGTTTGAACAAGACCTAAAACATATGAAAACGGCTGGGAGCTTAGCTATTATTCATATTCATAATTTAGAGAAATGGGTTAGTGGGCAGGGGTATACCTTTGGTGATCAAATGATAAAGGCAGTTGGAGATGTCATTCAGAGCTTAAAACCTGCTTCTGCAAATATATATCGCATAGAAGAAAATCGGTTTGCGGTTTACAATCTTAAGGAACACGATTATGAAAGTATGAAATTATCATTGGAGAGGATTTTATCGATTTTCATGAAACCATTGATGGTGGATCACCATCAAATTGTCATTGAAATGGTATGTGCGATTTCTCATTCTGGTGATAAAAAAGATGGCAGGGAATTATTTTCAAATAATATGGCTGTTCTTCAACACTCTTCGATTAGGTATAAGCATGAAGTTATTGAGTATGATCCAGATAAACATACCTATAGTTTCGAGAGGCAGATCGTTGAAGATATTACTAGTGCCATCACAAACAATGAACTATTCTTAGTATACCAACCCAAGGTATGTGCGAAAACACAGGGTGTATCTGGAGTTGAAGCGTTATTACGGTGGAATCATCCAGTACATGGAATGATTTCTCCAGCGATTTTTATTCCTATTTTAGAAGAGAATGGAAAAATATTTGATGTGACAGACTGGGTCATTCAAGAGGTTTGTCGTCAAGTATCCCTTTGGTTAAAAGAAGACCTCCGATTTGGTCAGGTGTCCATAAATATCCCAGGACCATATGTTACTTCATCAAAATTATTAAAAGTAATCAATCAAAACCTATTGATGCATAAAATTAATAGTCATTTTATTGAGCTTGAAATTACCGAAACAAGTGTTATTCATGATATTGAAAATGCGATTACTGCTGTAAATGAATTTAGAGAGCTTGGTTTATCCGTAGCATTAGATGATTTTGGAACAGGATTGTCATCATTGTCGTATTTAAGAAGAATTCCCATTTCAACGATTAAAATTGATAAATCCTTTGTTGATGGAATTCCGCTATCTGAAAGAGATTCTGCTTTATTAAGAGCGGTCATCACACTTTGCTATTCATTAAATTTAAAAGTTGTCATTGAGGGAGTAGAAACGAAAGAACAATTTGATTTCATTACTACCATGACAGAAACACCTAATATACAAGGGTATTATTTTTCCCGACCACTAACAGCGATGGAACTAGCTTCATGGATTCAAGAAAGAGTTTTAACAGTAAAATCTTCAAATTAATTCAACAATGGAAACCTAATAAACAATAAAAACAGCAGAGAGTTCACACCTCTGCTGTTTTTATTTTACTAGGCCGTAAAATTCCCATCATAGCTTAACATGATCGCTGATTTTACACCTACAATGCCGGAGATATTATTGATGAAGCCCAAATCATTCTCTTTCACTCTGATTTCATAGGTAACTTCAAAATCATTGCCAGGCATAACGGATTTTGATTTAAGCGAATGCTTCTTGGCATGTCCAGAAATGACATGCTCCAATGAGTTTTCAATCGAAGTTTCATTGTATCTGATAACCAGGAGATAAGGATTCTCAATCTTAATTTTATTTACAAAGAAAAACAGAACCAGACCGATTAGTATAGAACCAGTAATCGCGAGTATAATGAAGCCTGCACCGCATAAAATACCGACAACAATGGACCAGAATATATAAACGATATCCATTGGGTCTTTAATAGGGGTCCTAAAGCGGACAATCGATAAGGCACCAACCATACCCAGTGATAGAAGAACGTTGGATGAAATCCCAATGATAATGAGGGCGGTTGCTAATGACATAATGATAAGAGATATATTAAAGGTATGGGAGTAAATAACCCCGGTAAATGTTTTCTTGTAAATCATGTAAATGAACAGTCCCAAAGCGAATGCCACCAACATACCAATAACAGCATCGACTACTGAAACGTTGCTAGTCTTTTCTAAAATGCTAGATTTGAAAATATCTTTAAAATTCGTGATTTCCATTTTCTATTTCCTCCAAGAGTTAATTTTTAAAAAATAATAAAATATATCAATTTCATCTTTGAGAATTGTCCAGCTCCACAAGAGTAAGCTTCGAAAGCGGTACCTCGCACGAAATAAAAGCGTTAGCTTTTATGAGGAGCGCCTAGGGGTAAGCCCCTGATCAAGGCGCTTACGCTTTTCGTATTACCCGAACATCCTGCTGATTTGATACTTTGAGTAAGTTCCTCTTCGTCTGTCACCCAGCTGAAGAAGATATTTGATTGTATCTGGCAGAAATTCATCATATTTTACTTCAAGAATGACAATATCCGGATTGGTTTCAACCATCGGTATATCAGGATTCAATACTTCATTATTTCGGAAGCTTGTTTTAATTGAACTGTCAAACGTGACTCGTACGTTTCCATATTCATATATGAATACTTCCCTTTCGTAGTCGACGACGGTGACAGGCTTTAATTGAAACAGATTCATTTGGACAAATAAATCCTGGATGAGAGGTCTTGGGTCATTTTCCATCCAGCCAATTTTGCCGTGCCGAATCTGTTCATATTCCTCAGCTGTAATCTTGCATTTTTGCTTATATGTCATATTATTGCGCTTACTCTTTTTTTCAAGGTTTATGAAATGGGTATTATTGTCGTACAGCCTGACCCGAAATTTATCCCGTTCAATATGACCTTCCTTTTTCTGGTTCAGTACTTTATTTTCAAAGTTGTCAAAATAAACACTCCTAATTAAATACTTCCCGTCATTTTTTGCATGGGGGTCGGACTCCATAACATGTTTTAATCTATTTCTTAAATGGAAGCAATCCATTTTGGAAATTTCATGCTTTAATTCGTATCTGCCTCTTACACCATTCAAGCTCATTGCCTTCATGTCCATCATTCTCCTCTGTAAGTGTTCCATGAATGACATTATTAGGGACTAACCTTAAACAAACCTTAAAAAGTAAATATAAAAAAAGAAGATCACTTTTGTGATCTCCTACTTTGGTAGTTTAACCTTGAAGGTGGTGCCTTTCGATGGGTTTGGAATCGCTTTTATCGTCCCATTATGCTGTTCAACAATCCACTGCGCTATTGATAAACCTAAACCAACTCCTCCAGATTCGCGCGTGCGCGCTTTATCTTCACGGTAAAAGCGGTCAAAAATTTGTTTTCGATTTTCTTCTTTAATACCGATTCCAGTGTCACTTACCTCTAGGACAATCCTTTGGTCCTCCAAATATGTCTTTACACTGATGCTATCATTTTCACCTGTGTATTTTAAGGCATTATCTAATAAAATGACCAAAAGCTGATGAAGCCGAACTTCATCTGCATCTATCTGAATATCACATTTTAAATTCAGCCAAAAGTTCTTTTCCTGTGATTCTGCTATTTCCTTGTAAGGGGTGCTGACATTCTGAATAAAAGAATCAACATGGATGGACTGTTTCATTAGCTTGGTTTCAGCAGAATCAGCCCGTGCCAATGTCAGCAAATCCGATGTAAGCTTCGACAGGCGCCTTGTTTCCGAAAGGCTGAGCGCTATATTTTCAAATTTATTTGCGATCTTTTCATGAGGAGCCGTTAGCAGGAGCTCCAATTTGTTCTGGATGATGGTCAATGGAGTCCTCAGTTCGTGTGAAGCATTTTCAACAAATTCAGCTTGTTTATTCCAGGATTGGATAATAGGTTTCATCATTTTTTTGGACAGGATATAACTTGCTGAAATCGAAAGGACGATGAAAATGACAGAACAAATGATAATAAGCTTTCCAAAATTGTTAAGGATAAGCTGTTCTGCGTCGACATTGATCATCAGTTGTGTGTAGGCAATCTCGTCATCTTCATTCGTATCCTCAATCAGGATGTATCGGAAATGATACAAATCATTAATAACGATTGAGGTAACCTGATCTACATTTGTTTTATCAAGTTGATAATCCTGCAAATAGCTTTCAAAGAGTAGTGTTCCGATTTCATCTTTATTCAAGATTTCGCCGTCTTCACTCCAATTAACTACCATGATCCGCGGATTGGGGTTCTTTTGCCGGCCATTTGGAGGACCGGAGGGGTCCATTTCTTTATTTAGCAATGGAACCTTCGAATTTTCTATAGCATGATTTGCAAATCTATCTTTAAACGATTTAAGCTCCTCATCTGTTTTTTTATATAAAGTACTTTGGACCTGACTGAAAATGATAATGCCAAAAAATGTAAAAATTACAGTAAAGGCTAGCAGATTCAGAAGCATGAACTTCAGCTGCTGCTGTCGGAAAATTTTCCTTTTGAACATTAGCCTTCACCATCTTCCGACAGCATATAGCCCAGGCCGCGGAATGTCTTGATATAGTTGTCATATCCATACTTCTTCAGGCTTTTCCGTAAATTGCTTGCATAAACTTCAACGACCGTCGTCGAGGTATCGGACTCAAAACCCCAGATACGGTCAAAGATTTGTTCTTTGGTTAGGATGGTATTGTTATTGTTGATTAAATATTCAAGTAAGTCGAACTGTTTACCATTCAGTTTTACGGGTTCACCGTTTACCTCTGCCGTCTTATTTTTTAGATTAAGCTTTAGCTCTTTAAAGGAAAGGATGTTTTCCTTGAACTTTCCCCCTGCTCTTCTGACCATTGCCTCCAGTCGCAAAAGCAATTCTTCGCGGTGGAAAGGCTTGACCATATAATCATCGGCCCCGACCTTGAAGCCTTGGATTTTATCATCAATTCCATCTTTTGCTGTCAGCATGATAACAGGAGTTTCAATATTGCTTTTCCGCAATTCTTTTAAAACCTCATAACCATTCATCCCAGGCATCATAATGTCTAATATAATGACGTCAAATATATTTTGCTCTGCTAAGAAAAGCCCTTCTTCACCATCGAAGGCCTGCTCCGTTTCGAACAAGTCTTGGGTGGTTTCCCGGATTGTTTCTGATAGATGTTTATCATCTTCTATAATTAATAGCTTCATCCGTTTTTCTCCCTTTCTCTGAAAAGAGTCCTCTTCTTTCTCCCCATTGATATGTTCGATTATAGTCACAAACTCTAAAAATGCAAATGAAATTAGATTTTAAGGTTTGTTTAAGGTTAGTCCTTAATAATGTGGCTCATAGGGGACAAACAAACCCATTAAGATCTGCGCAAAAATATAATCTTATTTTAAAGGAGAAAATCATGTCGAAAAAAAAATCTAGATATACGAAATTAGCAGCATCACTTATGTGCACGGCCTTATTATTTGGCTGCAGCAATAACAGCAGCGAGACAGATAGCGCCAATAACAACGTTACGAAAGTAAACGCAGAAAGCTTGAGCACAATTGGTGATAAAAAGATTGCTGACGTCATTAGTGGGATCGTGAAGTATGACAAAGATGATCTGTACAGTGACTGGAAAAACGAGGACACTACCTCAATCAAATTAACTGGTACAGGAGCTGAAGTTGGCGATTCCAGCGGAGCAATGGCTGATGCGAATATCGTCACAATTAAAACTTCTGGCACCTATGTGATCAGCGGAACACTGAATGATGGGCAAATCATTGTCGATGCCGAGGATAAAGCAACAGTTAGGCTTGTGCTGAATGGAGTGGACATCAATTCCTCCAGCAATGCGCCAATATATGTAAAGCAAGCGGAAAAAACCGTCATTTCCCTTGAGGAAGGGACAGAAAACTATATCACGGACGGCACAACATATGACCTTGAAGACTCAGAGGATGAACCGAATGCGGCTATCTTCAGTAAAGACAACCTCACCATTAACGGAACAGGAAAACTGGTTGTCAAAGGCAATTATAATAATGGAATTGCTGGCAAAGATGAATTGAAAGTTATCGGTGGGACGATTGAAATCGAAGCAGTGGATGACGGTTTATTGGGCCGTGATATTTTAGCTGTGAAGGAAGGGAATATCACGATTAAAGCAGGCGGGGATGCGGTCAAGTCGACCAATGATGAAGATACTTCAAAAGGAGTGATTGCCATTGAAGGAGGAACATTCGATCTAACTGCTGCAAATGATGGTATCCAGGCAGTAACCTCACTACTGATCGCAGACGGTAACTTTAAAATTTCCGCTGGCGGTGGAAGTCCAGATACGATTGCCACAAAGGAAAATGGCGGACCAATGCCAGGACAAACGAACACAACTACAACTACTGTTACTGAGAAGGAATCGGATAGTGCCAAAGGCTTGAAGGCGGGCACCGAGGTTGCAATCGGAGGCGGGACATTTGATATTGATACTTTAGATGATGCTGTTCACAGCAACAACAGCGTAACAATAACAGGAGGAAAATTAGCGATTGCTACCGGTGATGATGGCATTCATGGGGATACCGCCATTCTTACCAAAGGCGGCGACATCACGATCAGCAAAAGCTATGAAGGAATTGAAAGTACGGTTGTAACCATTGCAGGCGGCGATATCCATGTTAATGCTAGTGATGATGGCATTAATATCGGGGGAGGAGTGGATGGTTCTAATCCTGATATGCAATCAACCTCTTCCGAAAACAATCTTCTTTCCATTACAGGTGGGAATGTCTATGTGAATTCACAGGGAGATGGTTTGGATTCCAATGGTTCCATCCAGATGACGGATGGTACCGTGATTGTCAGCGGACCGACTAATGCTGGTAATGGTTCACTTGATTATGACCAGACCTTTGACATGAGTGGCGGCCTCTTAATTGCTACAGGAAGTAGCGGCATGGTTCAGGCTGTGTCAGAGGATTCTAAACAGTACTCCATGCTGATGACTTACCCTGAAACACAAAAAGCAGGGACAATCCTCCATTTGGAAGACAGTAAAGGGAATACTGTCGTAACGTTCGCACCTGAAAAAGATTACCAAACTGTATTTATCAGCTCTCCGAAACTTGAAAAGGACGGCAAGTACACGTTATACGCTAATGGCTCCTCAACTGGAAGTGAAGAGAATGGGTATTATACGGATGGAAAATACTCTGGTGGTACCAAAGTAGTCGAATTCACCATAGCGGATTCTGTAACATGGCTGAACGAATCTGGGATTACAACGGCCGGGAGTGGCGGTCCTGGCGGCGGTGGTGGTCGTGGCGGGCAAGCTCCACAAGACGGTGGAAACCGTGGTGATATGTTCTCAAATCTAGATGAGGAGACGAAAGCAAAGGCCCAAGAAATCATGGAACAAGAACGGACAGGAACGATTACTAGGGAAGAGGCACAAGCTAAACTAGCGGATCTGGGAGTAGAATTTCCAGGAGGAGGCAATAGACCTCAATAACCAATACCTTGAGAAAGGGCAGCAGCAATAATATTGCACTGCCCTTTTCGTAATCTATCGGATGGCGGGAATCTTAATTTTAATAGTGAATTCTTCGTTTTTGTAGACAAAATCTAGGAATCCTTGGTGCTCGTTTACAATGTCTTGGATAATTTTCGTACCTAGCCCCTCATGCCCATCAGCCTTAGTGGTTTTACCATAGGTATGGAATAATTCATCTAGAATCTCCTTTGGGATGGGAAGACTATTATTTTTACAAATTAATAAGTACAAACCGCTTCTTTTATAAAATTGCAATGTAAGCATGGCCTGTTGTTTATGTTGCTTCTGCCACTCTTCACAAGCATCAATGCTGTTTGAGAGAAGATTTCCAAGCAGGGTGACCATATGATTATCAGACAGCGGCAATGTTGAAAATGGAAGATCAAGATCATATACAACAGAAATACCAGCGGCTTGGGCACGACGATACATTTGATGAAGAATTCCAGCCACACTGCCTCGCTCTCCTTTAATCGAAAGATTGGTCTCTTCATATCCATCCATTAACTGGTCGAAATAAATCTTTGCCTCATCATATTCTTTGTTCTCAAGCATGAAATGGACAGCGGCGATATGCTTTAGAAAATCATGCCTTTCACTGCGAACGATGCGAAAGGTTTCATTAAAATGGGCCTGCTGTTCTGCTACCTGGGCAAGCTCTTTCTGCAGGGAAGCTAGCTTATTTGCTCCCATTTGCCGTACCACTTCAATCCCGATAAAAACGCTCAGCAGCACGAAACCTACCGGTAAACCAATATCTTCAATGTATATCAATAGAAGTAACAGCTGCAGGGCCAGAAGGGAAATATTCCATTGCAGCCCTAAATGAGAGATTTTGAGAATGATTCTTTTTGAAAAATAAAAGACAAGACCTACAACTAGAAAAAATGGTAGATAAATCGGAATATTAATAGGAAGATTCGTAAATATCGTGTAGAGATGGATCATCCCAAGAACGGTTACGAAACTCCAATACAGTTTAGCTGATTTCAAGTTTTCTCCGCCTTTAAAAGTAATTTTCCTGTAAAAAATCTACCTTTTCCTTCGTAATCATTGCCTGTTCTTCGATTCCCTCGAAGATAACGATATAAGAGTTTTTCGCATAAAGGGAGAAATTCTTTACATAGTGAATATTAATGATGAAGGATCGATGGGAGCGGATAAAGTCTCTTTCTCTCAATTCACCCTCTAATTCATTAAGGGTTTGATAGGTTTTAATCGGACCGGATTTGGTATAAATGGTCGTCGATCGCCCTGATCTTTCGATAAATACAATATCCTTCTTTTGAATAATGTGGATATCATTCTTCTGTTTTAAATAGAGTCGGCCGGCAATTTCAGCCGATTTTGTTTTTTCCTTAAGTCTTTCAATCGATTTAATCAACCGTTCCTTCGGATAAGGCTTCATAATATAATCATGGACATTCAGTTCAAAGGCATGAACCGCATAGCCGCTATTCCCCGTGACAAAGATGACTGAGATATTTAGTGCATGGGAGTGAATAATATCTGCCAGTTCATAGCCTGATAGATTGGGCATCTCAATATCCGCTATCAATAAGTCGATTTCTTCCTTCTTAATATGCTCATAAGCTTCCTCCGCGGATAGAGTTGAGAATACGATCTCCACACCTTCTATCCCGGAAACAATTCCATTCAATTTATCTAAATCAATCATGCGATCATCGACTAATCCAACCTTCATATATTTCCGCCTTACCCTCAAAGTTTTCGTTTTAGCTTTATCCAACTGGTGAATGTTTCCACTTTATTTTACCACTTAAAGGGGGGAATTTGTCATTTTCACGACATCAAAAGGAATATTCGCGACATAAGTGCAGATTCCTGCTTTGTTTCTTTGTATGATAATGACAAGAAAACAAACAGATGGGATGGGAAAGATCATGATCGAGATTCATGAGGTAACGAAGAAATTTCAAGATAAAAAGATATATGTAACAGCACTAAAACACGTTTCCTTTTCGGTAAAGGAAGGTCAGGTAGTAGGTCTCTTAGGGGAGAATGGAGCGGGAAAGACAACTTTGTTAAGAACGGTTGCCACTCTGTTAACGCCAACGGAGGGTTACGTAAAAGTGGGCGGTTTTGATACGGTTAAAGAACCGAATGAAATCAAGAAGAGAATTGGTGTTTTGTTTGGCGGCGAAACAGGCTTATACGATCGCTTAACGGCCAGAGAAAACCTGGAATACTTTGCAATGTTATATGGCTTAGGGAAGCATGAAACGAAGGTGCGTATTGATGATCTAGCAAAGATGTTTGGGATGAAAGATTATCTAAACAGAAAAGTTGGCGGTTTTTCAAAAGGGATGCGCCAGAAGGTAGCCATTGCGAGGACACTTATCCATAATCCGGATATCATTCTGTTCGACGAACCGACAACTGGGTTGGATATTACCTCCTCGAATGTATTTCGCCAATTGGTTCATCAATTGAAGCGAGACGGCAAGACGATTATCTTTTCGAGCCATATTATGGAGGAAGTATCGATGCTGTGCGATACTGTCGCAATGATGCATAAGGGAGAGCTTGTTTACCAAGGTAACCTTGAGGAACTTTACAAATCCGAAGGAAGCCGCGATCTGAACTATATATTTATGAGTAAACTTGTCAGGGGGAACGAAAATTATGCTTCTTAATATCTATTTAAAAGAAATGAAGGACAGCTTCCGTGATCGTAGAACCTTATTCTTAACGGTACTGCTGCCGATTGTGATGATGACAGGATTAACCTTTTTTTATGAAAAATTAGCTTCTGATGGGGAAGGCGAATCCTTTACGCTCGCTGTTCATCAATCCTTAAGTACAGAGGAAGAGAAGATTTTTTCTGCTTATGAAAATATTGAATTTGTTAAATCTGCGGATCCTGAAGAAACGCTTGAAGAAGGAGAAGCTGCAGCGGCACTCATCCTTAGTCCCGACTTTGTCAGCAATATTGAGAACGGTAAAGAAGCATCGGTTACGATCATCGGCGATTCATTTAGCCAGAAATCATCTAATTTAATGAATCTAGTAACAAATGCGCTAAGTGTTTTTGAAAAATCCGTTACGGCGGAGCGCCTGCAGGCACAAGGAACAGATCTTTCACTCATTCAGCCTTTTACGGTCAATCAAAAGGAAATTTCGGAAGAAGACCCTAATATTAATATCCTAACTTTGTTGATTCCTTTGATTTTGTCGCTATCAATCGGGATAGGGGCAGGTCCGGCTGCTTCCGATCTATTTGCCGGAGAAAAAGAACGAAAGACGATGGAAGCTTTATTAATGACTCCCGTCAACCGAGGAACGATGCTCTTTGCAAAATGGCTGACCATTGCTTCAGTAGGGGCGATTACGGGTATTATTACCTTGATCGTCGTGGCTTTAGAAATAAATTTATTAACAGAAACTCTGAAAAAGGCAATCTCATTTGGCGATGACGCTGTTCTAGTTGTTGGATTAGCCGTAATTGTTTCGATTATTTATGCCATGTTCAATGCATCATTACTAATGCTAACAAGCATCATCGGTAAGACCGTTAAGGAATCACAAAGCTACAGCACTCCGGTTATGATGCTGACCGTATTTCCGAGTATGATGATTACTGGCATCGGGATTAATGAACTGAGTTTTCAACATTTTGCGATCCCAATCATGAATCTTTTCAGCCTCTTAAAGGAGTTGCTCTTTGGTGTTGTCCAAGTTGAACATATCTTAATCACACTCGCGAGTAATTTAATCGTCATGGTTGTTATATTTATCATTGGAAGAATCTTATTTATGAAAGATAAATGGGTAATGAATTAAAAAACTGACCCGCCTGAGCATTAGTCTTCGGCGGGTTTTGTTTTGGGCATTTCGATTTGAATTCTTTTGTACGTTTCCATCGCGAAATCTTTGTAGGATGTATGCGGGAGTGGCTCAAATTTTTCAACGGCTGATCGTGCTGATTGGAAAGCTTTCTCTAGGTTTCCGAGTTCCAGATAGCACAGCGCTTTGTAGGAACCACTTACATAAAGCAGCGCTAAATCAAAGGGATGATGAGTATCGACGGGTACTTCGACTTTTTCGAAACAGAGAATTGCCTCTTTAAATTGACAAAGAAAATACAAAGCTTTTCCTTTTTCAACCAAATGATAAACTTCAATCTTTGGGTCATTTACAAACTGATCAATGATTTCTAAGGCCTGTTGATACCCCTGCTTTTCTTCGATAAGAGTCATTACCATAATGAGATCATAAAAAATGATGGAATTGGGGTCCTCAGCAAATTCACCATATTGCTTTAACTTTGTCGCATAATGATCTTTCTTTGCAACATCTTTCGTTAGCAGCGCGTGGGCGCAGGCTAGCCGGTATAGATCATCAATTCGAAAATAGATACGGTGCTCCTTTGAAAAATTAATCGCGTTTTCCATCACACGAGTTGCCTCTTTGGAATTCCCGACAGCGAAATGCAAAATCGCCTCATGATAATCAAGGTCAACCCTTGTTATCGGATCAATGTATGAGTGTGTTGCTTCGATTTTCTCTCTTTCATTCAAAAGGATATTTAATGCATGTGTGTAGTCGTGTTCAACAAATTTCACCATAGATTGAAAGATGCCAACACTTGCACGTTTTCCAGTTATATTCATTTCATCGTACATCTTTGCTGCACGATCGGAAAAATCCTGCCAGCAATCCTCTTTTTCTTTAAATAGGCAGCGGCTATAAAGGTCTAATAATCGGGCTGCTTCATATCCTTGGGTCAGCTTTGGAAGATAGGGATCAATAAGAGCAATTAATTGTTTATGATGAGCTTCCTGCGTATTGTATAACTTCTCTGCTTTTTCAAGAATCTCGCGCAATTCCAGTGTGCTTGTTTCTTGCAACAGGTCGGTCAATTCTACGCCAAGACGTTTGGCGATATACGATAAGCTTTCTATGGAGGGATTCGCCTTATTATTTTCGATCAGGCTAAGCATTCCCTTTGTTAATTCTTCCCCCGCGAGTGCTTCCAGGGTCATCTTTTTCTTTTTCCGTATTTCACGTATCCGTTCACCTAACATATCGAAGGAACACTCCTAATTATAGTAATATAAGTTTAATTATATTAAACTTTTTCTTGAAATGGAAGAAATTTCATGATAAAATTTGTTTAATTAAATTAAACTTTTAGGTGGGATTTTGATGGAGGAGATAAAAAAGCTTAAAAAAGCGACATACCATCTGTGGACGTTCACCATTAGCAAGCTCATTTCTTCGTTTGGTGCACAAGTGTATGCCTTTGCGATTAGTTTTTATATTTTACAAGCGACTGGTTCGGCCACGAGCTTTGCTGCAAACCTAATTTGTAATATTTTGCCCCGTACATTGCTGGCACCCTTTGCCGGTTATTTAGTCGATAAATACTCGAGAAAGAAGATAATCGTTCTTTCCCAAATTGCCACAACGATTGCGATTGGAGGATTATTAGCTGTTATTATGATGTCCGAGTTATCATTAACAGCGATTTATGCTACTTCGTGTATCCTGTCGGTGACCTCGATGTTTTCAGGCGTAACCTTTACCTCTTCGATCACCGGCCTTGTTGATAAGGAAAGGGTTCAAAGAGCGATGTCATTGAATCAAATGTCGATTTCCTTTGCGTCAATTGGCAGTCCTGCGGTTGGAGGTCTTTTGTATGGAGCAGTATCGATGGAAGTGTTCCTTATTGTCTATATGGTTGCATCCATCATTGCGGTCATACTTGAGTCAACCATGAACTTCCAATTATTTGCGAATCGCAAAGAGAAGGAGACCTTTGAAGAGAAAGAGACGATGTGGCAAAGTATGAAGGCTGGAATTCGCTATTTGAAACTGCAGCCACTGCTGATGACCATCATTTGGATTTCGCTGTTAATAAATTTTCTCTTTTCAGCATTTGAAGTAGGCTACTCCTTTATCCTCATTGAAAAAATGAAAATGGCTTCTCAGCATTTTGGCTTTACACAAGGTGGATTTGCCATCGGTATGTTGTTGTTTTCGATTTATTTTTCTATAAGAAAAGATGTGAAATTTCCGTTACTAGTATCAAAGCGGGGGATCCTTGGAATGGGGGGCATCATGGGCGCGATTGCTATGCCATTACTGATAAAAATGTCCTATGGGGTCGTTTTTGGTTATTACCTGCTGTTGATGTTTAGTTTAGGATCATTAGTCATTATCGTGAATACACCCATGCAGGTGATGATGCAAAAACAAATCGATGACGATTATAAGGGCCGGGTTTTTTCGATACTTGAAACGATGGCAATGGCGTTAATGCCTTTAGGGATGGTGCTTTACGGTTTCTTGTATGATGTCTTCCCAGCACAATGGATTCTCCTAGTCTCTGCATGTATCTTCCTTGGAGTTGTTCTATTTCTGGCGAGGCCATCTGTTATTAGAAAGGCTCACCCACAATTGGAGCGGGATAGAGTGGTTAAAAGTGAAGCGCGAGTCACATCGTAAACAAATAAAAGGAACTAGACGAGCTCTAGTTCCTTTTTGCAGCTTGAAAACCTAAATGAATGTCGTTATACTTATATTTAGTAAATCAGTAATTTACTAAATTACTAAATATAAGGCGGTAGAAATTTATGAAAATCCCAACTAATTTAAAACATAAACCTGTTATCGTATCTGAGAACTACGAGAATGTAGACGGGAGAAATGCTTATCAATCGGATGCGAAGGGTCTTTCTTTAGGATTGGCTCAGTGGAATGATCGTGGCAAGGTTGATATTTCGGCTAAAGTGTGGCGATATACAGGAGAAAAATGGTCTAGGCAATCTGAGGAATTACCGCTCCATCGTGTCCTTGATCTTGCGATTCTTGTTAGTCGGGCCAAGCTTCATTTTCGCGAAGCCTATCAATATGAGAAATTGTATGATCCAGAAAATCCGATGATCGACAGAGTAGGAATTCAAGGTGATGCAATGACGGTTGCTGTTTGTACGGACAATGAAAAAATTGATGAAGATATTCAATTGTTCAGTCAGGCGCTTAGCCATGATGATGAGCTAATTGGTGAACGGCTGCGGACTTTATCAAGTATCTTGAAAGAGATGGGATATTAAATGGAGAGTAATCGAAAAAAGGAATTAAAATTGCAGTATAGAGAAATGAAGCACCCGATGGGCATCTATATCATTCGTTCAAAATCGGATAATAAGTGTTTCCTTGAAGCGACGGCCAATTTAAAGGCAAGAATGAACAGCAGTATCGTCAAGTTGCAATCAGGATTTCACCCCAATCGCGAATTAACCAAGGCGTGGAAGCAACAGGGGGAAGAAAACTTTGAGATGGAGATCCTCGAGAATCTTGAATATGATAAGGATGAAGCCAAAACCGACTACTCTGAAGAATTAGCTGTGTTGCAGTTTATTTGGGAAGAAAAATTGAGTAACGAAGGATTAGAATTTTATAAAAAGTAATGCAAAAGGATAGGGAACTGCTCCCTATCCTTTTTATATGCCCCTGACCAAGGCGCTTCCGCTTTTCGTTTTACCAGGCCATTTCACCATTGTCGTAGTTAATCTGCCAGTGAATTCCAAATTTATCGGTTACTTGACCGTAGAGCTTGCTCCAGAATGTTTCTTGAAGCTCCATCCCTACCTTGCCGCCTTCTTTTAATTGGTTAAACCAGGAGGTAAGATCGTCCGTATTATTACTGATTAAGGAAAGGGTAATGTTGTTGCCTTCCACAAACGGCATGCCTGGGAAAGTATCTGAAAACATGACATTGCTTCCAGCGATGTTCAGTCTTGTGTGCATAACTAAATTTTTCGCTTCTTCCGGCATTGGATAATTTGGATCTTGTGGTGTTTCACCGAAAGTCATCATTTTCGGTACTTCAGAACCAAAAACCTTGGCATAAAATTCTACCGCTTCCCGGCAATTGCCATTAAAATTAAGATAAACATCTACAGACATTTGCTTCACTCCCAAATTAGATTCGTTATACAACTCCATTTTTACCCAAATTAGGATAATTAATCAATAATGAAAAGGAACTATTATGCAAATAAGAGACTGAATGAAAAATGTGGTAGGATAATAATAAATGTAAGGGGTACTGAAAAGTTATTTAGTGAAAAGGTGATAACGTGGCAAATATTCGGGATTTGGCAAAAATGGCGGGAGTTTCAGTCACGACTGTTTCCCGTGTATTGAACCAGCATCCTTATGTGAAGGATGAAAAAAGAAAAGCCGTTTTAGAAGCGATCCGAAAGAGTAATTATCAGCGGAATATAAATGCCGTTCATTTAAGTAAAGGGAAGACCTTTCTTGTTGGTGTGGTCATTCCATTTTCAAATCATCCATACTTTGCCCAGTTGGTTAATGGAATTGCAACTGAGGCATTAAAGCAAAACTATAATCTAGTATTAATCCAAACCAATTATGTGAGGAGCAGGGAAATAGAGGCATTACGGATGCTTAAGCAAAAGCAGGTTGATGCCCTCATCATTTGTTCGAGAATTTGTGAGTGGTCCAAAATTGAAGAATACTTACCTTATGGACCAATTGTTTTTTGTGAAGATACCAAAGGGAAAGAAGCTTCTTCCACCTTCATCGACCATTATAAAAACTTTTCTTTTGCCTTGGATTATTTATATCGTGAAGGTCATCAAAAAATAGGTTATTGTATTGGTCGCAAAACAGGTCCGAGCAGTAAGGCTAGAGGATTGGCCTATAAGGATTTTAATGAAAAATACAAGTTACCGTTTCGCTCTGAATATATCTTTGATGATTGCTTGTATTTTGAAGATGGAGAGCAAGTGATTGAGCAGATTAAGCAGATGGTTAATCCACCATCTGCCTTATTAGTCACCGGTGACCAAGTGGCTGCTGGAATTGTTACCTGTGCCCAACAGCAAAACATTTCCATTCCCAATGAACTTGCGATTATCGGTTTTGATAATCAGCCGATTGCTAAAATGATGAACATCACAACCATTGAAATCCCTCTTGTTGAGATTGGAAGAAAGCTTTTTAATCAAGCTGTAAATAATGAAAAGCTCACTTACGAGGAAATACCCGTCCACTTGATCGTACGACGAACTGTTTGAAAAAATTTTTTAACCCTACTATTTTGGTTGATTTTATCGGAATGAAAGCGGTTAACGAAAGTGAAGGTTATTTTTAGACGATTGACAAAATAAAGATAGCTTAGTAGTATCTAAATAATCCTAATTTAATAATTAATTGAACTTATCGAGAGTGACCGAGGGACAAGGCCCTATGACGTCCGGCAACCCCCTTTTTGGGAAGGTGCCAATTCCTGCAGAATGACTTTCATTCTGAAAGATAAGTCGAGATATAGAATGTATTTCGATGCCCCTTTCAGTTGAAAGGGGCATTTTTTGTTCTTGATTTTTAAAAAAAGAGGGTAATCATATGATTGAAATTCGGAATCTTTCAAAAGTTTATAAAACAAAAAATGGGAGCATAAAAGGTGTTGATGAAGTCTCGTTATCCGTGCAAGAGGGCGAGATATTTGGAATTGTTGGTTATTCAGGTGCCGGAAAAAGTTCGCTGTTGCGCTGTATTAATCTGCTAGAGCGGCCAACCTCTGGAAGTATTACGGTAGATGGTATTGATCTAACTTCTTTAAAGGGTGAGAATCTTCGACTGGCACGGTTAAAAATCGGGATGATCTTCCAGCATTTCTACTTAATCAGCCAAAAAACAGTGTTCGAGAATATTGTTTTTTCCCTAAAGGCGGCCAAGATACCAGCCGACCAAATCAAAGAAAGGGTAGAAGAGCTGCTTGAGATGGTTGGTCTTTCGGATAAAAGAGATGTTTATCCCGCACAGCTAAGCGGCGGTCAAAAACAGCGGGTTGGTATAGCGCGGGCGCTTGCCAACAACCCAAAGGTGTTACTATGTGACGAAGCAACATCTGCACTCGACCCAACGACAACAAAGTCGATTTTAAATCTATTAAAAAAAATCAATAAAGAACTCAATATTACCATTGTTTTAATTACCCATGAAATGGATGTTGTAAAGGAAATCTGCAACCGGATGGCGATCATGCAGGATGGAAAAGTCATAGAAGAAGGTGCTGTCTATGATATCTTTGCCAATCCTCAAACGGAATTAACAAAAGAGTTTATTGAAAGTGTTGTTTCCTTAGAAATACCAGAAGTCATTTTAAATGGATGCGAAGGACCCATTGTGAAGGTGACATTCAAAGGGAAAGTAGCTGGAGAGGGGGTCATTTCTGATATGCTTCAGCAATTTAACGTAAAAGGCAACTTCCTCCACGGTTCGATTGAGTATATTCAAGAATTCCCTCTCGGCATCTTTATTATGGAGCTGAATGGTGAAAAACAAGAAATCAGAGCTGCCCTTCAATATATCGAGAATCGGGCAGCGCAAGTGGAGGTGTTACGTGATGGGCTTTGATTTTCAGCATCTCGTGGAACTCATTCCAGATATTAATACCGCTTTTTTTCAAACGATTTATATGATAACCATTTCATTACTAGTAGCCATCGTGATTGGACTGCCAGTTGGAATTCTATTATATATCACCGATAAAGGTTTGTTTTTAGAAAATCGTTTGATCCAAAATGTTTTAGGCTTTGCCGTAAATATGGTGCGGTCGATCCCGTTCATCATTTTACTAGTAGCTCTTATTCCATTAACAAATTTCTTAGTAGGAACAACCATTGGTCCGACAGCGGCAAGTGTTTCACTTACAGCTGCGGCAATTCCGTTTTTCGCAAGGATTGTTGAAACGGCGTTAAGGGAGATTGATAAAGGTGTTATTGAAGCTGCCATTGCTGCCGGTGCTACACCGTGGATGATTATTAAAGATGTACTGCTGCTTGAAGCGAGGTCTGGAATCATTTCTGGAGTTACCTTAACGCTCATCAGTTTAATTGGCTTTTCAGCGATGGCGGGTACCGTTGGCGGCGGAGGAATCGGCGATTTAGCGATACGGTTTGGTTATTATCGATACGATAATACGATTATGATTGCAACCGTTGTAATATTAATTGTTTTAGTTCAGGTAATCCAGCTACTTGGTGATTATATTGCCAAAGTTTTAGATAAAAGATAAGAAAGAAAAGGGGAATTGATGATGAAAAAGTGGTTAACAGGGATTATTTTAGTAGTAGTTGCTGCGGTTTTAGCAGCTTGCGGAGGTTCTGCTAGTAAGGAAAGCAGTAGTGAGGGAAAAGCAGCAGAAACAAAAGAAATTAAAATTGGTGCAACAGCTGGTCCCTATAGTGACATGGTATCAAAAGCGATTAAACCAGGGTTAGAAGAAAAGGGCTATAAGGTAGAAGTGGTTGAATTCAGTGATTATATTCAGCCGAACAAAGCATTAGATAATGGTGACATTCAAGCAAACCTATTCCAGCATACGATTTACCTTGAAAATTTTGAAAAAGAAAACAAGATGGATTTAACTGGACTTATTTCTGTACCAACTGCACCGATGGGGCTCTATTCAAATACATTTAAATCTATTGATGATGTGAAAGAGGGGGCAACGGTAACTCTTCCAAATGATCCGACAAATGCAGCCCGCGCATTGAACACGCTTCGTGACGAAGGCCTTATTAAAATTAATGAAGGTGCAGATCCGTTAAAAGTGTCAGAAAAAGATATTACAGAAAACAAGAAGAATTTGAAGTTCCAGCCAATTGAAGCTGGCCAGCTGCCACGTTCTGTTGAAAGTGCAGATTTAGCCGCAGTACCAGGAAACTTTGCATTGGCGGCAAAAATGGATCTACTTGATGCTGTTGCACTTGAAAATATGCTCGATCCATACCGAAATGTTGTAGCGGTTAAGGCAGATAATGAAGATGCTCAGTTTGCCAAAGACCTTAAAGCCATTGTTGAGTCAGCGGATTTCGAAGCGATCATTGATGAACAGTTTAAAGGCTTTGGAAAGCCAGAATGGATGCAAAAATAGGACATGCGTAAGAGCCTTTCAACCTAGAAAGGCTCTTTGCTTTGATTTAAGATATTTATAGTACTTTTAGTAAATCATCCTCTATCTTAAGTGGCTCAGTGGTTGGACTATAGCGTTCAATAACCTGTCCATTTCGGTCGACGAGGAATTTTGTGAAATTCCATTTAATTCTGTTCGTGAGAAGACCTTTTTTCTGCTCTGTTAAGTGTCTAAATAAAGGGTCAGCTTCTACTCCATATACATCGATTTTTGCAAACATCGGGAAGTTTACACCATAGTTTAGTTGGCAAAACTGTGTGGTTTCATCAATATTAGCAAACTCTTGATTATTGAATTGATCACACGGGAACCCCAGTATTTCTAAGCCTTGGTCCTTATACTTTTCATACAGTTCCTGAAGCCCTTTGAATTGTGGAGTAAAACCACATTTACTTGCTGTATTCACGATAAGTAAGGGTTTACCTTCAAAATCCTTCAACGATTTCACTTCACCATTCGTCATCTTCACATTAAAATCATATACTGTTTTCATTCTATCCCTCCCACTACTATTAGTTTAATTGCCTCAAATTAAATTGTACACCGTTTAGATTAAAATTGAAATTATAAGCCTTATAGAAATAAAAAAAGTACTTGCCACTAAAGTGACAAGTACCATTTATTATTAACGAATACCCTTCATAAAGCCCTGAATTTTTGGAGATAGGATCATGAGAATGATACCTAGAGCAATGGATGCTCCCCCGATGACACCGAAGTAAGTCATTTCTGTTTCAGGTGTGTAGAATTTAACAATTTGTGCGTTTAATGCTTGTGCAGCCGCACTTGCTAAGAACCATAAGCTCATTGTTTGTGCTGAGAATGCTGCAGGAGCTAATTTTGTTGTTGCAGATAATCCTACAGGTGACATACATAATTCACCAAATACTACGATTAAATAACTAAGAACAAGCCACATAGGACTTACTAGTGAATCAGTACCGCCAAGCCATGCAGGAATAAGGATTACAAGGAATGATAAACCAGCAAATAATAAAGATAATGAGAACTTTTGTGGTACTGTTGGCTGACGCTTTCCTAATTTAACCCAAAGAGACGCAAAAATAGGTGCAAAGATGATGATAAATAATGGGTTTAATGACTGGAACCATGCTGGAGAAATTTCAATTCCCATCCAGTCTAATTGCGTACGCTTATCCGCATAATTTGCAAGGATCGTTGAACCTTGTTCTTGGATCGACCAGAACATAACGGCAGCGATAAATAATGGTATATAAGCAATGATACGTGAACGTTCTATATCTGTTGTTTTCTTGCTGCGGTACATGACAACAAAATAGATCGTTGGAATCACGACACCAAGAATGGTAACGATATTAATAAAGCTAGAGAATGTTAAAACTCCCATTGGGATTAAGACAGCACATAAGATTGCTAGAACGACTACACCTAAACCAATCATTGTAAAGGTTTTTTTCTTTTCAGAAGGTGAAAGTGGGTTCGCAACAGTTGTACCTGCAAGACCAAGGTTTTTCTTCTTTGTTAAAACAAACATAACAAGTCCAAGGAACATACCAATAGCGGCGATACCAAAACCTAAGTGGAAGCTATAGTCCATCACACTTCCGACGATAAGTGGTGATAAGAAGGCCCCCATGTTAATTCCCATGTAAAAGATAGTGAATCCGGCATCACGACGATCATCCGTTTCGCTATACATTTCGCCAACGACAGTAGAAACGTTAGGTTTCAATAATCCTGTACCTAAAACAATCAATACCATAGATACAAAGAACATGGCAACACTGCCCGGAATGGCAAGAACAATATGACCAAGCATGATCAAAATTCCACCATAGAATACGGCTTTAGAAGTACCAAAGATCCGGTCAGCTAGCCATCCTCCGATAATTCCAGACATATACACAAGTGAACCGTAAATGGACATAATGGATAGGGCAAGGTTTTCATCAATTCCTAATCCACCTTTTGAAACTTCATAATACATATAGTATACAAGGATAGCTCTCATACCATAATAGGAGAAACGCTCCCAAAATTCTGTAAAGAAAAGAGTGAATAGTCCTTTAGGATGACCGAAGAAACCTTTTTGAGGAACACTATCCACAATTTTCTGTCTATTGATGTTTGACATCTTACAACCTCCCTTTATCTTCATATATTATAATACTTTTAATATTTTTCAATTGTCAAAAACTATTTTTTATAATAATTTTACATCTGTAGTCAAACCCTTGATTTTATTGGGTTATTTATATATCGAAGCATTAAAAAAAGTTAATTTAAAATAGTGGTTTTATTTTTAATAAAGGGACTTTTCGTTATATTTAAATAACTATTTGCGAAGATGAGATAATCTAGGAGTGAAAAATGTCATCGCTTACATCTTGTTTTTTAAAATTTTCATGATATGATGAACTTAATACGAATATCGAATCACATGTTACTAATACGATTAGGCATGGTGGTAAATAATAAGACTAATTTGGTCTGTTATGATACCCCCATGCCTTTTTTTTGTATTCTGAATTGCAAGGACAACTTATGTAGGAGGAAGATAGTATGTTCAATCTATTTAAAAAGAAACCATTACAAATAATCTCGCCAGTGACAGGAGCTGTAATACCGCTTTCTGAGGTTCCAGATCCCGTATTCAGCCAAAAGATGATGGGGGAAGGGCTAGCAATTATGCCGTCAGGTGGAACTATCCATTCACCTGTTAATGGGACTATTATGTTAGTCGCGGATACAAAACATGCAGTTGGCATAAAAGCCGAAGATGGGACAGAAATACTCATTCACGTCGGCTTAGAAACAGTAGCATTAAATGGAATGGGCTTTACCGCAGAGGTTAAAGAGGGAGAAAAGGTCTCTGCCGGCCAACTCTTGCTAGAAGTAGATTGGGATTATATTCGTAACAATGCGAAAAGCATTGTGACACCAATCATTATTACGAATAGTGATGACGGGAAAAAGCAATTTGCTATGACCGAGGAAGTTGAAGCGATTCAAGGAAAAACTGTCATCATTACCGCTTCTTCTAAATAAAAACTTAATAGTAAGGATTTGATAATTAAAGGAGGTGATCGTCTTCCAACGGGTGAGAGCAATGGTTATGACAAAGAAAAAATATTATTGATAGGGGGACAAAAAAATGATGAAATATTTGCAAAGACTGGGCCGATCCTTGATGCTGCCAGTTGCCGTATTACCGGCTGCAGCGATTTTGATGGGGATTGGTTATTGGATCGATCCTACTGGATGGGGTGGAGGAAGCCCAGTTGCTGCCTTCTTAATTAAAGCTGGTGGATCAATTATTGATAACATGGCTATTCTTTTTGCGGTTGGGGTAGCGCTGGGAATGTCGAAAGACAAAGATGGGTCAGCGGCTCTGAGTGGATTGGTTGCTTACTTAGTGGTAACAACAGTTCTTTCAACTAACTCTGTTGCCATGCTTCAAGGGATTCCTGCAGAAGAGGTCAATGCTGCATTCGGAAAGATTGGAACACAGTTTATAGGGATTTTATCTGGTATTATTGCTGCCATTATGTATAATCGTTTTAGTCATGTTAAATTGCCAGATGCCCTTTCATTCTTTAGTGGAAAACGTCTTGTTCCAATCATGACATCCGTGGCGATGTTAGTCGTTTCACTTGTATTATTATTTGTATGGCCAGCTGTATTCTCAGGTTTAGTGGCTTTCGGTAAAGCGATTGCAGAAATGGGTGCAATCGGTGCTGGTATTTATGGATTCTTTAACCGCTTATTAATTCCGATTGGATTGCACCATGCGTTAAACTCAGTATTCTGGTTTGATGTTGCTGGAATCAATGATATCGGTAACTTCTGGGCAAGTAAGGGTGAAAAAGGGATTACCGGTATGTATCAAGCTGGATTCTTCCCTGTAATGATGTTCGGTTTACCAGCAGCAGCATTAGCTATGTATCATACAGCAAAATCTTCTAAAAAGAAAACCGTTGCTGCCTTAATGATGGCTGCAGGTGTAGCTTCCTTCTTTACAGGAGTAACAGAGCCACTTGAATTTGCCTTTATGTTTGTTGCACCAGTTTTATATTTAACTCATGCAGTGTTAACAGGTATTTCCTTAGCGATCGCCGCAGCGTTCCAATGGACAGCTGGTTTCGGCTTTAGCGCTGGTTTAGTTGACTTTGTTCTAAGTTTAAAAATTCCAATTGCTAACCAACCTTATATGTTACTTCTTCAAGGCTTAGTATTTGCAGTTATTTACTATTTCTTATTCCGTTTTATTATTACGAAATTTAACTTAATGACTCCTGGCCGGGAGGAAGATGTAGAAGAAGAAGTTGAAGGTGTTACAGGCGGAAACAAATTTGAGGCAATGGCTGCTAAAATCTATGAAGGTTTAGGCGGCGATGCAAACGTAACATCTGTTGATAATTGTGTTACTCGTCTACGTTTAGAGGTTAAAAACATGGACGCAGTAGATCAGAAGAAGATTAAATCTACGGGTGTGCCGGGAATAAATGTTGTTGGGAAAAACAGCATTCAAGTTATTGTCGGAACAAACGTTCAATTTGTTGCAGATGAAATCATGAAAATTCGTAAACAAAAATAAAAAAGCGGAAGCGCCTTGTCCAGGGGCGACAGGCATAAGACGAGCCGGCGAGAAGGTTGTTCTTTAACCTTCTTGACGGATTGGCTTATGACCCGAGCCCCTAGGCGCTGGAGCTGGATTCAGAAAACCTCTCAAGATTATCCACACTAATATTTGTATAAAGTTTTTAAGTAATCAAAAAAATGCCTGGACCAATTTGGTCTAGGCATTTTTTAACGGCTTCTTAAGCGTTCGATATGGATGGTGATGTATCCCAGTTCCTGCTCGGGAAGACGTATTTCATGGTCTCGAGCAACCTTACTGGCAACCTTTTGAGCACAGCTAAAAGCAACAGGGAATTTATTTCTTATCATCATTAACATTTCGTCATCCATAATCGGCATTTCATCATTTGATAACCTATATAAGGCAAAACGGAGATGTGTCATTAATCGTTGATAGGAAAGGTCATCTTCATCATCCAAGGTAATGTTCAGGTGATCTTTGATCGTCTGAATCATTTCTCCAATGATCGCAGTTTGCCGCAACGTTTGCCTCATATTCTCTGCCTGCGGTTTGGCAGTATGAATATGTAGAGCGATATACGCAGCTTCGTCTACCGGCATCTTAATGTTGGATCTTTTTTCGATTAATTTAATGGCCCACATGCCTATATCGAATTCTTGTTTATAAAGGATTTTGATTTCGTTAAAAAGTTTATTTTTAATATGAATGCCATCGTTGGCTCTTTCAATCGCAAAGGATAGGTGATCGGTAAGTCCGATATGTATATGTTCGTTCAATTTTAACCCTAGGTTATCCTCAGCATAGGTGATGATTTCTTCGGAGAGGGCTAAATGTTCTGCAGGAATTTGCTGAAGTAGTTGCTGAAACTTCTCGTTTTCCTTCATCACAAATAGCTTTTCAATTTTTTCAGGATTCACAATATCGTTTTTCCTTTTTTGAAAAGCGATTCCTGCACCAATGGCGATTTTCTCTTCATTGTTATCGGAAACTACAACTGCATTATTATTTAGGATTTTCTTTATTTTCAACTAATCCAGCTCCTTGTTTTTTCCTTAACATGTCGAGATGATATCAAGAGTAAAATGAACTAATTCTAATTTTACCTTATTTCAATCAACAGTTCGACACCTTTCATAAATTCTCCTTTAATCTAGGGAAAAATAGATGTGCTGGTGAAGGAGAAATACGGTTTTAATGTATACAAATTAAATAGGAGCAGGTAAAATGAATTTAACCAATAAATCCAATCTGAAAGGTGGGTTTTTTATGACGAATACAGTAAGATCTATTCCTCGACCGCTTGTTAAAACGAATCAGACAGTCATTGTCCTTTGTGTTCTCTTAACATGGGTATTCGAAGCTGAATGGTTTTTATTAATCCCATTATTAGCAGGAATCTCAGGAATTGTTTTTCGATATAATCCAATTATGAATACGGCCAAACTTTTTCTTAAGAAAAAACCGGAGGAGTATATTCCGGAGGACTGGGAGCAGCAGCAATTTAATCAAATGATCGCTGTTTTTTGTTTAGGGGTCGGTTTTTTGGGCTTTCTCCTTGGCTGGGAGACTCTTGGCTATGTGTTTACCACTCTTGTATGTATCGCGGCGACTGTAGCAATCTGCGGTTTTTGCATCGGATGCTTCATCCACTATCAATGGAAAATGTACAAATATCGGAGAGCGAATTAATTTAAAAAAAGACTGATGTTCAGAATTCTGAACATCAGTCTTTTTTTATGACACGGCTTTTGCTCTAAGTGAGCGCTTCTGCCAGGTAATGGTGATGAATAAGGTTACGAGTAGTAGTACAAATCCGAGCATGAACGGGAAGCTTATTTTTACATCGTAAAGCAATCCGGCTAGTGTTGGTCCAAGGACGTTTCCTATACTCATATAAGCATTGTTCATCCCCATTGCAAATCCTTGCTCCTGACCTGCCAGCTTGGAGATCAGAGTATTTAAAACCGGACGCAGGATCGATGTGGAAAGGAAGATGAAAAGAGAAATTATAAAGAAGAAAGTATAGCTATTTGCGATTAAGGAAAATAAAAATCCGAGTGCGGCAACAGCGATAAAGACATTTAATACCGGAATTTCACCGAAACGTGTAACAATTCGGTCGACTACAAATAGTTGGACAATAACGCTGACAACGCCTGTAGCTGTTACCATTATTGCGATATCTTTGGCTGTCGACTGGAATTGATTATCAAGATAAAGTCCGATGACGGATTCATAGGCAATTAATCCAAAGCTCATGACAAGTGTGATAATAAGCGGGATGAAATAAGCAACTTTGGTTGAACGAGCAATTTTCTTCATCATTGATTCATCATCTACCATGCCCATTTCTTCTGCTGAATGAGCGGGTTTGCTTTCCTTAAGGAGAAAAATCGAGAACACTACGGAAACAAGCGAGACAAGTGCTGAGACTAAGAATGGGAACTTTAACCCAAAGTCAGCCAAAAACCCGCCAATTCCAGGTCCAATCACAATTCCTAACGACATAGCTGCAGAAACTAAACTGTTTCCTCTTGCCCGTTGTTCAAAAGTGGTGATATCGGCAACATAAGCAAAAATAGCTGGTACAAGCATCGCACAGCCGATACCGCCGACAGCGCGGGACAGATAAAGTACCCAGATGCTATTGGATGCGTAAAAGATAAACATCGATAAAGTCAGTCCAGCTAACCCGTAGATAATCATCTTTCTGCGACCGTACTGGTCCGTCCATTTTCCGGCGATTGGTGAGAATAGGAACTGAGCACCTGCAAAGATCGCAATAAACAGTCCGGCTGCTGTTCCACCTTGGTTTATGGACTCTAAATACGCGGGTAAAATGGGGATGATAATCCCGAAACTGCCTATGGCAATGAACATGTTAATCATTAACATGGTTATTTTCTTTTTTTGATCTGCTGTCATCTGCAAACCACCTTTCTTCAAAAGACACCCCTGAATTAAGGGCTAACTTATTTTTCCATGCTTACAATCTTATATAGGGAGACATGTTTTTGTCAAAGAAAATACTTGTAAATTGTTAGAAAGTTGTTAAGACTTATCCCGTTTACCAATGTCATCCCGTGGTATGTTTTATTTAAGAAGTAGATTTCCGTAAATGGAAGGTGGTTTCTAATTATGAGAAGTCAATTAATCCAATTAAACAATGGTCCACATGTTCAAAAGGAGAAAGAGATCGTAACCGAAATGTTTAATCTTTATTGTCATAGGAAACATAAAAGCAACAGTCTTTGCAAAGAGTGTCAGGCTTTAAAAAGCTATGCTTTAACAAGATTATCTCTATGCCGTTTTGGTGAAGAGAAAAGCGCTTGCTCCAATTGCCCCATTCACTGTTATAGGCCTAAGTATCGGGAAGAAATGAAAACCGTTATGCGCTATGCAGGTCCGTGGATGATGGTATACCATCCAATCTATTCTGTGAAGCATTTGTTGAATAAACCAAAAAGCAGCAGAAAGGCTGTTAAAAAGGCCTGATTCCCTCATGTTTGATTATTCAGATAATTCTGTACTAACATTAGTCGATTTTTGGTATTATTTAACTAAGGAATGGACAAGGAGTGATTCGTATGACTGGAACAATAGCTGTAATAATGGTATTTTCGATTCCCATCATTGCGATTTTAACAGGTCATTATCAGAAGCAGTCTAAAATTCGATTCAAAATCGTCCAGCAGGAGTTGGAGCTGGAGAAGTTAAAACATCAAAACTTTTTAATGGAAACAGAAAGAATGAAGCTTGAGCTAGAGAAAATGAAGCTAGATGATCCAAAAGATAAAATTATTTAATCGAAATAAAAAGGTCTAATGGGACCTTTTTATTTTTTCGTTGATTTTTGCTCAGGATTGATTTTTGCCAGCGTCTTTTTATCGCAAATGATAAAAAGCTGTGCATCCTCCGGAATGGGTTCGTCCAGTTTTTGGTTTATTTGAAGGTTACCGCGATCCGCAACGAGTGTTGCTCCTTTATTAAGCAGGTCAACGAAGGCATCGCGATAGGTTTTCCAGTTTGTCTGCTTTGGTATTTCATACATGGCTTCTTCGTATTGCGTGCTCATCAGTTCAGAATACATATTGGTCACCCCATGAGAAAAAAGGGAGCGGACAGCAGCGTGGGAAATCATCTCTTGTGTCGGAATAAATTCATCTACCTTTACCCGTTGGAATAAGCGAATATGCTTTTGATAGACCACTTCTGCCGTAACATGAATCGGTGCGTTGATTTTTTCTTCAATTGATGTGATTGCAGCGGCGATCAATAAAGTTTTTCCATCAACCAAGAGCGGATCTTTAGTGGCGAAGTTGTCTTGGGTTATTTGATCAGCAAATATAATCACGCCTTTTGCTTCTGGTAAATTAGCCTGGTAGAGCGTTTCTTCATCGGTAGCATCGCCGCGGATATAGTAAAGCTGCTTCTCTACCATTGGGGCTTTCTCTAAATCATCAACAATGACAATATCAATGGTTGTATCAGATTTTAATATCTCTTTAATCGCTAATTGTGATTTATCACTCCAGCCAATGATAATGATATGATTTTTGCCTGTGTATTTCATTTTTCCACCAACTTTTAATTTGTCGAGCAAATAAACGGATTTAATGACTTTACCAATAAATACGCTGATCAGCCCGATTCCAGTGATGTAAAGAACAATTGTAAAGGCTTGACCTAGCTGGGTTTGGGGGGCATAATCACCAAAGCCAACTGTAGCCAGTGTCGTCAGTACCCAGTAAATAGCGGTGAGATAGGTTTTAAAGGTTTGCGGTTCAAGATATAAAGCGATATAGGCCGCAAATAATATGTAAAGAATCGCAATCGGAAAGAAGATCCGATCCCGAAGCTTAACTAAATAATAAACAATTTTTTTAAAATACATCCCCATCAGTATCCATCCTAGCTGTAAGTCATCGAATAAAGTGAAACTACAAACTTATATTTCCATTTGCAGTAAGAAATTAACCATTATGAATTATTTGGTTTTATTTCATCGGAAAGCTTATAATGGTAACAAAATAAATTGCCCGTGGGGGATGGAATACATTGTCGAACACATCATTAAGAGAAAAAAATATTGTATTTATCGGTTTTATGGGTGCGGGAAAGACCACGGTAGGGAAACTTGTAGCGAAAAAGCTCTATCGAGATTTTATTGATATCGATGAAGAAATCGAAAAGGAATATAAGATGCCAGTTTCACAGATCTTTGCTGAAATTGGGGAGAAGGCATTTCGAGAAAGAGAGAAGAATATGATCACCAGCCTTTGTGATCAAAAGCTAAAGATAATTTCAGTTGGCGGAGGAGCATTCCTACAAGAAGAAATCAGAAATTTCTGCTTATCTTCCTGTATTGTTTTTTATCTAGATATCACATGGGATGCTTGGAAGAACCGGTTAAGTTCTATTATTGACACGCGTCCTGTATTGCAAGGAAAGACAATGGCTGAAATAGAGGAGTTATTTTATAAGAGAAAGGAAATTTACTCGAATAACTACCACTCAAAAATTGAAATTGATGGGCAGGATATGGAAGAACTAGCTGAGAGCATCGTGGAAACGCTGAAATTATCATGGGAGCTGCATGAAACGAAATAAGTTTGGGCGGGGGAGAAGATGAAAAAGACGGTAACGGTTAGGGGAGTTACGCTAGGCGAGGGAGCACCGAAGATTTGTGTTCCGATCGTAGGAGAAACGTTAATCCATTTAAAAGAAGAAGCGGCATTATTAAAAACAGTCGACTTGGACCTAGTAGAGTGGCGTGTTGATTTTTTTCATCATGTGGAAGATATCGAGAAGGTAAAAGTGGCGCTGACTGAAATTCGTACGGTTCTACCTGAGACACCGCTTATCTTTACTTTCCGCAGTTTGAGGGAAGGTGGAGAGAAAGAAATCAGCCCAGCCTATTATTTTGAGTTAAATAGAGCCGTTGCTGAAACAGGCCATGTGGATATCATGGATGTGGAGTTATTTAACGAAGAGGCAGAGGTCAAATCACTAATTTCTGCGGCACATAGGAATAATGTGTACACCATCATTTCGAATCATGATTTTGACAGGACGCCCGAAAAAGCTGAAATCATCTCACGCTTACGAAAAGCGCAGGACCTGGGTGCGGATCTGCCAAAGATCGCCGTTATGCCAAGGAATGTTGCAGACGTACTAACGTTGTTGGATGCAACCAATGAGATGAACGAGCAGTATGCGGACAGACCAATCATTACGATGTCAATGGCTGGAAAGGGAGTAATCAGCCGAATCGCTGGTGAGGTATTTGGTTCGTGCCTTACATTTGCAGCCGCCAAAAAAGCATCTGCTCCTGGTCAGGTACCAGTCAATGAACTAAGAAAAATACTATCACTCATCCATTCTAATTTATAAAAAGCACAGAGGCCTGCCACATTGGACAGGTCTTTGGTTTTTAGTGGTGCCTGTCACCGAGGGTGGTGTTCCCTAGCCTCCATATACAGCGCTTGGATGAATTTCTTGATGTTGATACGGGTGTTGCAGTTTTCTTCGTGCCCTTTTTTTCCTTCTAGTTCTAGCATTTTCATTCGGACTTGGCTGTAGTCGAAGAAACTGGATGCGTAGTTTTCGAATTTTGGATTGGTGTAGTCAGTTAGTCCAAGTGAGGCGATGTGTTCGAGTGCTTGATGGATGGCACGGCGAATTCTTTGCTCACAGGCTTTTATTTCCTTTTTTATCTCAGTTGCTGAAGCAGTGGGACCGAGACGTTTTATGATTGCCAATTCATATAAATCCTTTAATGACGGGGTTTCGCGAACTCCGTTTTCTTCTAATTTTTCTAAAACAGCTAATATATCGAGCAAATCCTTGTTGCCGCTTTCACCGATTAAGCCAAGTTCTAAAAGGATATTCTTTCCCGAAGTCACAATGGGATTCTGCTTTTTTCCAAGCGGCTTTTTCGATTCAGGCTTTTGGGTGTGATCTCTTAAGAAACTTAATGACTTTTGAATATCATTCAGGGACTTCTCCAGCCTGAGATGGTCCGAAACTTTTTTCAAGATATTCACAACCTCAAGGCGGTTGATTGGTTTCGTGATATAGTGATCAACTCCAAGTTGGTAAGCTTCACCAATCATATCTTTGGTTTCAACTTGTGAAACCATAATGATTTTCCCTTGGAAAAAGGGAGCAATTTCCCGAACGGTTTCAATGCCATCACGGTTTGGCATTAATAAATCAATTATCAGAATATCGATGTTTTGCTTAGCAAGAATATCAGCATAAACCTCTGAACCATCTTCTGCCTCACCAGCTACTGTTCCCAGCCCTTCTTCTTCAATAATATTCGAAAGCATCGCTCTAATTGTAGCCGAATCATCAACTATAAAGTATTTCAAAGCTATCAGCCTCTTTCTGTTAAGCTTGCCACCGGCAGCATAATTCCAAAGGTGGTGTTTGCTGGTGTATCCACCAGGTTAATTTCTCCACCGATATTTTCAATCACGTTCTTAATATGAGATAAGCCAATACCGTTGGAAGCGATACCTGTATCATCAAATTTGGTTGTAAAACCAGGTTCAAAAATAAAGGGTTTATTCTTATCAGAGATCCCCGCCCCAGTATCACTCACAGTTATTTCAAATACCTTATCCAGCTTTCGAACATTTAGGAAAATTCTCCCCTGCTCATGGATTGCTTCAACTGAATTGGCGACTAGGTTATTAATGAGGGAAAAGAGAATAAAAGAACGGTATTGAGAATGTTCCCCTGAAATATTGGCCTTATATTCAATGGATTTGCCCAGCATTTCCCCGTAGCATTTATTCGCTGAGATAATAACCGAGATAATTTCTTCGATGTTCATATAATCATTCCAGTTTTCCTTGACCATTAACTTGGATAGACCGGCATATATACGCTGATGATCCTTTTTTATTTCGTGCATTTGCCCGGCTATTTTGAGGGCCGTTTGTGCCTCTTGATTATTTTGCAGTGCCTTCAAATCCCGATATAAGCCATAGCAGGCGCTGGTTAACTCTTCGGCATTCTTTGCCGATTTCCTCACTTGAATCATTTCAACATATAAATTTGAGATTAATAGCAAGATCTCCTCATTTCTTTTCCGCTGTTGGTCTTCAGCAATCTTTGTTTCACGGAGAATGAGTATATTGAAAAAACCAAGAACAAAGAAGCTTCGGAAAACAGCAATCCCCCCAATCACCAGAAAAGTGGTAAAGGTAATCGGCATATGAGAATAAAAGGTTCTAACCGTAATTTCTACCATACTGGCAATGATCTCAATCACGACTCCTAGTAAACCGATGAAAAATGGACTTTCATGAAGGGTGTTAATTTTAAAAAATAAAAATAGCGATGCGTAAACTAAATAATAGAAGAAAACAGGAAAGTTCAACGAGAAAGAATCAATAAGCTGAAAGGGTTCTGCTTGAAAACTCTGAATAAAAATTCTAAAGCTAACGACAGCCATTCCAGCTAGTAATCCGGCCATAATTGGGTGGATTTTTCGTGACCATAATAAGATAAAGAAAAATAATGGAGTACCTAAACTGACTCGTAGGTCTCCGTCTATCGGGTAAAACTTTAACTCTCCAGCAATTGGTACAGCGAATATCATAAATAAGTAGGCAATCAGTTTCTCTCGCACAGAATCACTTCCTATAATAACTGTCACTATCATCGTATAGCATAAGAGTAATCATGTTATTCAGTAAAAATGACAAATTTATTAAGTTTCATAACAGTTGTGTTGGTTTTTGTAGTTTTTAGTAGTCTAGAAGATATGCTCTATGTGAACAGGAGAAGCAGATAAGAGATTGTTAGATCCGGTTCGATTTGGCCATTTTATATTTTTTATAGGACAGGAAAATGAAGTGCACGTCACAAAACACCGGAGGATTTGTGAAAATGTTCACAAGAAATTTCTTGAAGGCGGGTGAAGAAATCTAAGTTTTGAAGGCTTAAGGTTTCATAAAATTATTTTTATTACCGTTTGGAGGTAATCAATCATGTTCTGGATTCAATTTTTAATTATTCTAGCATGTATTTTCATTGGTGCTCGTTTAGGCGGGGTAGGCCTTGGAGTAATGGGTGGAGTCGGTTTAGCGATTCTCGTTTTCGTTTTCAAACTGCCGCCAACATCGGCACCAATCGATGTCATGCTGATGATCTTAGCTGTTGTAACCGCAGCAGGAGCCCTGCAGGCATCTGGCGGGATGGAGTATCTTGTCTATCTTGCTGAAAAAGCGTTAAGGAAAAATCCAAAGTGGATTACATTTATTGCACCGATTGTTACGTATGTATTCACATTTTGTGCAGGAACTGGCCACGTAGCTTATTCCGTTTTACCAGTTATTGCGGAAGTATCTCGTGAATCTGGCATCAGACCAGAAAGACCGATGTCAATTGCTGTTATTGCCTCCCAACAGGCGATTACAGCCAGCCCAATTTCAGCCGCAACCGTTGCCTTACTTGCCTTATTAACAGATTTCAAGATTAGTTTACTAGATATTCTTATGATCTGTATTCCGTCTACTTTTATTGCTTGTATGATTGCAGCATTTGTATCTAGCAAAATGGGTAAAGAGCTTAATAATGACCCTGAATACTTAAAGCGTTTGGAAGCAGGATTAGCTCCAATTAGAAAAGATAAAAAGGAATATGTTGCAACAAAGGGTTCAAAGCTTTCCGTTATCTTTTTCTTATTAGCTGCTGTTCTTGTTGTTCTATTAGGTTCATTTGAAGAATTACGTCCTGGTTGGGAAGTTGAAGGCGTATTTACACGAATGACGATGCCGGCATCGATTGAAATTGTCATGCTGACCATCGCAGCGTTAATCATTATTTTCTGTAAGCCAAATGTCGAAGAGATTGTCTCTGGCAGTGTTTTCAAGGCAGGAGCTGCCGCTGTTGTAGCCATCTTTGGTATCGCATGGATGGGAGATACGTTCTTCCAAGGAAACATGGCATTAATCTCTGGATCCATTTCTGATTTAGTTACAGCAGCACCTTGGTTATTTGCAGTTGCCTTATTCGCCTTATCCATCCTGCTTTATAGCCAGGCAGCAACTGTTCGTACATTAATGCCTCTTGGTGTAACACTTGGAATCAACCCAGCTTTACTTATTGCCATGTTCCCAGCGGTGAACGGATATTTCTTCATTCCGAACTATCCAACCGTAGTAGCAGCCATTAACTTTGACCGCACCGGAACCACTAAAATTGGTAAATATATATTAAATCACAGCTTCATGGTGCCAGGATTAATCGCAACAGTCGGTGCCGTAGCAATTGGTATTTTACTAAGTACTATTATTCTGTAATTTTTTAAACAAAAATGAATTTGGAGATGACGAGAATGAGTTGTTCAGAAGATTTCCGTATTGAAAAAGACTTCCTTGGCGAAAAACAGGTTCCGATTGACGCGTATTACGGTGTACAAACGATGCGTGCAGTCGAAAACTTTCCAATCACAGGATATCGAATTGATGAAGCATTAATAAAGGCGATGGCAATGGTTAAAAAAGCATCAGCATTTGCCAATGCAGAAATCGGTCAATTAGATAAGAATGTGTCCCGTGCCATTATGGCAGCTGCTGACGAAGTTCTAGAGGGAAAGCTGCATAACCAGTTTATCGTTGATCCGATTCAAGGGGGAGCAGGGACTTCAATCAACATGAACACAAATGAAGTCCTTGCGAACCGTGCCCTTGAGATGATTGGGGAGCAAAAAGGTAATTATAAAGTAATCAGCCCTAACACCCATGTCAATATGGCACAATCAACAAATGACGCTTTTCCAACAGCCATCCATTTGTCCACGTTAATGACATTGGAACAATTAATTAAGGTCATGGAAGACCTGCATCACGAATTTATGAAAAAGGCAAATGAGTTTGATGGCATTATCAAAATGGGAAGAACCCATTTACAGGATGCTGTGCCAATTCTGCTTAGTCAGGAATTCGAAGCATATGCTCGTGTTTTAAGAAGAGACATTAAGCGCATCAAGGCTACCCGCGAAAATCTTTACGAAGTCAATATGGGAGCAACAGCAGTTGGAACAGGCTTGAATGCTGAACCTGAATATATTGAAAAAACGGTTGCGTATTTAGCTGAGTTAACGGGTTATCCAATCAAAGGCTCCGAGGATTTAGTGGATGGAACGCAGAATACCGATGCGTATATAGAAGTTTCAGCGGCACTAAAAATTTGCATGCTGAATATGTCAAAAATTGCAAATGACTTACGGATGATGACCTCTGGTCCGCGCTGTGGATTAGGAGAAATCAATCTTCCAGCCCGTCAACCAGGATCTTCAATTATGCCAGGGAAGGTAAATCCAGTCATGGCTGAGGTCTTGAATCAAAGTGCTTTCCAGGTGGTCGGTAATGATTTAACGATCAGTATGGCATCAGAAGCCGGTCAATTTGAATTGAATGTCATGGAGCCGGTCATCGTTTTCAATCTATTACAATCTATCAAGATTATGAAGAATGTCTTTACCGTGTTCCGCGAGCATTGTTTAAGCGGAATTACCGCAAATCAAGAAAGAATGGAAGCTTATGTGAATAATAGTGTCGGAGTGATCACGGCGATTAATCCACACGTTGGCTATGAAACTGCAGCAAGCATTGCAAGAGAAGCAATTGTTTCAAACCGACCTGTTAGGGAAATTGTCCTTGAAAGAGGCGTGCTAACTGAAGGTGAGTTAGATACCATTTTACATCCATTTGAAATGACCAACCCTGGGATAGCAGGGAAAGAATTACTTATGAAAAAACGTCTTGAGAAAGAATTAGCATTAGTATAGTAAATGGATTGGGGCGCCTAGCTTCAGGGCTTGGCGCTCTGTTTTTTACAATGCATCATTAGGAGGTTTTACATTATGGAGCGTGGAAATCATCAGCATTTTCTCCGGAAGCTGCATTCCTTGTCGGGAATCATTCCTGTCGGCGTGTTTATGACTGTTCATTTATTCGTTAACTATACCGCGACATGGGGAGTCGATTCCTACAACAAAGCGGCTGGTTTTATGGTGAATTTGCCGTTTAAATATTTTTTAGAGCTATTTGTTATTTTTATCCCGTTATTATTTCATGCGGTTTACGGAGTCTTTATTGCTCGCCAAGCGAAGAACAATGTGAAAAGGTATGGGTTTTTCCGAAATTGGAAGTTCTTTTTACAAAGAATGACGGGTGTTATCGCGCTCGTTTTCATTATCTGGCATGTATGGGAAACGAAGGTACAAGTAGAGTTTAAGGATGTTCATGCAGATTACAACTTGATGGCAAATATCGTCGATAACGGCATTTCGCTATCACTCTATATTATTGGAATTCTCTCTTGTATTTATCACTTTGTAAACGGTATTTGGACCTTCCTGATTACATGGGGAATTACCGTCTCACCAAAGTCGCAGAAAGTAACTCAATACATTTCGTACGGATTGTTTATCGGATTAGCCTACATTGGTATTCGCGCAATCCTGGCATTTGCTTAGAGGCTAGATAGGGAGGACAGACAAATGAGCAAAGGTAATATTGTGATTGTCGGCGGCGGTTTGGCAGGGTTGATGGCCGCTATTAAAATAGCAGAAGAAGGAACGAAAGTCGATTTGTTCTCCGTAGTTCCTGTTAAACGCTCGCACTCTGTTTGTGCCCAAGGCGGCATTAATGGAGCGGTGAATACAAAAGGGGAGAATGATTCTCCTTGGGAGCATTTTGATGATTCTGTTTACGGTGGTGACTTCTTAGCCAACCAGCCAGCAGTAAAAGCGATGTGTGAGGCAGCACCGAAAATCATCCATATGTTTGACCGGATGGGGGTTATGTTTAACCGTACACCTGAAGGTTTGCTAGATTTCCGCCGCTTTGGGGGAACACAGCACCATCGGACTGCATTTGCCGGGGCAACAACCGGTCAGCAGCTCCTCTATGCATTAGATGAACAGGTGCGAAGCTTTGAAGTTCAAGGTTTAGTAACAAAATATGAAGGCTGGGAATTTGTATCAGCGATCCTTGATGATGAAGGCGTATGCCGCGGAATTACCGCACAGAATTTACGCTCAATGGAAATAAAAGCTTTTTCGGCTGATGCTGTAATTATGGCAAGCGGCGGACTAGGAATGATTTTTGGAAAGTCAACAAATTCAACTATCAATACAGGCTATGCGGCGGCAAGACTTTATCAGCAAGGTGCCCTGTATGCGAACGGTGAGTTCATTCAAATCCACCCAACGGCAATCCCAGGCGATGATAAAAACCGCCTGATGAGTGAATCAGCTCGTGGTGAAGGCGGCCGGGTTTGGACCTATAAAGATGGGAAACCATGGTACTTTTTAGAGGAAAAATATCCTGCCTATGGCAACCTTGTTCCGCGTGATATTGCAACCCGCGAGATCTTTGATGTCTGTGTGAATCAGAAGCTGGGGATTGATGGTGAAAATAAAGTTTACCTTGATCTCTCTCATATTGATGCAAAGCAGCTCGATATCAAGCTTGGCGGGATTATGGAAATCTATGAAAAATTCATGGGTGATGACCCACGCAAGGTACCGATGAAAATTTTCCCTGGTGTCCACTATTCGATGGGTGGCTTATGGGTCGATTATGATCAAAAAACAAATATTCCTGGATTATTTGCTGCAGGTGAATGTGATTATTCGCAGCATGGTGCCAACCGCCTCGGAGCAAACTCGCTATTGTCAGCGGTATACGGCGGAATGGTTGCAGGACCGAAAGCACTTGAGTATCTGAAGGGAATGGAAAAGTCGACTGATCAGATTTCAAGTTCCGTTTTTGATAGACAAGTTAGTGAAGACCTTGGAAAATACGATTCGATTTTAACTATGAATGGAACGGAGAATGCCTATAAGCTGCATAAGGAGCTAGGCGAGTTAATGACGGCAAATGTTACCGTTGTCCGTGAAAACAAAAAGTTAAAATACACGTACGAAAAGCTTCAGGAATTTTCTGAGCGCTATAAGCGGATTAATATTGAGGATACGGCAAAATGGAGCAATTCCAGTGCTTCGTTTGTCCGCCAGCTGGAAGGAATGATTAATCTCGCACATGTGATTACCCTTGGAGCTTTTAACCGTAACGAAAGCCGCGGGGCTCATTATAAGCCGGAATTCGCTGATCGTAATGACGAGGATTGGTTAAAAACAACGATGGCAAGATATAATCCAGCAGCAAATCTTCCTGAGTTATATTACGAGGAAGTAGATATTTCCTTAATCAAGCCGCGTAAGCGTGATTATACAAAAGCGAAGAAAGGAGCCAAATAATCATGTCGGATACAGGGAAGAAAATTCATTTAATTATTACTAGACAAACAGATTCGCAGTCTGCTCCCTATACGGAAGAATTTATGGTTCCTTATCGCTCAAATATGAACATCATTTCAGCTTTAATGGAAATTCAAAAGAATCCGATTAATACAAAAGGTGAACCATCGACCCCGGTTATCTGGGAATCAGTTTGCTTGGAAGAAGTTTGTGGTGCCTGCTCCATGGTGATCAATGGAAAGCCACGTCAAGCCTGTTCTTCTTTGATTGACCAGTTGGAGCAGCCAATTCGGATTGAACCATTGGCAACCTTCCCGGTTATGCGGGATTTAACCGTTGACCGTTCACGGATGTTTGATGCTTTGAAAAAGGTCAAAGCCTGGATTCCGATTGATGGAACATATGATTTAGGACCGGGACCAAGAATGCCTGAGAAAACTAGGCAGTGGGCGTATGAATTATCAAAATGTATGACCTGTGGCTGCTGCCTTGAGGCATGTCCAAACGTCAATGATAAATCTGATTTTATCGGACCAGCACCATTATCACAGGTTCGCTTATTCAATGCTCATCCAACTGGAGAAATGAATAAAGAAGAACGACTTGCGGCATTAATGGGCGAAGGAGGAATCACCTCCTGCGGCAACTCACAAAACTGCGTCGAAGTATGCCCGAAAGGCATCCCACTCACCACATCGATCGCCGCCCTAAACCGACAAGTAACCCTGCAGTCATTTAAGAACTTCTTTGGGTGAGGTTTTAGAGGTTTAGGTGCCTGTCACCGTTCGTGGACAGTGTCCACCCCAGATGGACACTAAGCAAAGTTTTGATTAAAAAGTGAATTTAATTTTAATTGTTGGAGCTGTTGGGAATTGTAATCCTGACAGCTCTTTTTTGGTAAGATTGGGTGGAGGGGGGATTGGATGATTCCGATTGAGGGAAATAGACGGATTGAGGTTCTTGATTATTTACGGGGTTTTGCGTTGCTTGGGATTATTTTAGTGAATATTATTCCATTGTTAGCTGTTGGGCTGCCTGCTCCAGGATCGGTGGATGCTTCTTATCAAAGATTTCTCTTTTTGTTTGTCGAGGGCAGATTTTATACGCTTTTTTCGTTTTTGTTTGGGGTTGGCTTTTATCTATTTATCTCAAGGGCCAACGCAAAAGGGAAAAATGGATATATCCTGTTTTTGCGCAGGCTTGTTGCTTTATTTGTATTTGGTTTCATTCATGTCAAGTTTCATCCGGGAGAGGCTTTGACGGTTTATGCCGCTGTCGGCTTCATCCTACTGCCCTTCTATAAAGTGAATAAGTGGGTAAATCTCATCATCAGCTTATTACTCTTACTAGTAAGCGGCGTTCTCGGAGTTAAAGTATTTATGGTCATTCCTTTAATCCTACTTGGTATTGCAGTAGGACAATTTCACTTTTTTGAGAATATCAATGATAAAACAAAAAAAATAGCTATTTTCACTGCGATTATCCTTATCATCAGCGTGGTAGGACTCATTTATCAATATAAAAATGCGCCATCGCTTCCGTTTGAGTTTTGGGGCGGAGACGCGTCGGCCTATCTTTTTAAAAGTATTGGAATTATGATTGGACCTTTGGTATCGGCTCTATATGTTGGGTTGTTGATACTGCTCTTACAAATTCCGTTAGTACAAAGACTGTTGTCCCCGCTAAAAAACTATGGCCGGATGGCGCTGACAAATTATGTTTCCCAAACATTACTAATCTACCTAGCGGGAAACCTATTTCAGTTATATGGACAAATTTCGTATCTGCAATCACTAATCGTATGTATCGTCATCTATGTGATACAGCTTTTATTCACCACCATTTGGTTGCGCTATTTCAGCTTTGGTCCACTCGAATGGATTTGGCGGATGATTACATACATAGAAGTACCACCTATGAAAAAACAATTAAAAGAGAAAGGGGTCTAAAATTTAGACCCCTCTTTCGTCGAATGCAAACCTTTCATCCATGTCCTATCGTCATTGATTGGTTTGGTTGTTTCGAATATAGTCCGAGTACTCCATGATTAAGATCGTGTTATCGATTTTTTCTTGAAGACCTTCGGCATTTTTCTTTTTCTTCATTGTTTTTCGGTCATATAAGGAGGCTGGCAGCTTTGCACTAGGCGCCATGTAAAAGGTTTTGTCACTGATAAATGATCCTCCAGGCAGATAATAACGCATTCCGAGCAAATTCTTCTTGTACTGAAATAAATTGTGTCCCATCATTTGCGTCTCATGCTCTACCCCCATCAGGTTTAAAAGGGTAGGCATCAAATCAATTTGACCGCCAAGATGGGAATAGGTTTCTCCGTTAAATAGGCCAGGGGCGGTAAAAAGAACAGGAATCACAAAGCGGTCCTGCATCGTATACTCATGTCCTAATGTCTCTTTTAATAAGACTTTATCTTGTTCCGTCACCGGTGCCCCATGCAGTCCGGAATGATCACCGTATATAAGTATCAGCGATTCATCATAAATCTCCATTTTCTTCAGGTGATCGATGAATAATCCAATTTGTTCATCTGTGTAGCGAACGGCCTGAAAATAGTTGCCGACATATGTTCCTTCATATTTAGCTGGTAATTCCAGCATTTTATACTCAGTTGGCATTTCAAAAGGAGTATGGTTGGTTAAGGTAATAATATTCGAATACATTCTTTCATGGTTTTTCAATTGCTTTGGCAACTGTGACTCAACATAATTGAATAACACTTCATCTGCTGGGCCAAAGCCAATTTCTTTTTCATTTGGTATTTCATTGCTCGTGTAAACATAGTCGAAGCCGAGTGCAGGGTATAGCTTATCCCGACTCCAATAAGTAATATCGTCAGCATGATAGGTTGCTGTCCCATAGCCATGCTTTTTCAATGTGCGGGTGAGCGAAGGGATTTCACTGCCGTCAATCGTATTAACCGTTGGGTCCATCCCTTCTGGGTAAAGGGAAGTATGCAACAGCCATTCTGCATCAGATGTATTGCCAGCGCCGATTTGCTGGTAAACATTATCGAAATAGGCACTTTCCTTTAGCAATGCATTTATATTTGGCGTAATTTCCTGCCCATTGATTTTTTGATTAATCGCAAATTCTTGCAGTGACTCGACTTGAATGATAAATAGATGACGATTTTTTGCAATACCAAAGCTCTTGTGCTCTGGAGCAGGGACAAATTTATTCCCTTTTAACTTTTCCAGTTGTTTTTCTGACATATGCTCCTGGCTGGCAAGGGCTGTCCCGATACTATTTTCAAAGGCTTGAACAATTTGGGACTGAATATAGCCATGCTTTTTGGCAAAATAAGAGACATCGATTAATGGATAGAAAAAGGCAATCACGGTTGTTAGTAAGCCGACACAACTAAAAGAAATCGCCCACCTTTTTGCATTTGCAAAGGAGGCAGACCTTTTGGTGAGAAACCAAATCAGCGGCAGGGCTAAAACGACATCTAAGAAAAATAAGAAATCAAATGGACTTCCCAGCAAGGCAACTGTCCCACCAACGGAATTGGATTGATAGATTTGTTTCACATCATAATAGGATGGAACCGTTGAAAAATAACGCGTGTAATACAGGACAACGATAAACAAAACAGATAGGATAAAATGATAGCTCCAGATGGCTAGCCAGGTGCGTTTTTTGAAGATCATGATAAGTAACATCAAGAATAGTCCCCACATCGGAAACTCAATAAGCAGGACATGGAAAAATGACTTGTTATCAAATATCACAACCTGAAAAGCAGTAAGTTTTATAAACAGCACTAATAAAAGTAATGTAATGGGATGGAGTAAATATTCCTTCATTTTAAGAAACCAATTTTTTTTCATAAATAGACACCTCTAAAAAAACCTCTTCTCTCTTAAACTTATCAAATCAACTGCCACTCTATCAACCAATATCTAGCAATAGACCTGTAATTTTATTCAACATCTTAAACAACCACATTGGAAAAAACTAATCAAACGTTTGATTAGATTGGCCAAAACCTTGATATAAATGGCTTGGATCAATTAATCAAACGTTTGTTTGAATTTTTTATTTTGTTTTTGAAACTGAAAAATTAAGTTTCATAGGCATCGATGAATTGCTTTTCTTTTTCAACCTCGATCGCAGAGACAATGTAGGCAAATCCATTCATTAAAAAGTAAATCATATTGGATTGAACCTGTTCATGTTCGCCTAAATACGTATTTATTATTGTACAGACTGAAAAGAAAATAACAAACAATAAAGCAATTTTATTCAAAATGATCATCGTCTCACACCCCATTCGTTAAAGTTCTTATAATGTACCACTGCGTAACCCTTATTTTTAGATATGGGGATATATGCTGTTTTATTACAAAAAAATAAATGATAACACTATACATTCCAGTAGCTTCTCTGATATAATTAAAAGGAACACTTGTTCTTGTTGTTAGAGATTTTCAAAGCACCAGACCTTTACAAAATAATGGATTAGAAAGTTCTCATCCATGGGGATGAATGCTATAACGAAATGGATATTTCGTCAAAATTTGTTGGAAAAAAAATTGACCCTGCCGTTACGTAATGCTGTATAGTATCTTGAGTACGGTCAATAATGAATTTATGTATATGAATGAAAAGTATGATTACAGATTTGGAGAGGCAGGGATAGGATGGAAAATCATAATAATGAAGGAGTATCCACGATGCCGGCAGGAAACATATTTTCTAATCGAATTGTATTAGCGATAATGAGCTCAAATTTCTTGCTGCAGCTTGGTATATGGATAAGAAATTTCGCGATTCTACTATATGTAACAGAGATAACGAATAACGATCCAGTTTATGTATCGTTGATTTCGGTAGTAGAGTTTGCACCCATTTTTATTTTTTCATTTATCGGTGGTACTTTCGCAGATCGATGGAAGCCAAAACTTACTATGGTTAGTTGCGATTTGTTATCTGCAGTTTCTATTGGACTAGTTTTAATAGCACTTATTTACGGTTCTTGGCAGGCTATCTTTTTAGCAACCTTAGTATCTGCGATTCTTTCACAATTCTCGATGCCTTCCGCAATGAAGCTGTTAAAGCAGCATGTACCTGGTGAGCAATTGCAATCTGTTATGGCGATGTTTCAATCATTGATGGCCATCTTTATGGTCATTGGTCCTGTAATTGGAACACTTATTTATCAACAGTATGGGATCTATATCTCAATCGCAGTAATGGGTGTTATGTTCTTACTATCAGCTCTTGTATTAATGGTCCTTCCACCTGATTTAGAAAAGGAAAAGTCCGAAGGTCAAAATAATTTTAAGAAAGAGCTTGCAGATGGATTCCGTTACGTAATGTCAAAAAAAATACTGAAATCAATGGGTGGTATATTTGCAGTATGTGGTCTAGCGGTAGGGCTTATTTCTCCTCTAGCTATTTTTGTAACGATGGAATTACTTGGGATGCCTAAGGAAAGTCTTCAGTGGTTATTAATGGCGAATGGCGCTGGGATGTTACTTGGCGGTGGTATTGTAATGGCTTTCTCCAAGAAAATTTCCCCACAAAAACTTCTAGCGCTTGGAATTTTCGCCAGTATGATCTTTACGATTAGTATAGGCTGGTCAACGAGCATCGTGGTAACACTTGTGTTACAGGTATTGAACGGGATGTTCTTTCCATGTATTCATATTGGGATTAACACGATTATCCTTAAATATTCAGAAGAAGCATTTATCGGGCGCGTAAACGGTGTTCTAAGTCCATTGTTTATGGGGATGATGGTCATCGGAATGTCGGTTTCAGGATTGGTAAAAGTTCCGCTGACTTTATCCGGTGTTTATACCCTATCAGGTGTTTTATTCCTGATTGGCTCGCTATTGGTTGTTCCGCTTTTTAAAATAAAAGAAGAAGGCGCAGCGGTTTCTATTTCAGAGAAGCAACCACAAACATAGATGGAAAAGGTGCATGAAGATTAGATTCATGCACCTTTTCTATTAAATTCTTTTTCTTCTGCTAAAAATAATCATCGCTGCAGTAAATGACACAACTAGCATTATTCCAAACCAAGAAAACGCCATCCATGAATTTCCTCCAATTGGTGTTCCAATGAGAAGGCCGCGTAATGTTTCAATAAGAGGTGTCATAGGCTGATTGTCAGCAAAACCATGAAGCCAAGAGGGCATCGTTTCAGTCGGAACAAAGGCGCTGCTCACGTAAGGTAAGAACATAATGAAAAAAGAAAATGAGCTGGCTGTTTCAACGGTTTTGGCAAGTAAACCAAATACCACGGATAGCCAGCTAATCGCTAGTAGAAATAAGCTAAGAAAACCAATTACACTAAGCCAGTCTAGCCATCCTGCATTTGGCCTGAAGCCAACCAACAAGGCAACAATGATTACCAATGCTGTACTGATAAGATTACGAACGAAGCTCCCGGCCACATGACCAACTAAGAGAGAGGAGGGGTGGAGTGGCATACTGCGAAAACGTTCAAAAAGTCCGCCTACCATATCCTGGCAAACACTCATGGCTGTTGTTGAGCTTCCGTAGCCAACACAAGTAATAATAATGCCAGGGACAATATAATTCACATACTCCGATCCCGTTTGAATAGCACCTCCGAATACGAAAACGAACATCAGCATAAGGATGATAGGTAAAGCGATACTCAAAAACAAGGAATCTGGATGACGTAAAATATGCTTGAGATTGCGTCTGAACATCGTCCAACCATCACTTAGAACCCAATATAGTCTTGATAAAATCACTGTCCATCCACTCCTTTACTGCGGTTTGTTAAATGCAAGAAGACATCATCGAGTGTTGGTTTGCGAAAATGAATATCATCCGCTGCGATTCCATGTTCATGCAAATCATTGAGGATTTGCCGCAGGCTTTCCATCGAGCCATCGGAGGTTAAGGCAATGCTTTGATTAGTTTCATTCGTATGGCCTTTTAACAGCGTTTGCGCTTTTTGAAGCATGGTCTTGCTAGAAAATTTGATCTCTAGTTTTTCTTCACCAACGATCCGTTTTAACTCATCAGCCGTTCCTTCTGCAACAATTTTCCCGCCGTCCATCACCGCAATTTTATCGGCCAGTCGTTCCGCTTCTTCTAAATACTGTGTCGTTAAAAAGATGGTCACCCCGCTGTTTGCCAGCCCTTGAATTAAACTCCACATATTCAGCCTGCTGCGCGGGTCCAGTCCTGTTGTAGGTTCATCTAAGAAAATAATCTGAGGGGTGGAGAGTAGACTGATCGCAATATCAAGCCTTCTCCGCATACCACCTGAATAGGTTTTGGCAGGCTGTTTTGCGGCTTCCACTAAATCGAATTGCTCTAATAATTCTTTTGAACGTGCTTTAACAGTACGGCGGTCAAGGTGATTTAAACGCCCCATCATTTGGAGATTTTCCTCGCCAGTAAGCAGCTCATCAACAGCGGCATATTGCCCTGTTAAACTGATCATTTTTCGAATTGAGGGAGCATGTTCCCTGCAATCAAATCCAGCAATGGTTGCAGTACCGCCATCAGGATGAATTAAGGTGGATAAAATTCGGACAGTCGTTGTTTTTCCAGCGCCATTTTCACCCAGTAAGGCAAAAATTGACCCTCGATTTACATCAAAGCTGAGTCCATTCAAAACGGTTTTCTTTCCGTAGTTTTTCTTTAGCTCTTTCACCGAAATAAGGCCCATTAATTTGACCTCCTTTAAACTTTTTTGATTGAATCATTCAGTCAATCTTAGAATAAAAGGTAACCCAGTTTTTGTCAACGGAGAATTTTGTTGAAAAAAGCTGGGTTTAATTATTTGCTAACGAACCGTAAACATCCTAATCAGAAGGGCTATTTTTCGATCAATATTTTCTTGCCACCATGGTAAATCATCTGACATGATTCCCGAAACAACAGTTAAGAAAAGTTCGAGCAATTCTTCAGGATCTCCTTCGATTATTTCGCCCATTTTCTGTCCTTCGATAAAGAGCGGAAGAAGTTTTTTTATGTACAGTTCACCTGAATATTCAATAAGATCTTGAGTTTGTTTAGGTATTGGATTACTTAAGCGAGACAGATGTTGAATAATCCGAAAGATATCGCTATTACCTTCAGATAAGCCAATCTTTAGGAACTGCTTAATTTTACCTAATGGAGTCAGTTCCAAGGCGTCAATTTCTTGAAGGATTTCGTTCGTGCCACCGGCCATCTTCCATTCAAGACTGGAATGGAGCACTTCTTCTTTGGATTTAAAATAGTGATATAGTAAGCCATGACTGATTCCGGCTTCAGCGGCAATCATACTGATTTTCGTCAATTTAATCCCATTTTCAGCAAATACCTTTAAAGCAGCAGTCATAATTTGATTCTTGCGATCATTACGAATTTGTTCTAATTGATCTTCGTTTAAGGGGGCCACTTAAATCAAAACTCCTCAATATATGATAAAACTATTTTATCATGCCAGTTGCTGCTCTGCGAATTCTCGATATAAGTTATGGGATCTTGTTAGTTCTAGATGAGTTCCAATTCCAGTAACTTGGCCTTTTTCGATGAAAATAATTTTATCTGCGTCCACGATCGTTGATAAGCGGTGGGCGATAACAAAGGTCGTTCGTCCTTCCATTAATCGGGTGAGGGCTTGTTGAACGATTCCTTCCGACTGGCTGTCTAAGCTGGCTGTTGCTTCGTCCATCATAAGAATTTTTGGATCTCGTAAAAAGGCACGAGCGATGGCGATCCGCTGTCTTTGCCCGCCCGATAATTTCACCCCGCGCTCTCCAACCTCTGTGTCCAACCCATTAGGGAATGATTGAATAAACTCATCGGCATAGGCCATTTTTGTCACTTCCCATAAACGTTCATCAGAAATTGTGGCGCTATCTTCTAGCCCATAACATAAATTCTCGCGAATGGTTCCTGCCATCATCGCGCTTTCCTGTGAAACATAGCCAATTTGCCGGCGCCATGTGGTTAGTGAAAGCTGAGAGATTGGCGTATCTCCAATTAGAATCTCACCCGTAGATGGCTCATAGAATCGTTCTAGCAACCCGAACATGGTTGTTTTTCCGCTGCCGCTTGGACCGGCAAAGGCAATCATTTCGCCTGGCTCTGCATCAAATGAAACATTTTCAAGGACGGGTTCCTCGTCGTAATAACGAAAAGTTATGTTTTTGACATGAATTGATTTATTCGTAATATCCATTTCCACACCATGCTGACCTTCTTCTAGAGGTAGATTAAGAATATCGATAATCCGCTCCGTTGCGCCTTTGGCTTTTTGTAGCTGGGTGAAAAACATGGCAAAGGAAGTAATGGGAAAAATGATTTGGAAAAGGTAGAGCAAGAAGGCTACAAGGGAACCAGTGGACATCGTCCCATTGGCAACACGCATCCCGCCGTATCCGATAATCATCACGATAACCATCATAATGACAAGGTACATGATTGGGGCAATGAATGCTGTAATCCGTGCTTCTTTAAGGCCAAAGCTGAGTAATTTATCAATTCCATTTAAGCCTTTGGTTTCTTCATGATGTTCAGCTGTGGATGATTTCATCAGGCGAATTTCACTCAACGTTTGCTGGATACTCCCTGTGAAAGTGGCCGTCTCATTTTGCAAACCACGAGAGATTTTCGCCATCTGCTTTCCAAGTGGTGTCATAATCGCAATGGTGACAGGCACCGAGATGAGCATCAATAACGTCATTTTCCAATCCATGATGAGTAGGATGATGACGGCACCAATAATCGAGATGATCCCTGTTATAAATTGAGGGAAGTGACTGGTGATTAACTCGCGGACCACACTAGTATCGTTAACGACCCGACTGACGTTTTCACCGCTTGACTGTTTATCAAAATAGCTCACAGGTAAACGGATTAATTTTACCCACATCCGTTCACGTAATCTCGCAACAATTTTTTGTCCGACGTAGCTAAGGAGATAGATAGAGATGCCATTGATGACGGCTTGAGCAATGAAGGCTGCTCCAATGCCAATCATGAGCGGGACACTTAACGATGATACCGAAAAACCGTCTACTAAATTTTTGGTTAGGACCGGTACAAGCAGGCCTGCTAGAGTGGTCAGGAGGCTAGCTGTTAATCCAATACTTAGTGCGAGTTTTGGTATTTTTGTAGATAGAATAAGAGAGAAAAACGGCTTTAAGCCATCTTGTTTCGAGTTCATTCTAACGACCTCATTCCATTTAAAAAAGTTTTTCCATAGCCAATGATACTGGTTACGTGACCGAAAACGCAAACAAGAAGGGGTTACGGTAACATAAAGGGTGTCTACGTGCCCGAAAAGGTGATCAAGATGCGGGATCGGTCACGTAAAGAGTGTCTACGAGCCCGAAAAAGCAAATAAGAAGGGGATGTGGTCACGTAAAGCTTGCCTACATGCCCGAAAAGGTGATCATGAAGCGGTTACGGTCACGTAAAGGGTGTCTATGTGCCCGAAAAAGCAAACAAGAAGAAACGAAAACGGTCACATAAAAGGGCTATTTTCAATGAAGGAGTCTTTTTTTTACATTTTTTAAAAATTACTTTGACAGATAGAGTAATTTTCAGTAAGATTACTCTATCAGATAGAATAGTGAAAAATCAAGGAAGTGACACCATGCTAAGAAGTGATACTATTCGTGGTCATTTGGATTCGCTAATTTTGCGGCTGATTTTTGAACAAGACAGATACGGATATGAAATCTCGAAGGAAATTAGCCAGCGGACAGATAATCGTTTTCAAATTAAAGAGGCGACACTATACGCGGTATTTCAGCGGCTTGAGAAAAAGGAATTGATTGAATCGTATATGGGCAGTGTTTCTCAAGGCGGGAAGAGGAAGTATTACCGAATTACAACACTAGGCAAAGCCTATTTAAAAGAATTGATCGAGGAATGGAAAGAAACGAAGGAAGTTCTTGATTTATTTTTGGAGGGATTAACGTGAAGAAGTTGAAAAATCATGTCGATGAGTTATTTAAAGATGTCCCGGAAAGTGAAGAAAAAACAGCGATTATGCAAGAAGTATTAGAAAATCTAGAAGAAAAAGTGTGGGATCTGATGGCTCAAGGGAAAGAAGAAGAGGATGCCATCAATAAAGCAATTGTAGATTTTGGTGACATTGAAGAAATTAAAAACGAACTAGGCTCCAAGCAGCCGGTTAAGAAAGATACAAAGAAACTTAACTTAAGCTTTTCGGTCTGGGGCAGCCTATTGATCATTGCTTTGTTTATCTTTATTAATTTCTATTACACGCCGCGAACAATCTGGTTTGTTTACCCAACCTTTGCGGTATTATGGTGGCCGTTAGCGATGTATTTTAGCTGGCAGCGTTCAAGGTAGGGAGGGATGAAAGTGAAGAAATTGGATATGGGTTTTGCAGTCGCAGGAAGCGTCATGACGATTATCTTTTTAATGATCGTAAATTTTATTACCAGCCCTAGCTACTCGTGGTTTATTTACCCCGCCTTTGCCGTTGCATTCATGGTTATCGGTTTGTATAGTTTGATGAACAGGATGCATAAACAGCTGTCTATTTCTTATAGTGTGCTTATCATAACATTCTTGATCGTGACAAACTATCTCAATACACCAGACTATCCATGGTTTCTCTATGCGGTTTTTCCAATTCTTTGGTGGCCGATTCTAGTTCATTTAGGTGACCGTGCCGGTTCGATGAAAGTGGCTGTGATTGGAAGCTCAAGCATCATTCTTTATTATGTCATCCTAAATATTTTTCTTGCACCTGGATATCTTTGGGCGATCTACCCTGCCTTTGCGGTATTATGGTGGCCGCTATCGCTCTATCATGCTGGAAAAAGAGCCTATTTCGAATTCTCTGTTCATGCGAGTCTATTAATTACGGTATTCTTTATTACGGTGAATCTTATTTCAACACCAACGACCATTTGGGCCGTATATCCCATCTTTGTGGTATTATGGTGGCCATTAAGTATGTACTATTTTGTGTATAAAAGATAAAAAAACGCTCAATTGAGCGTTTTTTAAAATTCTTTAGATTTACCTTTAGCTGGTAGTATAGCCCGTTCAGCTTTCTCATAAATAGCTAATAATTTTTGAATGACTTGTAGTCTAGGTACAATGTTGTAAACAAATGCCGCAGCAAGAGCGCTAATGACAGCACCGACGAAAACATCGGCTGGGTAATGAACGCCTACCCAAATCCTCGAAGTGCCTACAAGGAATGCCAACAAGATCCATAAGAATCCCCAACCTTTTTTAAAAAGCCAAAACGTCACACAAAAAGAAAAGAACAAAATCGTATGGTCACTCGGAAAGGAATTATCAACGGCTTTTTCGATGAGTTTATTCACATTCGACAGCTCCGCAAACGGATTTTGATTGGAATGGATTTTCCCGGCTAGTTTTCCGATGATTTCAGCGAGAATGAAAGAGAAACCTCCACAAATCACCATCATCCGATTTGTGTTTTTTCGGGTAAACCAAAATACAATAACGGACAAAGCTAGGAAAAGTACCATATATTCTGCAATGATTACCATCGAAGGATTCACCGCTGGGAATTCTTTACCTAAATCATTAATCATTCTAAATAACTCGATATTAAAATCCATATAAAATTTCCTCCTTGAAGGGTACTGATACAAGGAGTATATTTCAATCGTTTAGGGCGAGGAATGGCGTAACCTTACACGATTCTTACAGTTTTGTAAGCTTAAAAATCACCTTCGGATGCAGGGTGATTTTTTTATGCTGAACGATAAAAAACTCGGACTTAGGTCTTAGAGGATTTTACTTCTGTAGATAGGTTAATAATATGATAATTTTTTATATGCTTAATATACCTTCTAGAAAGTTGAAATGGGGGTTTCAAAATGGAAGTGTATATTGTTCTTACTGATACCGGGACATTATTAACAAAAATGATCAAACAGGTTACGAAGCAGCCATTAAATCATGCTTCGATTGCTTTTACAAAAGAATTAGACACGGCGGTTAGCTTCGGACGGAAAAGTGTAAACAACCCTTTTATCGGAGGATTTGTTAGAGAAGAGATGAAGGGGAAGTTATTCAATAAAGCAACCTGTGCAATCTACAGCTGTTCTGTTTCAGAATTTGAATTTGAGCAGATGCAGCAGTTCGTTCAACAAATCGAACAACAACAGCAAAACTATAAATATAATTTTATCGGGCTATTCGGAGTACTGCTGAATAAAAAGATTAATAGAAAAAGAGCTTTCTTTTGTTCAGAATTTGTAACCACGGTTTTAAATAACGGTGGAATATCGATTAAGAATAAACCTGCTTGTTTAGTCAAACCTGGCGATTTTATGGATTGTCACGATTTTCGCTTAGTCTATCAGGGGCAGCTAAGTTCCTACATTTCAATACATGATCATAGTAGAGAGATTGCAAGGGAGTCGGAAAAAGATCGCAGATTTCTACAATTTGATTTGTTTAAACTAACAAAATATCTTGTTTAATAAACTTTATTTTTTGAGGTTGGTGAAAAAGTGAATTTCATAGTAAACAAAGGCTCAAGTATTTTCCATAAATATGTTGGCTTTTTCTTTTTGGCAGTATTTTTCCTCTGGATGAAAACCTATATCGTTCAAGTTTCTCAGTTTGATTTGGGAATCGAAAGTACATTACAACAGTTTCTTTTATTTATCAATCCTTTAGGATCGTCCTTGCTGTTTTTAGGCTTTGCTTTTCTTTTTAAAGGGAGAAAAAAATATATTTGGCTGTTAATTATTGATTCGCTCTTATCGTTTCTACTATATGCCAATATTTTATATTATCGATTTTTTAATGATTTTATTACCTTGCCCACTTTAACGCAGACGCAAAATTTTGGGGATGTCAGTAGTAGTGTTCTAACCTTATTAAAACCTTATGACTTTTTATTTTTCATTGATATCATTGTCCTAACCGCATTACTTACTTTTCGGTTTGTGAAGATGGAAGTCAAGGACATGAGTCGTCGGAAAGTGGCCGCTTTATTTTCAATTGCAATGGCCTTTACTTTCATGAATTTAGGCTTAGCAGAAGAAGACCGTCCACAATTATTGACAAGAGGTTTTGATCGGAATTACATTGTGAAATATTTAGGTATTTACAATTACACCATTTATGATGCTGTCAAAAGTACGCAAGCCTCTGCACAAAGGGCGATGGCGGATAGTGATGACATGACAGAAGTAATTAACTATACGAAGTCCAATTATGCCGGGCCCAATCCAGCCTATTTCGGGACCGGAAAAGGGATGAATGTAATTTATTTACATCTTGAATCAATGCAAAACTTTCTTATTGATTACAAGTTGAATGGAGAAGAAGTAACACCGTTTTTAAATTCTTTGACAAGGGAAGAAAATACAATGTATTTTGATAATTTCTTCCACCAAACGGCACAAGGGAAAACGTCTGATGCCGAATTTATGCTGGAAAATTCACTCTATGGATTGCCAGAAGGTTCAGCTTTTACTAGGAAGGGTTTAAACACGTACCAAGCGGCACCTGCGATATTAGACCCTCTTGGCTATACATCGGCGGTGTTTCACGGGAATTCAGGAAGCTTCTGGAATCGGAATGAGATTTATAAATCATTTGGCTATCACCACTTTTTTGATGCGGATTTCTATGAAATGAATCCCGAAGACTTGGCCGATTATGGGCTAATGGATAAGCCGTTCTTCGAGCAATCCATACCGCTCTTGGAGTCTTTGCCTGAACCATTTTACACAAAATTTATGACCGTTTCGCACCATTATCCATATCCAATTGAGGAAAGTATTGCGACAATTGCCCCACATACAACGGGGGATAAATCTGTCGATACCTACTTCCAGACAGCACGATATGCAGATGAAGCATTGGAACAATTCTTTGCCTACTTAAAGGAATCAGGTCTTTATGATCGTTCGATTATTGTTATGTACGGTGACCATTATGGTATTTCCGAAAATCATAATAAAGCGATGGAAATGGTCCTTGGAAAAGAAATCGATTCGTTTGAAAGTTCCGGTCTGCAACGTGTCCCATTATTGATTCGTGTGCCTGGTATAGATGGCGGAATTCATCACGAGTACGGTGGACAAGTCGATTTACTTCCGACACTTCTTCACCTGCTGGGAATCGATACAAAAGATTATGTGCAATTCGGGACAGACCTATTGTCGGAACATCATGATGATATCATCCCATTCCGAAATGGTGAATTTGTAAGTTCTACTTTCACATTCACTGACGGTAAATATTATGATTCAAAAACTGGAATTGAATTAGACGAGGAAAGACAAGCTAAGGCGAAAGAATATGGGGAAATCGTAGAACAAAAACTGGCTCTTTCAGATAAGGTAGTCAATGGTGATCTCTTACGCTTTTACACTCCTAAAACGTTCACGCCGGTTGATCGGACACGTTATGACTATAATAATATTTTGAATAAATAAAAGTAAAACATCTCTCGATTAATCGGGGGATGTTTTTGTGTAACTCTGATAAGGTTATTCAAGTCTATATATTTATAGAAGGAATTTTTTATAAAAGGAGAATGTGAAATGAAGTGGAAGCTGTTAATAACATTGTTAATAGGTTTTTGCTTGTCTTTATTCTCGGCCGGGAGTACGTTTGCGGAAGCTGAGGACATGATTAACAAACAAAAAGAAGTGGATGATTATGTTTTTGTCCAGCATTCAGATGAATTAGCAGAAAAGGGAATTACGGTTACCCATACTGCACCACTTGAAAATACCGTTGAGATTGGAATCACTCCTTATTCAGAAGAAAACGTAAACTATTTGAAGGAGATTCTTGGTGCCGATATGGTTACAATTGTAGAGGGGATACAAGCTGTTCCGCTGAACCAAACAAGTGAACCATTTGACACGGAAACATTTGTTGAAAGTGCAACTTCCAAGAATCTTCTATATCTGCTAGCAGGAATCGTTGTATTGACAGGTCTCGGTTTTGTTTTATTCATGAAAAAAAGACGAACGGCGATTTGAAAATGAGGAAGACATCTCTCAAAGATTCGGGAGATGTCTTTTTTTATTAATGATTTAATTTTTCTAGCTCCGCGAATACGGCCTCGTAATCCTCTTTCTTATCAGCTTTGAAAGAGGTGTTTAAATAGGTGATGACTCCATCCTTATTCACAACAAACACCGAGCGGATAGCGACTTCGCCTTTTTCATTGAACACCTTATAGTCCTTTATCGTCTGTCTATGCCAATCAGATAATAAAGGATAGGGCAGCATGCTCATGCTTGCGGAAAAGACCTTGTGAGAATGAATATGATCAGCACTGATCCCTAACACTTCCGCTCCCAATTGTTCAAAACGTTTATAATCCTCTTTCCAAGAGGTAATTTCTTTAATTCAGCCAGGGGTAAAGTCCATGCCATAAAAAGCCACAACGACATTTTTCTTTCCTTTATAATCTGACAGTGAAATTGTCTCCTTTGTAGTAGCAGGTAAGGTAAAGGCGGGTGCAATCTCTCCAACTTTCAAAGTATCTTCCAAGGTCATTCCTCCACTTCTATAAAAATTCTTAGCGTAAAGTATGTTTTCCATTTTGGACGAATAATAGACGGATTTCTTTGTTCTTTTATCAAGGTAGAAAGAAAAAGTGCCATAATTAGGGAATATAATTGAAAGTAATTCTCAAGTAACGGTTGACTGGAAAATTCACAATGTTATAATCAAACTTAATAGCGGATGATAATCATTATCAGTGGTAAAGGTTTTGCCAGTGGCGATCATTATTTTCAGTATTTTTTTTATGTAATTAAGTGATAATTATTCTCACTTAATGCAAGATAGCTAGAAAGATAGATAGGATGAATAAAATAATAATCTATAAATATTAAAGAAGAATAGGGGATGTTAACGTGTTTGTTCAAATGAGAAAAACAGTTGTTACTGAAGGTAATGCAGAAAAGGTCGTTGAGCGTTTTGGTGGTAAAGGGTTAATTGAACAGCAAGAAGGATTTATTGATGCAACCGTCATGGTAAAAAAAGTTCGACGCGGCGATGAAGAGGTTGTAGTGATGATTAGGTGGGAATCAGAAGCACATTGGAAGCAATGGGAAAAAAGTGATGCCCATATTGCAGGCCATAAGGCAAAAATTGGTCAACCAAAACCTGAGTATGTCATCAGTTCAGATGGTGGCTTATACGAAGTAAAAACAGTCAAAAAAGCAGTAAAATAACTATTTTACATCTAAGATTTTCAATATCAGATAAAAAATTTTCACTTAGAATGATAATGGTTATCAATTGTCATGCTGAGAATAAACATATATGAGGATTACAAATGAGACTATGGATATTGATAATAGCAACGATCGTCCTGTCATTTGTATCGCTATTTATTGGTGCGATTGATATTAAGATTAGTGACTTGCTCGATTGGAATTCGGATAAGACACAAATTTTCCTAATCAGTCGAGTTCCTCGATTAATGGCGATTATTTTGGCAGGAGCAGGAATGAGTATTGCTGGCTTAATTATGCAATCTTTAAGTAGAAATAAATTTGTTTCACCCACGACTGCGGGTACATTAGATGCAGCGAAATTAGGGATTTTACTTTCCATGCTGTTTTTTCCTAACGTAACGTATACGCAGCAAATTATTTTTTGCTTTGCATTTGCTCTAGCCGGAACCTTTGTATTCATGCAAATTTTAGATCGTATCAAATTTAAAGATGCTATTTTCGTTCCCTTAATCGGGATTATGTACGGAAATATTTTATCAGCAATTACGACATTTTTTGGATATGAAGCAGACCTACTTCAAAATCTTTCATCCTGGTTAATGGGGAGCTTCACGTTAATGATTGCTGGCCGCTATGAGTTGTTGTACGTAAGTATTCCTGCGGTTATCTTAGCGTATCTTTATGCAAATAAATTTACAGTTGCAGGTATGGGGGAAGATTTTGCAAAAAACCTTGGATTAAGCTATAAGGCTGTGTTAAATATCGGTCTTATCCTTGTAGCCATTATTTCAACGACTGTTTTGCTGACGGTCGGAGTGATTCCATTTCTAGGATTAATCGTCCCTAATATTGTCTCTCTTTATTTGGGTGATAACCTTCGTAAAACGATTCCACATACAGCTGTGTTAGGGGTAGCCTTCCTATTAGTATGTGACATTTTGGGACGCATCATCGTTCACCCTTATGAGATTCCTGTTAACGTTACGGTAGCGGTAATCGGCAGTACGCTCTTCCTAATTATGCTATTAAGGGGGAAAGCGTATGCGAAATAGTACGAAATTGATGATATTAGCTGTAATTTCGATTGTTTGCATCCTGTTATATGCTTTTTATGATATTAAGGGAGGCTTTGATTACGCCTTCCCAAGACGGATGATTAAGATTACGGCGATGGTTGTAACTGGAATTGCGATCGCGTATTCAACCGTCGTATTCCAGACGATTACGCATAATCGAATTTTAACCCCTTCTGTTATGGGGCTTGACTCGATGTATCAAGTTGTCCAAACCTTAATTTACTTCTTTGCGGGTTCGATGTCCGTTTGGGTGTTAAATAAATATTTAAACTTTGGTGCAGCAATTTTTGCCATGGTATTGTTTGCCCTGATCCTATATCGATTTTTATTTCGGGCGGATAAGCATCCAATCTATTTACTGCTGTTAATCGGGATGATTTTAGGAACATTGTTAGGAAGCCTTGTGTCCTTCTTACAAGTATTGATTGATCCAGTAGAGTATTTGAGTTTGCAAAGCCGTCTATTCGCCACTTTTACTAACGTAAAGGCAGACTTATTATTAATTGCCATCGGTATTTTAGTCTTAGCATTTATTTACGGCTATTTCTTGATGGATAAGCTTGATGTTATGTCGCTTGGCCGTGAAAACGCGATTAACCTTGGTGTCAATTATGACGGTATGATCATGAAGGTATTAATTTTGTCGTCTATTTTAATTGCGACATCAACAGCGCTAGTGGGGCCAATCTTGTTTCTTGGTCTAATTGTCGCGAATCTTTCCTATCAATATTTAGTGTCGTATAAGCACTCTGTATTAATTTTAGGAGCAAGTTTACTTAGTATAATAGCGTTAGTAGGAGGACAGTTCCTCGTCGAACATATTCTTGAATTGAAGACAACGTTAAGTGTCATTATTAACTTTATCGGTGGTATTTACTTTATTTACTTATTATTAAAAGAAAGTAGGGCAGCAGGATGATTGAGATCAAGGGATTAACAAAGCGATTTGGTAAAAAGCCTGTTGTAGAAGATGTATCTGTCACGATCGAACCGGGGACGATTACATCGTTTATTGGACCGAATGGTGCTGGTAAATCGACACTTCTTTCAATGGTAAGCAGGTTGCTAGAATCAGATACAGGAGAGGTATTACTAGATAAAAATAATGTGAAAAAGTGGAAGTCTTCTGAGTTTTCGAAGCGCGTTTCGATTTTAAAGCAAGCAAACTTTATTAATGTTCGTTTATCGGTTCGTGAGCTTGTTTCCTTTGGACGCTATCCGTATTCAAAAGGACGACTTACCGCAGAAGACGAAAAGTTTGTTGATCAGGCGCTTGAATATATGAATTTAATGGATATGCAGGATAAATTATTAGATGAATTATCTGGCGGGCAAAAGCAGCGGGCTTTTATTGCCATGGTTATTGCACAAGACACGGACTATGTATTGTTGGATGAGCCTTTAAATAACTTAGATATGAAGCATTCCGTTCAAATTATGAAAATTTTACGGAAGCTAGTAGATGAACTTGGAAAGACGGTCGTTATCGTCCTTCACGATATTAACTTTGCGTCTGTTTATTCGGATCGTATTGTCGCGTTAAAAGACGGAAAGCTTGTAAAAAATGGGCCAACACATGAAATTATTAATTCGGATGCACTAAGGGATATTTACGATATGGAGATTCCTATTCAAGAACAAAATGGATGCCGGATTTGTGTTTACTTCAATTCTCATGCGTAAACCAGCATGATTAAAGCTGCCTAGAGGAAAGATTACTAGATTAACTGTTTTCTCTAGGCCTTTGTTTTATAACTATGCTTTTGATCTCTTGATTCGAAAAGTTAAATTCTAGAAAATATTTGCAATTATTGTTGACGGTGGAAATTTAGAACGGTATAATGAGAATTGTTATCAGTGATAATGATTATCATTATTGATTAAAAAGATACATAAAGGGAGAGAAACAAGAATGAAAAAATGGAAGTTTGCTAGTGCAATGTTAGCTTTAACTTTAATGCTATCTGCGTGTGGTTCTAGTGAAGAAACCACAACAGAGAAAAAGACTGAAGAGACTGCTTCAGAAACGAAAGCAGCGGAGGGAAAAGGTCCGGTTTATCCAATGACTGTATCTCCAACAGTTGCATCAGTTGAAGGCGAAAATCAAAGTGCAATTAATTTTGAGGATATTAAATTTGAAAAAATGCCAGAAAAAATCGCCGTATTTGATTATGGTTTCTTAGACACATTAGATGCTTTAGGTGTTGAAGGGATTGAAGGGGTTGCTAAAGATAATACCTTACCAGCTCACCTTGAAAAATATTCTGGAGATGAGTATAAAAGTGTTGGTGGTTTAAAAGAGCCATTACTAGAAGATATCGCTGAAATGGCACCAGATGTCATCTTTATTTCAGGCCGCCAATCTGCATTCTATGAAGAATTAAAGGAAATTGCTCCTGTCGTTTTCGTTGGTACTTCTGAAGATGACTATTGGAACACATTCTTAGCCTCTGTAGATCTAGCAGCTAAAATGTTTGGTAAGGAAGCGGAAGCGAAAGAGTACACTGCAAAGTTTGATACAGCTTTAGAAGAGATTAAAACTTTATCTGGTAACTATAAAACTTCATTAGTTACGATGTACAATGAAGGGAAATTAGCTGGTTTTGCTTCAAATTCTCGCTTTGGTTATATTTATGACATCTATGGTTTCAAACCAGTAACAGAGAATATTGAAGCTTCTTCACACGGTTCTAACTTCGGTTTTGAAGCAATTTTAGAATTCAACCCAGAAGTATTGTTTGTAATCGACCGTACAGCTGCTGTAGGTGGCGAATCTAACATCAAAGCTGATATGGAAAATGAAATTGTTAAGAAAACAGAAGCTTACAAAAATAAAAAAATTGTTTACTTAGATGGTCCGCTTTGGTACTTAAGTGGTGGCGGCTTACAATCTGAGCTTGAAAAGATTGAGGAAATTTTAGCAGAATTGAAATAGAACATCTTTGACCATAAGGTAATGCTAGCCCCCTTAGCGCCAAAACCTGGTTATGTCATTTATTAGATATATATGAAATAGAGGCTGACACTGAAACGTCATGATAGAAGACGATTTCGGTGCAGCCTCTTTTTAGGTCCTTATTTTTTCTCTAGCTCGACGTCATGATCCTTTGCTAATGCGTCAAGCTTCTTTTGATAATCCTCAATCAGCTGTTTTCCTTCGTTTAACAGTTGATTCGCCTCTTCAACAATACTGGCATCTTGTTTTTCAAGTGCTTCTACGACTTTTACAAATCCTTGATGCTGGAGATCGGCACCTTTTAGATAGATTTCATGTATTTCTTTTAGTTCATCCGTTTCAATCTTTACCGCCTCTAGTTCATCGAGAAATTCTGTGTAATTCGGGATGACATCATTTACTAAAGCGTCATACATGATTTGATCATCCTGATAATTGGCCCCCGAAACACCTTCATACGCTGCAATTGCCTTACTCTCTAACTCAGCCGCCGCTGTAGTCTCCTCATTTACATAATTCATAATATCATCCTGAACAGAATCCCCCAAACAACCTGACAGCACCAAAACAAAAACAAACATAACCACAGCCAACAAACGCTTCCCCATCACACACCACCTCCCACTCCACCAATATATGAACCACTGGAAGTCCACTATGTATCCAGTGGTTAGAAAAAAATGGAAAAGTGTCTGCCTGAGGTGGACAATGTCCACGAGTGGTGACAGGCACCGATTTTCACTGATTTTCAAAAGTTATTTTCATTTGTCGTACAATTCTGTAAGATATAAATATATTGATTCTGTTGTGTTTGGAGCGATTTTAATGGCCAAGTGTTTTCCGATTTTTGGGGATGAATGTGATCGTGATTTGTTTAATCCAGATGAGTTAATTGATTTGTTTCTTAATTGTACGGCTGATGGTATTGCGATTGTTGATATGGAGAATCGGTTTATTCGTGTGAATCAGATGTATACCAAGATTTTTGGATATACCGAGGAGGATATCATAGGGAGAAGCTTTGAGGAGTTTCCAAATCCGGATTCCGTCATAGAAATCGTATCAGAAGTGAAGATGGGCAGAGTATTTCAGAATATGGTTACCCAACGAAGTCATAAAGATGGACATATCCTCGATATTGCCGTTTCGTATTCACCTCTTCGAAATTCAAAGGGTCAGATTATTTCGATCATAGCTCTTTTTCGCGATATTACCGATATCATTTCAATGGAAAAAGAACTGAAGAAAACAAGAGAACTCTACAAATTGATTACGGAAAATACAACCGATTTAATAGGGGTATTTAATAAAGACACAACGATTGTCTACGTTTCTCCCTCCTATGAAGAAGTGGTGGGGATACCTCCTGAGGAAATAGTAGGGAAGAAAATAATAGAGTTTATTTCACCTGATGAAATAGAAGAACATAGTCGTGCATTCCAGAAACTGCTTGATACCGGAGAACCACAGCTCGTTCAAAAGAAAATGAAAACGGTCGATCAGGAGGATTTGTATGCGGAATACAATATTTCACCGATCTATAATGAACATGGAGAAATGGATTCGTTTGTCATTGTCGGAAGAAATATTACCGAAAGAATTAAAAATGATTTAGCGATGCGAAATTTAGATCGCCTTTCTATCATTGGTCAATTAGCCGCCGGAGTTGCACATGAAATTCGGAACCCGTTAACGTCGTTAAAGGGATTCTCGAAGCTTTTAAAATCGGCTTCTAGTAAGGAAAAACAAGAAAAATATTTATCCATTATATCAGAGGAACTAGACCGAATTGATATGATTGTCAATGAGTTTATGTCATTAGCAAAACCTCAAGCGATAAAATTTGAGCGTGGAAATCTAGTTTCTATTTTAAAAAGTACGGTGAATGTTTTAAACCCGCAAGCATTGCTCGATAATGTTCAATTACATATGAGTTATCATCAAGAGGATGATGTGGACCTCCTATGTTCACCCAATCAGCTTAAACAAGTATTTGTTAATATCCTGAAAAATGCGATTGAATCCATGCCTACTGGAGGAAAAATAGAAATCTCGATTCAAAAGTTGGAGAATAATAGAGTGGAGATCACCTTTGTCGATGAAGGTATGGGGATCGATGATGAACTACTTAGATATTTAGGCACGCCTTTTTACACAACGAAAGATAAGGGAATCGGTCTCGGCCTTACCGTCAGCAACAAGATTATTCAAGAACACAACGGTATAATGGAAATCATCAGTCAGCATGGAAGTGGAACAACCGTAAAAATAAACTTAGAACATATATAAAGGTGGATGGAAGGCTCTGAGCATTGTGCAGAGCCTTTTTATATTGCGGATACTTTATAAAAAAATCCATTAAATGCCTAACAATCTTTGTGCTCATTCATCATTTTATAAAGAGAGACAAGTATTTTTAATGATAGGGATGGATGAAGATGGCGAAAAGAAACCGAGGGAAAACACTGAGCCACCTGCCTTCCGGTGGAAGAGGAACCTGTCCGCTATGTGGCAGAACAAGAATAAAACTACTTTACCCGCATAAAACAGAAAACGATCAAACCATCAAGGTCTGCAAAAACTGCCGGCTTAAATAAAAAATGGGTGACAGGCACCAAAAATATACATATGTCCTCCTGGGGTGGACAGTGGTATGTTTAGGGTGTCTGGCTTTTTTTGTGGGTTTGAAGGAATTTTAGGCTGGGTGTGTAAATAGTTTAGATTAGGTAGATTATAGGAAATTTTTCAAAGGGGTACGGGTTATGGGCAGGGGTTTTCGGTGGATTTTTCTGTTTGTTTCTCATGGTGTTTGGTGGTACATTGCGGTTATTTCAGTAGCGTTGTTTCTTTATTCTGAGACGAAGGTGTATGATTGGCTGCTGCTGGTATGTAAGGGGAATAACTGTGCGGATTTATTCCTGCTCACTGCAGGGGAAGCGCATAGTCTACAATCCTATGGAATTTCGCTAACCTTCTATAGTAGTATTCTTACTGTTTTGTTACTCATCCAATTCCTGTCCTTTTTCGCGGTCGGCTGCTTACTTTATATATATGGGATGAGGGATCGTATTTGTTTGTACGCTTCACTCTTACTAATCGCTACGGGAACGATAATGAGTATTAGTAATCCAATCGTTTCCGGGGCGCCACAATTACAAAATATCTTGATGGTGGAAACCTTTGTCGGAGATCTTTATCTATTCTTTTTCTTTTTATTCCCAGATGGTCGGTTTATGCCAAGGTGGCTCGTCGTACCGGCTCTAATTGGATTCGCTGGGAATATTGGGACTTATTTTTTCTCGGGCTCACTGATCGACCCTGTTACCTGGCCGATGGCACTAAGAACAGGGACTTGGGTATCACTTCATCTTCTCGTTATTTTTTCGCAAATTTACCGTTATCGGCAAGCGGAAACGAAGCAGCTCAAAAGGCAAATTCGCTGGTTTGCCGTAAGTATGAGCGGATTTATTCTTTCGGTAGTAGCGTTGATATTGTCTTCAAATCTTAGTGATAATGGTCTTGTAAAATTAATGATGTGGTTCGTTTACTATTTGGCTCTTCTTTTTATGCCTTTTTCGATTGGAATTGCGATCTTAGAGCAGCGCCAGCGCAATTTATCGCTCGTTTTCAACCGCACCATCGTTTATACATTTGTAACGATATTCGTAATGGGCGTTTATGTATTGATTGTTGGATCACTAGGTTATCTACTAAACTATCAAAACAATATTTTTATTTCACTTTTGGCAACGGGGATTGTTGCTATTCTTTTTCAACCTTTACGGGAAAAAATACAAGCTTCTGTGAATCGGTTAGTATATGGCGATCGTGAGGACCCTTATAAAATATTATCCTCATTAACCGAACGATTAGAGTTAACGATGACAAATTCCTCGGTTCTGACCACGATCGTAGAGGAAGTGGCTAGGGCTCTTCGTCTTTCCTTTGCAGCGATTGAAATGAAGCGGGGGGAGAGATTCCAAAGAATCACATCATTTGGTGACGATAGTCAATGGAAAACTGAAATTCCTTTACAAATACAAGAAGAGTGTATTGGCAAGCTGATTGTTGGGGCGAAATCTTTACAAGAGACACTTCCTCCTGAAAAAATATATCTTTTAAACGATCTACTAAGACAAGTCACGGTTGCAGTACAAACGGTAAGGATTACAAATGAGCTGCACCGGTCGCGGATCAAGCTTGTCAGTTTAAGAGAAGAGGAAAGACGCAGGATGAGGCGTGATTTACATGACGGTCTTGGGGCTAGTCTAGCGAGTATCTCGTTAAAAATGGATACGCTTATTTTTCAAACTAAAGTGGAACAAGAAGTAAAAAGGAGATTCATAGCATTACAGGAACAGCTTCGTGCAGCTGTCGGAGATATTCGCCAATTGGTTTACAATTTGCGCCCGCCAGCATTAGATGAACTAGGGTTAATTTTTGCATTAGAGGAACTTTGCATCCAATATGAGGATAGTTCGGTCAAAGTAACATTGGAGGCACCTGAAATCGGCACTCCTCTTCATCCTGCGATTGAAGTCGCGGCTTACCGGATCGTCCAGGAGGCAATAACCAATGCGGTCAAGCACTCAAAAGGGTCATTATGTCATGTAACGCTAAGTACGGATGAAACTACTTTGATGATCACGATAAAAGATAATGGAATTGGTCTGGCCGCTGAACGGAAAAATGGTATTGGCCTACATTCAATGAGAGAACGTGCAGAAGAGGTTGATGGGCAATTTTTTATCCAAAAAGAAAAAGATTTAGGAACAACGCTCCAAGTGAAATTACCGCTTTGGAAGGAGGGCGAGTTAACTTAAATGAGAATTCTAATTGTTGAGGACCATCCGATGTTTAGAGATGGTTTACTTAAAATGTTAGAAACGGTAGAGGGATTTGATGTGGTGGGGGAGGCTGCATCGGGCGAGGAAGCATTGGAGCTTGCAGAACAACTGTATCCGGACATCGTATTAATGGATATTCATTTACCTAAGATGAGTGGGATTGAAGCGACCAAAAAGATTATTCATCAACAGGCGGATATCGGGATCCTCGTCTTAACGATGTATGACGATGACAGTTCGGTGTTTGCGGCTATGAGGGCTGGGGCAAGAGGATATCTTTTAAAAGAAGCCAATCGTAATGAGATCATCAGAGCGATTCAAGCCGTCGGAGAAGGGGAGGCTATCTTTAGTCCTGCGATTGCCCGAAGGATGATGTATTATTTTGAGGCAAAATCGAAGCTTTCCAAGGCGCAGGCTATGGTTTTTCCACAACTAACCGACAGAGAACGGGAAGTACTTGACCATATTGCCAGAGGAAAAAATAATGGTGATATTGCCAAGTGCCTTGATTTAAATCAAAAAACAGTCCGAAATCATGTTTCAAATATCTTAAGTAAACTGCATGCCAGCGACCGTGCTCATGCAATTATTATGGCAAGAGAAGCTGGGCTGGGAAAAGACTGTGAATAAATATCTGGAAGGAACTCAATTCATATTGGGTTCTTTTTTATTTAAAAACTTCCCGGCCTAGTCGGGACAGTGGTCACAGGACGCTGGGACGCCGGGATTGATACAGTAAGGTTAATAAAACGAAAGGAAGTTGATTCAAATGACATGGAATAAAGTGATTCGTTTGTTAGCCATTTTCAGTATCATCGGAGGTTTTTTCCGTGCTCTCATGTGTCCATTGGCATTAGTTTGGGGTATGAATAGTCCGCAGGAATTAATCGCAGGCGTGCTGGGAACGGTATTCATGGGATTGGGTATTTTTGGATTGTATTTTTCGCATCAAAAGGAATTTGGCAAATTAGGTTTTACAGCCTTTATCCTATATGCTCTTGGAAGCTTTATCCTTATGGGAATGGTGTTTACTACATTGGTTTTTGCGGTACATGATCCGAAGGTATTGCAGATGGATATGCCGCCGCTGCCGATTTTGGTTGCTAGTCCATTAATGATGCTCACGATTATGCTTTCAATGATATTACTCGGCATTTCCGTTCTAAGGACTAAAATTTTCTCCGCTGCTCCGGCAATCCTCCTTATTGTAGCACCGATTCTAAATTTTATCCCAGTGATGGGGGACTTTTCCGTGCTAGCCTGGGGTATCCCGTTCATGTGGTTTGGCTTTGAAGTATTCAAGAAAACAAAAGACAGCTCTGTCATAACATCTATAGAAGCGCCTCAGCTTCACACAAGAGGATAACACACAAAAGGCATCCACTTAATCGTGAGATGCCTTTTGTCGTTCGTTCAGAAAAATAACACTGTCCGCCTCAGGTGGACAAAATGGCTTAAATGTCCACGGGTGGTGACAGGCACCAATGTATAAACTATTTAAATGATGGTTGACTTTTGGATTTGTGAGGTGTACGATATAAACATAAGTTTAATTCATAAACAAATGTTTGCGAGGTGAGTGTGTGACGGATAAGGAACAATTGATAGTGGAGTTGATCCGCAAGAATCCATATGTTTCACAGCAGGAGTTGGCGGAGAGTTTAGGTTTATCTCGTCCTTCCGTTGCGAATATGATTTCCGGATTGATTCGAAAAGGAAATATTTTAGGCAGGGCCTATATTTTAAATGAATCACAGCAAATCATTTGTATTGGCGGCGCCAATGTGGACCGGAAATTACATGTGAAGGAAAAAGCTCATCTTGGCACTTCGAATCCGGCCGCGTCCACGCAAAGTGTTGGTGGAGTTTCTCGAAATATCGCAGAGAATCTTGGGCGCCTTGGTAAGGATGTGACATTATTAACTGCAAGTGGTGCGGACAGTGATTGGTCGTTCATTGCCGACTCGTCTTCTCTGTATATGAACCTTGACCAAGTAGCCCAAATTCCTGGGATGGCGACGGGCTCCTATACAGCGGTTTTAGATAATGAGGGAGAATTAATCATTGCCTTAGCAGATATGGAAGTGTACGAGTCCATTACCCCGGACTGGCTCCGTAAACATGATATTTTATTAAGTCGGGCACAATGTATCGTTGCCGACCTTAATTGCCCGAAGGAAACACTACAATTTTTATGTCATTTTGCTAAAAATCATGAACGGCCTATCGTGTTAATCCCGGTGTCCTCACCAAAAATGAACCGATTACCGGATGATTTAGAAGGTGTTACCTGGTTAATTACAAATCGCGATGAGTCGGAGATGTTTTTAAACACAGAGATTCATACCGAAGAGCAGTGGAAGCAAGCACTGGAAAAATGGCTCTTACTTGGTATCGAAAATGTCGTTATCACCAATGGAAAAAAAGGCGCAATGATCGGAAACAAACAGGAAGGGATTTTTCATATTCCTTCTATTGAAACAAAGGAAATTGTTGATGTTACAGGGGCAGGGGATGCATTTTCTTCAGCAGTCATCTATTCATGGCTTGAGGGGAAAAAGCTCAGCGATATTGCGAAAGCCGGTGCCGTAAATGCTAGTAAAACATTACAATCTCCCTATACAGTTCGTCACGATTTATCTGCAGCACAACTTCAAAAAGACATGGAGGAATTATAGATGCAACAATATATCACATTATCAGAAGAAGTACGTACAGCAAAGGAACAGGGAAAACCGATTGTCGCTCTTGAATCCACGATTATTTCACACGGTATGCCTTACCCGCAAAATGTTAAAACTGCACGTGAGGTAGAACAAATTATTCGTGACAACGGTGCTGTTCCGGCAACGATTGCTATTTTAGACGGAAAAATAAAAATCGGTTTATCAGATGAAGAGCTTGAAATGTTTGGGAAAAGTTCAGATGTTGCCAAAGCATCACGCCGAGACTTAGCATATTTAATTGCTACAAAGCAAAAAGGAGCAACAACCGTTGCGGCAACAATGATCTGTGCAGAATTGGCTGATATTAACATATTCGTTACGGGCGGAATTGGCGGAGCTCACCGCGGAGCAGAAACAACAATGGATATTTCTGCTGACTTAGAAGAACTTGCGCAAACCAATGTGGCAGTTATCTGTGCCGGTGCAAAGTCGATTTTAGACCTAGGTTTAACGATGGAATACCTTGAAACGAAGGGTGTACCAGTAATTGGCTACCAAACAGATGTCCTTCCGGCGTTTTACACTCGGACAAGTCAATATGCCGTAAACTTCCGAGCGGATGACGTTGAAACGATTGCTGCAACATTAAAAACGAAATGGGATCTTAATTTACATGGCGGAGCAGTCATTGCAAACCCAATTCCTGAAGAACATGCAATGGATGAAAAAACAATCACCGATGTGATCGAAACAGCACTGAAGGAAGCGGAAGAGAACAACATTGCCGGAAAAGATGTTACTCCATTCCTTTTAGGAAAAGTAAAAGAACTTACCGGTGGAAAAAGCTTAGAATCAAACATTGAACTTGTAAAAAACAACGCAGTTGTCGGTGCGAAACTTGCAGTCAGCTTCTTTTCACAAAAATAATTAAACGAGCCTGGTTCCTAGTTGAGCCAGGCTTTGCTATTTTAGGAAAAATGAAGGTATTGAAGGATGAATATCGAATAGTTTCATATATGTAGATGTTTACGAGAGAGAGGAATGAAAATGGCTTTTTCAGAAATGGAAATTATCGCTGAATCGAGTAAGTTTCATGTGAGTAATGTTCAGATGTATCAGTATTTAGATGAGGCACGAAAGGATTGGTATCAATACTGCATTTCAGTTGGTGTCGAAGCAGTATTAGTACATATAGGCGCAGATTTTAAAAAGGAAATTTTCAATCAGGATCTGCTCCGAATCCGAACGTGGCTTGAAAGGGTAGGAAATACTAGCTTCACTCTCAAGCAGACAGTCATGAACCAGGGAGATGATCTTATTGTTTCAGCTGAAGTAGTACTTGCAACCATTGATCGTGAAAAAAGAACAAAAGTCCGCGTCCCGAATGAAGTCAGGAGTCTTTTGAATGACCCTTCTGCTTTGGATATAAATGTGATAAATAGAGTATTAAAAAAATCCTAGGTTTGTCTAGGATTTTTTTAATCGAGATTATGATTTTGCTTTTTTGGATACTCGTACCGCGTTGTAGACGCTGGCTGCTAAGCCGCCCCATAGGATGATCATTCCGATTATCATCATTGTTATGGCACTTGCTGACATGTTAAGCAACCTCCCTTTTCTCGTCTAATGCTGTATTCGATTTCCATTTTTTGAAGGACAATAGTACTCCAATTATGATGCTTGCAGCAACTACGAACAACCCTGCGTACATGATCAACTCTGTTGGATACCCTTCATAATTTTCTTTTAAGTTTTGACGGATGTTGTCAAACATCATATAACCAAGGACCACTGGCGTTACAACTGTTAAGCAAATTTTCCACCATGCTCCAATGCGCAGGTCAGAAACGGCATTTGCATGAGCTTGTATACCACCAAGACCTTTAAAGAACCAAGCAATTAATAGCACTTCCACTAAACCTGCTGTTACGACACCAAAGTTATTGATAAAATAGTCCACGACGTCTAGGAAGTATAGACCGCCATTTGTTGCAAAAAGCAGGGAAATGGCAGTCGCAACTAAACCACTTGATAGTACAGCTTTTGTCCGGGATACTTTGAACTTATCTTGAATTCCTGCAACGAAGGTTTCTACGATGGAGATCAGAGAAGTCATTCCTGCAAAAACAAGGGAAAGGAAGAACAATACTCCGAAAAATCCGTTCATACCAGGAAATTCGTTAATAATGCTTGGGAATACAACAAAGGCTAAACCAATACCGCTGCTTACTACTTCTTCAACAGCCACTCCTTGCTGATTTGCCATAAAACCAAGAGCAGCGAAAACTCCAATACCGGCAATTAACTCAAACCCTGAATTAGCAAATGCCGTAATGAAGGCATTGTTATTGATATCTGATTTTTTTGGTAGATAACTAGAATAAGTTAACATAATTGCAAAGCCAATAGACAATGAGAAGAAAATTTGCCCGTAGGCAGCAATCCAAACTTTTCCGCTAAAAATCAAATCCCAGTTTGGTTTGAAAAAGGCATTTAATCCTTGTGCTGCACCATCAAGAGTGATGGCACGAACAACGATGATTAAAAACATAACAACAAGAGTAGGAAGGAAGATCTTATTTAGTTTTTCAATCCCCTTAGATACTCCGCGGTATAAAACAAAAAGGGTAACAGCCCATACAAATAGCAAAGGAATGACGATGCCAGGTACTAATCCGCCAATCGTTCCAGGTTTTTCAGCTAGCTTTAAAACATCACCGAATAAAAAACTTCCAGGGTCTGAACCCCATTGAGTACCAAATGAATAAATCGTATATTTTACAGCCCATGCGATAATTACCGCATAATAAGTACAGATGACGAAGGAGATTAATAGCTGCCACCAGCCAAGCCATTCAGCTTTTTTATTTAGACGAAAGAGTGAGAGTGGTGCGGAACCTCTATATTTATGACCGATCGTGAATTCTAAGATTAAAATCGGAATACCAGCTGTTAAAATCGCAAACAGGTAAGGTAAGAAAAATGCCCCTCCTCCGTTTTCATAAGCAACTGCTGGAAACCTCCAAATATTTCCTAAACCGACGGCGGATCCAACCGCTGCCATGATAAAACCGTAACGTGACCCCCATTGTTGACGTTGTTCCATAAGATGACCTCCAATAAATCTATCTTTTATAAAAATTCAGATAATTATTTCGTTATCTTAATATATCTTCTTTTTTTTGAAATGTCAAACTACTTGATAGATTTTTGTCGAATTTTTGCATAATCACACCGTATATCAGGGAAAAAACTAGGTTTAGAAGACAATTAATCACTATTGGTGTGAATTTCAATAACTTTTATTTCAACCGTGGATAGCAATGATTTTTAAAAAGAATACATAATAGTTTGGGATAAATTTATATATAGAAGGAAAACTTAGGGAGAAAACTTTCAAATTCGGGGGCTATTCATATGTTCATGTTAAAAAGACTTCTATCTATTTCTCTCCTCACCGTTTTAGTTTTTTCATCTCTTCCGAGGGAGTATGAAGCTGAAGGAAAGGTGAAAAATATCATTTTTCTAATCGGTGATGGAATGGGTGTTTCTTATACCTCTGGATATCGATACTTTAAGGATGATTCCAAAACAAAGAATATTGATCCTACTTTACTCGACAAATACTTAGTTGGACAGCAATCTACCTACCCAAATGATCCGAACCATAACATCACAGATTCAGCGGCTTCAGCTACGGCGATGGCCACAGGTGTTAAAACCTATAATAGTGCGATCTCGGTAGGAAAGGATCATCGGAAACTGAAAACCGTGCTGGAGTCTGCCAAGGAAAAGGGGAAGGCTACGGGACTGGTTGCAACAGCGCAAATCACTCACGGGACACCAGCGGCCTTTGGCTCCCACACCACTGACCGTAACAACATGGGGGGGATTGCTGACGATTATTATGATGAAAGGATTAATGGAAATCATAAAATCGATGTATTGCTTGGGGGAGGTTCTGCGTTGTTCCTCCGGAAGGACCGAAATCTTGTCCAAGAATTTGAAAGAGACGGATATAGCTATGTTAGAGATTTACATGAATTAACACAGGACAAAAATAGTCAGGTGCTAGGTCTGTTTTCAAAAGCCGGGATGCCGAAAATGCTCGACCGTCCAAATAGTATTCCCTCATTGGCTGATATGACGGTATCAGCGATTGAGAGATTGAAGCAAAACCCTAACGGCTTTTTTCTGATGGTTGAAGGCAGTCAGATTGATTGGGCGGCTCACGACAATGATATTGTCGGTGTCATGAGTGAAATGGAGGATTTCGAAAAAGCGTTCCAAGAGGCGATTAATTTCGCCAAACTAGATGGTGAAACTCTGGTAGTGGCAACGGCGGACCATTCAACAGGGGGATTCACAATTGGTGCGAGGGGCGAGTACAATTGGTTTAGTGAAGTATTAAAAGCAGTAAAACGTACCCCGGATTATATTGCTAGAGAAATTATGAACGGTGCGGATGTGAAAAACACACTAACAAAATATATTAAGTTTGAATTAACTTCGGAAGAAATTATATCCGTCAAAGCCGCTGCAAGAAAACAAAAAGCATCCGAAATTGACCGCGTAATCGAACAAATCATCAACGCCCGAACCTTCACAGGTTGGACAACTAAAGGACACACAGGGGAAGACGTAAACGTCTACGCCTTCGGACCTGAGAGTCACCGATTCACAGGACAAATCGACAACACCGATCATGCCAGAATCATTTTTGACATTCTGAAATAAGATCAGCCGTTGTTATGGTTAAAATTATGATTGTTTTCGATATAATTGAAACAAGTCACCCATAAATTTATTTGGGTTACGGTGATCATTTGTTAGCGAAGTGAGGATTTTGCCGTCTTCCATGAACAAAATGCGGTCCGCCGTTTCTGCGGCAACGTCCATCATATGAGTTGAAAAAATGACCGTTGTCCCACTGTTTTTTATATCGATTAGAAGTGTAATAAAAATATCAATCCAAAAAGGATCCAGACCGTTTGTAGGCTCATCCAATATTAAAACAGCTGGTTGTGACAGCCAAGCCTGCCCAAATAGAAGTCTTTGTCGCATCCCTTTCGATAACTGTTTATTTCGGGTATGTCTTTTTTCCTCCAAACCAAGTATTTGAATAACCTCCATAACTCGCGAGGGAGATATTTTTCTAAATGCAGCGTAAAAATTTAAAAATTCTTCGACTGTCAGGTTCTCTTGGGCAAAAAATTCATCAGGCATATAGCCAATTAACGATAAATACTGCTTCCTATTTTTGAGAATATCAATATCTTTAATCCTTACGGTACCCTGACCAGGTGAAGAAATACCAGCAATAATTGAAAGTAAAGTACTCTTTCCTGCACCATTTCCCCCACAAAGGGCAATGCACTCTCCAGCGGCTGCTTTTAATGTAATAGGGTGAAGGGCGGTTTTGGTTTTAAAAATTTTCGTTGCATTTATTATTTCGAGATGGGTTGTCATCGCAGCTGCCTCCTTCTCAAGATGAAGAATGATAGAGCAACCAATACAATGTGGTAGCTAATAAGATATGCCAAGAGAATAAACCAGCTGACGCCAGATTGAAATAGTTGGACAATCGAATCATAGGATTGGCCAAATATGGAACCGCTGTCCCATTTGCTGATAAGAAACACCCTCAGAAACTCAGCCGGATTTAACATCATGGCAACCTTCATTAACACTTCAATCATTGGGTAAGGGAGCAATCCTAAAACGGCAATAAGTGCTGTCGGCCAAATCATAATAAGGAAGAACCAGGTTGCTACCGTCATTGTTAAGGCTTTCCATCTCGTTTTGACTAAGCTGCCTAGAAAGATCCCAAGTATCAGAAAGATAAAGATGAGTAGTAACGAGAAAAGATAAATACCGAGCAGCCATTCTATGGATAACTCGATGCCTGACACCAATCCGATTGCCATGCTGATTCCAAAACTAAGGGTAAAAATGATTGCTTGGGCGGTAAACAACCCCGTGAATTTTCCATATAAGTAGGTTGGGATACTGATAGGATAGGTAAATAACAGGTCCCATTGTCCGTTTTCAAATTCATTTGTAATCGAGAAAGAGCCGATAATCATCATAAATAAGGGAAGTAAATAGAGAATAATATTAACAATGGTGCCGGTTATATTGGTATAGCCAGATAAACTACGATTGTTTCCTTCTAGCAAAAATAAGAGCGAAAAAACAGTAACCCATAGGAGTAAAAAAGAGTAATAGGACCGCTGCCTGGTCATTATCTTCCATTCAGAAAACCATAAATTTAACATATAATGACTTCCTTTCAAGTAAAAAGACAATCATGTATGACTGTCTTTTACGTACATCTTCTTAGTGAGTGGAATCCGCATCTTCCATTTTCATGTCTTCTTTTTCGCTACCCTCACTCATTTTCATTTTCTTCATTTCTTCCATCATGTCTTTATTTCTTTCCCATGAGTGCTTCGATAAATCTGAATAAGCTAATTGACTGCCTTCATTTTCATCAATGAATTTCTGAGCATCATCTTTGGTTGTAAAAGTGATGACATTGTAAGCCATTGGAGTTTTAATCGATTTTCCATAGACATAAGTAGCCTTTTCCATTTCAATCCAATCACTAGTTGAGTAATCACGAACATATTTTGCATCGACCTTCTGATCCTTGTTTTCCAGCAGCCATTTATTCATGCAGCCAATATCATCAAAGACAATAGCCTTTCCATTTTCCAAGATAATCTCAGTGGCAAATTGGTTATCTTTAACCTGCATATTGCAAATCTCACATTTTGCAGTTTCTTCATCAATAGCAACGGGCTTTACCTCTTGTTTTCCACACCCAGTGAAAACGAATAAGACGACAACGGTTAAAAGAATAGTTTTTAACACATGGTTTTTCATGTCTTTCTCCTCCCAAAATAGAAAAATAGTAGACTACTGGCGATCATGATAAAACTAATGGACCATAGCAGGGTTTGATTCGATTTTAATTTGTTTTCAGGTTCTATCGTATTTTGCATTAATGGTTGTTGGTCTACGACTAGTTGTTCTTCAGGTGTCTTTAGCATTTTTTGCAGCAAAATCATTCCAGGGTGTTGAAAGAAAAGCTGGTATGGCGGAAAATCCTTTGAGAGATTTAGAAAAAAGGGATCTGCACGATAAGGTAGGTTGCTATTTCCGTCCCCGTCAGTATCAAGCTTTAAAGCCGCATCCCAATAATTATTTTGGAGAATATTATTTGTCTCCTCATTTGCTTGTAACTCATTGACATTGCTAATAAAGGAATTGTTTGCTATGGTGTTATTCTTGATTTTCGTCAGTTGAGTGCCAACAAAATTGGCAGTTACTGTATTGCTGCTTATCTTATTGCGATTTGAATCCTCCATGTACAGACCAACTCTATTTTTTGAAATCGTATTTTCATAGATGTTCGATTCATGTACATCATAGAGCAGAAGTCCTTGAGCATTCACATTCTGATTGTTTTCAGTTAGTTGATTTCCTTGAATAAGAGAATCTTTTGAGCCCATAACCATCGCACCTGTAAAGTTTTGTGTGGAAATATTATTTTTGATGGTAATATGGTCTGAAAACATAATATGAAATCCATACCTTGATTTTCTGATTGTATTGTCAATAAAAGTATTGAGGTGGCTATTTTCCATATAAAATCCGTCCTGGACACGCCCCATTTGAACCTTTTCAAAGCGGTTCGAGTGAGATTCCCACAAATCTATACCATTTTCTATTCCTTGTCCGAGTATGCTAATATTCCGCACATTCGTTTTTTCAGTCTCTTCGAATTTAATTCCAACGATGGGAGAATCTATTGTAATTTTTTCGAGCCGATGATTATTGCCGCTAACATAAATGGCTGCTGGACTTGAATCATTTTGACAGCTCTTGATCGATATACCTGAAAGACTGACGTCTTGTCCTGTAATAGTAATCAGCGGCTCTGTGGAAGAGCAGGATAGGAAGGAGGCTCCTTTTTCACCTACTACCTTAATTGGTTTATCCAAAACAATCGCTTCACGATAAACTCCCTTTTTCAAATAAAGGGTATTACCTTCCAATGTTGAATCGATCCTTGACTGTAAAGACTGGGCCGCAAAAACATTTGTACCACTAGTTATACTCATAAAAATAATCAAAAGAATTATCCATTTAAAACCCTTCATAATAGTAAAATCCCTTCCTAAGAAAGAGTCATCCTACTACTAAATTAGTTAAGATTAGCAACAAATCATATGACCCCTTTGGGCTATATTTCTCGCAATTGTGAAGTATTTATGAACAATTGGTGAGTGGTGGTGAATGGTGACAGTGAATGGTGACAGTGAATGGTGACAGGCACCGCTCGTGGACACTGTCCACCTCAGGCGGACAGTGGATATCATTTTTGTAAGATTTGTGAATTTAATGGTTCGAGTTGATACTAAAAAGGCCTAAGCCCTTTTAGCATTTCTTCTTGAATGCATCAGGGTTTAGACCTTTTTTGAGGATTCCATTTCTCTTATTATCTTTTTGTATTGCTTGAGAGAGCCTAATTTACCTATATAGGAATTTTGTATTTTTAAATCATTTGAAATAAAGAGGATCGTTTGCTTTTGAAAAAACTTTTTGGATCGAAACCGCAAATCCTTCCAAAAAATAAAATAACCAGTTTTTCTTTTTTGAACAAAGGGATAGGCAAAATGCGTGCTTTTGAGAAAATCAGATACATGTTGGTTATTACGGCTGTCTAAGACAAGATTAGGATAATCTATTTCCTTAGAGAAAGTATGTTCAATCGATAGTTCTCCATTTGTATAGAAACCAAATAGAAAATCTAGATTGGTTTCAATGATAATATTCCATTGAAACGGTGAGGTTTTAGGAATCATTTTTACTTGGATTGCATTTTGAAAATGCTGCTTAAGCTTCCATTTCGTAAATTGTGTGGAAGCCATTCGAACCAAAATGTATAGAAAAATCCCAAAATAATTAATGGAAAAGACGGCTCCAGCTGCAAAAAAAGGAAGCAGACAAAATCCAAGTATATGAAACATAATGATATAAGGGTCGACCAATGGGAGGAAGTCTAGGGAAATCCAATTTGCAGAATAGGGAAATAACGCCTGTGTACCATTTACATTAAATATATCAAAGAGAACATGAACAGTAACGGAGAGTAATGTCCAAAAGAACAGATGAGAAAAAGATGTTTCGAGGAAGAAGAGAAAAATGAAACCAGCTAAGCCGAAACTCGTGGTCAGAATGGCAGGAAGAGAATGTGACCAGCCACGATGATTTTTATAATAGCAGCTTTTTCCTTTGATACGGTAGATAAAGTCAAAATCTGGACCGTTCGAACCGATGATGGTCCCAATAAGAACTGCGGTTGATAACGTATGATTATTGGAGATTACAGGATCGATTTGAGCCAGAGCACCTAATCCTAAGCCGATAATGATATGTGAAGCAGTATCCATATAATTACCTCCTTTGGGCGGAGAATGACTATGCATATTTTTTTTCTTTTGGTTCAGAGATAACCTCGGAATAATGGTTGATTAAATAATCAAACATCTGCTCCCACTTTTGTGTTAAGGCATATTTCCTTGCCTCTAACCCCATTTGTAGTCGTAAAGCGTCATCCGTTAACAAATGGATGATCTGATTGTTAAAATCTTCAGCATTCCCAGGGTCACATAATTGTCCCGTAACTCCATTTTTAATAATATTGATTACCCCGCCTGAGTTCGCGGCAATGACGGGCGTTCCGCTAGCAAGTGCTTCTAGAACAACATTTCCAAAGGTTTCTGTAGGAGATGGAAAAATGAATAAGTCTGATGCAGAATAAATTTCCGCTAATTGATTGCTGTTTAAATAACCTGTAAATGTCATATTTTTCGGTGCATTTTCCTCTAGCTCCTCACGTAGTGGCCCGTCTCCAACTATTAACCAATGAACTTGTTCACTTATGTTAGGAGGTAATGAGTTGGCTATTTCCATCAGTGTTTTTAGATCTTTTTCTGGTGCGAGTCTGCCTGCATAGGTAAAAAGAAATTTATTGGAAATAGAGTATTGTTTGCGGACGGCGTTTTTTTCATAAAATGGATGATATAGCTGACAATCAACACCTCTAGGCCAAATTTCTAAATGTGTGAAGCCATGGCGTTTTAGTTTTTCATACGTATCCTGGGAAGGGACAAAAATTTTTTTACAAGTGCTATGGAACCACCTTAAGTATTTCCATAGCACTTTGGATAGAAATTGAAGGTCATAGTATTGTAAATAGTAATTAAAATCGGTGTGATACGAACCGATAAGTGGAATTTGAAATTTTTTTGCAAAATAAACACCTGAAAGGCCTACCGTAAAGGGAGTGGCTACATGAATCAAATCAGGGGAGAATTGCTCAAGTTCTGACTTGATCTTAATAAAGTTTGGAAAAGCAAACCGACATTCCCGATAGAGAAAAAAGGGCAGGCTTTTAAACCGATGAATATGGCTTGACACATATTCATTTGAATCGGTATTAGGTGCAAAGATTTTAAAGGTAATTCCTTGATTCTCTAAATAATCGGTAAATCTTTTTAGTGTTCGTGCCACCCCGTTGATGTCTGGGTAAAAGGTATCAGTGAAAATCGCTATTTTCATAAAAACCCCTCCTAAACCTTCTTAATGATGTTGGGCAGGCTTCACATTCGAAATAGTGGGTCTTCCAATCGATACATAGGTAATCGGGTGCTTTTGAATGTCTTTAAGGGAATAGCAATTTCGGCCATCAAGCACTACCGGTACCTTCATATATGAAGCATATATTTGTAATGGTGCGTACTTGATTTGATCCCATTCGGTTACAATCATGGCAAAATCAGCATCCGTGATTGCCTGCCGAATATCCGTTGTGTATTGAATGGTATCGCCTAACACCTTTTGTACATTTGGTATGGCAATCGGGTCATACACCGTCACCTTTACCCCTTCTTTAAGCAGCTCGTTAATGAGGGTTAAGGAAGCAGCTTCACGAATATCATCTGTACCTGGCTTAAAGGCTACACCTAGCAAAGCAGCATTTTTATCTTTTAGCGGGCCAACGATTTCTTTTGCTTTTGATATGAGTAGAGATTGCTGCTGACGATTTACCTTTATGACGGACTCAAGCAATTCAAAGGGGTGATCGACGTTTCCAGCAAGTTGAGCGAGAGCTTTTGTGTCTTTTGGAAAACAAGAGCCCCCATAGCCAATCCCAGCTTGGAGAAAAGCGTGTCCGATTCGTTTATCGGTCCCAATCCCATTCGCCACTTCTTCAATATTGGCCCCAACTTTTTCACAAAGGTTGGCTATTTCGTTGATAAAGCTAATTTTTGTAGCGAGAAAGGCATTAGAGGTATACTTGATCATTTCAGCACTTTTGATATCTGTAAAGATGAGCGGGATTTTTAATGGCAGATAGAGTTGCTCCATTATCGATGCAGCTTCAGGGTTATCGATTCCTACCACAATACGATCGCCTTGAAAGAAATCTATGATGGCTGAGCCTTCGCGAAGAAACTCAGGAGTGGAAACCACTTCTGCATGGAGGTGTCGTGGCTTTCGCTTTTGGATAATGTGTTTAATTTCTGCATTTGTACCAACTGGTACTGTACTTTTCGTACAAACAATCACATCATTTTCAATATTCTCAGCAATGGTATAGGAAGCGGCATAAATGTATGATAAATCTACAGCCCCATCTGGTCTTTGAGGAGTCCCTACTGCGATAAAGATTACTTCGCTGCCGCCATAGGCTTTCCTTGGATCCATCGTGAAATGAAGTCGGCCACTGGAGAGATTCTTTTCTAATAAAGACTCCAAACCAGGTTCAAAAATTGGTGAATGTCCTTTTTTCAGCTTTTCTATTTTCTCTTTTTGAATGTCCAAGCATGTCACTTGATGACCTACTTCAGCAAAACAAACAGCTGTAACTAAACCTACATATCCTGCACCAGCGACGGCAATCTTCATCTAATCCCTCCAAACAGTTGTGTTAGTTTTATCTTATCGGAAAATTTTGAATTTATCCTTAATCTAGTGTTAAAAGAGTGTTAAGACTTTGTATAGTTAAGGAAACAGTATAGGGCCTGAGCCCCGGTGCGTTAGCTTGTGAACGCACCGGGGCTCAGGCCCCTATTTGGTATAGCGATTGGCATAGCTTGAAGCGACGAAGGCATTCGGCTTAATTTTCGGCTCTACTCCCATTGATTCTATTCTCGTCACCATTTCTTTGACAAATTCCCTTGTTTTATTGCGTTTGCCGGCCCCAATATCAATATGACCTTCCATCGTAAAGGTAGCCCCTTGATAAAGATAAGGGAGAACAATCTCGATTAAGCGATTTTTCCGCTCCTCGGTGAAAAGAGCTACGATGTCCTCTGTTAGTGTGAGCTCAAGAGAAATTCGCTCATGAAGCTGTGTCATTTTCCTAGGGATCACAACTTTTCTAATACAAGCCCAGACACCTTTCCCTTCATTTTGAATCACGATGCCGGTAATAAAAACAGTTTGCCTTTTATGAACCTGTGAATCAGTTCCGACCATTAAGCGATAATTCCCACTCGGCGCCAAGCTCATAAACTTAACGATATGATCAAACACCTGCTCAAACGACATACTACGCTCCTGGAGATTCTGAAACGAATAATGATAAACCTGATATTTTTTCATTTAATCGCACCACATCTTTCCTCTCGCTAAATTTAAGTCTCTAATTTTAATACTATTGTATGGAATAGAAATTATTCTCGTGAGTCAAAAGAGGACAAGGAACAAACAAAACTTTCAGGGTCAAAATAGTCAGTGTCCACTGGAGACGGACAAATGTCCTTGAATGGTGCCTGTCACCACTGTTGGCACCACTATCCCACTGTTGGTAACATAATACCATTGCCATTCATGTTAGATTTTGTTACATTAGAAACTTGAGAATATACAGAAAAATAGACTAACAGGAGGGAACAGAGGATGAGTTTGATTGAGAGTTTTTTAAATGGTGCGAACACGATATTGTGGTCATATGTTCTGATCGTGATGTTGGTGGGGTTGGGGCTCTATTATACCTTCAAAACTAAATTTGTTCAGTTTAGAATGGTTGGGGAAATGTTCCGTCTGATGGGGGAAGGTACAAAGGGCGATAAAAAAGGAATTTCGTCATTCCAAGCTTTTTGTATTAGTACAGCTTCCCGCGTTGGTACAGGTAACCTCGCCGGGGTTGCGATTGCGATTACGACTGGTGGCCCGGGAGCTGTTTTCTGGATGTGGTTAATTGCCATCATTGGTTCAGCATCTGCCTTTATGGAAAGTACCCTTGCGCAAATTTTTAAAGTGAAAGATGGCGACACTTATCGTGGTGGACCTGCTTACTATATGGAAAAAGCATTAAATGCGCGCTGGATGGGGATTACCTTTGCAGTTTTAATCTCGATCACTTTTGGACTAGCATTTAACTCCGTACAAGCAAACACGATTACTAGTTCATTAAACAATTCTTTTGGTCTTAATAAAACGGTTATTGCAATTATTTTATCAGTTGTGACAGCGGTAATTATTTTTGGCGGGGTAAAAACCGTTGCTAAGGTGTCAGAGTGGATGGTACCGGTTATGGCGGGTGCCTATATCTTAATTGCCTTATATATTATGGTAACGAACATTACAGAAATTCCTGGAGTATTAGCATTAATTTTTAAAAGTGCTTTTGGTTTTAGTGAAATCGCCGGCGGTGCTATGGGTGCTGCCATGATGAACGGAATTAAGCGCGGTTTGTTCTCGAACGAAGCAGGGATGGGTTCTGCGCCAAACGCAGCCGCGACAGCAGAAGTCAGCCACCCAGTTAAACAAGGATTAATCCAGGCACTTGGTGTATTTTTCGATACACTTGTGGTTTGTAGTTCGACGGCCTTTATCATTCTATTATCAGGTCTTTATACTTCAAAAGAGTCAGACGGGATTGTCTTAACTCAGAATGCCCTTGAAGGTTCACTAGGTTCATGGGCAGGTATTTTCCTTGCATTTATCGTATTCCTATTTGCATTCAGCTCGATTGTAGGAAACTACTATTATGCACAATCAAACATTGAATTTATAAAAAATAATAAACTAGCACTCAATGGATTCCGCGTGTTAGTAGTTGGTATGGTAGCATTTGGATCCGTAGCGGAGTTAAGCTTCGTATGGAGCCTTGCAGATTTATTCATGGCGCTAATGGCCATCATCAATTTAATTGCCGTCACACTCCTTGGGAAAATCGCTTACGCAGCCCTAGCAGACTACAAAAAACAAAGAGTAAACGGCCAAGACCCAGTCTTCTACAGCAGCAATATTGAAGGACTAAAAGATCTAGAAGCATGGGACAAAGCACCAGAACAGCAAACAGGTAAAAAAATAGGTTAATAGAATATCGGTGACAGGCACCGCTCGTGGACATTTGTCCTCCTGGGGTGGACAGTAAAAAGAGCCAAACAATTTGTTTGGCTCTTTTTTGTATGTCGGGCAGGTGCATATCTCCAAATAGAATGAAGGCAGCCGTGCAGTTTAATTGTTTTCCCCATAAGGGTGAATGGTTTGGATTGTTCCGTCTATGTTATAAGTTAGTTCGGTGTATTTTACTGAACGCTTATGGTCGACGCCATCTGATAGTGAGCAATCATGATAGAATAAATACCATTTATCCTGAAATTCGACTATCGAATGATGGGTGGTCCAGCCGCTAACCGGAGTAAGAATCGTTCCTTTAAAAACAAACGGACCCTGTGGATTTTCACTTACCGCATAAACAATTTTATGAGTAGTGCCGGTAGAATAAGATAGATAGTAAAGACCATTGTACTTATGAACCCATGGACCCTCAAAATATCTCCGATCCTCGTCACTTGCTAGAAGTGGATGGCCGTTTTCATCCACAATGGAGATTTCTTTCGGTTCACTTTTAAACGTCAGCATATCCTCGTTTAATTCCGCTACGATGGGCCCTAGTGCAGGTGCTGTTGGAGCTGGACCTTCAGCATCTTGAATAAATTCTCCTGTTTGCCATTTTTCCAGCTGTCCTCCCCAAAGACCGCCAAAATACATATAGGCACGGTCATCCACATCCACTAAAACGGCCGGATCAATGCTGAAGCTGCCTGGTATGTAATTTTCTTCTGGTGTAAAAGGTCCTGCAGGGTTAGGGCTTGTCGCGACGCCAATTCTAAAAATTCCATCATGGTCTCTTGCTGGGAAAAATAAATAATAGGTGTTGTTTTTATAAGCAGCATCAGGTGCCCACATTTGTTTAGATGCCCATGGGACATCTTTAATGTGAAGCGCTTCCCCGTGGTCGACAACAGAAGAGGTAACATCATCCATAGATAAAACATGGTAATCTTCCATCTTATATTGATCACCATTGTCATTTGATGGTTCATCATGATCAAGGTCATGTGAAGGATAAATATAGAGCTTCCCTTCAAAGACATGAGCAGAAGGATCTGCCGTGAAAATATGAGTAACTAAAGGTTCATTTGGTCTTGAGTTTTTCCCCATAACGCTCTCCCCTTAACAGTTTTTAGAAACTTACAAAATTAGTATAGCTTAAGTACAACGACTTTGTACATCCAAAAAACTAACCTTTTTAGAATATTGTTCGTGAAATAGGTAATATGAGTGTTCTAACCATGTCTGCACTGGATAGATTTTGAGTTGTGATTTAAGGAAAGAGCTGATTTTTTGCAGATTAACCAAGAAAAGACTCAAATAAATAAAAAATAGGCATGGCCAAAAACTTAGTTTATTTGATAGACAAACTTATGGAGTGGTGATACAATTTTCACATATTAGTAAGCAAGCGTTTTCATATGAGTTGAAAATAAAAGCCATTAATCTAAAAAACTACTTGGAGGAATAGCAAACTATGAAAAAACAACGAAACGCGCTTTATATTTTCTCACTTACTCTTGTTGCTGCTATAGGCGGCTTGTTGTTTGGATACGATACCGCGGTCATATCCGGTGCAGAGAAGTCAGTCCAAGCATATTTAATTGATAGTCTAGGTTTAGGGACATTAGCTCATGGTGCAACGATATCAAGCGCATTAATTGGTTGTATCTTTGGGGGAATCATCTCAGGGTATTTTGCTTCCAAACTTGGTCGGAAAAATTCGTTAATTATCTCAGCTGTTCTTTTCTTTATTTCTGCCCTTGGTTCGGCATATCCAGAGTTTTTGTTTTTTACAAAAGGAGAACCAAGCTTAGCTTTGCTTTTTATGTTTAATATCTACCGGATCATTGGCGGAATCGGAGTTGGTTTGGCCTCAGCGATTACCCCTATGTATATTAGCGAAATCGCTCCAGCTGATATTCGTGGAAAAATGGTTTCCTTTAACCAATTTATGATTATTTTCGGGATGCTCGTTGTTTATTTTGTCAATTGGGGTATTGCCAATGGACAATCAATTGAATGGATTAATGATATTGGTTGGAGATATATGTTTGGTTCTGAAGCGATCCCAGCCATTTTATTTGCACTATTATTATATTTTGTTCCAGAAACACCACGTTATCTAGCCATGCAAAATCAAAATGAAAAAGCACTTACGGTTCTTACAAAAATCAATGGTGCTGCCGAAGCGAAGTCTATTTTAAATGAGATTAAAAATAATGTCCGGTTATCATCGAATTCAAAGGCCGAAAAGATATATGCTTACGGAAAGTTGGTCATAGTCGTAGGGATTTTGCTTTCAGTCTTTCAACAATTTGTCGGAATTAATGTAGCTCTCTATTATGCTCCTCGTATTTTTGAAAGTATGGGAGCCGCGAAGGATGCTTCGATGTTACAGACAATTGTTATGGGCCTTGTAAATGTAATCTTCACAGTTGTTGCTATTTATACAGTTGATAAATGGGGACGTAAACCTTTATTAATAACAGGTTCGATAGGGATGGCAATAGGGATGTTTGGTGTAGCAGGACTAGCCTTTGCAAATATCATCGGCATAAGTACGTTAGTTTTTATCATTCTTTACACAGCTTCCTTTATGATGTCTTGGGGACCGATTTGCTGGGTGTTGATATCAGAAATTTTTCCTAATAAAATTCGCGGACAGGCTGTTGCGATTGCCGTTGCGGCACAATGGGCGGCTAACTACTTTATTTCATCGACTTATCCAATGATGATGGAATATAGCGGTGGAATGACCTATGGTTTCTATGGTCTAATGAGTGTCCTTTCTGCCATCTTTGTATGGAAGTGGGTACCAGAAACAAAGGGAAAAACACTGGAACAAATGGAAAGCTTATGGATGAAGAAAATGAAGGTCAACGAGAAAGCGTCATAAGAGGTATTGGGGTTGTCCTTGGGGGCGGCCCTTTTTCTAATTCCAATTATTATCCGAAGTCACGGTTGGCTTGACTGTGCTTAAAAAATAAACGGAATAATTCCGTTTAAATTGGGAAATACACTTATTTCCTTATAAATAAAGGTAGTATTTCCGCTTATCTGATCAAAATCTATAGATTTTCTCTTATTTGGAGTAGATAAGCAGAATTTGTTCGCTTATATCTGCTTCTAAGCTTCCTCAATCTAAAATAACCGGAAATTCTCCGCCTATGAATTCCTATACAACGAAAATCAACAATGAATAATAATAACAGAGCCAATCGAAAAAAAAATAACCCCGCTTTCGGAAAGCAGGGTTTTAAGATTATGATGTTTTGGCTTCTTCCTTGATAAAGTTCTCAACGACGAAAGCAGACACACCTAATGCAGTCGAATATTTTCCAAGCCGCGAAAAAGCTAATTGCAATTCATTTTGGTGATGTGCGAGGGTATGGTTTGCAATCGTGTTCCGAATTGACTGTTCAATCCATTCTTTTGTTAATGCTAATCGGTTTCCTAAGATCACCTGGTCAGGGTTAAAAGTATTAATAATATTATTAATACCATATCCGAGGTATTTTCCAATTTCCTCAAAATGATGTAGCACGGATTCCTCTCGCTTTTCAGCCAATCCAATCATTGACTCAAGCGAATCTTGATTCGCCATCTCAAGCAAGGCATTTTCAGAAGCATACGCTTCCCAACACCCTCTGCTGCCACAGCTGCAAGGTTTCCCGTTAAGATCAATGATCATATGTCCCATTTCGCCAGAGTATCCATTTCTACCTTGATACAATTCCTTGTTTAAAATAATCCCTACACCGATTCCGATACCTGCACTAATGTAAATCATGTTTTTATAGTCTTGACCAGCACCGAATTGTTGTTCCGCAACAGCCCCGGCATTTGCCTCGTTTTCAATAATAACGGGAACCTGGAATAAGTCCTCAAGGTCCTTTTTTAGGGCAATGTTCATCCAACCTAAGTTTGGAGCTAGCAGGACAGAGCCACTTTTGTTGACGATACCTGGAACACCGACACCGATGCCAACAACACCATAGCGGCTGGTTGGCATCTCCTTCATAATTGCCCCAATCATATTTTGAATTTTACTCATAATCGATGGATAAGGGGTCCGATTGACACGTTCATTTTTCTCAATCAAAATATTGCCTTTTAAATCGGTTAAAACAGATAGTACATAGTTAACCCCGATATCAATTCCAATCGCATAGCCGGCTGATTTATTGAAATGGAGGATAACTGGGCGCCTGCCACCGCTTGATTCCCCTGGTCCGCTTTCAAAGATAAGTTCCTCATCTAATAATTCATTTACTAAAGAGGATACCGTTGCCTTGTGCAAACCAGATACTTGAGCGATGTCTGCTCTTGAAATCGGCTCTTTTTCCATAATGAGTTGTAAAACGAGCGCTTTGTTATTTTTTTTTACTACTTGTTGATTCCATGTGATGGTTGCCACGTACAAAAACTCCTTGTTAACTAGTTATCATTATATTATCACAAACTTTGTTCACTGAATATACAAACTTGCGGACTCAATGGTATAATGAATACAGTTATTCCCTTTTAGTGCGAGATTCATTAAGAAAGGATCGATAAAATGAGAAAAGTCAGTTGGGGAGTTTTAAGTACCGCAGCTATTGGCCAGACACAGGTGATACCTTCGATTTTGCGTTCGGACAATGCGGAGTTAGTTGGAATTGCTAGCAGAGGTCCGAAGGCCAAGGAAGTAGCTGACAAATTTGCCATTCCAAATCACTATGATTCCTATGAGAAGCTGTTAAAGGATCCTGAAATTGAAGCCGTTTACATCCCGCTTCCGAATCATTTACATAAGGATTGGGTGATCGAAGCAGCTAAGCATGGGAAGCATGTCCTTGTCGAAAAACCGGCGGCGCTGACAGTGGAAGAAACAGAGGAAATGATAAAAGCTTGCCAAGACAACAATGTGAAATTCATGGAAGCTTTTATGTACCAATTTCATCCTCAACACAAGCGGGTACAAGAGATCATCGTTGCGGGAGAGATTGGTGAAATCAAATTCATGCGGGCAAGTTTTTCTTTTTTCCTAAAAGATCGAAAAATAAACATTCGAATGAACAAGGAGATGGGCGGAGGCAGTATTTATGACGTTGGTTGTTACTGTATTCATGCGATTCGGAACTTACTCGGATCTGAACCCATCACGATAGAGGCATTTGCGGAACAGGACCCTGAAACAGGAATCGATTTATCAGCGATTGTCCATATGAAGCTGGAGAATGGCGTGAATTGTGTGTTTGATTCCAGTTTCGATATGTCATTCAGACAGGAATACGAGATTGTAGGAACCGAAGGCAGGATTATCGTACCGAATGCCTTTCGGCCTGATGTGGTTGGACATGAAGCTGTGATTCACATCGGCAACCGGACGGAGAGTGTAGCTGGTGATCAATATAAACTGCAAATTGAACATTTTTCAAATACGATTCTAAAAGAATTAGTGCCTTGTTATTCAGGAAAAAATACCCTTCAAAATATGCGGGTGATTGATGCTTGTTATAAATCTATTGAATCCAGAAGTGAGGTAACTTTAATTTAATGTGGTGTTTCGTAAAAATTTTAATATCTTAGTTTATTCAATAGACAAACTAAGATTGTGGTGCTATAATTCATATTGTCAAAGGTTAATAGATTCCAATAATTAAATGTAAGCATTTACAAAGTGATTTAAAAAAATCTAATCTCTTAGGAGGAATCATCAATGGCTTATTTTGAAAACGTTAGCAAAATTCAATTTGAAGGTGCAACATCTAAAAATCCTTTATCATTCAAGTATTATAATCCAGAGGAAAAGGTTAACGGCAAAACAATGGAGGAGCTCCTTCGCTTCTCTGTTGCCTACTGGCATACATTCACAGCTGATGGCACCGATCCATTCGGCGTAGGAACTGCAATTCGCCCTTGGAATCGTCTCCAAGGTCTAGATTTAGCAAAAGCACGTGTAGAAGCAGCATTTGAACTTTTTGAAAAATTAAATGTTCCTTTCTTCGCTTTCCATGATGTGGATATCGCACCAGAAGGAAGCACATTAAAAGAAACAAATGAAAACCAAGACGTGATCGTTTCCATGATTAAAGAATACATGAAGACTAGCAAGACTAAACTGCTTTGGAACACTGCAAACATGTTCTCTAATCCACGCTATGTTCACGGTGCAGCAACTTCTCCGAATGCAGATGTGTTTGCTTACTCCGCAGCAAAAGTGAAAAAAGCGTTGGAGGTAGCAAAAGAGCTTGGCGCAGAAAACTATGTATTCTGGGGCGGCCGTGAAGGTTATGAAACCCTTCTAAATACGAATATGAAGCTTGAGCAAGATAACCTAGCACGCTTCTTCCATATGGCAGTTAATTATGCAAAAGAAATCGGCTTAAACGTTCCATTCTTAATCGAGCCAAAACCAAAAGAGCCAACAAAACACCAATATGACTTTGATGTAGCTACTGGTCTAGCATTCTTACAAAAATATGACCTAACAGACTACTTCAAATTCAATATCGAAGCAAACCACGCAACATTAGCGGGTCACACATTCGAGCATGAGCTACACGTTGCACGTATTAACGGTATGCTTGGTTCTGTTGACGCGAACCAAGGTGATACCTTACTGGGCTGGGATACGGACGAATTCCCAACTGACTTATACACGAACACATTAGCTATGTACGAAATCTTGAAAAATGGCGGTCTAGGTAAAGGTGGCTTGAACTTCGACGCGAAAGTACGTCGTGGCTCATTCGAACCAGAAGATTTATTCCACGCACACATTGCTGGTATGGACGCATTTGCAATCGGCCTAAAAGTTGCGAACAAATTAATTGAAGATAAAGTTCTAGACAGCTTCATCGAAGAGCGCTACAGCAGCTATACAAAAGGGATCGGCTTAGAAATCGTTGAAGGCAAAACGAACCTCCGTGAGCTTGAAGCGTACGCCCTTGGATTAACAGAAATCAAGAACACTTCTGGCAGAACAGAGCGTCTTAAAGCAACGATTAACCAATATCTACTTGAAACTCTTTCTAGTGTGACAGTTTAATTTAAATTTATAAAAAAGTGCTGGTAGCTTATTCTTCCAGCACTTTTTTGAAAAGGATGATACGGGATGAAGTATGTAATTGGTGTTGACCTTGGAACCAGTGCTGTAAAGATCTTACTTGTGAATCAGAACGGTGAGGTTTGTCAGGAAGTTTCTAAATCCTATCCACTTATTATTGAAAAATCAGGCTACAGCGAGCAAAATCCAGAAGAATGGGTGGCAAAAACAACAGCAGGCTTAACGGAACTCATCCAACAATTTGATGGAGACGTAAATGATATCGAAGGCATCAGCTTCTCTGGACAGATGCACGGCTTAGTGTTATTAGATGAAAACAACCAAGTGCTAAGAAACGCGATTTTGTGGAATGACACTAGAACGACAAAACAATGTCAGGAAATCTATGACGTAGTCGGCAAAGAGCGTTTATTAGAAGTAACGAAAAACCCTGCGTTAGAGGGCTTTACTTTGCCAAAAATACTCTGGGTAAAAGAGTACGAACCTTCGATATTTGAACGTGCTAGCGTGTTTTTGCTACCAAAAGATTTTCTTCGTTATCGTCTCACAGGAAACATCCATATGGAGTACTCTGATGCCGCCGGAACATTATTGTTAAACGTTGCAGAGCGCAAATGGAGCAGTGAAGTGTTAGATGCATTTGGTCTTTCAGCAGTTTTCTGTCCGCCGTTAGTAGAATCTCATGAGTTTGTGGGTACGGTTACTGCTGAATTCGCGCAAGAAACAGGCCTTTCAAAAGCTACTAAAGTAATTGCGGGTGGAGCAGACAATGCTTGCGGTGCAATTGGATCAGGAATCTTGTCTGAAGGGAAAACGTTAGCAAGTATCGGCACATCTGGTGTTGTTCTTTCCTATGAAGAGCGAAATGACCTCGATTTTGAAGGCAAGGTTCATTACTTTAACCACAGTGAAGAAAATGCTTACTATACAATGGGCGTAACGCTAGCTGCGGGCTACAGCTTGAGCTGGTTTAAAGATACATTTGCGAAGGAAGAGGCATTTGACCAATTCTTAGCAGGTGTGGATGAAGTGCCAGCAGGCAGCAACGGTTTACTTTTTACACCATATATCGTTGGTGAGAGAACACCACACGCGGATTCTACTATTCGCGGCAGCTTCATCGGTGTTGATGCTTCTCACGAGCGCAAGCACTTTGCCCGCGCCGTTCTCGAAGGAATTACGTTCTCTTTAAATGAGTCCATTGAGATTTTTAGAAGCAGCGGTAAGAAAATCGATACGGTTATCTCCATCGGCGGTGGTGCAAAAAATGAAACATGGCTGCAAATGCAGGCGGATATTTTTAATGCAAAAATTGAAAAACTGACAAGCGAACAGGGTCCTGGAATGGGGGCTGCGATGCTAGCGGCATATGGCTGCGGCTGGTATTCATCATTGAAGGAGTGTGCGGAAACCTTTATCCAAACAGCAAAATCGTATGAGCCGATTCCAGAAAATGTGGAAGCTTACAAGAACTTATTTTCAATCTACCATCAGGTATATAAGCAAACAAAGGAATTAAATGAGCAATTAAGAATGTATAGAAAGTGATACTTGAGAGCTGGCATTTGGTCAGCTCTTTTTAGCAAGCAGGGGCGATGATGGAAAATAGAAACGGCATGGGATCTGATACCCATCATCTGATGTAGCAAGCGTTTGAAAAAAGAAGTCATTTTAAATAGGAGGCTGCACAAATGAACTACCGTGAATTAGGAAATACAGGAATTAAAATTAGTGAGGTTAGTTTTGGAACATGGGCAATTGGCGGTTCATGGGGCAAGACCGATGACCAAGAAGCTTTGAGATCCTTAGAATATGCGATGGATCAGGGTGTGAACTTTTTTGATACGGCCGATGTATATGGGGATGGCCATAGCGAAGAGTTGTTGGCTAAGGCAACAAAGGGAAAGGAAGACCAAATCTACATCGCAACAAAATTCTGCCGGCAGGGAGACATTTTCGATCCGAAAAATTACAGCTATGAAGCGGTAAGCCGTTACTGTGAAGATAGTCTTCGCCGTTTAAACCGAGAGACCATCGATTTGTATCAAATCCATTGCCCGGCAACGGAAATTTTGAAGGATGGAAGTGTTTTTGAAGTATTAGATCGGTTAAAGGCTGAGGGGAAAATCCGTCATTATGGTGTGAGCGTGGAAACAGTGGAAGAAGGTCTTATCTGTTTGGAGCATGAGAATGTGAAAAGCCTACAGGTTATTTTTAATATGTTCCGTCAAAAGCCATTAGAGAAATTAATCCCTGATGCATACTCGAAGGGTGTCGGTCTCCTCGTTCGCTTACCGCTTGCTAGTGGATTATTAACCGGTAAATTTACAAGTAATCATGTGTTTGAGACGGATGATCACCGCCATTTTAATGAAAATGGTGAGGCTTTTAATGTGGGTGAAACCTTTGCGGGTCTTGGGTTTAAAAAAGGTGTCCAATTAGCAGATGGTTTAAGATGGATTGCAGACGGTCGAGATTCAATGGCTAGTGCAGCCCTGCGCTGGATTTTGGATCACAAAGAAATCACTTGTGTTATTCCCGGCTTTAAAAATGTAAAACAAGTAAACGGTAATCTCTTAGCATTAGATACAAGGCCTTTTTCTGAGGAAGAGAAGCTAGAAATTCAACGCTTCTATCAGGAAAAAGTGAAGGATTCTATAAGGGGACCGTATTAAATAAAGGAGGCCTTACCTTCTTCTTGCTAAATTTTTGAGAAGGGTCCAACTTGATAGAAAACTGCTATATAATAAAATTATTCAGTTTAATTGAAATGTGATAAGGCCTTATCTGCGGGTTTGGAGGGATTTGTTTGTATCAAACGAAAACGGTCAGTCGGATTTATTCCGCCACGGAATGGATTAGCAAATTTGCTTATATTAATATATTATGGCTTGCCTTCTCGTTAGTCGGTTTAGTCGTCCTTGGATTTTTTCCTGCCACAGTTTCAATGTTCACGATTATTCGCAAATGGTTAAAGGGGGAGGGGGATATTCCGATTTTCCGAACCTTTTGGAGCACCTATAAATCGGAGTTCCTTCGCAGCAATGGGCTGGGGTTGATTATGGCAGTAATAGGTGGATTGGTTGTTGTGGATTTCATTTTCATGAAGAATATGGGGAACAGTTTTACCAATGCGCTTCAAATCCCTCTTTATTTGTTGTTATTTGTCATCGTCATGACCATGTTCTACCTGTTCCCGGTTTACGTTCATTATGAATTGAAGCTGATCCAGATAATCAAAAATTCTTTTTTGATCATGATCATTCATCCCCTTGAAAATCTTGTTATGATTGCGGGTATTGTCGCATTGTTCTTTGTGGTAAAGTTCCTTCCAGGCTTAGGATTTTTCTTTTTCGGCAGTCTATCAGCTGCCATTATAATGGCGCCATGTTATCTTGCTTTTACAAAGGTGGAAAAAAAGAAGCAACAAACCTAATAAATAAAAGACAGATAAGAAGGTGTTTTATCCTTTCTTATCTGTCTTTTTCCATTTTGTAGATTTCTTGCCGATCAACCTTTGACCGAACCTGCCGCCATCCCCTCAACGATCTTATCACTTAAGAATAAGAAGGCAAGGAGAATAGGTACAATACTGATGACAAGCGTGGCACCAATTGCGCCCCAATCTGTTAAATATTGACCTACGAAATTATTAATCCCAACCGTTAGGGTTTTAAAATTGTCCGAACTAATGAAGGTGTTGACAAAGACAAATTCATTCCAGTTGTAAATCATGTTAATAATAGCTGTAGTGGACAGTACAGGTACAGTCATGGGAAGGGTGACCTGGAAAAAGATCCGGTGTACCGAGCATCCATCCATTACCGCGGCTTCTTCAATTTCACGAGGGAATGTTTTATAGAAGCCTAGTAAAATCATAATCGTTAACGGTAAGTTAAAGGCGGTATACGACAAAACAATCGATGCCGGATTATCTATTAAATTCACATTGTTATACATATTAAACAAAGGAATTAAGGTTGAATGCAACGGGATCATATAAGCCACTAAAAATAGTCCGAGAACGAGACCACTTAGTTTCCATTGCATCCGTGTAACAGCAAAAGTTACGAAACTAGCTAGAATAATCGTTAGGACAACGGATAAGATTGTAATCCAAACACTGTTGAAAAAGTAGAGTCCGATATTTCCAGAAGTCCAGGCTTTTGTATAGTTCTCCCATTGCGGGTCTTGCGGTAAAGAGAAAGGTGACATTCCAAACACTTCTTGATTGGTTTTCAGTGAAAAGAACACCAGCCAAACTAATGGATAGATCTGCATAATTGCAAATATCCCTAATATTAAATAAAGAAATCCAAATCCGATTTTGTTCAAGTAAGATTTCTTCGTGTTATTGGGTACGGAAAGGTTGGTTGTTGCTTGCTGTGTACTAACCTCACTCATCTTGTTTCACTCCCCCTTAAAATTGAACATCATCGTTAGATTTCGTTAGTTTCGAAGTTAACCAAGTCATGACAAGACAAATGATTAATAGTCCAAATCCGATGGCACTACCGTAACCGAAGTTATTTAATTTGAATGCTTCTTTGTACATATAGGAGGCCATTACTTCACTTGCTCCGTTTGGCCCTCCGCCAGTCATAACATAAATGAGATCAAAATATTTCAATGATCCAACTACTGCAAGCATAATCGTTACTTTAAATACTCCGGAAATCAGTGGTAATTTAATTTTAAAAGCGATTTGCAAGGCGCTAGCACCATCAATTTTCGCTGCCTCAATTACTTCTTCCGGTACATTTTTTAAGGCTGCATAATAAATAAGGATATAAAAGCCGGCATACTGCCAAATGACTGGGATAAAGATTGCGTAAAGCGCGACGGCCGGATCGGCTAACCAAATCGGTGTATTTTCCACGCCAAACATCTCAAGTAATTTGTTAGCCATGCCGTTCGTTGGGTCAAAAATCTTCATCCAAAGCTGAGCAATGGCAACAGAGGATAAGAGCATTGGAATTAAATAAATCTTTCGTAATAAATCTGATCCCTTAATTTTGCTTGCTAGAACGAGTGAAATTCCTAGGTATAGCAGTAAGCTAGCCGCGGAGAAAATCGCTAATTGAAAAGAATGCCATGTGCTTGTCCAGAAAACTTTATCCTGAACGAGGGTGACATAATTTTCTAAGCCAATAAATTTCATTTCGCCAATTCCGTCCCAATCCATGAGACCATAATATCCTGATAATGTAATGGGAATATAGATAAGGACTAGAATGAGAAGTAAGGCTGGGAGTGTATAAAGGGCAATAACATATTTATTCGACATCACATTTTTCATGTTGGTTTGTTCCCTTCCTTTCTATAAAGAAGAGGGCATATTTTTCAGCAATATGCCCTCCTTCTAAGGAATTATTATTTCTCAGCAGCAAGAGCCTCTTCTTGTGTTTTGGTAAACTCTTTAGGAGATGATTGTCCGCCGAATAATGCTTGAATTTGATTTAAGTGCACATCTGCTACGCCAGCAGACATTTGAACATCTGCATAAAGTGTTAGGTTTGTCGCATTTCCTAAATCTTTTAGGATGTCAATGTACATCTGATCAAGGTCACCATTGGATGTATCTACAACCGTTGCAGGAATAACACCAGCGTCAACCACGGAACGTTTGCCCCATTCTTCCACTAAATAAGAAACAAATTGTTTCGCTTCATCTTTTACTTTCGATTGTTCAGATACGAATAATCCAACACCAGGGCCGCCAACATAGCTGTCAATATTGCCTTTTCCGCCTTCATAGGTAGGGAACTTAAAGTAACCAACTTTGTCTTTAAATTTCTGATCCACATCAGGGCTAGTCGTGTAGTTTGGTAATTCCCAAGTCGCCATTAAATACATAGCTGCTTGTTCATTCATGAAATACCCTTTCGCTTCATCATTTGATAAGCCGTTAAATCCTTTAACAAATGCATTCATTTTCACTAGTTTCTCGATTTCTTCTGCTGCTTTAACCAATGCGGGATCTTCAAAGCTTCCAGTACGATTGATGGCATTGTTTAAGGCTTCTGGGCCGCCAATTCGGTCCGCAAGGTACATATACCACATGGATCCTGTCCAGCGGTCTTTGTTTCCTAACGTGATTGGAGTAACACCTTTATCAACAAGTGTTTCAACCACTTTTAAAAACTCATCATATGTTTTTGGAACCTCTAGGTTATGCTTTTTAAAAATTTCCTTGTTGTAATACACTGGGGTAATGTTTAATTCAAGAGGAATAGCGTATGGCTTTTCGTCAACCGAGAAAGCATCGAGTGTACCGGCAACGAATTTGTCTTCTTGGACAATATCATCTAATGGTGTAAACATATTTCCTTCAACAAATGGTTGCATGTATCCAGCTGCCCAAGTAATCCCAACGTCTGGTAATTCATTAGAAGCAGATAATACCTTGACTTTTTCTTTGTACTGCTCATTTCCTAAAATTTCCGTCTGAATGTCAACATCAGGATTTTCTTTTTCGTAGGCCTTGATAATGTCATCAACAATTGAATATTGGGCATTTGAACTTCCTTCAGGCCATAGATGCATCATTTTTACAACGGTTTTGTCACTACTTGACTTACCTGAATCCTCCGATGATCCAGAAGAAGATGATGAACAACCTCCTAAAATAAGCCCGCTCGTTAATGCCAAAGACAATACAGCGGTAAACGCTTTCTTTTTCATCAATTGAAACCCCCTTAATGTGTATTTATCCTTTACTATTTAAATCTACCATCGTTGTAATCATCATTAAAGGGCACTGAGGTTAGGAAAAATACCACCATTTTTAGAAATCGCTTTCATTACTTGTTTTTCGATAAGCACTTGGTGTCATTCCTTCCATTTCCTTGAAGATTTTTATAAAGTATTTAGCGGTTTTATAGCCTGCCATTTCAGCAATTTCATTTATCGGCAGCTTGGTTGAAATTACTAATTCTTTTGCCCGCTGAATTCTGCGTCTTGTCACGTATTCACTAAAGTTAAGCTTGACTTGCTCCTTGAACAATACGCTAAAATAACTTGAATTCAAGTGAACATGAGCAGCCACATCTTTAAGGGTTAATTCTTCTTTTAAATGTTTGTCAATATAGCTAATCGCTTTGCGAATCGTGTCTTTGGTTGAATCCATTTTCGTATTGGCATCGACAATTTTTTCATCCACTACTTTTTCAATCAGCCCGACTCTTACTTGTTTTTCAAGCACCTTAACGGCTTCTTCCACGGCTTCAATTAACTTTTTTTTACCGATAGGCTTTAAAAGATAATTCACCACCCCGAGTCGTAATGCTTCCTGAGCATACTCAAACTCTGAGTATGCGGAAATGACAATCACTACGGGAGAGTGACCTTTTTCTTTGATGTTTTTTAATAGTTGTAAACCGGTTATTTCAGGCATGCGGATATCAGTCAGTAAAATATGAATCTTCTTTTCCGTCATAATTTTCATGACCTCCTCACCGTTTTCCGCGGAGAGGATGGTAAATTCACTGTTATTCCAACTTTCTAGAGTTCTCTGCAGGCCTTGCCTTGTTCTAGGTTCATCATCAACGATTAGGATATTTTTCGTAAACATGCTATTCTCCTCCCGTAATCGGTAGTTCAAATGAAATCCTTGTACCCTCGTTTAACTTACTCTCAATCAAAAGGTCAGAATGTAAAATTCCTTTGTAATACAATGTTAAGCGCTTGTAAACGTTGGAAATTGCGATTCCTTTTCCGGTCATGGAGGACGTACCGCCATATTTCATGGATTGAATAATCCAATCAAGCCGTTCTTTATCCATACCAGAACCATCATCTTGAACCGTGATGCGTATACATTCTTTGTCTTCCCTTTGAACTGGTTCAACCGTTACGGAAATCAGACAATCTCCGACTTTGTTTCCTGCTCCATGCAAGATTGCATTTTCTACCAATGGCTGTATGATCAGTTTCGGTATTCTTACAAGCTCGTATTCTATAGGAATAGAGATATGCCATTGTAATCGATCTCCAAAACGCATTTTCATAATTTCCATATAGTCGCCGATATGCTTGATTTCATCCTTCAAAAATACCCAATCATCATCGGTTTCTTTTGTAATGGTATATCGAAATAAGTTGGACATGGCAAGGACAAGTTCAGATAATTCCTCTTCATCTTTTTCCTCCAGTGACCAATGAAGGGCATCGAGAGTATTGAAGAGAAAATGTGGATTAATTTGTGCCTGAAGGGCTTTAAGTTCACTTTGGCTCCTTAATATCTCTTTTTGATAAACCATTTGGATTAAATGGTTTGTCACTTTCACAAGTTGATTATACGTACTATTTAATTCATTAATTTCATTGACGGAAGCCACACTTGGATTCAGTGTTAATGAGCCTTCTCCTGCGCGCTGCATGGTTCTCGTTAATCTAACAATGGGCCTTGTAATGATGGTTGAAAGGAAAAAGGAGCAAATCGTAAAAATGAATAAACCGACAACTCCAGATAAAATAAATCCTGTTCGAATCCTTGACATTCCTTCTGTAAGTTCACTTACAGGGGTTAATATGAATACAGTCCACCCTGTGAGATCCGATGATTGCTTTGTCAAAATATAATCCTGATGATTTAGCTGAACAATGTTTTCATCACTATTAATAATGCTGTTTATGTTACCATGATAATTTCGAAAAATGGGTTTCTGGTCCTGATCTAAAAGAATCGTATATTGATCATCTTCATAGGCTTCATTTTCAAATTTAAAATGATTACGGTCAATACTAATGAGAAGATAACCAATATTCCTAAACTGTTTTTCTATTAAATTGACCCTGCGGATGGCTAGAAAGTAGTTTTTATCAATGGGATCCTCACCAATCCAAACCATTCTTCCTTTTGCCCGGTTCGCTTCATCAATCCATTTTCGATCGATGCGGTTCATTAAAGCCTCTTCACCTAGGGGGAGAACACGTCGCTGTTTACCAGAAAAGAGCTGAAAGGAAAAGATTCCATCCGTATTTCCTACTATTCTGTTAATATGTCCCATTAATTGTTGACGGTCATTAAAGCTTACTTCTTTTTCTTGATAGACGTCCGTAAGAATTCGCTGGACTCGTTCATCTGTTATGACAAGCTTAGAAGACATATTAATTTGCCCGTAAAGTGATTCTATTCGGCCATTTGCTTCAATTGCAACTTGTTGGATTTGTTTTTCAGCATTATTTTTCAATAAAGAGGAAACATGTCTCAATGTCAGCAGACTGACAACCAATAGAACAATGATCATAACAAATAAGAAGATAAACAAAATTTGGTTACGTAATGTATTCCATTTTTTTAGTCGATTCAGCATTGATTGTTCGCCTTTCTATTGGAAAATAATTTCATGAGTTTATAGTATGATTCTACCATTTTTGTGAAAATTAAAAAACCTTAGTTTATTTAACGGATAAACTAAGGTTCAACTTGAATATTCATTTACTTATGCATAAATGGGGGTTAAATGCATAAACGGTGACAGGCACCCTTCGAGTGCCTGTCATTCTTTTTGCTTGATTACTTGTTGTTGCGTGCGGTTGTGCTTAGCCAGGAAGGCCAAGGTTACGATGATGGATAGGCCGCCGAATAGGACGCACATGAGTTGGAGGCCGATTAGGTCCAGGAGGGAGCCTGTGATGATTAGGACGATTTGAAAGCCAATGCGGTCAAGCATGTTGCGGAAGGAGAAGAATCGGCCGTGAAAGTCCTTTGGTACTTTGGTTTGGAAGATGGTCGCGGCTGTTGGAAAAAAGCTGCCGACGGAAAAACCAAAAATGAGAAAGGCAATGATCGTTAACATCGGTATATCTGCAAAATAGAGTAAGAGCTGAGATAAACCTATGAGAATCGAACTGCCAAATAATATCGTGTAAGGTGAGATTTTGTCGCTGATTTGCTTGATGAAAAAAGCACCAATCATAAATGAAACGCCCTCTGCCGTGTAGATCCAGCCCTTGATCGCAGAACTTCCTTGAAGTTCACTGATATTGATGACCAATAAGTTGAACCCGCCTAAAAACAGGAGCGGAACTAGTGTCATCAGTAAGGTCATAAAGACAATGGGAAGTCCTTTAATAACCGGAAATACATCCTTAAAACTCGTTTTCTCCTGTTTGCCTTTACCTGCTTGCTGTTTACCCCTATCTTCATCAATATCCAAGAACCAAGTCATAATGAAAAGGACAATATACGCGACAAGTGAACCAACATAAAGCAGCGATAAGGGGAGGAGCACCAAAAGGATCCCAGCCGCCGCTGTTCCGATAATTCGTGATAGGGTTGAAACGTTCATATGAACGCCATTTAATTGAAGCAAATCCTTATCTGCAACGACAAGCGGGATCGCGGCTTGCAGCGCTGGAAAATAAAAGGCTGCTGAAATTTGAATAAAGATGAAGAAAACAACCATCCACCAGACTGAACCAGTGGCAATCGCGATCAGCATAAAAATAACACTAACGGCCCGAAGAAATCCGCTCATCAACATAACTTTCTTTTTACTAGTTTGATCTGTCAGCCTCCCAGCATAAGGACCAACGGCAATTCCCGCTAAAAGTCCCGTAGCCATCAAGAGGGACTTTAAAAAGTCTGAAGGTACCTTCTCCTGCATGAACTCTAAGTTTCCTATGATACTGAGCCATAGTCCTAGACCAGCGATGAATTCCCCTGTTAATAAAATCCACACATTTTTATTTTTCCACATGAAGTTAGCCTCTCAATTAAATAATTTCTAGTAATACTTACTATACTATAGAGTTTCTTACGGATAGGATATTTTTTAAAAAATTTACTAGATAATCTTTTGCTTTCACCAAGTTTTCACCATTCTCTTTTAAACTACAAACTATCAAGAACGAAAGGAGGAAAACAAAATGAAGGCCAAAGTAAAACTAGCAATATTTTTCGGTGTCGTAATCACGTCTATTCTACTCATCGTTAACTTCTTCTTACATCTGTTTGCCAATCAACCACAACAAGTTGTCGTAATGAAAGGATTTCATCCAGGTGGAAGAGGTCATCATGGTGGATTTGAAACACATGCGGTTATGAGAGCTCCGTATCATGGCAGTGATTTTTCATGGATGGGCTTACTACTATTCCTTGTTATTGGACTAGCTGTGGTGGTCCTTCTCGTGAAATGGTTAAGTAATAAATCAAAGAAGTCGTCTATGCAGCGCTTGATTGAAACACCTGTAACAGGTTCATATACAACGGTTATTAACCGTAATGCCCAGGTTTTAGACCAATGGGAAAAGAATTTACCAACTAAAAAGGAGAATCAGTAAAATGGGTATTTTTAAAAGAATTAAAACGATGACAAAGGCACAAGTCAATGGAGTATTAGATGGGATGGAAGATCCGATTGCGATGTTGAATGAGTATTCTAGAGAGTTAGAGGAAGAAATCGTCAAAGCGCAGAAAGCATTATCATTGCAAATTCTTGTGGAGAAAAAACAGGCGAATCTCCTATTAGAAACAGAAGGATTAGTAACAAAGAGAACCCGCCAGGCAAAACTAGCGATTGAGCAAGGCGAGGATACAATCGCAAAAATAGCTGTTCAAGAAAAACTAACAAACGAAAAACAACTAGCGCTATATCAGCAACAATATGAAGCGATTAAGGCTCAGACTGAAATCCTGATCGATAAAATAAACGAGTTAAAAGAGTCCTATAATGAATTACAGCATAAGAAGATTCTATTGGCTTCCAGAGCGAATGTGGCGCAATCGATGAAGCAGATTCAGCAGGCTACGGCTACATTCCAAACAGACAATATCGCAAGAGGTGTAGCACGAGCAGAAGAGCAGATCATGCTGATGGAAGCGCAGGTTCAGGCAGGCAGCCATTTCTCTAACTCTTTAGCCCAGCAGGATGCTGCCTATCAAACGTATGTAAACAACGAGGAACTTGAAAGAGAACTTGAGAAACTAAAAAACGAAAAAGAGTTACTTGTAAAAAACTAATTTGAGATAGGAGAGGGGGCACAAGGCAGGTGAGAGTGCTCCCTTTTTTGATAGAATGCTCTGGTTTTTATTCATTGCTGATTTTCGTGTTGGAGTTAGAGAATCCATAACCGGAGAAATTCCGGCTAATGTAGATTGAGGAGGCTTTAAAGGCAGATATAAGCGGAGAAATTTCCCTTAACTGCTCAAAAAAAGACAAAATCCATAGATTTGGATAAGATAAGCGGAAAAACTACCTTTATTATCAAGGAAATATGGTATTTCCCAGTTTAAACGGAATTTCTCCGTTTATTTTTCAAACACAATGTCAGTGAAAACAGAGCTTTTTTAATAGAAAGGAGTTTGGAACGTGAATACAATGACGCTCACCCTCGTTTATTTGGCTGCTGCGTTGCTGATAACGAGACTTCCATTCTTAAGGAGTTATTTTTCCCTGTTTAACACGTTGATCCCTGACATCATCCAACGATTATTAATAAAAGGGAAGACTTCTCCATCGGGAGAAAAGGTTATTTCTCCCCTTAAGCAGGGAATCATTAAGTACATTGGCTATACCATGACGTCGGTTCTAGCCATCATGTTGTTCTATAGTGTTGCAAAGGGAAGTTACTCTATTATTTTACTTATGCTAATTGGTTTAATCGTTTTAGCGCTGCTACTTTCAGTCCGCAGTTTTATTGCTTTTATTTGGGCACTTTCCTTTGTGGTTTTATTAGCTGGCCCACTTTATTACAAGCATGAAGCAGCGATTATGCATCTTAGTATTTTTCTATCATCGATGATTTTGGTCCAATTGATTAATAATGCTTTGAGAGAATTGAGCCGTAGTTTGAAGAAAAATCCTGAAAAAACTGCTCCGCTGGCCATGTTCAAAAGGGTTCCCGCTGTAATTTTTGGAGTGGTCGTGCTGGGCCAATCTCTATTTGCAGGCTACTTTATCGTCAGCAGCCTTCTTAATTTACAGGTAGCTGTGATAAGATTTGATATAGTGAAGACACTCCAAGGAGTAGAACAACTTTTTTCCTAAAAGCTCTATTAAATCAGGGGCATTAAAATAAAGAATCAGCTTTAATTTATCATCCTACTATGATGAAGGAGTTTCTTGGTGATGAAGATTTTATTAGCAGAAGATGATTCCCAGCTTGGTGAATTAGTTGTTTATATGCTAACGAAAAGTGGATATAAGGTAGAGTGGGTAATGGAAGGCGAGGATGCTTTTTATTATGCAGTCAACTCGCATTATGATGTCCTAGTCCTAGATTGGATGATGCCGAACGGGGATGGAGTGGAGGTATGCCGCCGTTTGCGAAAGCAGGGCTATTCGGGTGCGATCTTGATGTTGACCGCGAAGGATACGGTGGAAGACCGGATTGAAGGTCTGGATTCGGGAGCGGATGATTACTTGGTGAAGCCATTTGAAATTGGTGAACTCCTAGCGCGCTTACGTGCTCTTTCACGTCGAAATTATGCACCTATTTTAGAAGAGGAAACCCAAATAAAAGATTTGATTCTAAATCGGAATAGCCATTCGGTTCGCTTAGGCAGCGAGGAAATTCAATTAAGCCCAAGAGAATTTCAACTATTAGACTTATTGGTGCAAAATAAGGGACAGGTCATTCCCCGAGAGGTAATCCTTGAGCGAATTTGGGGATTTGATTCTGAGGTGGCTCCTAAAACGATTGATGCTACCGTGAAATTGATTCGCAAAAAGCTTGATCTGTTAGGGAAACAAGAATTAATCCAGAGTATTAGAGGGGTAGGGTATAAGATTGAAAACTAACCTTCTTTCTGTTTTTCGCATGATGACTAACCGTGGAGAAAAGGATGTTTTTAAAAGCACCCAAAGGCGGCTAACGCGAATTTATAGTGGCTTGCTATTGCTATTTCTCATTCTGTTTAGTGTGATTGTCTACTCGGTCCTCTACTTTAGTATTTTAAAGAATCAAGAACAAGAACTTCAAACATTAGTGGAACAGGAAGCTAAGTTGATCGAGGATTACTTAGTGACCAATCAAAAAAGTGACTTACGCGGCTTTCAAAATCAGGAGCTTGTCTTCGCCGGAGTAAATCAATTCTTTTATTATGTCGTCAATACGAATGGTGAGTTACTCATGGGGAGTGAAAGTGATGAACGGTTACGGCCAGCGTTACTACGGCTTTTAGGAGATGGAGTCCACAGAGATAGTGAAATTCGCAAGGAGTCATTGGAAATAGAAAGGAGCTTTGGTGGTAGGGGGGAATTCAGAGAATTTAATCAACCTGAACGAAAGCAAAATATTCGTCTGCTGATTGCGAGCCATTCTGTCTATGAAGATGGTCAATATATAGGGCAACTGTATGTAGGAAAAGATATTTCTTTTGCTTATCAGTTGTTTAAATGGTTATGGATTATCCTTTTAATGATTGGAATCATTTTTATTGGTGTTGCCTTGATTTTGAGTGCTGTGATGTCAAAACGAGCGATGGACCCGATTAGTAAAGCATTTGCAAGGCAACGTGAGTTTGTGGCCGATGCCTCCCATGAATTACGGACCCCTTTAAGTGTTTTGTTATCTTCCGTGGATGCGATGGAAATGACGATAGATACTGAAAAAGAGGACTTCGCTGGAAAATTGCTTGCGAATATGAGACAGGAAGTAAAACGAATGACCAATCTCGTAAGCGACCTTTTAACATTGGCCCGCTCAGATTCAAACATTATCGAACGGAGAACGGAAACGTTCGACTATCTCCCTTATGCAGTGAAGGCGATTGAATCCGTCCAGCCCCTGGCAGATTCGAAGGAGATTGCCCTCCATTTGGAGGCGTCTGACCGTGTCATGGTGGACGGTGACCCGCAAAGACTGTCCCAGCTTTTATACATTCTTTTAGACAATGCCATTAAATACACACCCAATGGCGGAGATGTTCGCCTCGCCTTATGGGAAAGCAATCAAGAACTGTGTATCAAAGTTCAAGACACAGGAATTGGCATTAAAAAAGAGGACCATCACCGCATATTTGAACGCTTTTACCGTGCTGACAAATCACGATCCCGGCAAATGGGCGGTCACGGACTCGGACTATCCATCGCCAAATGGATCATCGAAACCCACCAAGGAACCATCAAAATCTCAAGCGAAATCGGAAAAGGAACCACCTTTATCATCCAAATTCCTATTAAAAATTAGTAGCAGGTGCTAATAGTGGTGCCTGTCACCAGCCGTGTACATTTGTCCTCCTCGAGTGGACAGTGGCGAAAACGGCACCAAAAACAATACCGAAAACAATGCCTGACCTTATAAGGGGTCAGGCATTGTTTTTCGAGGGCCATTGTATAGGAATTGGCTGATGGTCTGTGTGATGGCTAATAGGATGATTGGCAGGCTGATGTAGTACCAGGGGTCCCACCATGCTTGAATGTGGAGAATTCCAACTTTTTTAAGGAGAAACGTTATGATGGCAAAACAGATGACGGTGGTTAGGTATTTCATCCAGGTCGTTCTCCATTTGATTTTTGTCATAAGAACATATAGGAAGCTGGCACTAAGGTAGTAAATGGCCGCAAAGGCCGTTGTATCTTGATATTGATTTTCGAACAACCCAAATTGATAGTAGCGATTTGAAAAAATCATTATCGGCGTGATGTGAAACATCCCAGAAAATGGCCCCACCAATAAAAATAAGGTTAAGGAATGCATAAATCCTTTCATTGGCTTAAGTAATTTCTTATAAAGGAATTTTGCCGAAATGAAATAAAAAGGCAAACCAAAGGATGTAAACCAACTATTCCACCAATTATGGGAGTAAATATGAATCTTTAGGAAAAACCATTCGATTAAGTGAATGAGTGCCACAAAAAAAAGCATCCAGACCCAATTTGTTCGAAAAATACTAATGAAGGTGGCTAGTGCAGGCAAGGCGAAGGCATTGGATGCGACGGCACCCAAATTACTATCGTAATATGGGTTGTGTTTGAAAATTTTAGGATAATAGCGATAGCTGTCTAAGAGATTATAAATCACCGCCTCAATGATATAACCAAGGCCAATCACAGCTAGAAAAAGCAACCAAACTCGGGGATTTCTTGTTTTTAGATAGATATAGATGATCAGAAGAATGCTTAAAGTAACCAAACCAACATACCAGTAGGCATTATTATCCATATATAACTCTCCTTCTGGTTCGTATTTGTTGGTATTATTTTTCCTGCCAGGAATATTATTCATATTAATAAAAGAAAGTCTAATTCCAACTTGACCGATAGGAATTAATGTATTAATATTTTCATAATATTAATAATAAAAATATTTAAAAGGGGGAGTCCAAGATGAACGCAGTATTAATTATTGTGAATGTCGTGGTTTTACTGGTGCTTATGTATGGTTTGTTTATCATGCAAAAGAAGCATGTATCTTTTTCAAAACGCGTCTTCGCGGGTTTAGGTTTAGGTCTTATATTTGGTTTTATTATTCATTTAATCTATGGAACTACATCTGAAGTGACAACAGAAACAATCAATTGGTTTAGCATCGTTGGTACCGGTTACGTCAAGTTATTACAAATGGTCGTGATGCCACTTGTATTTATTTCGATCGTTGGTGCATTTACGAAATTGAAGTTAACTAAAAACATTGGGAAAATTAGTTTCCTAGTTATCGGAATATTACTAGGCACAACAGCGATTTCTGCAGCCATCGGAATTGGCTCCGCTTTAGGATTTGGCCTTGATGGCATTGAGTTAACAGAAGGAGAAGCAGAAGCAGCACGTAATGCAGCGTTAGAAGAGAGAGTTGTTGGGGTTGAAGCGATGACGATGCCACAGCAAATCCTTGAATTAATTCCAAGCAATCCGTTTTTAGATTTAACGGGTGCACGTGCAACTTCAACGATTGCGGTCGTTATTTTTGCGGCATTTATCGGGGTTGCTTACCTGGGAGTAAAACGAAAACAACCAGAACAAGCTGAGTTTTTCGCTAAGATTATTGATACGTTATACAGCATTACTATGAGAGTCGTAACATTGATTCTTCGTCTGACTCCATATGGGATTCTAGCTATCATTACAAAGGTAGCAGCAACAAGTGATTATGCCGCGATAGCGAAGTTAGGTAAGTTTGTCATTGCCTCATACGTTGCACTTATTCTCATGTTCGTAGTCCACTTACTATTACTAGCATTGGCAAAATTGAGTCCTGTTAACTATGTGAAAAAGGCATTACCAACTTTAACTTTTGCTTTTACTTCACGTACAAGTGCAGGAACACTGCCAATGACAATCAAGACACAAACGAAAGACTTTGGTGTATCGGAGGGAATTGCAAACTTTGCTGGTTCCTTTGGACTTTCAATTGGTCAGAATGGATGTGCGGGAATCTATCCAGCCATGTTGGCAGTAATGGTAGCTCCAGCTGCCGGAATTGATCCATTAAGCCCAGGATTCATCATCTCTCTCATTCTTGTTGTCGCAATCAGCTCCTTTGGTGTTGCTGGAGTCGGTGGGGGTGCAACGTTTGCAGCTTTGATCGTACTTTCTGTCATGAACCTTCCGGTGGCTATTGTCGGATTACTAATCTCCGTTGAACCTTTAATCGACATGGGACGTACAGCTCTTAACGTAAGCGGCGCCATGACATCTGGGGTACTAACAAGCAAAATAACTGGAGAATTCGAAAACGAAGTTTACCAACAGCCAAATATTGTTGAGGCATAATAAGTAGGGTGACAGGCACCACAAATGTACAAATGTCCTTCTGGGGTGGACAGTGATAAATCATACAGCTGGATAGTCTTTGGGCTATCCAGTTTTTTTGTGAGCATTTTCGAGTATCAATAGTAAAGTTTTGATTTAGTGCTTATTTTTAATAGTAGTGGTACCTGTCACCTTGTGTTTTTTGATAAAATAGTTTTTAAAAATAGTATAGGAGGATTTTAGGATGATTTCTGAAATTGCAACAGTTGCCGTATATGTAGAAGATCAGCAAAAGGCGAAGGAGTTTTGGACAAATAAAGTGGGATTTGAAGTGTACGCCGAGTATCCGATGGGTCCGAATGCTTACTGGCTCGAGGTTGGACCACAAAATGCCAAATCCCATCTCGTTATTTATCCTAAATCAATGATGCAAGGACATGAAAATAGAAAGGCATCGATTGTGTTTGCTTGTGAAAATGTGGTGGAAACGTATGAGAAGATGAAAGCAAATGGCGTTCACTTTATCGATGAACCGAAGACCATGCAATGGGGGACGTTTGTCCAATTTGCGGATGAAGATGGAAATGAGTATTTAATGAAGGGATAACCTCAATTAAATCAAACGTTTAATTAGGTTCAATAAACCTATAGATAGCAACGCTTTTTGAGGTTTTAATCAAACGTTTGATTAGATCAGCTGGTAAACTAATCAAACGTTTAATTAAATAAAAACACGAAAAGCCCTCATTTCTCTGAGGGCTTTTTTGCTAGTCCATGCATAATAAATTGGATGACACGCTCTGTTTCAAGTTCATCGTCCCAATTGTTCTCTGGGAAAAGGACATATCGGGTAAATAAATATCCAAGGATATTGGTTATCGCGAGCCTTGCAACACTTTCAGGCGGCATCTCAATAATTTGGCCCTTTTCCTGATAGCTTTTGATCAGCACAGAAACCCGATTAAAGATGGTTTTGGCAATTTTATCAATAAACTGCTGCCGTAATTCCGGATGAAAGGGGATTTCTTGAAGCATGATTTTAACAACTGGAAGCAGCCGAATTAAAACGGCTCTTCTGTTTTCAATCGTCGCTCTTAGGAAATCTTCAACCCGGTCATATTGTTGATCCAGCACTTTATTAAAATCATTGACAACAAATGGAGCCACAAACTGTGTCATGAGTGGTGCAACAATGGATGTTAATAGTTCTTTTTTGGTTTTATAATGACGAAAAATGGTGCCTTCGGCTACTCCAGCCTTTTTTGCAATTTCACTTGTCGAAGTGGCAGAGTATCCTTTTTCTGAAAAAGATTCAATAGCGGCAACCAGGATTTTTTTTTGCTTATCGGTTAATTTCTCTTCATCAAACAGCTGTTGGATCATCAATTCTTCTTCTGACATGGTTAACTCCTTATAAAACAGGTTTTATTAGATTTTCCGATACTTCTTCAATGCTAATACATTTAGGACAATGAAGACAAGAGCGAAGCCTAATAAAACAAGGAGTTCATTTCTGATTGCACTGAATCCTAATCCTTTGTACATGACATCCACCAAAGCACTTCCGCCATAGTACATTGGCATACATTTCGCGATGACCTGCAGCCAATTTGCCATCCCATCTACAGGAAAAATTCCAGCGAAGAACACTTGAGGAACTATCGCAATTGGGATGAATTGCATCATTTGGAACTCGGAATTTGCAAATGCGGATAATAAAATACCGAGCGACAAGGCAACAAGAGCTAAAACGATGTTAATTAACACGACGAGCCAAAATGAACCAACAAGGGTAATATCTAAAACTGTAACCGCATATGTTACGACAATGATCGTTTGAATGACCGCAAACAAGCCGTAGCCTAACAAATAGCCGAACACGATATCTTTCCTCTGGATCGGTGTCGCGACTAGCCGTTCAAGAGTACCTGTCGTTCTTTCCCGCAACAAGGCAATTCCGGAAATTAAAAAGACGAAGAAGAAGACAAAGAAGCCTACTAAAATCGGACTTAACTGATCAAAAAAGACCGTATCTTCATCACCATAAATATAAGATATATCAATATCCGCTGCTTTAACGGGCTCCATGCTTAATGGGACTCCAGGAAGTTTGCTCTGAATAGTTTGCATAAAAGCAGCAAGATTTTCACCCTGAGCTTTCGCTTTCTCAGCAGCAATCGCCTGTTGAACCTTTATTTGTAAACCCTTTGCAGCAGACGGCTGCTCATTAGAAAGCGTTAAGATAATCTCATCATCACTCCACTGAAGAAATCCATCTAATTCATCCTCAATGACAAGATCTTTTACATCATCAAGTTTCTCATACTTTTTGACGATAATATCCATATCCTTTAATTGCTCCACAAGGGCATCATCAGCATTCACCACACCGATCCTTGGGTCAATCGTGTTAGCTGAGAGTAAGTAATGAAGCAGAGTCAGGATCAGCAAGGGAGCAACCATCATCAGGGCAAGAGCCCGCTTATCTCGTAACATCTGATGGATGATTCTTTTTACCATCGCAGCTATTCTCATCCTCGTTTCCCTCCTGCCTTTAAAAAAACATCTTCAAGACTGCTAATTCCGTAACGGTCTTTTAATTCAGCTGGTGAGCCGCTGGTAAGGATCTCACCTTCACGAACCATAGCGAGTTGGTCGCATTTTTCTGCTTCGTCCATGACATGAGTAGTGACTAAAATGGTTTTACCCTCATTTTTTAAACGGAATAACTCAGCCCAAATGGATTGCCTTAGTTCAGGATCAATTCCAACCGTAGGTTCATCTAAAATCAATACGTCAGGGTCTTGAATTAAGGCAACAGCCAGAGACAATCGGCGCTTCATTCCTCCTGAGTAATTTTGAACCCTCTTTTTTAAATCTGCCGTTAGATTTACTAAATTTGCGGCGTAGGCTATACGGTTTTTCTGTACATCCTTTTTTAACTTAAAAAGCGATGCGAAGAAAGCAAGATTTTCTTCTCCCGTTAAATCAGCATAGAGGGCATCTGCCTGAGCCATATAGCCGATTTTCTGCAGTAGGTTCAAACTAGGAACGGGTGTATCCAAGACATGGGTGGAGCCTTGGGACGGGCGGTCCATGCCGACAATAATCTTTACCAATGTGGTTTTCCCTGAACCTGAAGGCCCGATAAGACCATAGATTTGTCCAGGTGCGACATTTAAGCTAATGTTGTTCAAAACAAGTTTTTTTCCAAAGCTTTTAGTTACATTTTCAATTTTAATAGCGGATGTCATTGTAAAACCTCCTCTTCATACAAAATGAGTGATTACTCACTATTATTATAATCCATTCTAGTCTCTGGTCAATAGGCAATTAGGGAGCCATGCCCTTTTTCTAACGGAAATGATATACTTAGATGCAAAGAATTACTTAGTAGTAGGTGAGCATATGGCAAGAGAACGAAAAATCAATACCGCTGATTTATTTCAAACGACAAAGTACCTGCTTTTACAGCACGGTTATGAGGGATTTACCTTTAGTCATTTAGCAGAGCGATTAGAAGTATCAAGGGGCGCTTTGTATAAATACTACGAGAATAAAGAGGAATTAATAACTGACTTTATGGTCTATGAAATGGAGCAATTCCTATTTGAATTAACAGAAATGGAAAATCATGATGGTTTTGAGGCCAAATTTGATTTTTTGATCGAGTTTATTTTTAATAAAACAGAAATACAACATTTAATTAAAATCGGCCAAGAAATGTTGCCACGCGAGGATCTGCATAAAGAAACGAAAGAAAAGCTGTCATATCTTCCTTTAAATCTTTATAAGTATTTACAGAGCTTTATTGATATTGGAAAAGAAGAAAGAAAAATCAAACCACATATTCCAAACAGTCTTATGATTGGAATGATCCTTCAAACCGTTGCCATTCCTAATCATTTTGGAATCCCGCAAGAGGAATGGGTACATGGGATGAAGGAAATGATTAGTCAAGGAATGTTCACAAGTAGTTAATTGACACTAGTGTTACTTTCCAAGATAATTATAGTGTTAACTAATTTTTTTCGCGAAAGTGACAGTTGTGTTACTTTAAAAAATGATAAGGAGAGTGGAGCATATGAAATCACTCTTGCTGTGGATCACGGATCGGGTTACATCCAAAAAAGGAATGTGGATGACGCTCGGAATTTGGCTAGTAGTCACCGTATTACTTGCCGTCCTTGCTCCTGGTGCAAAGGACTATGAAGTAACGAAGATTGATTCTATTCCAAAAGATGCAAAATCTGTCATGGCACAGAATAAAGTCGATCAGTATTTTAAGGATAGTGAAGGAATTCCAGCCATTTTAGTCTTTCAATCGGATGACAAAGTGGAAATTTCACAGTTAACTTCTTTCATCGAAGATGTGGAAAAAATGGATGGGGTAAAGGAAGTCGTTCCATTAACAAGTATGCCTCCACAAGCCACAGCAAGTTTCTTTTCCGAGGACCAAACGACGTTGATATTGCCATTGACGTTTAAGTCTTCACTTGAATCAAAGGAAATGAGAACAGCACAAGAAAAAATGGTTAAAATGGTAGAAAAATCTACTGATTTGGAGCTAAATATTACTGGACCTGCAGGGATTGCTGTGGACACGGTTAATCTGTTTTCTCGTGCGGATGTGGTACTGATCCTTTCTACTGTAGGTCTCATTCTGATTTTGTTGATTGTGATTTACCGATCACCATTATTAGCGTTAATTCCACTGTTGGCTGCAGGATTTGTCTATGAGGTAGTCAATCAGATACTTGGATTAATGGGGCGTGCTGGTTTAGAGATAGGAAGTCAGACGTATTCGATTATGACGATTCTTTTATTCGCAGCCTTGATCGATTATTCACTCTTTGTTTTCTCGCGTTATCGTGAAGAATTAAAGAAACATGAATCTAAATTTGATGCAATGAAATATGCAATGAGAGAAACGGGAATGCCCGTATTCTTCTCTGGGGGAACGGTTTTAGCAGCGATGCTGGTGCTATTTTTCGCAGAGCTTGGCGACTATCGGAACTTTGCACCGATTTTTGCCACCGCGATGTTTGTCATTATGCTCGCTTCCATTACATTAGTACCTGCCTTATTTACTTTATTCGGCAGAAAGTCCTTCTGGCCAAAAATTCCGAAGGTTGGGGAGGATACGATTAAAACCAACTCCATTTGGAGTAAAGTTGGACGTTTCGTGGTGAAAAAACCGGTCATTTCGATAACGGTCATTGGTTTAATCATGCTGGCATCAGCTCTCAATATGCTGAACTTAAAATATGAGTTTGACACGATGAAATCATTCCCTAAGGATATGCCATCAAGAGTAGGATATGAAATTTTAGAAGAGAAGTTTGAGAAAGGTGACCTTGCTCAAACAACGGTTTTAGTTGAAGCGAAAGAGAAGATTACGCAAGACCAACAAGGTAAACTGTTAGAAACGTTAGCAGACCAAGAACTTGTTAGTAATGTCCGTCCAAATGGGACAGCAGAAGATGAAAAAGTACTCCAGCTAAGTCTGACTTTTAAAGAAAGTCCTTATGCTGTCGAGACGATGGATGCTTTAGAAAAAATGAGAGAAAAAGAGAATCAGCTATTAGCGGACAGTGATATCGATGGAGAGATTCATTTTGCCGGTGAAACCGCCACAAAAGTAGATGACCGGGCAGCCAATAATCATGACCTTATTGTGATTGTTTTACTAGAATCACTGTTGATTTTCGTCCTATTAATTGTTATGACAAAATCGTTCAAAATGCCGATTTATATGATGGGAACAATCTTAATTTCTTTCCTTGCTGCGGTAGGTTTAGGGATGTTCTTAAGCAATCTGTTCTTTGATATTGATACGATTAGTAACCGTGTGCCGCTTTATTCGTTTGTGTTCCTAGTCGCCCTCGGGATCGACTATAACATCATCTTAATTTCAAGATTCATGGAGGAGCGGAAGAAACATTCAGTGAAAAAAGCGGTCGAAATTGCTGTTGCCAATACAGGCGGAGTGATCTCGTCAGCGGGGATTATTCTTGCCGCAACCTTTGCGGTATTAATGACGCAGCCAATCCAATTGCTATTTGTTTTCGGCTTCATTGTGGCCGTGGGTATTCTGTTGGATACATTCCTTATTCGCGGAATCTTACTGCCAGCATTAATCGTATTACTTGAGAAGGATAAACCATTGGCTCAAAAACAAGAATAAGACAATTTTGAGAAGTATCATCCTCGGTGGTACTTCTTTTGTCTTTGTCTCAATTTTCCAAATGAAATATTATTTAACATATAGCCATAGAAATTGCTCTAGTTTATGATAGTAGAGTATTGAATTTATGTACTAGGTGGGAGCCAATGATTCTATTAGACTATATTGTTAATCTATCGGTATTTTCACTGCTGGTTAGTATTCCTTTAGTGATTCGTTCCTTTATTAAACATAGGCCATGTAAACAATTTCGCTTAATGGCAGGCCTATATGGTGGAATTGTTTCCTATATTCTCGTTACAATGGCTTTCGAGCAAGGTGGTTATACATACGATATCCGCTATGCGCCAATTGTTCTTGTTTTTGCTTATCTTGGACCGATTTCAGGTATCATAACGGGTGCTTTTGGGCTCCTCGCAAGGTTGGCTTCAGGTGGTCATTTACTCCCAGTGATTGTTGGCTGGGCCATGATTATGATCAGTTTATCCATTGTGCATTTTTATATCAAGAAATACTCATCCGTTATAAAATCCTTCATATTATATTGTTCTTATATTGTCGTATATCTCATAGTCGTTTTTATTTTTCATATATTTGAAGATAATCTCATGTTCCACTTACAGTATGGGTTGTTTGTTTTGCTAGGTGTGATTGTTGGTGCACTTTTAATTGAATCCTATGTAAAGCTGTATCGCCTAAATAATCGATTAGCTGAAATGTATCGGATGGTAGAAGAAAGTGAAACGAAATATCGGCTTATTGCTGAGAATACCTCTGATTTGATCATGGTGATGGATAAAGAGCATTCGTTTAGTTATTTCTCTCCCTCTCATGAGAATGTACTAGGGTATGATAGCTCTGAAATAGAAAAGGTTAAATTATGTAAGTTCATTCATCCTGAAGATGCTGCCATGTTTAAAAATACGATTGATCAGATGTTTGAAATGTCAGAATCAAAATCGATTGAATTTCGTCTTAACCACAAACAGGGACATTGGATAGAATTTGAGTCCCGCTGTATGCCTGTTAAGGGAGAGAATCAAGAAATCGAGTATATTGTCATAATAAGCCGGGATATATCTGAACGAAAAAAAGCAGAGGAAATCCTGTTACAATCTGAGAAACTATCCATTGTCGGGGAACTGGCAGCAGGGGTAGCCCATGAGATTCGCAATCCGCTTACAACGATTAAGGGATTTGTGCAGCTGTATAAATGGGAAAACGGAAAGAGTGAAATTAATGACTTACTCTTAAGTGAACTCGAACGGATTGAAACGATTACGAGTGAAATGCTTTCCTTAGGAAAACCCCAGGCTGTTCAACTTCATCGAACCAATTTAGGTGAATTGGTTGAAAATACACTTGAGCTTCTTTCGCCAGAAGCACTTATGAGTGATATTCAGTTTAATCTACAAATTGAAGATTCAGGGTTATTTATTACCTGTGAAAAAAATCAGTTAAAGCAAGTATTTCTCAATATCTTAAAAAATGCCATTGAAGCGATGCCAAAAGGTGGTACGATTGATATTCATCTTCGCAAAAGTGGCATAGGGGAATGCATTCTATCCTTTCAAGATGAAGGGGTTGGAATTCCAGAAGAAATTCTCCCACGCTTAGGTGAGCCTTTTTATACGTTAAAAGAAAAAGGAACAGGATTAGGTTTAATGATTTGTAATAAAATCGTTAAACAGCACCAGGGTACGATTTCCTATCATAGTAAGAAACAAGAAGGAACCTTGGTACAAATCAGATTACCTTTGACTGATTAATAGAAATGGGAGTGGGGCACCTCAAAACGGGTGCCCCACTCAATTTAACACTACATCCTATATAGATTCCGTTTTTGCTGAAAAAATGAGTTTGCTCGTGTTACAAATAAATCATGGGAGTGGTTAAAAAGTCTTCTCTTTTGAGAGCAGGCTTGAATAATTAACTGCTCAGCTTTTGTTGTATTTTATTAAATAGTTTATTAATCAAATATGAACTAATAGCAAGAGAAGGAATACCTATTATTAAGTACCAAACATTTTTGGGCATGTATATTTTAAAATAATATAGGAATAATACGGCCCATAAGAAAATTGCGACGTACTTTAAAGCTTTTAACAATGTCATCACCCTTTATTAAGATTAATAAATGTTTATCCATCCATTGTTGGGCTGTGAGTCTCTTTTGTCAATTTGTATTGCAATCATTCCACCGACATCAGAATAATCTAATGCTATGGCAACGGCAGCACCAACCACCCAAGCAAGTTTATTTGCTCCCCAAGCTTGTAGTCGGCTTGTAACGGTTTTAGTGAATATTCTTTGTGCTTCTTTTTTACCTTTATTAATAATGAATGATTGTATCGCACCAACACCACCACCAACAGCTACTCCAATAGCAACATTTAAAACAGAACCTGCAAAGTTTACCCCAAGGACAATTCTCAAAGTCGAATTTTATACATTCTTTCAATATCGCTATTGTCGTTTTAAATGATAGATAATTTATCAAAGCATAAAATTCCTTAATCGTCTTTTGTTTTTCTAACCTGAATCATTGGATTCCGCAAAAACGGAAGTTTCCGCATTTGCGGAATCCAAAACACAGGATATTCCGCAAATGCGGAATATGAACAGGCTCGTGATGGAGAAATGATTTATTTAATTACTGTAGACTGAATTTTTTAAAAATATAGACGTTGGCACGGAAGTTGCATTCGTAATAATCGTAGGTTGTTTTATGAAAACGCTTACCAAAAGGTGGATTGGGAATTTTTTTAAAACAGTAAAGGGGGATTATTATGGAGTTGTTGGCAATTCTTCTCGCGCTTGGACTGCTCATGTTTGTTGCTTACCGGGGTTTTTCAGTTATCTTATTTGCTCCACTTTGTGCCATTTTAGCTGTCTTACTTATTGATCCAAGTCATGTTTTACCGTTTTTCTCAGGTGTATTTATGGAAAAAATGGTCGGATTTATTAAATCATACTTCCCTGTGTTCTTGTTAGGGGCAATATTCGGGAAGGTTGTAGAAATGTCTGGGCTGGCAGAATCGATTGCGAAGACAATCGTTGGTTGGCTTGGAGCAAAACGGGCGATGCTGACAATCGTCTTATTGGGAGCCATTTTAACTTATAGTGGTGTCAGCTTATTCGTCGCTGTTTTTGCCATTTATCCATTTGCAGCACAAATGTTCAGACAAGCAAATATTCCAAAGCGGCTTATACCGGGAACCATTGCCCTTGGTGCCTTCACCTTCACCATGGATGCTTTACCTGGATCCCCACAAATACAAAACGTAATCCCCATTGCTTTCTTTAAAACAGATATTTACGCTGCCCCTATTTTAGGGATACTCGGCGGGATTTTTGTCTTTGCTCTCGGTTTATTATACCTGGAGATGAGAAGGAAGAAAGCAGAAAAAGCTGGTGAAGGCTATTATGGATTCGGAGCGGAGAACGCTTCAGCTTTAGAAAAAGAAATCGACTCTAATAAAGACGAAGTCCTACCAGATCTAACCTCGAAGCAATCAACATTAAGACAGGTCATGGCTTTCGTTCCACTTATTCTGGTTGGGGTGACGAATAAACTTTTTATTACCTACATCCCGAAATGGTATCCGAATGGCTTTGATTTTTCAGCTATCGGTTTAGGGACATACGCCGTAGATGTCCCAGCTGTTGCGGCCATTTGGGCGATTGAAATGGCGCTAGTCGTCGGGATTCTGTCTTCCCTTGCCTTTGACCCAAAGCGGGTAACGAAAAACTTTAAAGAAGGAATCAACCAAAGTATCGGTGGTTCTTTACTGGCAACGATGAATACAGGTGCAGAATATGGTTTTGGCGGAGTGATTGCCGCCCTTCCGGGATTTGCGAAAATCAGTGATGGCATTTCTGGTACATTCACAAATCCGCTTGTTAATGGGGCAGTAACTACAAGTACGCTTGCTGGTATAACAGGATCTGCATCTGGAGGAATGGGGATTGCCTTAGGAGCGATGGCTGATAAATACAATCAAGCGATTGCTGCAGCCAATATTCCACCAGAAGTCATGCACCGCGTTGTTGCGATGGCATCAGGGGGGATGGATACCCTTCCGCACAATGGAGCGGTTATTACTTTGCTTGCTGTAACAGGTTTAACCCATAAACAATCGTACCGTGATATCTTTGCGATCACGATCATCAAAACAGTGGCTGTGTTCGTCGTGATTGCCATCTATACTTTCTTAGGCCTGGTTTAGGAGGGTTACTATGTTAAAAGAAAAAGTAGCGTTTATTACCGGTTCTGCTAGTGGGATCGGTCTAGAAATGGCTAAGACGTTTGCTCAAGAGGGGGCTAAGGTGGTTATTTCCGATTTAAATAAGGAGAAATGTCATCAAGTTGCTTCAGAGTTAAAGAAGCAAGGGTTTGGTACCCTAGCTGCTCCATGTGATGTTACCGATGAGGAAGCTTATAAAAATAGCATTGACCTTGCCTATCAAACGTTTGGAAGGATCGATATTTTAATCAACAATGCCGGACTACAATTTGTTGCCCAGATTGAGGAGTTCCCAACAGAAAAATTTGAACTTTTGATAAAAGTGATGTTAACGGCACCGTTCATTGGCATTAAACATGTCTTCCCGATTATGAAAGAACAGGGCTTTGGCAGAGTCATCAATATGGCCTCGATTAATGGTGTAATTGGTTTTGCTGGAAAGGCGGCTTACAATAGTGCGAAACATGGCGTCATTGGTTTAACAAAGGTAGCGGCACTGGAAGGAGCTGCTCACGGAATCACTGTAAATGCCTTATGTCCTGGTTATGTCGACACCCCGCTCGTTCGAAATCAATTGAAAGATTTATCGATTACGAGAAATGTGAGTTTAGACAGAGTGATAGAGGATGTCCTCTTTCCGTTGGTTCCACAAAAAAGGCTACTATCGGTTGCTGAAATTGCCGATTATGCTGTGTTCTTAGCAAGTGACAAGGCAAGAGGAGTGACCGGTCAGGCGGTTGTATTAGACGGGGGCTATACAGCACAATAGTCATAGAATGAGAGAGCCCTTTTCGGTTTGTTCGATAGGGTTCTTTTTTTAGCCGATAGGAAAGTATAACTTTCCTATCAGGCATAAGTGCACTAAGGAATGCTTCGTGAGCATAAACATCGCAGTCGAAAGCTGTGCTTTAGACGAACTACGCCTCTGTCTTCGCCTAATGGCTCGCCAATCGACGAGTTTTCTTTAGGATGGACGTAATAGACAAACAATTCAATATATTTGTTATAATGGAGCAATAGATTAGAGGCAGGTGAGTAGATGATGAAAGTAGGAATCGAGGACATCCCCTATCATTGGCTGGAGGAAATTATCAATCTCTCTGCAGAACGGATTGTGGTCGTCGACCGCGATGGGATTATTCGCTATATCAATGAGTCATATTGTGAGTTTTTAGGTACAACCGTTGAAAAAGCCATTCGCCGGCCTGTACTAGAAGTCATCGAAAACACCAGGATGCATATTGTGGCCAAAACCGGTCAAGCTGAAATTGCGGCTGTACAGCATATTAAAGGCAGTGAGATGGTCGCCAATCGATTCCCGCTTATTGTAAAAGGAGAATTAGTCGGTGCAGTGGGAACAGTGATGTTTCGTAATCCAGAAGAACTGCATGTTTACAAAACAAAAATACAGCATTTAGTGGATGAAGTAAAATATTATAAGACAAAAGTAGAAAGAGATTTAACGAGTAAATATAGCTTCCGTGATTTAATTGGCGGAAGCCCTGCTTTTTTAGCAGCCAAAATGCTAGCAGAAAGAATTTCTGGGAGTCATTCTGCGGTTTTATTATTAGGAGAATCGGGGACAGGAAAGGAATTATTTGCCCATTCGATCCATCAAAACAGCATGCGTGCTGCGTTTCCCTTCGTTGCGATAAACTGTGCGTCCATACCGGAACATTTATTAGAATCGGAATTGTTCGGTTATGAGGACGGGGCGTTTACAGGAGCAAAAAGAGGGGGAAAAAAGGGTCAGTTCCAAACAGCTAATCGAGGAACGATCTTTTTAGATGAAATCGGTGATATGCCGCTAGCGATGCAGAGTAAACTACTGCGGGTTTTACAGGAAAAAGAAATTTATCCTGTCGGTGGGCAAAAGTCAGTTCCTGTGGATGTCCGAATTATTGCCGCCACCCACCGTAACTTAGAAAAAATGGTAGAGGAAGGGAATTTTCGCCAGGATTTATATTATCGATTAAATGTTATAAAAATAGAAATTCCACCATTAAGGAAACGGAAAGAGGATATTGAATCTATTTCCCTGAATTTGCTGCAAAAGCTCGAAGGGAAGTTTCATCGGAAAAAGTTAAGGATTTCGCTCGATGTCATAAATAAGCTAAAGGAGCATACATGGCCTGGGAATATCCGCGAGCTGGAAAATGTTCTGGAGCGATGTATTAATGTTTTGGATGGCACGATCATTGAAGAGAAACATCTTCCCCTGTATTTACGAGATCAAGAGAGTGAAACGAGTCCTAAAAGAGTAATAGAGGTAGAAAAGCAAAAGGAATTATCGTGCATCCCGCCCGTTCAGCCATTAAAAGAAACGCTGGCCCAAGTCGAAAAGCAAGCGATTCAACAGGCAATGGCGGTTGCGAACGGAAATAAGCTAGAAGCAGCGAAGCTTTTAGCAATAGGGAAAACCAAATTTTATCATATGTGCAAGTTGTATGACATTTGAGATTAATAGACACCATACTTCCTATGTGGTGTCTATTTGATTATTTACAAGCTGCAACTTGAAAGTGGTGAGAGTGGAATCGTCAAAATTGTCCTATGCCATTTAAAATATTGTAGAATATTATTACATTCATATTTTCACCAATTGGGGGGATATCGTTGTCAGCTGGGGAAAGAGGAAGAGTACTTATCGTAGATGACGAAATATTAATCAGACAAGGGATTAAGCATTATATCAATTGGGAGAGTGAAGGTTTTGAGATTGCCGGGGAGGCTTCGAATGGTAAGGAAGCTCTCGAATTAGTGGAAGCTGTCAATCCGCATATCATCATAACGGATATCGTCATGCCAATTATGGACGGGGAAGAGTTGACGAGAATTGTTAAGGAGAAATATCCCCAGATAGAAATGATTGTCCTTAGTAGTTTTGGAGAATTTGACTATGTGCGATCCACTTTTCAAAGTGGAGTTATCGATTATATACTAAAACCGAAGCTTGATGCAGAGGCGTTATTAAATGTGTTGAAGCGGGCATCAAGCAGGATTCCTGCGCTCAAATCCCGGGGAAAACAACTTGAAGCGATTCCATCTGTTGGGCAAATGTTGAACAAGCTTATTTCTGGCTACGAGGTCGATGATTATTCTTTAAAATTAACGGAAATATTTCCTAACCCAAGGTTTTGTTTATTAGGGGTAGAAATGATGAACAGGCAATCTGAAATCCCCCCTTATATAAAGGAGAAAATGGATAAGGGCTTAAAAAAAACAAGCTATCGCCTCTATATGGAGAAAAATCTTATTCTAGTGAACGGAAATGAGTTTTCCAAGTTGATAGAATTTGTGAAGGAACTGGCAGAAACCGAACAAGGCATCGGTTTTGTACTTAGCAACGAGTTTGATGATGTTTCGAAAATATGCCAAATTTACAAAGAAGATTTGTTAAAGCTACTAAATTACCAGTTTTATTTTCCAGACTCCCCGCTATTAATGAACCAAGACCTTAAAAATCAATTGCCTAAGTCTGAAAATTTTAATCTCGATTGGTTTACTAGTGAAATGAAACGTAAACATTTTGATTCTGCTTTTAGTTATTTACAGGAGCATGTGTCAGTATTGTCAAAATGCTATAAAACAGATGTGTATGAATTTAAGGCATTTTTCGGAAATATTATTTTCAATATTACGGTTCTTCTAAGTAATATGGAGTACAATGTAAAGGAATTTGAACAGGCTAGATACTCCTATTTAAGGTCCATTGAGGATGCCCGATCAGCGAAAGAAGCCGTAGAACAATTGTATCGCTTTATTGAAGAAGTAAAAAAATCGATTTTCTCTTTCCAAAATCAGCCGGAAAACGCAAATATCAAAAAGATATTAGATTATATTAATGACCATTATACAGAGCCTTTAACACTTGCCGATGTAGCACAGCATTTTCATTTTAATCCATCTTATCTTTCAAGTTATTTATCGGCTCATAATAATGAAGGATTTATTGAGTACTTAAACAAGGTTCGGATTGAAGAAGCGTCAAGGCTGCTCATGCAGGGTTCTGTCTCCATCTCTGAAATCAGCAGTATGGTTGGATATTCAGATCATAGTTATTTTTGCAAGGTGTTTAAGAAAATGAAAGGGCTGTCACCCAGCCAATTTAGAAGAAAACAATCGATGAGATAAGTGATGGTATACCTATGAGACTCATTCCTGAACGCTTTAGATATAATAATTTATTTATTACCATGTTTCTAATAACGGTCATGATGATCATTACCGTTTCAATCACCATTACATGGATGACAATTCGTATGTCGGAGGAATTCTTTTTTGAAAAGTTTAGCATTACAAATGCAAAAGTAATGGAACAAGTAAAAGAAAGTTTTGAAAAGTTTAATTACTCCGTTGTCATTACTTCAAACAACATATTACAAAGTGTCTCCATTAAGGAAGTCCTAACGAAGGAAGAGGAATCGAATATCGAAAAATTAGGTTCTATCTATACGATGAGTCAACTGATGAAACGTATTGAACCAAATTTGGCTTCTTATGAGGTTGGTATCATTGTTACTGGTGTAAACGGAGTAAGCTATGCAACCGATGATCGTATGTATTGGCCCATTAATGATGATGAGTTGAAGAATAATGACTTAACAAGAAAAACATTTGAAAATCCAAAAAAATTGTTATACCAATATAATCAGCGAACAGATAAAGCGAATGGCAATTACATAGTGGCTTCCAAGGCGCTAATGGATCGGTCTGGAACAGTCTATGGCGCATTGTATATTTCCATACAAGAGGATGAATTTAGAAAATTTTACTCCAATTATTCAAGTCCTGGAAATAATGTTTTTTTAGTAGACAAGCAAGGAGTCATTGCTTCGAGCAGCCAAACGAAGCTTATCGGAAAAAAATCAAATGAACTACTAGGTTATGCTCGGGAATTGGCGACGCCTTCAAAAGACGATTACATAATCAAACCATTCATGGGTAAGGAACAAATTATTTTAATGGAATATCTTCCATCCTTTGATATGTACATGTTTAACATTATCGATAAACAGACGGCAATTGGAGATTTAATTGATAAGAGAAAGATATTGTTTATATCAATGGGAATTGTATTGATCGCGATGATCATAGTCCTGCTTGCCTCGAGAAGATTAACAAATGCATTATCCAAACTGGTAAGGCAAATTGAAGGGGCATCGGAACATGATTTTGACCAATATGTTTCTGTTTCAGGCACATATGAAACAAGGCAAATTGGAAAAGCCTTCAATTCGATGCTTGATGAACTCCATGAGTATTTAGATCAGCTTGTCATATCACAAAAGCAGCGACGAAATGCGGAATTGGCAGCCTTGCAGCAGCAAATTAATCCACATTTTTTGTACAATACGTTGGCGTCTATCAAGTTCATGGTAAATCAAGGAAGTAAAGAAGATACGGAATCCATGATTAATGCCCTCATTTCTCTGCTTCAAAACACGATTGGTAATGTAAATGAAACCATTACCGTAAAGCAAGAAGTAGAAAATTTAAAGAACTATGTATTAATCAATCAAAAACGATATGGTGAACGAATTAAGGTGTACTATTTTATTTCACCGGATTGTATGGAGTTGCAAATTCCAAAGCTGATCCTTCAGCCCTTTATTGAAAATTCCTTTTTTCATGGTTTCACCCAAAAGCTAGAAGGTTATATTCATGTCCTTTTCTGGCGGGAGGGAGAGAATATGATATGCGAGGTTGTCGATAACGGTGATGGGATGGAAATTTCAGAGGATGTTACACTCCCTAGCACGAAGCGAAAACATCAATTTTTTTCAGGTATTGGTGTAAGAAATGTTGATGAGCGTATACAACTGATCTACGGCGATTTGTATGGGGTCACCATTTCTAGTGAGTTGGGAAATGGAACAAAGGTGCGAATATCCCTTCCTATCCAAAAATTGTCATAAAATCTAAATATAATACAAATTCAAAAAGAAAGCGGATACATCATCAAAATATAGTACAAATTTTCAAAAAAAACGTCCTAACGGTTTCTCTCAAGAGGGTGTAACATAATGTTTGTAAGATGGATAGCGCTTACAAAAGCAAGGTATTCATAATTGGGGGGAAATCTATGAAAAAGATACTCGGATTATTTTTAGTCAGTATCCTCATGTTGACAGCCTGTTCCTCAGGTTCGAAAACAGAAGATGCTTCAGGAGATTCAAAGGATACGAATCAAATAACGGTATGGACGTGGGATCCAAATTTTAACATTAAAGCTATGAATCTAGCAAAAGATGCGTATGCATCAGAAAATTCAGACCTTGAGATAAAGGTTATTGAAAATGCCCAAGATGACATTATCCAAAAGCTAAATACTAGCTTAAGCTCTGGAACGACGAAAGGGCTGCCAAATATTGTATTAATCGAAGATTATCGTGCGCAAAGCTTCCTTCAGGCATATCCGGATATGTTCCATGAATTAACTGGAACTTTTAAAGTAGAAGATTTTGCGCAGTATAAAATCGCTCCTACAAGTGTGGATGGTAAAAACTATGGTATTCCATTTGATACTGGTGTAGCAGGACTATACGTTAGAACCGATTATTTAGAAAAGGCAGGTTACACAGTAGACGATCTAAAAGATATTGATTGGAAGCAGTACATTGAAATTGGTAAAAAGATAAAAGAGGCAACGGGAAAAAATATGCTTACTCAAGATCCGAATGACCTTGGTCTCATTCGTATGATGATTCAATCAGCTGGTTCATGGTATACAAAAGAAGACGGAGTAACGCCTAATTTGGCTGGAAACGACGTACTCAAAGTAGCATTTGAAACCTATAAAGAAATTTTGGATGCAGATTTAGTAACACCTGTATCTGACTGGAGTCAATTTTTAGCTGGATTTAACAGTGGGGATGTTGCAACCGTTCCAACAGGAAACTGGATCACTCCTTCTGTGAAGGCTGAGGAATCACAAGCTGGTAAATGGGCAGTTGTTTCTCTTCCACGCCTTCCTGATGTAAAAAGTTCAGTTAACTCTTCCAACCTAGGCGGAAGTTCATGGTATGTTCTAAATGTTCCTGGAAAAGAAAAAGCTGCAGAATTCCTTGCGAGTACATTTGGTTCAAATGTTGACTTCTATCAGACATTAATTAAAGAAGTTGGTGCCATAGGTACGTATACACCGGCAACAGAAGGTGAAGCGTATCAAGAAGCGGACGAATTCTTTGGCGGCCAGCAAATTATTGCTGATTTTGCAAAGTGGACAGAGGAGATTCCTCAAATCAACTACGGGCTCCACACTTATGCCATCGAGGACATCTTAGCGGTTGAAGCGCAAAACTACCTAAAAGGTAAAGAGCTCGATAAAGTGTTAGAGGATGCACAAAAACAAGCAGAGGCACAAGTAAAATAAGCAAATAAAAAATTTTAATAAGAAATTAAGCCTCGGGAACTCGCCGGCTTCTCCTATTTGGTTTAATGGAGCGATCTAATTGTTTAGGTGAGATGGTTCCGAGGCTTTTTCTTTTTATTTATAAGAAGTAAGGAGTTGAATGGGTGTGATTGCAGCGAAAACCAAGCAGAATTTCCAACCTGTAAAATCTACACGGAACCTTCGTCTAAAAAATACAGCTATTGGTTGGTCTTTTATTACGATTGCAGCTTTGATGATTTGTTTATTTTATTTTTATCCAATGATTCAGGCGTTCATTATGTCATTACAATCAGGTACAGGTACGAACTTAACATTTGTCGGGTTTGAAAATTATGCACGCCTAATTAAGGATCCAACATTCCTTACCACGCTGAAGAATACGGTCATCTATTTAATTATTCAGGTACCGCTCATGATTGTCCTGGCCTTGTTTATTTCTGTTTTGTTAAATGATAAAACGATGAAATTCAAAGGTGTATTCCGAACAGCTATCTTTTTGCCATGTGTCACATCACTGGTTGCTTATTCAGTTATCTTTAAATATTTGTTTGGTCAGGAAGGAATCATAAACCTTTTTCTATTGAAGTTTTCGCTTATTTCAGAGCCGATCCAATGGCTGACAGATCCTTTTTGGGCAAAAATTGCGATTATTGTTGCGATAACCTGGCGTTGGACCGGATATAACATGATATTTTATCTATCTGCCCTACAAAATATTGATCAATCCATCTATGAAGCAGCGAAAATTGACGGAGCATCAAGCTTTCAAACCTTTTTTAAAATCACCGTACCGATGTTAAAGCCGATTATTTTATTTACATCGATTACTTCAACTATCGGGACACTTCAATTGTTTGATGAGGTCATGAATATTACTCAAGGTGGACCAGGCAATGCAACAATGACAATCTCTCAGTACATTTACAACTTATCATTTAAATACACCCCTGACTTTGGCTATGCCGCAACGGTATCTTACGCTATCGTCATTATGATTGTAATCTTCTCCATCATCCAGTTTAAAGTGGCAGGTGATAAAAATGATTAAAAAAATATTCAGCTATGGATTTTTAACAATAGCAGCAATCGTTTCGGTTTTTCCATTTTTGTGGATGATTGTCAGCTCAACGAATAAATCAGTCGATGTCACAAAGGGACGGTTATTACCAGGAAGCCATTTTTTGGAGAATTTAGGCAAGCTGTTAGAAACGGTTGATTTAGTACCTGCATTAATCAATTCTGCGATAATCTCTATTACTACTACCGTCCTTTCATTGGTGATTGCTTCTTTAGCAGGATATGGATTTGAAGTTTTTCAAAGTAAAGCAAAAGACATGGTGTTCAATTTCCTGCTGCTCTCCATGATGATTCCCTTTGCTGCATTAATGGTTCCATTATTTAGAATGTTTGGGACCATTTCTCAAACCGCACCGCTTATCGGAATTGATACCTTCGCAGCAGTCATTTTACCAACGGTTACAACGGCGTTTCTTATTTTTTTCTTTCGCCAGAGTACAAAAATGTTCCCGAAAGATATACTTGAAGCAGGACGAATTGATGGTTTAACCGAGCTGGGTTGTTTTTTCAGAATTTATGTTCCAACTATGAAAACCACCTATGCTGCTGGAGCGATTATTACGTTCATGGCTAGCTGGAACAGTTACTTGTGGCCGCTGGTCGTATTGCAGTCACCTGAAAAACAGACCATCCCTCTATTGATTTCTGTTCTTGGATCAAGTTATTCGCCAGATTTCGGTGTTATTATGACGGCGATCGTCATTGCTACGCTGCCAGCAGCACTTATTTTCTTTATTATGCAAAAGCATTTTGTGGCGGGTATGATGGGGTCTGTAAAGTAGTGTTAGGAAAAATTTAAATAGGAAGTGTGAACGTATGACTATAATCCCGAATTTAAACTGGCTTACAGATTTGAGTGTTTTTGCTGTAAATCGAATTCCGGCGCATTCAGATCATTACTATTATGAAAAGATGGAAGAGGCAAGAAGTTCTGCTCCAATGAAAATGCGTCATGACTTGAATGGAGACTGGAAATTTCATTATTCGGTTAATCCGGATAACCGGCCAGAACTTTTTTATAAACTTGATTTTAATTGTTCGGAATGGGGGGATATTTCCGTTCCAGGACATATTCAACTACAGGGCTACGGGCAGCCCCAATATGTGAATACGATGTACCCTTGGGATGGGCATAACGAGATTCGCCCGCCCGAAATTCCGACAGATCATAATCCTGTCGGCAGCTATGTTAACTATTTCACGGTTCCAGTGAATATGGAAAGTAAGCCCGTCTACATTTCCTTTCAAGGTGTAGAGTCAGCTTTCTATGTATGGTTAAACGGCGAGTTTGTCGGCTATAGTGAGGACTCATTTACTCCAGCAGAGTTTGAGCTAACACCATTTCTAACGGATGGAGAAAACAAGTTGGCTGTCGAGGTTTACCAGCGGAGCACTGGGAGTTGGCTTGAAGATCAGGATTTTTGGAGGTTTTCGGGAATCTTCCGTGATGTCTATATATATACCACACCAGAAATTCATGTTTCTGACTTGAATGTTCTTCCTGAGTTAGATTCTACTTTTACAAAAGGTACGTTAATAGCAGACTTAAAGCTGCAAGGGCAGGCTGTTTCAAAAATTAATGCTGAATTAATGGATAAGAATGGTGAAACGATTGCTGTTGCGAATGGAGAAGAAGTAAATGGTAAGTGGTCATTTACGATGAATGTTGATCAGCCAGAGCTTTGGAGCGCGGAAAGTCCCTATTTATACACATTATATATCCAGCTTTATAACCTTTCTGGAAAATTAGTTGAGGTTGTTCCGCAAAAAATTGGTTTTAGAAGATTTGAGCTTGTGGATAAAATCATGCGTCTCAACGGCGAACGGATTGTGTTCAAAGGGGTTAACCGTCATGAATTTAACCCACGACATGGTCGGGCGATAACAAAAGAAGATATGCTATGGGATATTAAAACGTTAAAGCGCCATAACATTAATGCTGTTCGTACCTCTCATTATCCAAATCAAAGCTATTGGTATGAATTATGTGACGAATATGGAGTGTATGTCATTGATGAAATGAATCTTGAAACACATGGTTCGTGGCAAAAAATGGGCACGGTGGAACCATCTTGGAATGTGCCAGGAAACAAACCGGAATGGCAGGATATCGTTATGGATCGTGCGATTTCGATGGTGGAGAGGGATAAGAATCATCCTTCGATCCTTATTTGGTCTTGTGGAAATGAATCCTATGCTGGTGAAGTTATTCTCAACGTTTCTAATTATTTTCGTCAGGTGGATCCAAGCCGACTGGTACATTATGAAGGGGTTTTCCATAACCGTGACTTTAATGACACCAGTGATATGGAAAGCCGGATGTATGCAAAGCCAGCAGATATCGAGAAGTATTTAACTGAAAATCCAGAGAAGCCCTATATCAGCTGTGAATACATGCACGCAATGGGGAATTCACTAGGCGGTATGTACAAGTACACTGATCTTGAACAGAAGTACCCGATGTATCAAGGCGGCTTCATTTGGGATTATATCGATCAGTCTATGTATAAGAAGGACCGCTATGGAAACGAATACCTTGCCTATGGCGGCGATTTTGGCGATCGTCCGACGGATTATGGGTTCTGTACGAATGGGATTGTGTATGCAAACCGGGAAATATCACCAAAGATGCAGGAAGTGAAATTATTATATCAAGACTTCAAGTTATTGCCGGATCAGACAGGTGTAACCATAAAAAATGAAAGTCTCTTCTCCAATATCGATGTTTATCAATTGGAATATGCACTATTTCTAGAGGGTAAGGAATTATATCGAAGCAAACTTTCTGCAAGTGTCGAGCCGCAACGCGAAGGACGATTTGAATTTAATTGTCCTGTGCACCTTACAGAAGTTTCCGGTGAGTATTGTGTGCAAACATCATTAAAGCTGAAAGAAAACACAGTATGGGCAGAGGCTGGTTATGAGATCGCGTTTGGACAGTTTGTTTATGAAGTTGGAGCGAAAGAAATTACTCATGCAGAGGGAGAGCTGAGGGTTGCTCATGGTGATGTAAACATAGGTGTTCACGGCAAAGATTTCACTGTTCTGTTTTCCAAACAGGTTGGCAGTCTCATTTCCTTGAACTATGCAGGAAGAGAAATGATTGCCCTTCCTCCAGCTCCGTTATTCTGGAGAGCTACCACTGACAATGATCGTGGCTATTCTCAGAGCTTCGATTCTGGAATTTGGTATGCAGCCAGTTTGGCAAGGAAATGCGTTGATTTTCAAGTGGAAGAGAGTGAAAGTCAAGTAACCGTTGCTTTCACCTATAAATTCTCCATTAACAGTGAGATTGAGGTTAAGAATATTTACACCGTATTTCCAGACGGAAATGTCCGTGTGAAATCTGCCTATAAAGGTGCAGAGAACCTTCCGCAACTTCCAATTTTCGCCTTGTCCTTCAAAGTTCCGGCAGATTATAACAAGTTGGAGTGGTATGCGATGGGACCAGAGGAAAATTACTCAGACCGTGCAATGGGAGCAAGACTTGGAATCTTTAAAAATAAAGTAACTGATAATCTATCAGAATATGTCATGCCGCAGGAGTCAGGAAATCGCACTGGAGTACGCCGCGTCAGCGTTACGAACCAAGAGGGACATGGAATTAGATTAGCTTCAGTAGGCAATCCGTTGGAGTGCAATTTCTCACCATATACAGCGTTTGAGCTTGAGAATGCCCAGCATATTTACGAGCTTCCGAATGTTCATTACACCGTTGTAACGCTTGCAGGAAGGCAGATGGGTGTTGGTGGTGACGACAGCTGGGGAGCTCCAGTACATGATGAACACCTGATTAAAGCAAATGAAAATCTGGAATTTCAATTTTTGATCCAAAGAATTTAAAACAAAAGAAGAGTCCCGCAAACCTGGGGCTCTTCACTTTTAATAGATTCTGGAGAAGGTGATATTTATTATGCTCATTTATGTGAATCAAGAAAATAAACAATTTCATTTAACCAATGGTCATGTAAGCTATATTTTTCATGTAATGAAAAATGAGCATCTTGGCCACCTTTATTATGGGAAAGCACTAAGGCACCGAAAGGATTTCTCACATTTGCAAACATATGATGTGCCGACGGCTGCAAGCTGTCATGTTTATCAGGATGACCCTGCGTTTAGCTTAGAAACGCTCCGTCAGGAATATCCCGCTTATGGGAACTCAGATTTCCGTGAACCGGCGATTAGTGTTGGAAAGGAAGACGTGCCACATGTCCCAAATTTTAAATACCATTCTTTTAAAATTGTAGAAGGGAAGCCTAAACTTAATGGGCTGCCAGCTACTTATGTGAACGGTGATAATGAAGCGAGCACACTCCAAATAGTCTTAAAAGATGAATTTTTACAGGCGGAATTGACCCTTAACTATACTATTTTTAGAGAAAAACCTGTTATCACCAGAAGTGCTGTTTTAAAAAATATCGGAACAGGGAATCTAGTGATTGAAAGATTAATGGGTGCATCCGTCGACCTGCCAGATAAGGAGTTTATTTTTACCCATTTAGCAGGGACTTGGTCGCGCGAAAGACATGTAAAGGAGCGCAAACTAGAGATGGGAGTTCAATCCATCTCCAGTCTGCGCGGGGCAAGCTCGCACCATCATAATCCGTTTTTGGCATTGAAACGTCTGGATTCCAGCGAGCATTCGGGTGAGGTATACGGTTTTAACTTCGTTTATAGCAGTAATTTTCTCATGCAGGTTGAAGTGGACCATTATGATACCGCTAGGTTAACCGTTGGGATTCATCCATTCGGATTCAAGTGGATGCTAGGTGGGGATGAAAGCTTCCAAACACCTGAAGTGGTCATGGTTTACTCTGATAAAGGATTGAACGGTATGAGCCAGGCATTCCATAATCTGTATCGTGAAAATTTGATTCCAAATCAGTGGAAAAGTGAAGATCGTCCGATTCTAATTAATAACTGGGAAGCGACTTATTTTGATTTCAATGAAGAAAAACTTGTGGACATTGCAAAATCAGCAAGTGTATTAGGGATAGAGTTATTTGTCCTCGATGATGGCTGGTTTGGAAAAAGAAATGATGATACTTCCTCTTTAGGGGATTGGCAGGTTGATTTGGATAAACTTCCTAACGGCCTGGAAAGTTTAGCGCGGAAGATTTCCGAAACAGGCATGCAATTTGGGCTTTGGTTTGAGCCGGAGATGATTAGTCCCAACAGCGAGTTATTTAGGGATCATCCAGACTGGGCTGTTGGGATGCCGGAACAGCATCAAACGCTTGGCCGTAACCAGCTTGTTCTCGATTTTTCCAGACCTGAGATAGTAGATTATATTTATGAGAAGATGTCCGATATTATGAAACGTACTGACCTTTCTTATATTAAATGGGATATGAATCGGAATATTACAGAGGCTTTTTCACAAAAATTGACCGTTAACCAGCAGGGAGAGTTCTTCCACCGTTATATTCTAGGTGTTTATCACTTATATGAAAGATTAACAAGAGCGTTTCCGAATGTCTTATTTGAGTCGTGCGCAGGCGGCGGCGGCCGATTTGATCCAGGGATGCTGTACTATGCACCTCAGGCTTGGACAAGTGATGATACGGATGCTGTCGAAAGGCTAAAAATTCAATATGGTACATCCTTTGCTTATCCAATCTATAGTATGGGTTCTCACGTGTCCGCTGTTCCAAACCACCAGACATTGAGGGAGACACCGTTAGCAACCAGGGCGAATACCGCTTATTTCGGAACCTTTGGCTATGAATTGAATCCGCAGATGTTAACAGACGTAGAACGAGAGGAAATAAAAGAACAAGTGGCATTCTATAAGCAACACCGCGGCTTAATCCGGGATGGTCATTTTTATCGGATTTTAAGCCCATTCGAAGGTAATGAAACAGCCTGGATGATTGTAAGTTCTGATCAAACAGAGGCACTGATAGGATACTATAAAGTATTGTCAGCACCGAACGGCAGGAAGCATCAGACCTTACGATTAAAAGGATTAGACGAAGAAAAAGTTTATCACGTTGAGGGAAGGGACTATTACGGAGATGAATTAATGCAAGTTGGCCTACCGTTGCCAACCGAATTTAATGGGGTCAACAGCAAACTAGCAAAACGTGGTGGAGACTACCAATCAGAAGTATTTCATTTAATAAGTAGGTAATGGAACAACTTTTTCAAGTTATGAAAATATCTTTTATGAACAGCCTCCAATAAAAAGATGGGAGGCTGTTTTACATTAGTAGGAAAAAGGTCATTGTCGATTTTTGGAATGTTCCGTATAATGTGTTTATCCCTCATTAACGGGCAGTAAGACCCCCACTGATTGAAGTTTCACTTTATCGAAAAAAGAATAGAGGTCGTGTGATGAGCAGATTTTCCATCTTGGCGTATACCTTAGGGATTTTGTTTTTTCTAGTAAGCTGCTCTTTTGCTAGTTTCTATGGTTATAAAGTCATTACTCATGATTTGCCGAATGAAAAGAAAACGGTTACAACCTATAAATATCATTTCGTCCTTGTTACGGAGGAGCTGGATAATGAATACTGGCGCCTTGTAGAAAAGGGGGCTCAGGTTGCAGCGAAGGAGAACGATATTTTACTTGAATATGTCGGCCCAAAGCAAGCGAATATTGAGGAACATGTCAAAACCATTGAAATGTCAGCGGCTTCAAAGGTCGATGGCATTATGACCCAAGGTTTAAGTGACGAGCAATTTACGCCTTTGATTAATAAGATAGTGGCAAGTGGAATTCCGGTGATTACGGTGGACACGGATGCCGCCAATAGCAATCGAATCGCCTATATTGGAACGGATAATTACTATTCTGGATACTTAGCAGGCCAGGCCTTGATTGCTGATACAGGTGGAAAAGCCAATGTCGCGATCATTACCGGGAGTTTTTATGCCAATCATATGCAACAGCGCGTCCTTGGTTTTCAGGATGCGGTGAAAGAAGCGCCTGGTATTAACATCGTTACCGTGGAAGAATCTGAGATTAGTAGGGTAATCGCAACCGAAAAAACGAATCAAATCTTGAAGGATTATCCTGAGGTTAACGCTTTTTTTGGGACAAGTGCCCTTGATGGAATTGAGATCGCTAAAGTCATTGAGAAATATAACAAACAAGATCAAATCTACATCATTGGATTTGATACACTTCCGGAAACACTCGAATTGATACGCAGGGGAACGATCAAGGCAACGGTGGTGCAAGAGCCGTTTGAAATGGGTTATCGTGCAGTTAAGATGATGATGGATCTTTCTGAAGGGAAACAGGTTCTTCCGATTGTACATACGAATACACAAATTATCCGAAAAGCAGATCTACCTATCAGTCACTTGGAACGATTGGAGGGGATGCGATAATGTTATTTCGAATCCGATCGAAACTGCTTCTTTATTTCATCGTCCTCGTCGTTTTGCTTACTTCAGTAGGGTTCTTTTTCTATAACAGCAGTGAAAAGCTGGTTAGTGAATATGATGATAGCTTTGAACGATTTCTGTTGTTAAATGATATCTCGCAAAGAACCAATTTAATGACGGAGAAGCTGAATGCTTATATTTTAGATAAAGAAAAATCGGATCTAAAGGATTATAAAAAGGAAAAGGTAAAGCTAATAAACAATCAAAAGCGACTTTATGAAATCATGGACTCCAGTGATATGACCCTTATGAATTATAAAAACATGATTGATAGTTTTCTAGATGAATGTGACGCTACCATTGGTGCCTTTAACAAAGACGAAATTAATAATTATTCTTATCATTTTAATGAACTTTTAAAAATTAATAGTTTTCTCCAGGAAAGCACATTAGCCCTTTTAAATAGCAAGCTGACCGATTATCAAAACTTTTATGATCAAATGGAAATGCAAAACCAGTATTATAAGAAAATGTCGATATTTCTTTTTGCAGCTGCATTTTTCCTCAGCACGTTACTGGCGTTTTGGATTTCAGGAGGGATAACAAGACCAATTAGTCTGTTATCAGCCGCTGCTAAGCAGATTTCCCGTGGAAATTTATCGGGGGAAGATATAAAAATTACGACAAAGGATGAATTAAAGCCGTTAACAGAGACGTTCAACCAAATGAGAACAAACTTAAGACAATTGGTTATGGAAATTAAACAAAAGTCTGAGCTTGATCAGCTTTTGAAGGAATTAGAACTGAGAAGTCTACAGAACCAAATCAACCCACATTTCTTATTCAATACGCTAAATACGGTTTCGAAAATGGCTTATCTGGAGGGGGCAGAGAATACCTCAAGATTGATTGAGGCCGTAGCAGCCTTACTACGTTACAATCTTGGCGGTGATTTAAATAAAGCAGCGACCCTGAGAGATGAAGTGAAAATCGTCCAAGAGTATTTTTATATCCAACAAACGCGCTTCGGAGATCGTATTGAATTTGTCACGGAAATTGAGGATGACTGTTTAGATATTGAAATCCCATCGTTAATTCTCCAGCCCATCGTTGAAAATGCCTTCATTCATGGGGTTGAAGCGTATGAAGAAGATGCCGTCATCGGCCTCTACATTTATCGCAACCAAGATCAAGTTCATATTGAGGTGGCCGATAATGGAGAAGGCATGGATGAGCGAACCAAAATGAAATTTTTGAATTATGTTAGAGGAACAGAGACAGAAGCGGATGTGGAGCCGGAAAAACCACAAGGCCACTCTACAGGTATTGGCGTGAAGAATGTGATTCGCAGGCTTCAGCTATTTTATCAAAGAAACGATATGGTTGAGATTGAGTCAGAGTTGAACAAAGGAACCATTTTTAGACTTACGATTCCTGATGTTGCAAGAGGGGGAAAAGAGCTTGTTGAAAATTCTCATTGTGGATGATGAAAATCTTGAACGGAAGGCATTAACCAAAATCATTAGCAGTTCTATTGAGAACGTCACGGTCATTGGTGAAGCACAAAATGGCAGAATAGCCATTGAATTGGCCAGGGAACATCGTCCAGATATTATTTTTATGGATATAAAAATGCCGGGGATTGATGGGGTCCAGGCAGTGAAGGAAATTAAGAAGCTGGATGCTGGCATCCGCTTTATTATGGTTTCGGCCTTTAATACCTTCGAATATGCCAAAGAAGTGATGCAGCAAGGGGTCAAGGAATACATCTTAAAGCCGAGTAGAAAGCAAGATATACTTGAGAGTTTGCAGCGTGTTGTAGATGAAATTCTTATGGAACGGAAGCTTGTGGAGGAGCAACAGAGCTTAAGATATAACTTGGAACGTGCCGTATCCATCGCTCAAAAAGAATGGGTCGCTTCGCTGATATTAAATCAAGTTGACGATTTGACGTTTGATGAATGGAGTCAGCTATTAGGTGTAGAAATTATCTCTGGATATGTGATGCTTTTTTCCCTCCTGCCTGCCAATGAGAAGGGAATTCCTGTGGAAGAAAGACAACATTGGTACGGTTGGATGAAGGAGGCGTTGAAATCAGTCGTAAAGAAGCACGAATTCATGATTGGCCCAATGAAGGACGAGCATGTCCCGGTCTTATTCCTATGCAAATCATCTAATGAGAAAGTCCCTTTTAAAACAAATGCACAGTCCATCCTTGAAAATCTGCTAAGTCTTTTTAAAGAAACAGATTTCCAAGCAGAGCTAAGAGCAGGGATTGGTCTCCCTTATGACGATGCAAAGAAACTGAATCATTCTTATCATGAGGCGGTATTAGCACTACAATGGCTATTGAAAACTCCGAATCGCAAGTATTTATTTGGCGGTAAGAATAGTACCAGTGAAATGGATTCTGTATCGGATGTCCTGGATATCGAGAAAAAGCTATTGGAGGCTGTCCGCCAAGGGGATATCAACGAGGTTTTATTGATGTTTGATTCCTTTATGGCCAAAATGGAAGAAAATGAGGTAAAGGCATCAGTAGTGAAAAAATCCTTTGATGAATTGTTTATTCTTATTTCTCGGATGCTTCATGAATTAGGAATCGGCTACGATCGCATTCCAACCATTGATGAGCCTGAAAATATTAAGCATATTTTTGAAAAAGGAAAAGTGCATTTACTAACAATCGTACAGCACGTTCAGGTTTGGAGAACCAATCATGCAAAGGGCATGCTGCATAAGGCTAAGGAGTATATTGAAACCCATTATGCTGATTCCATTACATTAGAATTAGTAGCCGAGTATGTGGAACTGAGTCCATATTATTTAAGCAAATTATTTAAAGATCGCTTCGGAATGACGTTTATTGATTATTTGACGGAAATCAGAATTAAACATGCGAAGACGGAAATGCTAAATCCCTCCAAAAGCTTAAAAGAAATCTGCTATTCGATTGGCTATAAAGACCCGAATTATTTCAGCCGCGTGTTTAAAAAACACACAGGTCTCTCCCCCTCAGAATTTCGCAAAGCAACAGTAAGTTAATAGATTACGATGAGAAAAGGCCCAAACACAAGGATTGGGTCTTTTCTCATGTTGATTGGAGTGCAAATGAATGCTATAAATTGTAACCGTTTGCAAGATAGTCTAGAAATTCACAAATATGTGCTATTGTTTGCAACTATGGAAGGATACATCCCCGTGCTAACATACATGTAAGGGCTTTCTTAAAAGGAAAGGTAAGTGCGGTTACCGAAGCCTTTACTAAAATAGCAAAAGGAGAAGGATGACATGTTTAAAAAGAAAAAGGGGTTAATGCTTTCATTAACAGTCGCATCTAGTATTCTATTAGCTGCAGGCTGCAGCAGCTCGACTGGCGGGTCTGATGATTCTGGTAAAGGTAAGGACAGCGACCTTCCTGCAGTGGGTGCAACGATTTACAAATTCGATGACAACTTTATGTCCTATGTGCGACGTGCAATGGAGACAGCAGCTGATGGAAAAGTAGACCTAATGTTGAATGACTCTCAAAACGACCAAGCAAAACAAATTGAACAAGTAGATACGCTGATCGCAAAAGGTGCTAAATCACTAGCTATCAACCTAGTAGATCCGAAAGCAGCACAAACGGTTATCGACAAAGCAAAAGCAAAGGATATTCCCGTTATCTTCTTTAACAAAGAGCCAGATGCAAAAGTATTAAAAGGCTATGACAAAGCTTACTATGTAGGAACTACTTCATCAGAATCAGGTATTCTTCAAGGTGAATTAATTGCGAAGGCTTGGGAAGCAAATAAAGATAAATATGACAAAAATGGTGATGGCAAACTTCAATACGTTCTTTTAAAAGGTGAGCCAGGACACCCAGATGCAGAAGCACGTACGAAATATGCAGTAGACACATTGAAAGAAAAAGGTGTCGAGGTTGAAGAATTAGCTTTAGATACAGGTATGTGGGATGCAACAAAAGCAACTGAAAAAATGGATGCATGGATAGCGAAATACGATGAAAAGATCGAATTCGTAATTGCTAATAACGATGGTATGGCACTAGGTGCGATTGCTTCTCTTGAAAAAGCAGGATACTTCTCTGGCGACAAGTTTATGCCGGTTGTTGGCGTAGACGCGATTCCAGAAGCACTTGAAATGATTGAAGACGGCAAAATGGTTGGTACAATCTTGAATGATGCGAAAAACCAAGGTAAAGCAACAGTTGAACTTGCTACAAATGCTGCTAACGGCAAGGATGTTTTAGACGGAACAGAGTGGGAGCTTGACGACAATAAAGCCGTTCGTGTTCCTTACATCGAAATCACAAAAGAAAATATCCAAGTTGGTAAAGACGCTTATAAGTAGAAAAGCGGAAGCGCCTTGTCCAGGGGCGACAGGCATAAGACGAGCCGGCATGAAGGTTGCTCTTTAACCTTCTTGACGGATTGGCTTATGACCCCGAGCCCCTAGGCGCTGGAGCTAGACAAGTAGAAAAGCGGAAGCGCCTTGTCCAGGGGATGTAATAATGCCCCTTTGGCGCTCCTCGAACGAAGGAAAAGAGGTTACTTTTCCTTCGTTCGGGGTAATGTTTCTAACTGGACACCGATAAATTTTTAAAAAAATTCATAATAAATATGAGACCACAAGAAAGTCTCATATTTTTTAAATGGTTGGCGAGGAGGTTCACTCATGACAGAAGCCAGTACAACCAATGTACTTGAAATGATTAACGTAACAAAGAGATTTCCTGGGGTAATTGCGCTTCAAAACGTCTCATTAAAAGTGAAGACAGGGACGGTCCATGCTCTCATGGGCGAAAATGGTGCAGGTAAATCGACTTTAATGAAATGCTTGTTTGGAATCTATTCGATGGATGAGGGAAAAATTCTCTTTGGCGGAAAAGAGGTTGCGTTTGCCAATTCAAAGCAGGCGCTAGAAAGCGGCGTATCGATGGTGCACCAGGAACTAAATCAGGTGCGTCAACGAAATGTCATGGATAATATTTGGCTGGGGCGATACCCGAAAAAAGGTATTTTCATTGATGAAAAGAAAATGTATGAGGACACAGCCGCTATTTTCAAAGATCTTGATATCAATATTGATCCACGCAGCAAGGTTAGTAGTTTATCTGTTTCCGAGATGCAAATGGTGGAAATTGCAAAGGCGGTTTCCTACGATTCGAAAATCATCGTAATGGACGAACCCACTTCCTCTCTTACGGAAAAAGAAGTGGATCATCTATTTAAAATCATTCGCACGCTGCAAAGGAAAAATGTTGCTGTCATCTATATTTCTCACAAAATGGAAGAAATTTTGAAAATCTCTGATGAAGTGACGATCATGCGCGATGGCCAATACATTGCAACGAAAAGCGCAAAAGAATTAACGACGGACGAAATCATCAAGCTGATGGTTGGCCGTGACTTATCACAGCGTTTCCCTGAAAAGGTGAACCAGCCTGGAGAGGTCATCCTAAAAGTAAGAGATTTAACCGCTGAGACTCAAGGCTCCTTTACCGAAGTTAACTTCGAATTGCGAAAAGGGGAAATCTTAGGGATCGCCGGCTTGGTAGGATCGAAACGGACCGAAGTGGTTGAAGCATTATTTGGGATAAGAGGATTAAAATCAGGGACGATTGAGGTAAATGGCAAGGTCGTTGACAACCATTCGCCACAGCACGCGATCAAAAATGGTTTTGCTCTTGTTACCGAAGAAAGAAGATCGACAGGGATTTACCCGGATCTAAGCATTAGTTTTAACTCGATTATTGCGAATCTAGCACAATATCGCAAAGGGATCTTCCTTTCTGATAGCAAAGTGCATGACGATACAAAATGGGTAATTGATTCGATGAAGGTGAAAACACCTTCGCAAAAAACACCAATCGGAAGTCTTTCAGGTGGTAACCAACAAAAGGTAATTATCGGGCGCTGGCTCCTGACAAGACCAGATATCTTATTGTTGGATGAACCAACGCGTGGTATTGACGTTGGGGCAAAGTTTGAGATTTATCAGCTTATTAACCAATTAGCAGCAGAAGGGAAAGGAATCATCATGATTTCTTCCGAGATGCCAGAACTTATGGGTACAACAGATAGAATTTTAGTAATGAGTAATGGAAGAGCCGCTGGAATCGTAGACACGAAAACGACATCTCAAGAAGAAATCATGCGATTGGCAGCTTTGTATTAGGAGGAGTGTAAAATGAATACTCAAGCCACAAAAAAATCAACTATTGTTAAATGGCTCTTTGATAATGTTATTTATGTATTTTTAGTTTTACTCGTCATTGGAATCGTCATTGCCTCACCAGACTTTTTGTCGATGACCAACCTGATTAATATCCTTAGCCAATCCTCTTCAAGGGTTATCATTGCGTTAGGTATCGCGGGAATTCTGATTTTAGGTGGGACGGATTTATCTGCAGGGCGTCAGGTTGGACTGGCAGCCGTTGTTTCGGCATCATTGCTCCAGGCAGGGGATTATGCTTATAAAATGTATCCGAACCTTCCTGAATTGCCATTATTTGTTCCTATTCTTATTGCAATGGCGATTACCGGTTTATTTGGAACTTTAAATGGATGGATTGTAGCGAAATTCCACGTTCCTCCGTTCATTGCTACATTAGGTATGATGATTGGTGTTTATGGTGTAACATCTATCTACTTTGACCGCCCGCCATATGGTGCACAGCCAATCGGTGGATTAAGTGAAGCTTTCACTACATTTGCTCAAAAAGGGATTAAAATTGGGCAGTATGAATTTCCGTACCTGATTATTTATGCAGTGATTGTTTCAGCTATCATTTGGGTACTTTGGAATAAAACACAACTTGGTAAAAACATGTATGCCATTGGTGGAAATCCAGAAGCAGCAAAGGTTTCCGGCGTAAACGTAGCGAAGAACATGATTATTATCTATATGATTGCCGGTCTTCTTTATGGATTTGCTGGTACGCTTGAAGCAGGTCGTGTAGGTAGTGCAACGAATAACACAGGTAATATGTATGAATTAGATGCGATCGCAGCTGCCGTTGTTGGTGGCGTATCGTTATCAGGTGGTATCGGTACCGTACCAGGCGTTATCACAGGGGTACTTATTTTCCAAATTATCAACTACGGACTAGCATTCTTAGGTGTAAGCCCATATATTCAATTTATTGTTAAAGGTGCAATCATCATCGTCGCCGTTGCCTTCGATATGAGGAAGCACGCGAAAAAGAAATAAATTCCTAGAAATAAAGACATGTTCTGATAAAAGGGCATGTCTTTTTTTTAGTAAAATAATAATAAAATTTAGTAAAAAATACTTGGTGATTTTTACTAAAAGGATTATGATAGATGTAAGCGGTATTATGGAAGGGAAGGAGGGGATAGGGTGGCAACAATTAAAGACATTGCTGAAAAGGCCGGTGTATCGATAGCCACGGTTTCACGGGTGTTAAATTATGATTCTTCCTTGTCGGTGACTGACGAGACGAGAAAGAAAATATTAGAAGTGGCGGAGGAGTTATCCTATAAAAAACGAGCTGTCCGAAAGCCTTCAACATCAAAAATAGCGATTATACATTGGTTTACAGAAAAAGAAGAGCTGGAGGATTTATACTATCTGTCGATCCGTTATGGGATCGAACAGCGCTGTCAGCAATTAGATATTCAATTTGAACATTATTTTTATAATGATTTAGAGAAGGTCAAAAATGAAAGTCCTCAAGGGATTATTGCGATTGGGAAATTCAGCTCACCTCAAGTAGAGAGCATCGCAGAAATTACCGAAAACATTGTGTTCGCTGATTTCAACCCAGATGAGGATCGATATGATTCAATCATTATTGATTTTGAAAAAGCGACCAAGAAAATTATCGACTATTTGCTTGAAAAAGGTCATCAATCGATCGGTTATATTGGCGGCCGTGAGTCTTTTAAAGATGGGACAGCGGAAATTGAGGATATTCGAGAAACTGCCTTTCGTCTTTATATGACTGAGCACGGCCTACTGGACGAGGGGAACATTTATATTGGAGCTTTTTCTGTTGATAGTGGCTACAGCTTAATGAAAAAAGCCATTGAGGAAAAAAGGGATAACTTGCCGACTGCTATTTTTGCTGGGAATGATTTAATCGCCATTGGCTGTCTGCGAGCACTGCACGAGGAGAATATCCTTGTTCCTGACCGGGTAAATGTGATTGGGATTAATGATATCAGTGTGTCTAAATATATCTACCCAGCATTAACGACGTTAAAGGTTCACACTGAATTAATGGGTGAGACGGCCATTGATACGATGATGGAACGAATGGCTGGAAGAAAAATAGCGAAAAAGATTTTTATCGCAACCGAACTAGTGAAACGGCAGAGCAGTTTTTAGGGGGCTGATTCCCGTTCTCGAGAAATTTCTTGTAAAACGGTAATCAGATGGATGATGTGATGCCCGTTCCCGATAAATTTCTAGTAAAACGGTAATCAGATGGATGATGTGATGCCTGTTCCCGATAAATTTCTAGTAAAACGGTAATCAGATGGACGATGTGATGCCCTTTCCCAAGGAATTTCAAGTAAAACGGTAATCAGATGAGTGATCTGATGCCCGATAGCGTGAATGATCAAGCAAAACCGGAATCAGAAGAATTTAATGTTGGGGGAATCAAGTTATGGTGAATCTTCAATCGTTAGTTAATCAGTTTCATGAAATTTTTTCACAGCAAGATGGTGGCGAAGTAAGAACATTCTTTTCACCAGGACGTATTAACTTAATCGGCGAACATACCGATTACAACGGTGGCCATGTTTTTCCATGTGCAATTACATATGGAACCTATGGGATTGTGCGAAAACGAAACGATAACCTTGTTCGTCTATATTCAATGAATTTCCCTAAAAGAGGAGTTATCGAATTTACCTTAAACAATCTAGAGTATCAAACAAAACATAATTGGGCGAACTATCCAAAAGGAATGATTCACTATATTCAGGAGGCTGGCTGGAAGTTGCCAGCTGGAGTAGAAGTTCTAATCTACGGCAATATTCCAAATGGTGCTGGTCTTTCTTCTTCTGCGTCACTTGAAATGCTAATGGGAGTAATCGTCGATGAATTATTTGCCTTTAACATCGATCGAATTGACTTAGTGAAGCTTGGCAAGAAAGTCGAGAACGAATTTATTGGTGTGAATAGTGGGATTATGGATCAATTTGCCGTCGGAATGGGCAAAAAAAACAGTGGAATTCTCCTAGACTGTAACACATTAACCTATGAGTATGCACCTCTTGAACTAACTCAGCACCAAATCATCATTATGAATACAAATAAACGGAGAGAGCTAGCTGATTCAAAATACAATGAACGGCGCGGGGAATGTGAAAGTGCCCTAGCTTTCCTTCAAAAAGAACTTGATATTCAATCATTGGGAGAGTTAACGGAAGCAGAATTTGAAATGCATAAGCATTTGATTCCTGAGGACGTTTTGCAGCGAAGAGCGAAGCATGCAGTTTACGAAAATCAGCGCACGCTGAAAGCACTGCAAGAATTGAGAGCAGGAAATCTTGAAAAGTTTGGTCGATTAATGAATGACTCCCATGATTCATTGCGAGATGACTATGAAGTAACGGGTGTAGAGCTTGATACATTAGTGGCAGCAGCATGGCAGCACAAAGGAACCTTAGGTGCTCGGATGACAGGCGCAGGCTTCGGTGGTTGTGCGATAGCCCTTGTTGAAACGAGTCAAACGGAATCATTTATCGAGGAAGTGGGAAAGACATATAAAGAAGCGATTGGTTACGATGCCGAATTCTATGTTGCAAGTATTGGGGAAGGCACAACAGAAGTAAAAATGGAGGTATATGGATGAGTGTATTAGTACTTGGCGGGGCCGGTTATATCGGTTCACATGCCGTTTATCAGTTGATTGATCAAAACTATGAGGTTGTGGTGATTGATAATTTACAAACAGGACATAAGGATGCCGTTCATCCACAGGCGAAATTTTATCAGGGGGACATCAGAGATAAGGAATTTCTTCGTACGGTATTTGCAGCCGAGAAAATAGATGGAGTACTTCATTTTGCTGCCAATTCACTTGTGGGCGAATCAATGGAAAAACCGTTGATGTATTTCGATAACAATGTATATGGAACCCAAGTGTTGTTAGAAATCATGAATGAATATGGAATCAAAAACATTGTCTTTTCATCAACAGCGGCAACGTATGGCGAACAAAAGGTAATGCCGATTACTGAAGACATGCCAACCCTTCCGACAAATGCCTATGGGGAAACAAAATTAACCATGGAAAAAATCATGAAGTGGTGTGAAATTGCACATGAATTAAAATATGTTTCATTACGCTATTTTAATGTCGCAGGAGCACGGTCAACAGGGGAGATCGGCGAGGATCATATGCCAGAAACCCATCTCATTCCGCTTATTCTTCAAGTTCCACTTGGGCAAAGGGAATTCATTTCCATTTTTGGTGATGATTACGACACAGAGGATGGAACATGCATCCGGGATTATATCCATGTTGAAGATTTAATTGATGCCCATATCCTTGCCCTAAACTATTTGAAAAATGGCGGAGAGAGTAATGTCTTTAATCTAGGCAGCGGCAGCGGCTACTCCGTAAAAGATATGATTGAAGCAGCACGGGAAGTAACCGGGCATGAAATTCCGGCTAAAGTTGTCCCGCGCAGAAGTGGTGACCCGAGCAAGCTCATTGCTTCATCAGCAAAAGCGAAACAAATTTTAGGCTGGGAGCCGAAAAAAGCATCGATTCGAAAAATCATTGAAGATGCTTGGAATTGGCACCAAGCTCATCCTCATGGTTATAACGATTAAGGGGGATTTTGAATGGATGTGTACCAAGTGATACAGGCCCTATTAAATAGGGCCCTGTCTCTGGAACTAATCGACCAGCAGGATGAAATTTATGCCCGTAATCAAATCATGGCGCAATTGTCGTTGAGTGATTTCCCTCAACAAGATACGATAGAAGCCGAAACGAGCATTCCTGATTTACTTGAATTGCTTGTTGAGTATTCGCTGGAGAAGGGGCTTATCGATGATTTGGACAGTGATAAAGATATTCTTTCCAGTAAAATTATGAATGTCCTAATCCCTAGACCTTCTGAGGTAAATCGGATATTTTTTGAAAAATATAAGAGTGGTTCTGTCGAAGCAACGGACTTTTTCTATCAGCTCAGCCGAAACAGCAATTACATTCAAACGAAAAGTATCGCCAAGAATATTAATTATCCGATTGCAACAGCTTATGGTGATTTAGATATTACGATTAATCTTTCTAAGCCGGAAAAGGATCCGAAGCAAATTGCCCGCGAGAGGGAAATGAAACCTGTGACTGCGAATTATCCTAAATGCCTGCTTTGTGTGGAAAATGAAGGATATGCGGGGCGGATAGGGCACCCAGCTCGGTCGAATCACCGAATCATCCATTTAGAATTAACGGAAGAGCCTTGGTTTTTACAGTATTCCCCTTATGTTTATTACAATGAACACTGCATTGTTTTCTCTGGTGAGCATCGGGATATGAAAATTGACCGTGGTACTTTTGCGAGATTGCTAGAATTTGTTGAGAAATTTCCACACTATTTTGTTGGCTCGAATGCCGACCTTCCAATTGTTGGTGGTTCCATTCTAATTCATGATCACTATCAGGGCGGAAATTATGAATTTGCCATGGCTAGAGCGAAGGAGGATGTTGCTTTTTCACTAAGTGACTTCCCGTCGATTCAAGCAACAACCTTGAAATGGCCGCTATCGGTGATTCGCTTAAGGGGTATGAATCGGGTTGAGTTGGTTGCCGCCTCAGATATGATTTTAGAAGCTTGGAAGAATCATAGTGACTCATCCGTCGGGATTGAGGCCTATACCGGTGAAACAAGACATAACACGATTACTCCAATTGCGAGGATGAGGGGTGAACTGTTTGAGATGGATCTTGTTCTTCGGAATAATCGCACGAGTGATGAACATCCACTTGGGATATTCCACCCGCATGATGATGTCCATCATATTAAAAAGGAGAACATTGGCCTGATTGAAGTGATGGGGCTTGCGGTGCTACCGGCAAGATTGGAAACAGAGTTAAAAGAAATCGAGCAGTTTTTGTTATCACAGCCTTCAGAAGTAAAGGAATACCACTTACCATGGGCGAATGAACTTAAAACGAAGTACAACTCAGCTGTGACTGCAGAAACTGTAGAAGGGATCATTCGCAACGAGGTTGGTGCGAAGTTTGTAAGAGTATTAGAGGATGCTGGTGTCTTTAAGCAAAACGAAACGGGTAAACAAGCGTTTCGCCGTTTTACTAAAACTTTGTAAACGATTGGAGTTTATGAGAATGAGAGTAATTCAAAAAAAGTTTGTTGAATTAGCTGGCCAAACGGTTACAGCGTATACGTTGGTAAACGACCATGGCATGGAAGTGACGACGATTGATTATGGCTGTACGATCACAAAAATTCTTGTTCCGGACCGAAACGGGGTAATCGAAAATGTGGTTTTAGGCTTTGATACACTTGAAGAGTATCAGCAATATTCTCCTTATTTTGGTGCAATCTGCGGTCGTCATGCTGGCAGAATCGCCAATGCTGAGTTTACATTAGATGGAACTACTTATCAGCTTGCGAAAAATAACGGCGGTAATCATCTCCATGGTGGGTTGCAAGGTTTTGATAAGGTGGTTTGGAACACGGTGGTAGTAGAAGAAAAGGATTCAATTCATCTTGAATTTTCCTATTTAAGCAAAGATGGGGAAGAAGGTTATCCTGGGAATTTGGAGATGAAGGTAACGTACACCTTAAATAATGAGAATGAACTTGTGATCGATTATGAAGGGGTAAGTGATCAAGCCACTGTCTTAAATGTGACGAATCATTCTTATTTTAACCTAAGCGGAAATTTGAAACGGGACATTCTTCAGCATACATTAACGTTGAAAAGTGATTGCTTTCTTGAACTGAATGAGGAACTGATTCCCACTGGTGAAATTCTTCCTGTTGAAGGGACGGAATTTGATTTCAGGACTGGGCGTAAAATTGTTGGTGGAACAGAAACAACGAACCCACAAAATGTGCTGGTTGGAAATGGCTATGATCACCCATTTTTACTAGCGGAAAATGGGAATAAAGAAATTCAGCTTTACGACGAAAAAAGCGGCCGGAGACTAATCATCGAAACAGACCAACCTGGAGTCGTCCTCTACACCGGAAACATGCTAGGCGAAGACTTCTCAATTCGCGGAGTTCAAGCAAGAAAACACCTGGGACTATGCCTAGAAACACAAGGACCGCCAGACTCACTGAACCACCCGCACTTCCCATCTGCTGTACTTGAAAAAGGTGAAAAATACAAAGCAGTAACTAAATACAGATTTATGAACTAAGGGTGTTCACTATACGGTGCCTGTCACCGCTCGTGGACACTGTCCACCTCAGGCGGACAGTTCATGCATGCTGAGATTCAAAAAAGACTTGGATTTCCTTCGGGGGACCAAGTCTTTTCTGTGTTATTGCAGGCTGCTGAAGAAGCCGAGTGCGTATTTGATTCCTTCTTCAATGTTGTTTGTTTCGTAGCCTTGCAGGTCTTCGTTGGTGATTTCGAGTTTGGTTCCGGTTAAGGAGTAGCCGCTGTCGAGGTTGATGTCGAGCAGTACTTCATAGCCATTTGTGGTTTGGTTGATTTCGATGATGTCGTAATCGCGGACCGGGGCTCCGGTTTCGTAATCAAATGAATCTAGTTCAGACACACTAGCACCTCCAGATTTTTCTTCTAACCAACATAGCTTTTCCAAAAAACGCTACAATAACCAGTTTTTAAGGTGAATTTATTCAAAAATCAACATCAGATTATTCCACACAACTGGACATAATATCCAACATTTTATCGTCTGCGATGGATACATTGTCTAATGACACCCCCCCTATATGTTATATAATTAAAGTTAACAGAAAATTTACATAAAATAATGGCTTATACAATCACTATTTGAATAGGAGTGATGAAAAGTGCAGCGACAAAAGCTATTGATTAATGGTGAAAGACTTAAGAATGAACTGGAACGTTTCGCCAACTTTGGCCAGACAGAAAATAATGGGGTTACGCGTCTGTCCTTATCAGAGGAAGACAGAAGGGCACGAGATTTTTTCCGTTCTTGCTGTGAAGAGCTGGGCCTACATGTCAGGGTAGACGATATGGGCTGTATGTATGCCACGCTGGCAGGAATCGAAAACAAGCCACCGATTGTCATCGGGTCCCATCTTGATTCCGTCAAAAAAGGCGGACGCTTTGATGGTGTCCTAGGGGTATTAGCTGGATTAGAAGTAGTAAGAACATTAGTCGAGAATAAAATCAAACCGCAAATTCCCATTACTATCGTCAATTTCACCAATGAAGAAGGAGCGAGGTTTGAGCCTTCGATGATGGCATCAGGAGTGCTGTCTGGTAAATTTGATAAAGCGGTAATGTTAAAAAAGACCGATCGCGATGGAATTACCTTTGAAGATGCACTAAAGTCAATAGGCTACGAAGGGGAAGTGGAGAATCGTCTCAAAGAGGCGTCCGCCTTTTTGGAGCTGCATATTGAACAAGGTCCTATCCTTGAAACGGAAGCCATTTCAATTGGTGTCGTGGATTGTGTTGTTGGGATGGCCTGCTACGATATTGAAATTACTGGTGAATCTGACCATGCTGGAACAACCCCGATGAATATGCGTAAGGATGCTCTCTTTGCAGCAAATAACTTAATTAATGAGATTCGTAAAACACTCTCAGCATTAGATGAACAACTCGTCTTTACGATCGGCAGGGTCAATGTATATCCGAGTATCCATACGGTGATTCCAAATAAGGTTGTCTTTTCATTAGAAGCTCGTCATAAAAATCCAGAGATCGTCAGTGTCTTTAAAGATTTTGTCCAAGAACTGCCGTATAAAGGGTTAAATGAAGGCTGTGAGGTCAAAACCACAAAGCTTTGGGAGCGGGATACGGTTTGGTTTGCACCGGAGCTGGTGAATCAATTAGAGCAATCTGCGCAGTCTTTAGGTTACCCCAACAAAAAAATGGCCAGTGGTGCCGGGCATGATGCCCAATTCATTTCCAGTTATATCCCGTCGGCGATGCTATTTGTACCAAGCATCAACGGTAAAAGTCATTGTGAAATCGAACTTACTACCTGGGAGGACTGTGAAAAGGGAGTCAACGTCCTTTTGGATACAGTGCTTGCCTTGTTAGCTAAATAAGTGGTTATTTTGAGAGGCACCCATCAGGTTGGGTGCCTTCTACTTTTTTTGCATGCGACAGTGGGAATGTGGTAAATATGTAAGAGAAGCTAAAAGAAAGAAGGTAACCTTTGTGGCATACAGAGTAAAAGATGTAATGATTTCAGAACAAGAGATTAAAGAGAGAGTAAAGGAATTAGCAGCGGAAATTGAACGTGATTTCAATAACGAGGAAATTTTTTTCATTGTTGTTTTGAAAGGATCGTTTGTATTTGCAGCCGACTTGCTTCGTGAAATGAAGAGCAATATTCAAGTAGATTTCATCTCCGTTTCCAGCTACAGTGACCAAACTGAAACGACCGGGAAAGTGAAGTTATTAAAGGATCTTGATGCAGATATTACTGATCGGAATGTGGTTGTAATTGAGGATATCATCGACAGCGGTCTTACCCTGCATTTCCTCCGTGATCACTTGAAAATGCATAAGCCAAAGCAAGTTAAAATCTGCACGCTTTTAGACAAGCCGGAAAGAAGGAGAATTGACCTGCCAGTGGATTATGTCGGCTTTGTGATCCCCGATGAATTCATTGTTGGTTATGGGATTGACTATGCCCAGCAGTATCGGAATTTACCGTATATCGCCAATGTCGAAGAGTATTAGATATGGAAAAAGCAAAAGACTAGTGAATTCTCACTAGTCTTTTTGTATAACTTTGTTTATAATTTTTTACTTGCCAAGTTTTTCTCGGTTTGCTGCCGTTGGTGGTTGCTCTAACCATCCGTATTTTATCAACAGTTGTGCTCCGTCCTCAGCATATAACCCTACCTCTGCCATAAGGGCAGTATACTCCACAGCGAGGTCCCTTCTTTGCGAAACGGATACACCAGCTCCGTAATATCCTACTGCAGCTGAAATCAAAATGACAATATGATTAAGCATCAATTTATCTGAAAAAGGAGGTACTGTTGAATTTTTCACTTCAGATACCCATGATTTAGGAGAAGATAATTCATCTTTGGTTAATATCTTACTGAGAACTCCAAATTGCTGTTCACAAAGAGTTTTCCCTCTTTGGAAATATTTTTGGACTTCTTTTGTTTGGCATACTTGTCCAAAGCCAATTTCTAAAACCACTTTAACAATAACCTTTACCATATTATAACTTATTCCGCTAATTTCCATTGCGTTTAAAGGTCGTTTCTTACCAAACCACCCATTTAAATAACGTTGATCCTCTACAAAATCAACTTGACTTGGTGTATTAATACGTGGGGGTTTACCGTAAACCCCTTTATTCAGCATTACATGTGCGATTCGTTTGTATAGTTCCATTGTTTCTTTATTACATTGGATAAAGTAGTCGATTTGGTCAGGACGAGCAGATGTAGCAACGGCACCAGCATAACCTGTTAACCCTAACAATGTCATGACATGCATATAGACCAACATAAAGATATCCGTAAATATCGGAGGGGCATGAATGTTAACATCTTCTGCTATTGTAAATCCCTTTGGAATAGGGAAATTCTCTTGATGAAAAAATCCCTTGATTTTTACAATATGGTTTTCCGCAATATTTAGAGCAAATTCAAGAATGTCTTTAACGTCTTCATCTTTTGCATGTTCAATAGAATGAGTAAGGATGCAGATTGATAAGGAGTCATTGATATATTGGGTCCAGAGATTGGCTATTTCTGATGAAGTGAGTTCTGTGTCGTGACTGATTTCTTTCAAAAAAAACCCTCCGATTTACTTTTCATTAAGTCCCTTTAAAGTTCTATGTATAATTACCATGTTATTATTCAAAATTTGATGAGGATTTATGCTAGTTTTTATAGATTTTAAGTATGGATAAAAACGAAAACACACGCTCTAGCAAGAGCATGTGTTTTAGATTAAAGTGCTTCTTTAATGATTTTTTTGTAGTAAAAGACCGATAGGATCCCGAAGATGGAATATAATGCCGTGTATAATACCATGACAATAATCATTGGTGTCCATACTTCAGTTCCAAATAGGAACCAGCCTGATTGGACGGCAAAGTAGCTATGAACGAGTCCGACGATTAAAGGGATTCCAAAATTAAAGATTTGTTTAGCTTGAATGCCCTTCAATAGATCTCCCTGTGTGTAACCGAGCTTACGTAAAATCGTGTAATTCGGCTTTTCCTCTTCGCCTTCGCCCATTTGTTTAAAATAAAGAATGCAGCCGGAGGTAACTAGGAAGGTTAAACCTAGGAAGCCAACGATAAACATGGTCAGACCCATCAGTTTTTTCTGATTGTTGCTGATTTCTAGGCGTGAATCATTCCCAGAATCTTCATTAATATTCACTTTATTAAATAAGTCATTTGCTTTTTCAAGCTTATCTTCATTTTTTACCGTAATCCCGTTATAGAGGGAAGATTCCAACTGAATTTCTGGATCCAAATCATTTTTTAATCGCTCAAAGGTGAACTCATCGACAATCGCAGTAGGTGCACCGCCGTCCGTGAAATACCAAGAAATAATTGAATCCTTCTCTAAACCTAAATACTTTAACGGAATCGAATCCTGTTTACCGTTTAATTCGATTTGACCGGAATCTTTTAATGTCATTAATTTTTGCAATAAATCGCTATAACCGGTAAAAATGGTTTCCTCTGGGGAAACATCTACGCCTTTAATAGCTCGATCACTGACGACTGATAGAGGCATTTTATTCGGGTCGACCATTAATTCATCTAAAGTAGAATCCATAATCGCTGATAAATTTGTGTTCACTTGAATTACATCGATTTTCTTTTCGTGAAAACCAATCTCATTGTCTTTTAATTGCTGTTTAAATTTCTCTGCCTTCCCTTTATCAATGAACGAAAAGTCTGCGGCCACATTATTAGAGGCTGATTTTTCTGCAGAGAAGTAGGAAATATAACTCAACGATAATAAGCCAATCGCTAGTGCTGAAACTGTCGTCACAATCGTTAATAATAGGGCATTTGATTTCATACGAAACATGACCGATGACAGGGATAGCACCTCATTAATCGATAAATAACCATTTTTCCTTTTTCGAATGAGGTTAAAGATAAAACTAACCGATCCTTTATAAAAAAGGTACGTCCCGATGATGACCGATCCGAGGATAAAGATCATCGCCCCGAACAATTCATTCATCGTTTTAAAATCGCCGCCAAATAATTTCGAAGAAACGAAGTAGCCAAGAATGATTAACACGATTCCAAAGATACCAATCGTCATTTCAAAAATACTTAGCTTTTTCACTCTTTCCTCTGCAGAAGAAGTCACGCGGAATAATGATAAAATCGTTTGTCTTTTAATAAAAAGATAGTTCATCAACATGATTAACAAGTAGATAATGCCGAAAACGATCAAGGTTTGGATGAGCGCTGCCGTCGAAAAATGAAGGGTTGCAATCGCATCCACACCGGTAATCTTAAATAAAATCATGATGATGAATTTTGAAATAGAAAATCCAAAGAAAATTCCGAGAATCAAAGAAGTAAAATAAAGAATAAAGTTTTCTGCGCTCAGAATTCGAAAAATCTTATGTTTTGTCATGCCGATTAACTGAAAGAGTCCGATTTCTTTACTACGCCTTTTGATAAAGATGTTATTGGCGTATAAAAGAAAGATCGAAACAATCGCGACGAGCAGAATGGATGCAGCACGGATCGAAGCCGCTCCTTTGACCGTACCTTTCGCTTCGTCCATTGCCGGGTCGTACTGCAAAGTAACAAAGGCAAAGTAAAGGGCGACACTAAAAACCAAGGCAAACACATAGAGATAGTAATTCTTGAGGTTCTTTTTCAAATTTCGAAAAATTAGTTGATTAATGCTCATCGTGCACACCACCTAGTACACCCTGCGTTTTCATAATGTCTTTAAAGAAGGCTTGCCTCGATTCATCCCCTTTATTTAATTGGGTATAGATATTTCCATCTTTAATAAAAATGACACGGCTGCAATAACTAGCCGCAACAGGGTCATGGGTAACCATAAGAATGGTTGCTTTTCGTTTTTGGTTTAAATCGCTTAGTTTTTTTAATAAATCAGAGGCTGATTTCGAATCAAGCGCTCCGGTTGGTTCATCGGCAAAGATAATACTCGGCTCGTGAATGAAAGCACGGGCTGCAGAGGTTCGTTGTTTCTGACCGCCGGAAATTTCATTTGGATATTTATCCTTCAATTCATAGATTCCGAGCTCTGTCGCCACCTCTTGGAATTTTGCCTCCGCATCCTTCTTCGCAGTTTTTGTCATCGAAAGCGGCAATAGGATATTTTCTTTAACCGTCAATGTATCAAGCAAGTTATAATCTTGAAAAATAAACCCTAAATGGTCTTTTCGAAATTCGGCTAATTGTTTTTCCTTCAACCTTGTGATTTCTTTACCTTCGATTTTGATTTCCCCTTGGCTCACCTGATCAATTGAGGAAAGAACATTAAGTAACGTGGTTTTACCAGAACCAGATGCTCCCATAATACTGACAAATTCACCTTTTTCAATTCCGATGTCAATGCCTTTTAAAACCTCTTGTTTATTAAATTTATTTCCATAGCTTTTATAGATTTTTGCAGCTTCTAAAATTTTCATCTTCACACATCCTTTGATTCAATAGCTTTATTATAATTTCCCTTATTGTTGAATTCCTTCGATTGGGCGAACAAAATAATAAGGCATGTGACATTTTTGTCACATGCCTAAAATCGTAACGAAGTCATTTCTTTGGGGAAAAGTTAGCGTAAAGGTCGTACCAGCTCCAAGAGTAGAGTGAACATCGATATGGATCAGTAACGGTTGTGCGGCTTTTTGGGCTAAGAATAACCCCATGCCAGTGCCGGCATGATCTTGATGATGGGTCGTGGAGGTAAACCCTTTATCAAAGATACGTGGGAGATCCCTTTGATCAATGCCGCGGCCAAAATCCTCGACTTCGAGGATCGTATGACCATCCCGCTTGTAACTTCTGATGATAATATCAGAGGCTTCACTATATTTAACGGCGTTCGTTAACAGCTGTCTTAGGATAAATGCGAGCCATTTCGCATCACTTAGTACTTCTGAAGTCTCGAGCTCGACTTCAAAGCCAATTCCTTTTTGGATACACCAGGATTGTAACATCTTAATCTCTTTAAAAATGAGCGGCTTTAAGCCAGTATTTTCGATATATAAGTCATTTTCCATAAATGGAATTCGCTTTTGGTGAAGCTGTTGATCAAGCAGGAGGTGGATGCGCAGCCATTCGTATCTCATTTGTGCTTTCATCGTATCATCGTCAAGGCGGTCAATCATTAAATGCATTGCCGTCAGCGGTGTTTTCACCTCGTGAATCCAAGCTAATAGTTCATCCTTTTCTACCTCTAACAACAGCTGATTTTCTGAAGCCTTTTTTATTAACAACTCCGTTTGGTTGGTAATGCTATTTTCAATGATTTTTTCAAACGGAGTTTCGGAATCGATGATCTTTGTTAAATCGAGATTGTTTTCCCACTCTGCTAAGCTTTGATAGAATTTCGTTTCTTTATGGTAGCGGAAGATTAAGAAAATCGTAAAAATGATCAGCGACAAGAAGACAAGATAAAAGATCGACGAGAATGGGATGGTTTTATCAAGAAAGGTGACACAAAGGGTGAGAATCTGCAGGAGTAGGTACAGTAGAATCCAACTGCGTCGTTCGGTTAAGAATTTTTTTATCATCCTTCGCCAGCCTCTTCAATGGCGATGTACCCTTGTCCAACCTTTGTTTCAATATATTGTCCCAAGTGAATCTCATCTAATTTTTTCCGAAGGCGATTGACGTTGACTGTTAAGGTATTGTCACTAACAAAACGCTCGTCCTCCCATAAGCTTCGGATTAGTTCTTCGCGGCTAACAATTCTATTCTTGTGGTCAATCAATTGCTTTAAGATAAAAATTTCATTTTTCGTCAGTTCAATCGAGCCTTGGTCGCTGCTGACCGTGTTTTTCTCATAATCGATAGTGGCGCCGCACCAAGTTTTGAGCGCAATCGGATCCGTATTGTAATTGTAGACACGGCGGAGAATCGCCTGTATTTTGGCAATTAGCACTTCGAAATGAAACGGCTTTTGTATAAAATCGTCGGCTCCAAGCTGCATCGACATCACCATATCAGTCGGATGATCGCGGGAGGAAAGAAAAACAATCGGAACATTCGAATGAGAGCGAATCATTCGGCACCAATGAAAGCCATCAAACTTCGGTAATTGAATATCAATAATCACTAAATCAGGTTTGATCACAGTAAATTCATGAAGCACTTTACTAAAATCGGAAATCCCATATACCTCATAGGCCCAGCCCGTTAAGCGGTCCTTGACTTCATGAAATAAGGTTTCATCGTCTTCGATGAGCAATAGTTTAAACAAAGTTTTCACCACACTTCTTTATCTACCATCATTTTAATGGAAAATCTTGCAAGATTCTAGTGAATAGGTAAGATGGCTGAACTGGAAAAAGCTTATGGTGGTTGTTGCTCTTTGAAAATAGTAAAATATTATCTTGGAACTTTAACAGCAGGGGGGATTCCCACATGAGTAAGGATGATAGATTTCCGGCACAATACGAGAGTGCCTGGCAGGAATTGATCAAGGGAAAAGAAGAGTCTTCGGCAACTATTGCGCTCGAAGAAAGAGTAAAGCTTCCTAAGCGCTTCGGAAGTAGGAAAAAGCATGTTATTAAATTCATTGGTGTTAAAAATATATTAATTGTGATCCTGGCAGCAATGGTCGTTGGTGCCGGGGTATGGATATTTAATGGCAGTACGTTTAAAAAGGAAAGCACCACTTTTATTGAACAGGTACAGGAGTTAGCCACGCTGGCAACGGCCCAAGCACATGTGAAGGTTGTTATTGAACAAGAAGACAACAAATTGTTTGGCAAGGATATTCAAGTAGATTTGCCTGGTACGAAGCGGGAGTTATTACTAGTGGTGCCAGCAACGGTTACGGCAGGAGTAGATTTAAAGGAAGTGACTGAGGATGATATGAAGATGGATGAAGGGAAAAAAGTGATCGAAATCGTCCTTCCACACGCAGAGTTCATTCAGGAACCAGCAATTCAAATGGACAAGGTTAGAACCTTCTCTGATGAAGGCCTTCTCCGTGGAGAAACAAAATGGGACGAAGGCTTCGACCTAGCAGCAGAAGCCCAATACCAAATCAAAGCCGAATCCGTCGAAATCGGACTACTTCAAACCGCGGAAAAAAACGCTGAGAAAGTCCTCAAAGAATTCTTTGGAACCCTTGGGTATTCGGTGGAGATTTCATATCGATAAAAGGTTCGCCTCTAAGTTTGAACTCTATTAAAATCAAAAAAATAGACTACAACCGTTCCCCTTTCTTCTAGCATTCATATTTTATTAAAAAGTATGAAAGGAAGGGATAGGTATGTTTGGGTATTCGATGGTTCAAATGGTACGAGCCCATGCTGGTAAGTTAGAGAAGCCGTTGCGGGAACAATTACTGAACCTTTATAGACCATTTAAATGGACACCATGCTTTTTGCATAATATGTTTGAGGGGTTTCTTAAACTAGGGAAGAAATTCTCCGTCATTGTTGAGTTTGAAAATAGTTGCTTTGAGGCAGGTTGTAATAAAGTTAAGCAGGTTACAAATAATCATTTCTTCAATAACGTAAAACGCGAATTTCCTCGTGTATCCTGTTGTAGTGTAGATGTAACGCCAAAGGGATTGGAAGAAATGCTTGCTAGCTGTAATCATATCCGTAGAGTTTATTTAAATCGTGAGGTTAATGCTTTGCTTGATAATGCCGTGTCTTCAGCAAAAGCAAAAGGGATTGTAAGAAATGATCAAGTACTAACTGGCGCGGGTGTAACGATTGCTATTATTGATACAGGAATTTACCCGCATCAAGACCTAGAAGATAGAATCATAGATTTTAAGGATTTTGTGAATAATCGAACCGAGCCTTATGATGATAATGGCCATGGAACGCATTGTGCAGGGGATGCTGCCGGTAATGGCGCCGCTTCAGATTTTCAGTATATTGGACCAGCACCGGAGGCAAATCTGATCGGAGTAAAGGTTTTAGATAAATTGGGGTCAGGATCACTTGAAACCATTATGGATGGGGTTGAATGGTGTATTCAATACAATGAGAGCAACCCGGCCAATAAAATTGATATTATCAGCATGTCATTGGGAAGCGATGCCCAAGATTATGGAAGTGACAACAATGATCCAATGGTCAGCATCGTTGAGGCAGCTTGGAAATCAGGAATTGTAGTTTGTGTCGCTGCAGGAAATTCCGGTCCTAGTGCGGGTTCGATCGCCAGTCCAGGTGTCAGTGATCTAGTGATAACTGTTGGAGCACTGGATGACCGTGATACTCCTGGCACAAAGACGGATGATGTTGTTGCGGAGTTTTCAAGTAGAGGCCCCACTGTATATGGCTTAGAGAAACCTGATATTGTTGCACCAGGGGTTAATATTATTTCTTTACGTTCACCAAATTCCTATTTGGACAAGCTGCAAAAATCCAGCCGCGTCGGAAATGATTACACCGTGTTATCCGGTACCTCCATGGCAACACCAATATGTGCCGGAATCGTCGCACTCATGAAACAGCACAAACCTAACCTCACGCCAGATGACATTAAACATCAACTAAAAATAGGTGCAGATACATGGAAAGACCTAGACCCTAACAAATACGGCGCTGGATATATCAATGCAGAAAACTCGATAAGGTGATGCTAATACGGTGACAGGCACCACTCGTGGACAGTGTCCACCGTGGGCGGACACTCTACGTTTAATTTCACTAAAAAAGAAGCTTTGGAATTTTTTTATTAAATACAAAGCTTCTTTTTTGTTGTTTTAGCGTTTGCTTCCTAGTTTGGCGGAGATGCACAGGCCGTATTGGGTAACTTTTTCGCATAGGAAGTGTTGTCTTTCTTCTGTTAGGTTGAAGTTGACGTAGCCGATGCTTAAAGCTCCTATTAGTTCATTGGAATGATTAAAGATTGGAGCTGCAACGGACGAAGTACCATTCGTTTTCTCGCCGTGGCTTTCTCCATAGCCTTCATCTCGGATTCTGTTCAATAATTGTAAGAAATCGTCTTTTTCTTCTGAAGGTACTAATGTATGAACCAGTTTTAAAGTTTCTTTCTCAGGCATATGGGCCAACATCACCTTGTTTGCCGCCCCAATGTTCATCGGGATTCTGAGTCCTAGCTGGTCATAAATTCGAATCGGATTATGCGGGCAATCAATTCTTTCAACTACTAATGCCTCTTCCCCAATCGGTTTACTAAAATAAACACTCTCTCCCACTTCATGCATTAATTTCTCCATTTCGGGGCGGATCAGCCCGACAAAGTCAAAGGTATCGTACATTTGCAGCCCATATTCCAGCCAAGTATTACCCATCGAATAGAGTTTTAGATTGGGATCCTGCTGGATAAGCCCATGTTTAATCATGGATTGCAAAAGTCGATGCATCGTGCTTACAGGTAAATCACATTCTTTCGACAAATCGGAAATAGATATCCATTTCTTTTGGTCACTTCCAGCAAGAACTTTAATAACTTGCATAGCTCGATCAATTGTTTGCATGATAGCGCTCCTATCTGAATTCTATAAAAATAAATATTCAGCAAATTCTAAATATATTGACATGGTTTTATACCTACTATAATATCATATTATAAGTTTTCCATCATAAGAAAATGTTTTCCACTATGCGGAAAAAGAGAGGTGAGTTGGTTGTTAACTTCTATGTTTAAAAATCTTAACAAGGTGATCGTAAAACATCCAAAAGATGCTTTTATCAGTCAAGAACATTTAAGGAATGAATGGAAGAAATTCAACTATATCGATGAGCCAGATTTCATTAAGGCCCAGCTTGAGTATGAACAGTTTCTTTCGATTATGAAACAACATGTAGAGCAAATTGAATTTTTACCTGCTGTAGATACGGTAGGACTAGATTCTCTTTACGCCCACGATCCTGTTAAGTTCACGAAAAATGGTGCCATTATTTTAAAATCAGGAAAGAAGTTGCGCCAGTTGGAAGCAGAGGTCTATAAACAATTTTTAGAAGAAAAGAATATACCGATTTTAGGAGAATTAGCGGGAGATGCGGTTGCTGATGGAGGAGATCTTGTTTGGCTGGATGACCGCACGTTGTTAATTGGCCGCGGGTACCGTACGAATGATGAAGCCATCCAACAAATCAAAGAAATGACCAAAGACCTAGTAGATGAGTGCATTGTTGTTCAGCTCCCGCATGATCAAGGGGAAGAGGAATGTCTTCATCTTATGTCCTTTATCAGCATTGTGGATGAAAATTTGGCAGTGGTTTATTCAAGACTTATGCCTGTCTTCCTCAGACAGCTTCTTCTTAAGCGAGGCTTTCAATTGATTGAAGTACCTGATGAAGAATACCTTGGGCTTGGCTGTAATGTGTTGGCGTTAGCGCCTAGAGTTTGCCTGATTGTTTCTGGAAACCCTTACACAAAGCAACAATTAATCGAAGCAGGCGCAACGGTCTACGAATATGAAGGAAATGAAATTTCTTATTTAGGAACTGGCGGGCCGACATGTCTTACATGTCCAGTGGTTCGTGGATAATACAAAGGGGGAAAAAATATGTTTAAAAATACAATTGTCAAAACACCAGGAGAAAGCTATATCAATGGTTTAACTACTTCCGATCTTGGAACACCCATTTTGGAGAAAGCGTTAGAGCAGCACCAAGCATATATTGAAGCTTTGAAAAAATGTGGAACAGAAGTAACGGTGCTTCCAAGTAATAATGAATTTCCAGACTCCACATTTGTGGAAGACACGGCTGTACTGACTCCTAATTTCGCTGTTATCTCAAATCCTGGAGCCCTTTCGCGGAATGGTGAAATTCACGAAATGGAGCCTGCGATTAAATCATTCTATGAAAATATTTACTATATTAAGGCTCCTGGAACGCTAGATGGAGGAGATATTCTCCAGATTGAAGATCATTTTTATATTGGGATTTCAGCAAGAACAAACCTTCAGGGTGCTGAGCAGTTAAAAGTGATTTTAGAATTAGAAAACTACAAAGCAACCATTGTTCAGCTTGAAAAATTCTTTCATTTAAAAACAGGAATTGCCTATCTAGGAAATCAAACGATTGTGGCTGCGGGCGAATTCATTGACCATCCAGATTTCAACTCCTATAAAAAAATCGTTGTTCCGCCAGAAGAGGAATATGCGGCCAATTGTATTCAAGTGAATGACTATGTCATCATTCCGGCAGGATATCCTATCACTAAGCAAAAAATCAACGAGGCTGGATATCAAACGATCGAGTTGGAAATGTCTGAATTCCGTAAACTAGACGGAGGATTAAGCTGCTTGTCACTGCGCTTTTAAAAGGGGACTGCCATTAATTAAAGGGGTGTGAGTAAGTATGGTCAATCAAGGGGGTCAGCAAGAACAGTTAAATCGTTCAATGAAACGGCGGCATTTGTTTATGCTTTCGTTGGGGGGAGTCATTGGAACAGGGCTGTTTTTAAATGCGGGGTATACGATTAATCAGGCAGGAGCCGGAGGCGCGTTAATCGGTTACATATTCGGCGGTATTATTTTGTATCTTGTCATGGTGTGTTTGGGGGAACTAGCCGTCTTTATGCCTGTAACAGGTTCGTTTCAAACCTATGCAAGTAAGTTTATTAGCCCTTCCGCTGGTTTTTCCTTAGGGTGGATGTATTTTATTGGATCGGCAACCACAGCAGGAGTTGAATTTACCGCCGCTGGTATTTTGATGCAGCGGTGGTTCCCTGATATATCGGTTTGGGTCTGGTGTGCGGTTTTCATCGCACTGTTATTTGGTCTCAATGCCTTAACGACTAGGGGTTTCGCCGAGGCAGAATACTGGTTTGCTGGAATAAAAGTAATAGCAGTTATTTTCTTTATCATTATTGGTGTAGGGGCCATTTTTGGAATCATTCCATTGGAAGATAGACCCGCTCCCTTATTAGAAAACCTGGCTCCATCTGGTTTGTTCCCTGCCGGTATTGCGATTTTGTTTGTCACAATGATGAATGTTATTTTTTCTTATCAGGGATCTGAGTTAATTGGAATAGCTGCAGGGGAAAGTGAAGAACCGGAAAAGAATATTCCGCGTGCCATTCGTAACGTTTTATTTAGAATTATCGTTTTTTATCTTGCTTCTATTATTATCTTATCTGCTATTTTTCCAACGAAGGAACTTGGATTATTAGAAAGCCCATTCGTTACTTTGATGGATTTAGCGGGAATTCCTTTCGCTCCGGATATTATGAACTTTGTCATCCTTACCGCAATTTTATCCGTTGGTAATTCCTGTATTTATGCCTCCACACGTCTACTGTGGGCAATGTCTCATGAAGGAATGGCACCAAAGGTTTTTGGAAAACTATCAAAACGTAAGGTTCCATTTACAGCACTCGTGTTTACAATGATTTTCTCCCTTTTATCGTTACTGACAAGTGTGATTGCAGCCGATACAGTATTCGTGTTATTGATGTCGATAGCGGGGATTTCCGTCACGATTTCTTGGATGGGGATTGCCTTAAGCCAGTTCATGTTTCGTCGTAAATACTTGCGTGATGGCGGTAAACTAGAGGACCTGCACTACAAAGTTCCGCTTTATCCGCTCATCCCGATTATTTGTATCGTCTTCTGTATATCCATACTAATCTTCCTAGCTTTCGACCCAACCCAACTAATCGGGCTTCTAATCGGACTAGGATTCCTAGCTGCATGCTACCTGTTCTATTACATCAAAAACAAAAAAACAGATAAAGCTAATGCAGAAACGGATATTAAAGGATAATATTGGCGGTATTTGCGTTGCAGTTTGCGGTGCCTGTCACCGCTCGTGGACAGTGTCCACCCCAGGCGGACACTTGAATGAGAATGATATAAGAATGGTAAAGGGGTAAATGAAATGGAACAGCTTAGGTGGGGGACGCCAGAGGCATTGCGAAGGTTGTTGGGTGAGTTGGTTAGTTGGAGGAGTATGACGTTGACCGACGGTGAGCGTGAGTTTCCTGGCAAGGTTCTGGCGAAGCTTAAAGAACTCCGGTATTTTCAGGAGAATCCTAAAAATCTGGGACTTCATGATGCGGATTTGGGGAGGAGCTTTTTAACGGCTATATATAAGCATGAAGATGCAAAGGAAACCATCGTTTTAATCAGTCATTTTGATACAGTCAATACAGAAGAGTACGGTGATCTAGAGGAATATGCGTATCGACCAGAGGAATTAACGAAATTACTTTTAAACCGAATTGATGAATTACATGAAGATGCCCAGCGGGATCTTCTGTCTGGGGAATATTTATTTGGCCGGGGCACAATGGATATGAAGATGGGTCTTGCCATGCACATGGGGTTAATCGAAAAAGCATCGGTTGAAAAATGGCCGATTAACCTTCTGCTGCTAACGGTGCCGGATGAGGAGGTTAACTCATCTGGTATGCGTGCCGCCGTGACAAAATTATTAGAAATAAAGGAAGCCTACAATCTTACCTATAAGCTATTTTTAAACGGTGAGCCAGTATTTACGCAAGAACCAGGTGACAGAAACTATTATGTCTACTCAGGTTCAATCGGGAAAATCATGCCATCTGCTCTTTTTTATGGAAAGGAGACCCATGTAGGCGAACCGCTCAGCGGTATTACGGCACCCTATATGGCCTCTTTTTTGACCCAGCGGATGGAGTGGAACTTGAGCCTTCAGGAAAAAGTAATGGGGGAAGTCACGCCACTTCCCGTAACTCTTCAGCAAAAGGATTTAAGAATGGAATACTCCGTTCAAACTCCGTACCGTTCAGCCGCTCTTTATAATGTTTTTTTAATGAAGCGGAATGCGGAGGAAATTATGGAGACATTTGAAAAAGTAGCCAATGATGCAGCACAGGCATGTAACCGAGCCTATAAAGCGGTTTGTTTGAAGCAATCTGTAAAGCCTGTTGGTGAAGTTCGTGTTCTACGCTATGAGGACTTACAAACGCATGCGATCCGTAAATTTGGCAGTGAGTTTGTGGAAGAAATTAAAGCAGAGGTTCAGGGAAATGTTGATTGGGATGATCGTGAAAAATCATTGCGAATTGCCGACAGCCTGATGATTGAATGTCAGGAGCTCGCTCCTGCCATTGTTCTACTGTTTGCACCACCCTATTACCCGGCGGTTAATTCTTCAGAAGATGGGCTGGTCAAGCAATGTATTGAGTATGTTAAGGAAAAGGGAAATGAAAAATTTGGGCTGCCTGTCAATCAGGTGCACTATTTCAATGGAATCAGCGATTTAAGCTATGTCAATTATCAGGATGCCGGAGAGGGCTGGACCGCCTTTAAAGCTAACACCCCAGTATGGGGGAGCAGCTATAGTATCCCATTTGATGCAATGGCACAGCTCCAAGCACCAGTCTTGAACGTCGGTCCTTTTGGAAAAGACGCCCATAAACGAACCGAACGCCTCCACACCAAAAGCGCCTTCGAAGAGGTACCAGCACTCGTTGAAGGAATGATCAAAATGATTTGTGGAAATGTGGAAAAAGAGACGGTAAAGGATACCGTAATAATAAAAGCGGTGACAGGCACCACTCGTGGACAGTGTCCACCTCAGGCGGACACTAAAGAAAAAATGGCAATGAGAGAGTTGGTTTAGATTTAGGCTGCATTCTTTTCTCAATTTATTGAGAGAGGGATGCTTTTTTGTTTTTATCATTAGCTTTAATTTGGCAGGATAAATTTACTAATTCAAAGTCTTGAAGATTCTTACAATGATGATTTAAAAAATAAGGAGTATAATCTTTAGATGAAGTTAATGCAGGGGAAGAGATAGATTTGGAAAAGCAAAATAGCAGGTATAGATGGGTTGTTTTTTCGACGGTTCTGTTTGCCTATTTTTTAATCGTCAGTCAACGAACAGCACCGGGGTTAATTACCGATCAATTGATGAAAGATTTCAAGGTGAGTGCATCGACGATTGGGTTTCTGACTAGTATTCAATTTTTGGCCTATGCATCCTTACAGGTTCCGATTGGGATCTTATCTGATCGTTATGGTCCCAATTTTTTTCTTATTGCCGGTACCACATTATGCGGTCTAGGAACGTTTATTTATAGTCTAGCAGGAAATGAATACATTCTTTTACTGGCAAGGTTAATGGTAGGAATAGGGGACGCGGCGATTTGGGTAAATTTAGTTTTAATCTTAAGCCAATGGTTCAAAGTAAAGGAATTTGTTGGTCTCCTTGGTTTGGCAGGAATGAGTGGCAGTTTAGGGTTCTTACTGGCAACCGTTCCGTTTTCAGCCTGGATTAGCCTATCAGGCTGGCGGGCTCCGTTTTTCATTATGGGAATTATCTTATGCTTGTGCGGTATCCTCCTTTATTTTGAACTTGTTAAAAAAGCAAAAAAAATCATAACAGGTTATTCTGCCAAAGGTTCAAAGAAAAAAGAGCGTCAACGTGGAAATACGATGGTGATGCTTCGAGGTTTATTGACGAATCGCCAAGCATGGGCCACCTTCTTTTGCCACTTTGGTGCAGTAGGGACTTATGTTGGTTTTATTGGCTCATGGGCGGTTCCTTATGGAATGAACGTTTATGAAATGACAAGGGGAAGTGCAAGTCAGCTAATTATGGTGGGGCTTATCGGGGCCATGATAGGTGCTCCGTTAACTAGTTGGATTTCCAGCCGCTATGGAACGATCAAAAGACCTTACATCGTTGTTCATTTGATTATCTTAATGAGTTGGTCAGCTTTTGTTGTGTTTGGTGGAAAACCACCAATGTTTATGCTAATTATACTTTTCCTTCTCATTGGTTATGGTAACGGGGCAAGCACCTTAACCTTTGCCGCCGTCCGTCAATCATTTCCAATGAAAGAGGTGGGAGTGGTTTCAGGATTTGCAAATACAGGAGGATTTTTAAGTGCCGTCCTTCTGCCAAGTATTTTCGGTAAGGTGTTAGACCATTTTCAGACTACCGGAGGTCACACCGGCTACCATTACGGATTTATGATTCCTGTTTTCTTTGCTTGCCTTGGTTTAATGGGCGGGCTTCTTATCAAAGAGAAGCGGATGGAAGAAGAGCAACAGAGCGAACAAATCGCATAATTTTTAGTAAGTTAAAAGGAGCTGGGTGACAGCTCCTTTTCTGCATCATGCGGCTAGGTTTAGTTGTTGTTGTTTACGTCTAAAAACGACCTTTGATAATAACACGCTGCATTCATAAAGAAAGATGAGCGGGATGACGACTAAAATATCAGATAAGAAATCCGGCGGGGTGATGAAAACGGCAATGACAATTAATACAAAATAGGAGTATTTACGCATCTTTTGCAAGCGGTAGGGGTTTAATACTCCTAGGCTGGTCAGGAACATAATAATCACTGGCAGTTCGAATAAAACGCCAAATGGCAATGTCATATGAATCAGAAAGCGAAAGTATTTTTCTGTCGTAAAGAAGGTCATGAACATGCCTTCTGACATCGAAAGCAGGAATTTAAAGACAATTGGAAAAATCACGAAATAGCCGAAGCAAATTCCGATAATAAACAGAAAGAATAGTGCCGGAATATAGGCTAGAGTAACCTTTTGCTCACTTTCTTTCAAAGCAGGGCGGATAAACAGCCAGATTTGATAAGCGGCCATCGGAATGGTTCCGGCAATGGAGACCACACTGGCGAGAACTAAATAGACCCATAAAATGTCACTTGGACCGAGGATTGCAAGCTTAATCTCCAAGCCGCCGACAAGCCAATGATAAATATTCTGTACATAAATAAAGGCAATGATGAAAAATAGAATAAAGGTTCCTAGAGTGATAATGAGCCGTTTTCGTAATTCCTCGAAATGGCCGACAAGGTCCATATCTTGAGGCTTCATTATAGGGCTTTTTCCTTTTTGTTTTTCGATGAATCATGACTTGGGTCATCGTCGTTTACTAATTCCCGGGTCGATTTTTTGAATTCCTTTAACGTGGAACCCACGGCACGACCTAATTCAGGTAGCTTTGACGGGCCGAAAATAATTAATGCAATCACGAGAACGAGAATTAAACCTGGAATGCCAATGTTTTGCAGCATAAATGTACCTCCGTTTACATCGCGTTTTTCCGCTGATGGATATAATTAAACAGCCTATATTTTGCTTTACTGTTGCAAATGAGACAGCTTGATTGGATTGCTTCTTCCTCGTTAATTAGCTTAACATGGGGAAGAAAGATCATTTTCAGTGCATCCTTTACATGGTTAGAGCAGACGAGAATCATTGAAGTAACCCCTCCAGACCTGTTTAGCAAATTTATGATGTGATTACTGCACGAAATCAATAGATTTCCGCGAACTTTTGTCATATTTCCGCGGAAATTAGGAGCAATTCCGCGGTGTTTTGCAAGAATTCCGCGAGATTCACCATTATCCCGCGGATGTCAAAAAGTCACAGACCTCAAGTTAACTATTTACCGAAGCTTCCCCCTTGAATCGCCACCAAACAAGAACGTCCAAAGGCTTGCCCAGGGTATGGGTTCCAGGTTTCAGGATGCTGAATGTCTAAAAATAATGTACTTTCATCCGGTGTTAACCACGGACCTGTACACTCACTCCCTTTTGGACCGGAGGCGAACTGCTGTGGTTCACCGTAATCTTTTCCATTGGTTGGGACCATAAACACGCCACAGTTTTTATAAGCCGCATAAACATTGTCTTCGGTTGCTCCGAAATCTTCTACTACCCAAAGGTTACCTTTGCTGTCGAAGTGAAGATTATCCGGGCAGGTAATCCCACTGCGTTCACCGCCAGCAATAAATACTTCAAACGTAAAGCTGTCGCTGCCATGGTCGCCATTGGCTGGGGCAAAGCGAATAATTTGTCCATGGAAGTTTCCGTGGCCAGTATTATTGGTCAAGGCTAAGAAGACAGATCCATCATGCGGATGAATTTCAACATCCTCAGGACGATCCAATTTCGTTCCACCTACAGCAATGGCCGCGTCGCGAGCATTGGTCAGGACCTCGGCTTGGTCGGAAAATTTGCTTTGAAGGTTAGCATTTGCCGAATGATCTAAAGCCACCCATGTCCGTTTGCTCAGATTCGCCGTATACAAAGTTCCGCTTTCTAAAATATCGAAATTGGCTTCACGATTTTTCCCGTTGAATTTCTTACTGCTAATAAATTTATAAAAACACGCGTCGCCTTTATCATCTCCCATATAAACGACGACTCTGCCATCCTTCGTTAAACCCATCGCGGCATTTTCATGGGCAAAACGGCCAAGTGCTGTATGTTTGCGGACAGGACGATTTGGATCAAATGGATCGACTTCCACGACCCAGCCGTAATGATTATCGTTAAAGTCTGGCCAGCCGTAGTCATCCCCATATTCAGTGTTTTCCTCACAGGATAATGCCGTATTCCAAAGCGTGCGTCCGCCACTGCAATTTCCTAATGAGCCAACAACAGTTGTTGCCCCGTTGACAGCATGACTTCCACGTGCAGGGCCGGTTAATTCGATAGGAGTATTCCCATCAACACGGCGGTTATATGTATCATCTTGAACGAGTTTCCATTCTCCCTTTTCTTTCTTCACGTGTATGACGGATCCGCCGACTGCTTCTTTTTCCATTTTTAAAAGTTCAGGGTAGTCAGCTGGATTTCCAGAAAAAGTAGCTTCATTGATTCCTAGCAGCCTCAGATAGTTTCCTGGCTCAGGAAATTCATGATTTACCCATATTAATCCTTCCTCGGAATTACTTCCGCCCTTTAAACTATCAATTGGGAAGTAGACAGTAAGATCGGCTGCATCCCCAAATTTTTCTCCTTTGGAATTAATAGGGTCACCATATGAAGCGATAATATTGTAGTAGTATCCTTTAGGGAGGGTTAAATCATTTTCCCATGTACGGCTAATCGGCTTAAATGGTGTAGTGAGGGGTCTCCCTTTTGGAAATGGCTGTCCGTTCATTAAGTGATTTCCCGTCATGGCATTTCCTGTTATTGCTCCAAATCCTGATGACGCGGCAACAAGTGCAGCAGTACTGCTACCTACATAGGTTAAAAATAATCGGCGATCCATCCATCATTCTCCTCTTCTAACTGGTTTAGTAGATTACAACCTTGATTATAGGTAAGCAACATTGCGATGTTAATTAAGGGAGTGTAAAGAATTGTTAAGAAAAGTTGGACTATTTTAATTGTTAGTAAATTTTGTAAACAACAGTCAAATAGAGAAGGAAAGTTGCGTAACATATATGTTTACTTCGAAGCAATCCTTCTTTAAATTGGATGGATTGTAAGGTTTTTGCGGAGGATTACTATTTTTTTGCGTGTTTCATGTATTTAACCTCCTTTATAATGAGTATTAAGAGGACCGATCTCAATGTTAAGGAGTAATGTGATGAAGAATGATCAAGAAATCATCAGAAGTGCTCAGTGCCTGCTAAAGGAATTTCCAAATCCAATATATTTTATTGACCTGGAAAATAAAGTTATATGGGTAAATGATCTGTTTCAGGAACGGTTTGGCTCAGATTGTCATCATTGGAATCGTCAGTTAGAGAAATTAATATTTGTGGACAAAGAAGAGGCTGGTCAATCAATCCTCTTTTGTGAAAATGGATCTCGTATAACGGTAAAACTCCAAATTCGGCCAATCTATAACAATTTGAATCTTCCTATTGCCCATTACGGTATCATCCAAGAATGCAATTCAGATGAGCTTCTTATTGAGGATATTAGGTACAAAATCGCCGCGGATAACACTTCAGATGTCATTGTTCTAACGGACAACAGAGCAATTGTCCGTTATGTTTCACCCTCTATTGAATCTTCTGTTGGTTACACAGTGGAAGAGTATGAAGGGATGGATGCCTTCGACCTGATTCACCCAGAGGACAGAGAGCGGGTTCGAATCGCCCATTTACAAGCAGTTCAAACGAAGACTTCCTGTGTATTGGAATATCGTGTCATCCATTCAGATGGTTCAACCGTTCATGTAGAAGCAAAAGTGAAGCCTGTTTTGAATAGTTTTGGAAATGTAAAATATGTTGTCGCTGTCGTCCGCGATATTACGGCCCGTAAAAAGACCGAGCAATTACTGGAGAACATTTTGGAAAGTGTAAACGCTGCGGTATGGTCAACGGATAAAGACTTTTCTTTTTACACCTATTGTTCAGAGAGTATTGAAAAAATCTCGGGTATCCCAAAGCAGGAAATCATGCATAACCCGATTCGACTGCACGACCATATCCATCCTGATGATAATGCTATGCTCATGGGAGAAGTGAAAGCTACATTGGATAGAGGAATACCAGTTAACAAAGTCATCCGTAATATTCATATAGAAGGTGAAACAAGATGGCAAAGACTCATTGTTCATCCCTATATGAATAATGCGGGGATGAATGAGCGGCTTGACGGAATGTTATTAGATATTACTGAGAAAAAACGTTCGGAATTAGCCTTGGAGGAGAGTGAACAAAGGTATAAATCTCTCTTTGAAAATAATTTGGATGGCGTATTTTCCATTGATTTAAATGGTTATTTTGTCAATGCGAATCAATCCTTTGAAACAATTACAGGAATTAATATTGATGCCCTTCCTGATCGTTGTTTTATTGGATTAATCTATGATGAAGATCATATTGCAGTGAATCAAGTCTTATTTGAAGTCGTGAAAAAGCAGGAGCCTAGGGATGTAGAGTGTCGAATTTATCGCCCTGGTCATGGGGAGAGAATCGTCACGATTACCTTTGTGCCTATCTTCCTTTCAGGTGAACTCAATGGCGTTCATGGAATTGTGAAGGATATTACGGAAAGAAAACGGGAGGAAAGGGAATTAATCAAAAGTGAAGAACGATATAAATCGCTTCAGCAAAGTATTACCCGCTTCTCGAATGACCTTGCGAACGTAATGAAGGTTTCAGAATTGGAGAATCGTCTAATAGAAGAGGTTAAGAAAGTATTACCGGTTACCAGTGTATCCATTGTAGAAGTTGATAGAGGTCAAGAATCTAATCTTGAAGAGAAATGGATCAAAATTGCCGAGAAGGATTCGTTTGTCTATTTGAAAATCGGGATCCGACAGCCGCTGTTAAAAATAGAGGAAGAATGGATGGAAACAGCCGTTCATTATGTCACTATTCTTTATGATAATTTACAGCTTATTGAAGATCTATTTGAGCGCCTTGAGAATATGGTAGAGAATAATGATACACCAAGATGGATGTTAAGGCTGTTATTTAAGCTATCGGAGAAGGAAAGGGCGTCACTTTCAAGTGACCTGCATGATTCTGTTCTACAGGATTTAATTATTTGGTATCGGAAGCTTGAATCGATGCGATCCTCTGCTACATTTAGCGAGGAAACACAAAATGAACTCATGGAAATTGAAGAAGGATTATTAGATGCGATTCATCAAATTCGAATCACCTGTAATGAATTACGGCCTCCTTTTTTATTAAAAATGGGATTAGTTGAAAGTTTAAAAAGTCTTTTTTCATACGCACGAATGTTTTCTAATTATGAGATTGAATTTTCAGCGATGAATTTGGCTAATCCGCTAAATGAAGACCAGATTCTTGGGATGTATCGGATTGTTCAAGAATTGTTAAATAACGCGACCAAGCATTCAAAGGCCACAAAAGTGACAATGGAGCTAAAAGTAAATAATGAAAAAATTCTTTTTTCCTATAAGGATAATGGTGTCGGTATGGATTTAACTATTTTTGAAGACTCGTTTAAACATATGGGGATTGCAGGAATAAAAAATAGAGTTCTTAGTTTAGAGGGGGAAGTAGAGATTATTTCCGCTCCTCAAGAAGGTCTACAAGTGGATATATATATTCCGATTACTATGAAGCAAAAAGGTGAGCGCTATGGAAATATTATTGGTTGATGACCATCGGTCTGTCGTTGAGGGAACGAAGATGTTAATTGAAGCGGAGAAAGACATGAATGTCACCATTGAGACGGACGTGTATCTTGTTCCAGATTTAGTTCGTCTAAAAGAATTTGATGTGATTCTGTTTGATTTATATATGCCTAATATGAATGGGGCAGATTTGGCCCGTAAGGTGATTGAGGATGTTCCGGATGCTATCATTCTCATTTATTCGGGCTTTGAAATTGGTCCACATTTTAATTTATTGATGGAGTCAGGTGTTTCTGGGTTTATTTCCAAAACATCTACCCGTGAGCAGCTAGTCCAAGCAATCCGCAGTGCAGCGAGAAAAGAGGCAATTATCCCCATGCAGCTCCTAAAGCAGCTTAGACGTAAAGAGATTGTTCTCCAGGGGCAAACACCGAATGATAAGACGACGATCAGCCAAAAAGAAGATAAACTACTCCGAGAATTAGCAAAGGGCCATAGCAACAAAGAAATCTCGAAAACACTCTTGATCAGTCAACGATCATTGGAATACAGCTTAACAGAACTTTTTCAAAAATTAAATGTGAACTCCCGGGTGGAAGCAATCAAAAAAGCAAAAAGCCTAGGGATTCTGCCAACGGAAGATTTATATTAAGGGCCGGTATATTTGTACCGGTTTTTTTGTACGTTAAAGTATTAAATTTTTTCTCTGAAGAAATTTCGACGTAGTTAAAATTTTTAGGAATTAAGTATAAGTGCAACTAGGCAATCGCCTGCGCCTAACGGCTTGGCGCTAGCCAAGTTTTCTTTATGTTCAAAAATTGTAGGATTTGCGGGAAGTCCGCAAATGATTGCGGGAAAGTCAGCATAGTTTGCGCGAATCGGTATCTTTCTCTGACTTATGATGGTGTTATATCGATGAAGAGGAGAGACTTTGATGCTTGATAAGGTTTTACTACAATTAAATTGGAAGGGTGATTGGAGATGAATGCATTGATTTTACAATGGGGATTATTCTCCTTTATGATTGGAATCTTTTTGTCGCTCCCACTTGCTGCAGTTTACTATCAGAAGAATTCCATCCTAACAAAGGTATTTACCAATGCCAGAAAGCTTAAATCGGCACACCTTGATTTTTTTACGCAAGCTTTTGCAATGGGATTTGCTTATTTATTGGAATTTTCAATGAAGCTGGAGTTGCCCTTGTATGTGGTAATCCCCCTCATTTTTGGAACGATTATGAACCCGTCTATATTGTTACTAGAGGCAACTCCTTTTATCCGATCTGGATTGGGTAAAATAGTTTATAAGTTACTCAGGGCAACCAGCCCCATATCACTTTTATTTGCCTGGTTTGCCATCGCGATTCAATTTTTGCCATTGTCATTACAGTTATTACTTTTGGCTGTAGTGATCTTTGGAGGATTGTTATTTATATTTATAACTTTTCAAAATAAGGAAAAAAAGCAGGGGGAAGACAATCAAATCCAACATTATCTCAAACCTTAACAATTTATGTTAAGGTTTCTTTTTTTTCAACAGAGAAAGGTAAATGCAAAACACATGCGGAGATACCCCTGAATTCTGCGGTAGTTTACAAAAAACGTGCGGTTTGGAAGGTGTTAAAAGTAAGTAGAATGAGATTGTAAATAATTTCTATAAAACTAGTTGAAATAGTAAAAAACAAAATGGAGGTTTCGAAAATGATTCTTATTCAAGATGTTTCAAAAGTTTATTCGTTAGAATCTGGGGATTTTTTTGCCTTAAAAAATAACAATGTTCACATTCAAAAAGGAGAGTTCACTGCGATCATGGGTCCAAGTGGGTCGGGGAAAAGTACCCTGTTGCAGCTAATTGGCGGACTTGACCAGCCATCCTCTGGCAGTGTAATCGTCGATAATGTTCAATTAACAGACCTTGGTGAAAAGGAGACGACGCTGTTTCGCCGTACAAGAGTCGGATTTGTGTTTCAAAATTATCAGCTGCTGCCAATGATGACGGTTGGAGAAAATATTGCTCTTTCCTTATCTGCGAATAAGGCTTCTAAAGCAAAAATTCAGCAACGAGTGCAGGAATTGCTTAGAGATGTAAACCTTGAAGGAAAAGAGTCCCAGTTCCCGTCCCAGCTTAGTGGAGGCCAGCAGCAGCGGGTCGCAATTGCCAGAGCGCTAGCGATGAAACCAAAACTGATATTAGCGGATGAACCGACAGGGAATTTAGATCAAAAAAATGGCGAAGATATCTTGAGGCTTCTTTCCAAATTAAATAAAGAAGAGCAAATTACGATTGTGATGGTCACGCATGACCAACAGGCAGCGTCCGCAGCTGACCGCATCATTGTCATTCGTGATGGAGAAATCGTAAAGGATCATAAAAAAGGGGTGATTGTTAATGAATCCATGGCTAGTAGCTTGGCGTAATTTAATGCGCCGAAAAGTCCGAACGTTCCTTACGATGATGGCTATTGTCATTGGAGTTGCCTCAACCTTTGCGGTAATATCGGCAGTTGATACGGCAGAGAGAACGATTCCGCTTTACCTGAAAGCAGCGTTTGGCAAAGCGGATTTTACCTTAAATGGTGAAAAGGAATATTTTTCAGAAAATCTCCATGAGGAAGTCAAGAAACTTAATCAGACGAATTCAATCGCGGTCATCAAGGAAAATACAAAACTTCATCTTAAAGACAAGAAAGTTTCCGCGATACAGAAGAGGGTTGATATCAGCGGCTATAGTCGGTTTGATACAGCCCTGACTGATTTCAAACTCATCGAAGGAAAATTGAAGGCAGATGGAGCGGTCATCACCGATCGAACAGCAAAAGTATGGAAGAAAGGCGTCGGTGATACGATTTCCTTTGAAACGGACAAAGGCTTAAAAAGTATTAAAGTTACAGCGATTATAAAATATACGGTAGAGCTTATGGGGCCAAACAACTGGGGAATGGCTAAATATCATCCTTGGACGGTAGCAGTCCCCTTAGAAGTGGTGCAGGATTGGTTTGACGTATCCGGACAAATTGGCAGCGTTCAAATCAAGGCGGTTGATGGTAATTTGGAAGATTTAGAGCATCAGCTGGAGCATTTTGTGAAGGGGCAGGAAGGAATTTATCTGCAGCCAGTCGTTGTTGATATGGATGCTCAATCTGAAATATTAGATTCGTTTTTTCTCGCCCTGTATATTGCTGGATTTTTAGGAATTGTGCTTAGTGCTTTTATTATTTTCAACTCGCTTTATGTAAGCATCAAGGAACGGAAGAATGAATTCGCGGTACTGAAAACAATTGGCTATACCCCAAAGCAAATTCAAAATATGGTTTTATCTGAGGTGGTATTGTTATCCATCGTCGGAACGGCCATTGGGCTAGTGGTTGGTTATGGGCTTGGAATTGGTTTGAAAGCACTAATCTTCATGATCGTTGGTGTCCATGGTGGAGGCAGCATGGTGGTCGTAAAAGGGATGATCATTTCCGTCTTAGCTGGCATTCTAGTACCGATTTTGGCAGCTCTGTATCCGATGAAGCAAGCGGGCAAGGTAAGTGTCATCGAGGTATTAAAAGAGAATCGCGCTGCGGCTTTCTCTCCGAATAAGTGGCTCGCGTTGCTTGGAGTTTTGTTGATCATTACTGGATTTTTTATCAAACATTTACTTCTGGTTGTCCCGTTATTAATCGGAATCGCTCTTGTTTTTCCATACTTGTTTAAAGTATTTGATTTCCTATTAAAAGGCATTTATCGCGTGATGTTTCGATTCACTGGCGGAATGGCTACCAAAAATTTAAATAGGAACTTAGGCAGGACCTCGATGACTTCTGTTATTCTCTGTATGGGAATTGCGATGATTGTGTTAATGAGTTCATTGAATGCGGCGCTTTTACAAACGTACGAAAGAGTTATTTACTCCTCTTATGGTGGGAATTTGGATATCATGCTCCACCATATTGAAAAGGATGATTTAGAAATCATCAAGAATACTGAAGGTGTTGCCGATGCAGCCACCTACTCCTTACAAACAGCTGTGTGGGTCGATGCGGATCAAAAGCGGCAGCTCCCCGTTTATGGAGTAGGAGAGGAATGGATTGATCGTTTTCCATTGTTTTCTGTATCTGGAAAATCACACAGTGAATTAATTGGAAAATTAAAGAACGATGAAATTATTCTCGATAAGATTTCTTATAGGATTTGGGGTGGGAAGATTGGTGAATCGATCACGCTGAATACCTTGAATGGACCTAAAGACTTTAAAGTAACAGCTGTTGTCGATACGATGAAGAACAGTGGTTACGGGGCATTTATGAATCATGAGTTTTTTAAAGAAAGCTTTGGGACCAAGTTCGAAAGGAATGCCCTTGTCATTAAGGGTGAGAAGACAAGTCCGTTACAGCTAAGGGAAAATATTTTTGATCAGTTCGGTGAAAGAATTGAAAGTATGTTCGGTCCAGAAGACTGGGTTTCGGTCATCAGCGCTTATTATACAGGCTCCTTCTCGATCATTAATGGCCTTGTCTTATTGGCGATCATTGTTTCTGGAATTGGGATTACGAATACCCTGTTGATTAGTGTCATGGAACGGATTCGCGAGATTGGGATGATGCGTGCGGTTGGGGTAACACGTCGGCAAATCATTGGGATGATTTTATTAGAAGGCTTTGGGATTGGACTGTCTGCGACCGTCATCGGTTCTTTGTTTGGTATTTTGTTAGTCTATATTTCTTCTACATTTATGGAGATTGGATCCCTCACCTTTGAATTCGGAATTTCCTGGCTGATCATTCTGCTAATCTTCTTATTCGGTATCGTTGTGAGTTTAGTATCGAGCTTCGCACCGGCATCACGAGCGGCAAAAACGAAATTAAGTGAGGCACTGCGTTATGAGTAGGATTCTGTTTATACTCCTGCTGCCATTGTTATTTTTGACTGCTTGTGGAACCGATACATCATGGGAGGAAGAACAGGGAGTAGAGGTTAGTGATCGTGTCCTGGCTGATGACGTTCAGGTAGAGTGGAAGATGGACGGGGATGTAGTTCAACTGAAGATTGTTGATAAAAGTGGTAAACCCATTGAAAAATTCGATATCAATCACGAAAAATTGCTTCATTTAATCATCGTCAGTAAGGACCTGTCTTACTTTAACCATGTCCATCCTGAGTACAAAGGGGGCGGTTTTTTTGAAATAAAAAATGACTTCCCTGCTGGCGGTGAGTATCGAATGGTAGCAGACTTTAAGCCGACCGACGGCGGTTCTATGACGAAAATGGAGTGGGTACAGGTTGAGGGTGAGCAGCTGAACCCCGTACCTGTCACAGTTAATGAGAGCTTAGTAGATACTGTCGATGGAAAGCGGGTTACCTTAATGATTGACTCCCCTGCAGCAGGGAAGGAGCTGTCACTTAAGTTCTCTTTGAATGATGAAATGACGAATCAACCGATTATGGATTTAGAACCATATTTAGGGTCTATCGGCCATGTGGTAGTTTTATCGGAGAATGGAGAGCGCTATTTACACGTTCACGCCATAGAAGGGCAGGGTAGTGGACCAGAAGCACTCTTTGAAACTGAGTTTCCAGAAAGCGGAGTTTACAAGATATGGGGGCAGTTTCAAAAAGAAGGCCAAGTGTTTACCGTTTCTTATGTGGTAAACGTTCCTTAAAAAAAGAGTGGTGATATCCTCTTTTGGCTAATCACACAGTGTAGTTCTCTCTATGTGGCCGAAAGGGAGTAGAAAATCCGAGTAGGGTCACATAGGAGGGTTCTACGTGACCGAAGAGTTAGGTGAAATTTATGAGATGGTTGTTAACGTACTTTAAGGCATATCCTCCCATCGTTCATTTTCTGATTATGGGTACTACTATCATAAGTTTAACAAGTTCAATGAGTATAGTATTTTTGCCGATTTATCTGATGAATTTTGCCCAAATAGGGCCAATAGCGATCGGACTTATCGTAGGAGCTGGAGCTATATCCGCTACAATTGGAGGATTTTTGGGAGGAGCACTTTCAGATTTCATGGGAAGAAATCGCTTGATGCTAATTTCCTTGATTGCGTTGGGCGCACTATTTATCGGATTTGTCATTACCAATAATGTTGTATTGCTATTCGTCATCAATACACTACGAGGCCTTTTTTCTGCATTTTTCTTAACCATTTCTAAGGCATTAATGGCGGATGTAACTCCTAAGGAAAAGAGAGTTAGAGTGTTTTCCAATCGGTACTTGGCCGGCAACATTGGCTTTTCGATAGGCCCAATTTTTGGATCATTTTTTGGGATAGCAGGAAACATGAATGCCTTTATCCTTACTGCATTCATTTACTTTTGTTACTTTCTTTTAATGGGTGGTCTGATTCTTTTCACCAATGTTAATAGAGAGGAAGAAGAAATTCCCGAAAAGGTGTCGATATCGCAGGCTTGGACTCTGTTTCGAAAGGATAGAGCCCTCCTCCTCTTTATTATTGGGAGTGTATTACTTACTACGGTTCATGGAGAAATGTCCGTCACCATGTCCCAATATTTAAAACTAAATATTTCAGACGGTGTAAGGCTGTTTGGGTATTTGATGAGTTTAAATGGAATAACGGTTATTTTAACTCAAGTAATGATTACAAGATGGTCGGAAAGGTTTGGTCTTTTAACAAGGATTGCCCTTGGCAGCATGTTATTTACAATCGGAGAAATCGGGTTTGCCTTTTCAAGCGGTTGGTCCGGTTTAATTCTCTCTATGATCGTATTCACTTTTGGCGAAATCTTGATCATCCCATCGGAATACGCGCAAATTGATGAAATTACCCCTCATGGAATGAGAGGCATGTACTACGGTGCACAAGGATTTAGTGAAATTGGTAATTTCATTGGTCCGTGGTTCGGCAGTATTTTACTGGTTTCATTTGGTGGGAAAACGATGTTTCTTACGTTTGCTTTACTGCCTATCGTTAGTATTGTTTTCTATGCGTGGGGCCGCAAACTTCACCTTAGGAAAAAGCCATTGACAAATGTAAACCATATTAAGGGAGTGACAATATGAAAAAGCAATGGAATGTTGGTATCGTATTATTTGATAATGTTGATGTTTTAGATTATTCGGGCCCGTTTGAAGTACTGTCATTAACGACGAACGATGCCAAAGAAATAACAGAATTACTAACTCAATCCATACCAGTGGAAAGAAAGCCTTTTAAAGTATGGACAATTTCCAAGGATGGTGGTGTTGTTATATCCAATAATGAGATGAAAATTATTCCAGACTTTAGTTTTGAGAGCTTGAATCAAAATCTTGACATTCTCGTTGTACCAGGTGGTCCTTTTAAGGCTATTGAAGCCTGTCTTCAGGATCGTGATTTCATTCATTGGATTGGATCATTCCACCAATCTGGTGGTATCATAGCATCTATTTGCTCAGGGGCCATTTTGTTAGCAGAGGCTGGAGTTTTAACTAATAAAAAAGCAACTACCCATCCGTTCGCCTATGATTTTATGGAACAGTCTTATACAAATATAGAGGTTGTGCGAGATGTCCGCTTTGTAGATAATGGGAACGTACTTACCTCCGGCGGAGTGTCAGCTGGCATTGATATGTCACTTTATTTGGTAGGTAGATTAATGGGAGAAGAAGTGGCAGAAACAACTGCCGCTACGCTGGTATATCCATACTTTGATAATAAGCAAAATCTAAAATTAGTATAATCGCTCTTTGAAATCCGCCAGTTCAGGCGGATTTTTTTTCAAATGTATTCGGTGAGTTGCAAAAAACATTCGGGATGGTGCCAAAACAATGCGGGAATCACCGAAAAAGTATGCGGTTTGTTATTGATGAATCTGCCGTACAATGAAATCATCCGTTTTAGGGAAATGTTTCCTAAGAGCCAAAGGAGGATTTCAGAATGAAAGATTATAAGTTCTTTATTCCGTATGTAAGACGTGTAAATAAGTTATATCTGATCGGATTTGTTGGGAGCCTGTTTCGATTCCTGATCCCGCTTTTTGTTCCGTTGATATTAAAATATACTTTTGATCATTTGCTGCAAATTGAAGCAATGTCCCGTACGGATAAGTTGGAACAATTAATCTACATTACTATCGGGATGCTTATTGTATTTCTTTTCATTCGAACCCCGATGGAATATGTAAGACAGTTCTGTATTCATAAGGCTAACAACAATATTATTAAATGCCTACGTAAAGATGCCTTTAAAAAAGTGCATTCACTGGATGCCAAATATTTTGTGGACAACAAAAGCGGCGAAATTGGAACGCGATTTTTCGATGATATTGAAAAAATAAGAGGCTTTTTAACAGCAGTATTTGGAAACATCTGGATTGAAATGATTGTCTTGTTGTTTGTTGTGATCGTAATGTTGGGTTTAAATGTAAAATTAACGATCCTTGCAGTTGGACTTGTTGGTTTTCAATTTATTCTAGCCCATTTATTATCGAAGAGGTTTAAACAATCAACACGAAATATGATGAATTATCGTTCGGTATTGAGCGGGTTTATCTTTGAAAAAATCCAGGGTGCGTTTATGTCGAAGTTATTTGCTTCTGAAAAACGTGACAAGGAAGAGCTTCAGCAACACCTAAATCATTTTGATACCTTAACGGATCGGCATGCAAAAATAAATGCCGTTATGTTAGCATCGGTTAATGTATTAAGTGATATGACACCCTTTATAGTGGCAATGCTTGCGAGTCTGTTTGTTATGAATGGCAGTTTAACCGTTGGCAGTCTAATCGCCTTTTTTGCCTATGTGGATAAAATGAGAAGTCCTGTAGCTGCACTTGTAAATGCGTTTCCTGTGATAACGGAAGGTCGTGTTGCGTTAAAAAGGATTTTTGAATTCTTCCAAACTCCTTCAACCATTAAAGAACAGGAAAATCCAGTTGAATTAAAGCAATTTGCAGATTCCATAATTTTTAATAATGTGTCATTTTCTTATGATGGTAAAGAAAATATAATCCGAAACCTTGATTTTTTGATAGAAAGAGGAAAATCGTATGCTTTTGTGGGTGAGAGCGGGGGCGGTAAGAGCACCATCCTTCAGTTATTGCTGAGAATGTATGATGTCACAAATGGTGAAGTTTTAATAGATGGAGTCAATATCAAAGATTACTCAATTGCTAGTCTTAGAGAACATATGGGAATCGTCACACAAGATAACTTTTTGTATAGCACGTCGATAAAAGACAATATCCAAATGGCAAAGCTAGATGCGACGGATGAAGAAATCATTGCTGCTGCGCAGAAGGCTTTTGCTCATAATTTTATAACAGCATTACCCAAGGGCTACGATACAGAAATTGGAGAAAGAGGAATCAAGCTCTCGGGAGGTCAAAAACAAAGGATCGCACTTGCTCGGGTATTTCTGAAAAATCCATCTTTAATTATTTTAGATGAAGCGACCAGTGCCCTCGACAATGAAAGTGAAAAACTCGTTCAGGGTTCGATTAATCAATTTGATAGTGATAAGACTATTATTATGATTGCCCACAGACTTTCAACGATTGTAAATGTCGATACAATATTTGTAGTGAAAAGTGGGAAAATCATCGAAAGTGGCAGTCACCAAACCCTGCTCTCTCGAAATGGTTACTACAGAGAGCTGTATATGAAGCAAAATATTTCTAACGAGGAACTGAAATTAGCGATAGGACAATAAAAAAGGATACCGTTAATTAACGGTATCCTTTTTGTTAGATTCTCTCATAATTTCCACATAAAACTTAATGGCGTTTAGGTAATTTTCAATACTAACATGTTCGTTTGTGCCGTGCATTCGATTGAGATCCTCAGAGCTGATTTGGACAGGGAGGAAACGATAGGTACTTTTTGATATCTGATCATAATGCTTAGCATCAGAGCCGGCAAACATTAAGTATGGCGCGATAACGGCCTCATCATAAGCATTTCTGGCGGCTTGCTGAATCGCTTGGAATTGCCAGCCGTCAATGGATGATACCTTTGAAGCCTCGGTGCCTGTCACCGTCACTTTGATTTTCTCATCATCAATCGTTTTTTCGATAAAGTTTTTCACGTCTTCTAGGGAATCCCCAGGCATTAAGCGTAAGTTAATGATCGCAGAGGCTTTTTCCGGCAGGGCATTGTATTGTTCCCCCGCTTGAAAAATCGTTGGTGCAATCGTGGTACGGATTAAGGCGGCAGAGGCCGGTTGCTGCAGTAATATTTTTTCAATAATCGGCTCGAATATCCACTTGTTAGCAAATACGTACTTCATCGCAAAGCTCATTTCAGGTGCTACAAAGTCAAATAAATCTTCTCCTGGTCCTTTAAGGTCTGCGTTAAACTGGGTATCTTCTAATTTCGCAATCGCGCTGGCGATTCTGCCGATATTCGTGTGGTCCTTTGGCTGGGAGGAGTGGCCACCGCTGCCTTCAATCGAAAGTTCGGCTGTTGCTGAACCTTTTTCAGAGATACCAACCACACCGACAGGTTGATTCACACCAGGGACCATTTTTTCAACAATCGCTCCACCTTCATCTAAAACAAAATCAAAAGTGATACCTCGATCTTCGAGGATCTTTACAATTGCATTCGCTCCTTCGTCGCCGCCAATTTCCTCATCAAAGCCAAACATGAAATACATGTCACGGTTTGGTTTGAAATCTTCATTCAGTAAATATTCAACCGCTTGAAGGATGCCAATGACTCCAATTTTGTCATCTAATGTTCCACGCCCCCATATCTTTCCATCTGCAACTGCACCGCTGAAAGGATCCTGTTCCCAATTGGCTTCTGTTCCTTCTAACACAGGGACCACATCATAATGGCTTGTTAGACCAATAGGGTTTTTCTGAGGATCCGTTCCCTTCCATTTATAAACGAGAGCATAATGATTTACCTTTTCTAATTCAAGCTGGTCATGAACGGCAGGATAGGTTTCCTCCAAAAATGCAATAAATTGATCGAATTCCTTCAAGTCAAACTTACTGCGATCCTGGTAGGAAACGGTTTTGAAAGTGATTGCCTTTGATAGGTTGGCAACGGCAGCCTCTTGGTTGATCGTAATCTTGGCGGGTTTTGCCGCGGGCTGTTTGGATTTAATTGTAACCGTTCTGAATGCGGTTACAATTAGAAAAACAAGAATAAAACTACCTATGATCATGAAAGCCAGTTTTCGTTTTTTCATATAATTCCCCCAAAATCTTAATAGTTTAATATTACAATATTCTGTAATTTATTAGTGGAATTATTTTAAAAAAATTCAGAATAATTTTTTCGTAGAATTTCATTATTCTTTTTTCGTAAAGCAGAGGGTATTAAATTATTGAAAAATCTTTATAACGCTAGAAGTATCATGGGATTAACGATGTAAGCGCTATTATAATTATTGCATTTATCTAAATTTAATAAATATTGAAATAATATAGTAGACGAACATTGAAAATTGTTTTACAATACTATTTATTCATTTAATATTAGAATATTCAAAAAGGGGATCATCACATGAAAAAGAAGGTAGCAAAGGTGTTTATGGCTTCTACATTATTTGCTGGGATTCTAGCAGGCTGTTCAGGAGCGAAAGAAAGTTCCGGAGGCAGCAGTTCGGATAGTATTAAAGTCGGCGTAAACTTAGAGCTATCTGGTAATGTAGCTTCATATGGAGAATCATTGGAGAAAGGGATCGATTTAGCAGTTGAAGAAATCAACAAAGATGGCGGTGTAGAAGGTAAAAAACTAGAAATCATTAAAGTGGATAATAAGTCTGAAGCAGCAGAAGCAACGAACGGCGCAATTAAGTTAACCAGCCAAGACAAGGTAACAGCAATCATCGGTGCTGCTACAAGTGGAAATACTGTGGCACAGGCACAAATGGCCAATGATACGAAAACCGTTTTAATCACACCATCTGGAACTTCACCAAATGTAACAGTGAATGAAGATGGTGATGTAAACGAGTACGTTTTCCGTACATCATTTATTGATCCTTTCCAAGGTACGGTTGCTGCCAATTTTGCAGCGAAAGATTTAAAGGTAAAAAATGCAGCGATTTTTGCTGATAGTGCCAGCGATTATTCAAAAGGGTTAGCTGAATCCTTTAAGGAAACCTTTAAAGATGCCGGAGGAAAGATTGTAGCGGAGGAAGCTTATGTAGGGAAAGATACGGACTTCCGTGCTACTCTCACTCGAATCAAGGCAAAAAATCCTGAGTTCATTTTTATTCCTGGTTACTATGAAGAAGTAGGCTTAATCGTAAAACAAGCTCGTGAATTGGGTATAACAGTTCCATTAATGGGAGCAGATGGCTGGGATTCACCGAAGTTAATTGAACTAGCTGGAGCAGAAGCGTTAAATAACACATTTATCACAAACCACTATTCTGCAGAAGATGAAGATGAAAATATGCAAGCATTCTTAACGGCATTTAAAGATCAGAATGATGGTGAAGCACCAAACGCATTCAATGCACTTGGCTATGACACTGTTTATTTATTGGCAGACGCGATTAAGCGTGCAGGCAGCTCAGATTCTAGCAAAATTAAAGATGAACTAGCGAAAACAAAAGATCTTTCACTTGTGACGGGGATTTACTCAGTTGATAAAAATCACCATCCAATTAAATCAGCTACTGTCTTAGAATACAAAGATGGAAAGCAAGTGTTCAACACAAAAGTTAATCCATAAGAAGCTGGGTAAGTAGAATGGAAGGTGATCCTTTCATTCTATTTTTTTGGCTAAAAGCGCATTAGGGAAGCTATCCTCTTTCTTCGCCTAACAGCACGCTAGTCGGCGAGTTTTCTTCAAAAAATAATCAGAATATTTATATATCTAACTTTACCAGCCACAAGGTACTTGTTAAAGTTGAGTAGAGGGTTATTAAATCTAATTTTATATCTACAAGGGGTGGAACTGATTGAATATTTATCTTATCCGTCATGGGGAAGCAGAGCATAATGTCGATCGAACCGTGATGGCACATACCCATGATTCACAACATAGTTTGACAGAGTTAGGTCATAGACAAGCAAGAAATACCGCAGAATTTCTTCAGACGATTATCAATGGGAAGACGGTTGTATATAGTTCGCCTTATTTGCGGACAATGCAAACAGCGCAGGCGATTCATTCCTTACTTCCGGAGCAGGTGCCTTTTTACGAGAATCCGCTTTTGAGAGAATGGGAGCTTGGGAACCTTTATGATTTTACCAATCGCACACCAGAGGCAAAAAAGGAGTTTAAAGCGGCGGGGCTCTTTTATTTTCGCCATCCTAATGGTGAATCCTTAGCAGATGTGTATTTACGGGCAACGATGTTCATGAATACCGTCATCGAACGTGTGAAACAGCAAGGTCGCTACGAAAACATCGTCATCGTCACCCATGCCGCCTTCATGCACATGCTCCTGACCCACCTAATGAACTGGCCGACCGAAACACTAAACAACTTCAAACCCGTCGAAAATGCATCCGTCATTACCATTAACGAAGTGGATGGGGACTACCAATACGAAAAAATCTATGTACCAAACGTAAATTAGATTAGTAGTTGGTACTAATCGAGGTGCCTGTCACCGCTCGTGGACAGTGTACACCTCAGGCGGACACGAGTGAAAAAATAGGCGGCCACCCTCCTTAGTATACGGGAGGGTGGCCGCCTGTTTTATGGGTTTATACGAATGTTTTGATTTTGCTAGATGGTAGAACGCTTTGCAAGGCTTGTTGTTCTTGTTCGTTTAGTGGAACTAATGGTAAGCGGAGGCTGCCAACGTTGATTCCATTCCAATTTAATGCTGCTTTGACCGGTGCTGGGCTTGGGGCAGCAAATAGTGCTTTCATGATTGGGAGAAGGCTGCGATGGGCTGCTGCAGCTTCCTGGACACGGCCATTTTTAAAATTCGTGATCATTTCTTGCATTTCATTCCCAATGATATGAGATGCAACGGAAACCACTCCCACTCCGCCAATCGCTAAAACAGGTACCGTTAAACCATCATCACCACTGTACAACGAAAAATCACTTGGCGTCTGACTAATAATTTCAGCCATCGCATCTAAGTTACCTGAAGCCTCTTTAATGCAGACGATATTGTCAATCTGCGAAAGACGGACAATTGTCTCTATCGACATATTCACGACACTACGTCCAGGAATGTTATAGAGCATTACCGGAAGGGAAGTGGAAGTGGCAATCGCTTGAAAGTGTTGAAACAATCCTTCTTGGGATGGCTTGTTATAGTAAGGAGTAACGAGCATGATCCCATCAACACCGACCTCAGCCGCCTGCTCCGTTAAACTAATCGATGCCCTCGTGTTATTTGAGCCAGTTCCAGCAATAACGGGTACTCTCCCATCAACGACTTCGACGACAAATTTAAACAATGCCACCTTTTCTTCTGTTGTTAAGGTAGGCGATTCTCCGGTTGTCCCGGCAACGACTAAACCATCTGTTCCATTAGCAAGTAAGTAATTAACTAAATTTCTTACCTCGTTAAAGTCAATATCACCATTCACATCAAATGGCGTCACCATAGCGGTTAATACTTGGCCAAAATTCATCATTCTCACCCTTTACAATTATTATTTTGAAAAATAAGAGGGGGAGGCCATGCGAAAATCAACGCAAAAAAGCAGCAACGAGGGTTCGCTGCTGCCTTAGAAACATAATAAAAACCCGTTCCTATGCGTGAGATAGCCCTCCATATAGTTTCCTATATGACAGTTCTGTATTTATTCAATAGCAGAACCAGCTTCAAGATCAATGAGAGTCTATCTGCTTCGGCAAATTCCCCTTTCCACAATGGTCAATGGACCTCATTATCCTCGCGTTGTGTACTAATGGTCTTTGCGCCTCTATCCTCACTTCAAAAGGTATTGAAGTAAGAGACATATTAAATTGACTGTAAATATAACAGAAAAATCCGAAAAACTCAAGAGAAATCAGTTTCAAAGTTCTCTTTTTTATGCCTTAGAAAACTACGGAAGTGTCAATAAGAATATCTTATTGACTTTTATAATTATTATTAAATTTATTTATCGTTTAGCGAATCATATACTTTTAGTAGATATCAAGGAGGTGAAGGATATGGAGTATGCATTGATGTTTATTGTTGGGATTTGTGCAACCACACTGGGAACACTGGCGGGCGGCGGGGGATTGATCAGCCTGCCAATGATGCTGATGATGGGGATGCCGGTGCATTCAGCCATTGGGGCTAATAAAGTTTCGAATACGGTTAGCTCGTTCTCGAGTTTTTATATTCTTTATAAGAGAAAGGAAATCTCGCTAAAAGAATCATTCTGGATTGTCCCGGTCAGTGTTGGTGGCGGGATCAGCGGCGGTTTCATTGCTTCGGGGATTTCGGGTGACAATATGTATATGATTGCGATAGTTCTGTTAATGTTTGCCTTCCTTACTTCGTTTGTCGGAAAAGGAAATTTCACGGGAGAACAACCGTTAAAAATGAACAAAGTCAGTGTGCCTGGTCTTTATGGGATTGGCATTTATGATGGTCTCTTTGGGCCTGGGCAAGGAACGTTAATGCTCTATTTGTTCGGCTATTTGAATATCGCTTATATTCGTGCAGTAGGCTTAGTGCGCCTGGCGACGTTCTCAAGCTGTTTCGGTGCTGCCATTACTTATATCGCAACGGGAAAAATTATCTGGCCGCTTACCATTGCCCTTCTCCTCGGATCGACAACTGGTGCGCAAATCGGAGTACGGATTGCTCAAAGGTTAAAACCGCAATACATCAAACCGATTCTCCGGATCGTCACAGCCGCCCTAATCGTTCAAATCTTTGTGGAAAATATTTTCTGAAAAAACTACAAGTATAAAATTTCTAGTAAAACTAAAACACTGTTAATATAAAAGAAACTACCTCAGAAAGGAGCCGGGCATTTGAATATAGAGTTACATCCCAAGAAAATTAAAGAAATGTGCGGAACAGTCTCCTTTAAACGAGGGGATTCTTTTTATCGAGCAGGTAAAGTGAAATTTGATGTTTATCGACCTAATTATTGTGAGGCCACTGTGGAAGCAATGGAGGATTTTTATGTCACGATCGAGAGGGATGATAGTGGCGAAATCCATACTTCTTGCAGTTGTCCGACACTATCCTCGGTTAAAACCGATTGTCAACATATCGCTGCCGTATTGCTGGCGATATATGACCACCAGCAACACGGAACAAAACCAGTAATCGTGCGGGAACAGCAGTCTGAATCCAGTCAAGCACTAACAGAAGGGCTTTTAACTCTTTTCGGTGATCAGCAGAAACGGAAAAGCGGTCATCAACTTCATTTTGAAAATAGGCAAGTCCTTGATGCGGAGTTTACGTGCAAACCGGTGACCGTTGCAACTGGACAGCACTTATTTGCGATAGAGATGAAAATCGGGCCGACTCCATTGGAGCAGATTCGACCCTTTCTTGAGCAAGTGAAGGAAGGGAAGCCGAGCGTGCTTTCCGACATCTTTACCTACAACCCGAGTCAACACTGCTTTCAAAAAGAAACAGATGCCGTTATTCAGCAATTAATTCAAGTCCTTTATGATGAAAAAGTTTCGGATGAAATAGACCATTCCCTTACCAGCAATCTGCTGTTAATCCCGCCATCGTCCTGGGCGCAGCTTCTTCCATTACTTCGGAAAGCCCCTCTGGTTGGGTTGGAGATGGATGGAACAAGGTATGGCGCATTCCACATTTCTGAAGAACTCCTGCCATTGCAGTTTATTCTGACTGGATCGGAAGGAACAGGCTTTCATCTGAAAATAAATGGGTTAAACCGCGTGGTTGTGATGGATTCGTATCACACTGTGCTAGCTGGTGGGAAAGTGGTTATCCTCAATGAGGAGGACTGCCACCGTTTAGCGGATCTTAAACAGATGCTTGGCACCTCAGGCACAAAGCAAATTTCAATTCCGACGGAGCAAATCGAGTTCTTTTTAGAAAAAGTAGCCCCGGGCTTGAAAAGACTTGGTGAGGTTCAACTGCCACCAAGGATGAAGCAACAATTAATGAAGACACCGCTGAAGGCCAAACTCTATCTGGATCGGTTGAAAAATCGCCTGCTGGCGAGTTTGGAGTTTCATTATGAAAATATCGTGATCAATCCATTGGAAGGCCCAGAACCACTGACAGGTCCCCTGTTAATAAGGGATTTGGAGCGTGAGCAGGAAATTCTCCAACTGATGGAGGGAAGTTCGTTTGCGACGACAGACAGTGGTTACTATTTGCATAATGAAGAGCTTGAATATGAGTTTTTGTATCATGTATTGCCTAAGCTGCAAAAACTAACGCAAATTTATGCAACAACTGCAGTGAGAAACAGGATTTTTCGAGAGAATGTGATTCCGAAAATTCGAATCAAGGTGAAGAAAGAACGAACCAACTGGCTCGAATTCAAATTTGAAATGGATGGGATTGGGGACAAACAAATCCGTGATATCCTTGCGGCTCTTGAGGAAAAACGAAAGTACTATCGGATGCCGAATGGAGCTTTGCTCTCGCTAGAGACAAGAGAAATTCAAGAAATCAATCGTTTTCTGCTAGCAGCACATGCAGAGGCTGAGGAATTAGAAAAAGGTTTGAATTTCACAATCGTACAAGGGATGAGGCTGCTGGATTCGGTGGAGGACAGCCAAAACTTTATGGTGGAGGAATCTTTCCGTCAATTTTTAGAAACCATCCGAGATCCAGGCAAGATGGAGTTTGAGGTTCCGATGAGTGTGAAGCGGATTTTAAGAGATTATCAAGTTCAGGGGTTCAAATGGATGAAAACATTGGCTAGCTATGGATTCGGAGGAATTCTTGCGGATGATATGGGACTTGGGAAAACCCTGCAGAGTATCACATATATTCTATCCGAACTTCAAGAAGTGCGAAAAAGTAAGCAGCCAATTCTTGTTGCCTGTCCATCCTCGCTTACCTATAACTGGTTGAGTGAACTCAGGAAATTTGCCCCGGAAGTAAAAGCGAAGGTGGTCGATGGCGATAAAACCGAGCGAGCAGCGATACTGAAAGATGCAGCGGAGGAGGACGTTGTCATTACCTCCTATCCACTTTTACGAAGAGATATCAAATGGTACGAAAAACAATCTTTTCACACTGTGTTTTTTGACGAAGCGCAGGCATTTAAAAACCCTTTGACCCAAACGGCAAGGGCGGTAAAAAGAGTTAACGCGAACCACAAATTCGCGCTTACGGGAACACCTGTGGAGAATTCCTTGGAGGAGCTATGGTCCCTTTTTCATGTCGTATTTCCAGAACTATTTATGGGGTTGAAGGAATACAGTCAGCTGACTAAAAAAACCATCGCTAGAAGGATTCGTCCATTTTTATTGCGGCGGTTGAAGGAAAATGTGTTAGGGGAGCTTCCGGAAAAAATCGAGTCCATCGATTCCGCGGAACTACTGCCCGAGCAAAAGAAATTGTATGCAGCCTATTTAGCAAAGCTTCGCCATGACACGTTGAAGCATTTGGACAAGGATACGATTAGAAAAAATCGAATTAAAATTCTTGCTGGTTTGACAAGGCTCAGGCAAATTTGCTGTCACCCTGCATTGTTTGTAGATGGATATAAAGGGAGTTCAGCAAAATTTGAACAACTGCTGCAAATCATAGAGGAAGCCAGACTTGCTGGAAGACGAGTGTTAATTTTCTCGCAGTTTACAAAGATGCTCCAGCTAATCGGAAGGGAATTGTTTTTACAAGGACTTCCTTACTTCTATTTAGATGGTCAAACTCCGTCGGAAGAACGGTTAAATTTGACGAATCAATTTAATGAAGGAGAGCGGGATTTCTTCTTGATCTCCTTAAAGGCAGGAGGTACGGGACTGAATCTAACTGGTGCCGATACGGTAATTCTGTATGACCTTTGGTGGAATCCTGCCGTGGAGGAGCAGGCTGCAGACCGAGCCCATCGGATCGGACAAACCAGCATGGTCCAAGTCATCAAACTTATCGCCCGAGGGACGATTGAAGAAAAAATCAATGAGCTTCAAGATAAAAAAAGAAATCTAATTGGGGAAATTTTTGATTCAAAGGAAAATGGTGTCTCAACACTGACAGAAGAGGATATTCGGGAGATATTGATGATCTGAAAAATAAAAAGACTGACTCAAAGTTTGAGTCAGTCTTCATTGTTTGCCACCCCTTGCCGTAACGCTCAGTTCCCTGATTACGCCGACACGCGTTGACATGAATTGCAGTTTCAGTATATTTTATGAAACACGTTTCAGGTCAAGGGATTTTCAAGAAAACATAATAAATGGTTAGAAAGGAGGACCAGGTATGCCTGTTATTGAATATCGCTTAGTTATAAAGGCGCCCATTGATGTATGTTTTGATCTGGCAAGGAATGTTAATCTAATCACTGCAGGTAGTGATAGAAATGAAAAACTATTAGAGGAAGGGAATACCGTTACAAGGATAACGGTAACTAAACAAAGACTTATAACCAAAGTGATATTTATGGAAAGACCGTATCATTTTGTTGAGAAAATGGTAAGAGGACCATTCAGTTCTTTTATACAAATTTACCAGTTTACCGAAGAAGAGAGAGGAACAATGTTGTTGAATCATGTTCAATATAAATCTCGATTTGGACCAATTGGAACGGCCTTAGATAAAATTTTCTTGGAGCAGGTAATGAAATCATTCATCATTTCGCGATCAGAAGAACTAAAAGAATTAGCTGAAACATTCCTTCATAAATAAATCTGTATTATGCTATTGCTTTTTAAAAAGTAATATAGTAATATAATAAATCTCAGCGCTTCTTTGTTATTTGTTAAAAGATTTTTACAGGAATTTAAAATGAATTCCGAAAAAGATATTTTAATAAAGTTGTTGACACAGAAGAAATGAGATGATATATTAATAAAGTCGCTTCGGACGACATCGTAATTTGCTCTTTGAAAACTAAACAAACAAAAACGTCAACAAACAATAATATTTTTAGTTTCTATTATAGAAACTAAGCCAACGTAAATTTATGAGCTATATCAACTTTCTTGGAGAGTTTGATCCTGGCTCAGGACGAACGCTGGCGGCGTGCCTAATACATGCAAGTCGAGCGAATCTTGAGGTGCTTGCACCTCTTGGTTAGCGGCGGACGG
>NZ_JBSLYA010000005.1:0-330618 GCF_053749995.1 Neobacillus sp. K501 | reverse complement strand
CTAACCAAGAGGTGCAAGCACCTCAAGATTCGCTCGACTTGCATGTATTAGGCACGCCGCCAGCGTTCGTCCTGAGCCAGGATCAAACTCTCCAAGAAAGTTGATATAGCTCATAAAGTTACGTTGGTTTAGTTTCTATAGTAGAAACTAAAATATTATTGTTTGTTGACGTTTTTGTTTGTTTAGTTTTCAAAGAACAAGTTTACTAGTGTTTCAAAGTGACAAGAAATATCTTATCACATCCCTTTTAATTGAGTCAACACTTTTTTTAGTTGTGAACTCATCCGCGAAGGGAACTTTTATATATTAACACCATTACCTGTACCTTACATCAGGAAATTCATTCCAATTCTTTTCTAATGAACTCGAATGACTTCTCTCATATCCTCATCATGGCGAATTCTCGTATGCTTTGACTCAATACGTTGAAATTCATCTACCCCTGTTTCTTCTATTGAATTAACCTTCCACCAATTCCTAAATTCCAAAAGAAAATCATCAAACATGCTAAAACCTCCTGTATGTAACTTCCAATTACTTATCTTCAATCGTCTCCGCATATTATTTACAAAAAGCCACATTTTTAAAAGCAGTTCTTTTACATTATTTCTTAGTGCATTGTCTAACAAATAACAATATTTCCGGATGGAATCGCGTTGCTTAATTCACATACATTAAAAAAAGTGCACTGGGTGCACTTTTTTTCTTATTCTTCCTCAATGATAAATTTTGCAATTGTTTTTTGGATTCCATCATCGGAATAAAGAAAGGAAACGGTGCTGCCTTCTTTTATCGTCGTGATTTGTTGGATGGCTTCCTCTGACAACTGAAAGGCTGTCGTTTCACCATCGACGACTATTTCGATAGAGTGAGGATCCATTCTACCAACATATTCTCCGCTGCCTTTCGTATACTTAGACTCTTTGACGATTAAATCCTTTACAACTTTCGCTTGCTCCTCTTTTGCTGTTAAAAAAACTTCCATTTTATATTGGCCGTTGGTCAAGTCCGAAATCGTAAATCCATTTTCAAGCTCTTGGTCTTTTTCTAAGACGACTTCCTGAATGGCTTGTGTGGATGACACCTCATCGGAGAATTGCTTCACCTTGTTTCCTTGTTGATCATATATAATGAAATCGGCTTTTAAACCACTTGAAAAAGTAAGCTTTTGAGATTCTTCGGAAACATTTTTTACTTTATAATTGACAATTACAGCATTATTTTCTTCCTTCATTTCAATAAACGTTTGGAATTTTTCTTCTTCCTGTTTCGGAGTTTCCTCTTTCACTTCCTCTTCAGAACCTCCTTTTGAATTTGCTTCCGTTCCACAACCTGTTAATAGTCCAAAAACGAATAAGGTACTGATGATAAACATCCATCTTTTATTAATCATAGTGAGAATCTCCTTTTTCTAATTGCTTTAATCTAATAGTCGAAGTTTATGAGCGAGAAGTTACAGCATAGACTAGATAAAGTTTTGAAAAAATGGATTCCCTTTGTGGATTAAATCTTGGATGTTGCTCTCCATTTATCTAGCTGAGCCATTCCTCTTTGCGATTGCAGCTGTTCTTTGGCAATGGCTATTCCTTCTTCTATCGTGGAAGTAACACCAAATAGAAAGTAGCGAATTCCAGTGTTAAATATAACCTGTTTGTAATAATATTCTAGTTCCTCTGACCTCTCGCCGCTCAATAGTGCAAAAATCAGATCTGTCTGTTCTTTTAACGTAAGTTTTTCTTTTCTTTCTTCTGCCAGCATGCCATAGTCTTCAGGTTTAACAATGAAGGAATCGGTTTCCCCGTTTGATAATCTATAAATAAAACTGTTGCGGTGGACAGGGAGATCCTCTGATCCTTCTACACCTTGTACAATATAAACTTCTTTATAGGACAATCTTGAGAAAATAGGTGCGATTTTATTAATGGCGGTTCTATGAAAAGCACCTAGCAAAATCGAATTCGCATTACCTATATTTAGAAGTTTCTCTACTGTATTTAATAAAGTTCGTACACCAATCTCCTCACGAAGCCCACGTAATTTTGCTAACGGCGGACAAAATGCATCTGTCCAGGCAAATCCAAGTTGATTCGATTCTATTGATTCAGAAAGTGCGTCACTGTCTAGATTTGTGTTCACCCCAAGGTCGTGAATCATTTCCTTTAATGAAGTACCATATTTCGGGGGAAGTGAATCACTGCTATGAAGAATTACGGGAATTCCGAATTCTGAAAGTAAAATAGCGCATGGAATTGTGGTTGCAAATAGATTTCTTCCGGTATAAGGTCCCGCAAAATCGATTAATTTTTTGTTCGTTTCCGGCGTTGTATGTATTCTTTCACAGCTCTCCTGAAAAGCATGAACAAATGCTAATAGCTCATCCGAGGATTCAGTTTTTAATCGCTGAGCAATGAAAAAGGCCGCAATTTGTGCATCAGATGCTTCTCCCCTAATAATCGTTCCAGCAGCTTCTAATGTTTCTTCATAAGTTAAATCTCGAGAACCCCGTTTTCCCCTTGCTACTTCCTTAATCCACTGCTGCATTCTAATTAGCCTCCCCAGTTTAGTAAGTATAATGTAAATTATTATACTTTTCGTGATCTGATGCAAAGTAAATGTTGCTTCAAACCTCATATATTCCTTTTTTTATTTTACTTCCTCTAATCGCTAAATAGAGAAACATACTTTGCTCAAATGAATTTATATTAATATGAAGAATCTCATTAATTTGGTTCAAGCGATATAATAAGGTATTACGATGAATATACAGCTTACGAGCTGCTTTACTCATGTTTAGTCCTTCCCCACAATAGGCAAGAAAAGTCTCGACTAGCACCTTCCCATTGGGATGATTAAGCAAATCGCCTATGTTATCCACAATGGATTCCATAAAGGATGGATTAATTTCTTCAATCATACAATTCACTAAAACATCCCAGTCATAAAAGGAATAAACCGTATTCCTCATCGAAAATGCTTTATCAACATTTAGTAGTTTTAACGCTTGTTGATAGGAACGACTTATCCCTTCTGCCCCTTTATAACAGTTCCCCAACGCCAAAATTGCCCTACAATTAAATTGATGTTTATGTAAGAATTGATTAATCACGTCTATTGCCTCTTTACTTTTTTCAATCATTTTTTCTTGCCCATTATCTTTTATTTCCTTTAACACTAGCCACTGCTTGATATTGATGGAGGTTACAATATCACCTGGTTGTTCATTAAATTGCTTACAAATTAAATGAAAAAGTTCATATTGCAAGATATTCATCAAACGTTTGTTGGTTTTTGATTCCATGACTTGGTGAGGAATATGAATAAGCAGACATATTCTTGGAATATCAACATTAAAACCGAGCATTTCACAATAACTATTCAATTCTTCCTTATTTCCAGAATCTCGTTGATGGAGCAAATAATGAATAAAGTTCTCGGTTATTTTTAATTGCAACGATAAGGATTCCGCCTTCATTGTTTCCTTGAGCAACATTTCAACATGATTACGGACTAAATACACATATTTAATAATATCTTTTGGGTCTCCTATGATACCCAATACACCAATAGGCTGCTTCTGATAGAAAATAGGTGTTGCCACTCCCGGTAGGACATTTTTTCTCCCTTTTACCCTTTCCACTGAATACTCCATGGCCTTCCCAGCTTTAAAAACTTCTCTTGTCGCCTCATGATAGGTACCAATCCTTTTGCTATCCGTACATCCAATAATTATTCCTCGTTCATCTGTTATACTCATGGGTGCCTCTAAAACGGTAGAAGTTTGTTCAACAATGGATTGTGCAATTTGCTCAAAAAATCTCAACCGCGTCACCTCTAGTTTTCCTATTATTTTTTTCCATATTTATCAATGATTTCAAGTTGATTATATCAGAATTTTGTGTAAATTATACATTTTCTCTCGTTTGTTTTTGCAGTATAAATATAATAGTTAGAATTATCAAATAAATGCAAATTATGGAGGTTGCCTATGCAGAAGGCTGATATTATCATTGTCGGAGGTGGAGTGATGGGTTCTAGCACTGCTTACTCACTTCGAAAAAATGGGTATACAGGTAGAATCATTGTATTTGAGAAAGATCCAATTTATGAGTTTTCCTCCACTTCCCGGAGTGCAGGTGGGATTCGGCAACTATACACAACGGCCATTAACATCCAAATTAGCCGCTACAGCTTGCAAGTTTACAAAAACTTCCCGAAGAGGATGGAAATTGATGGTGAACCTTTTGAAATCAATTTTCGTCAACGAGGCTATTTATTTTTAGGCACCGCCCATATGTTGCCTGCACTACAAAAACAAGTTACTCTCCAAAATCAATTCGGCGTTCCATCCGTAGTATTATCGGCCAATGAATTACTCAACATCATTCCAGAATTGTATATCGACGACTTAGCCGGAGGTCTTTACTGCTATGAGGATGGTTATCTAGACCCTTACTCCGTCATGCAAGGATATCGCAAAAACGCCCAACGGATGGGAGTTGAGTACATTTCCGAAGAAGTTGACACGATTTTAACCGAACAAAATCAGGTAACTGGAATTCGCTTAGTCAATGGTGCAGAGTACAAATCTCCAATTGCCATAAATTGCGCTGGTGCTTGGGGAGTTTACTTAAGCGATAAAATGGGTATCCCACTTCCCGTTCACCCATTAAAACGGCAAATCTTCCAATTCGATACCACTCAGCCGCTCCAGAAGGAAATGCCGCTGACAGTCGATCCTACTGGTGTTTACTTCCGTCATGAAGGTGATAAGATTCTAACTGGTTTCTCAGAAGATGTAGAGCCTGGAATTGATTTTTCTGTAAAACGTTCCCTCTTCTACGATGAGATGTGGCCAATTTTAGCCAGTCGTGTAAAAAACTTTGAGCAAGTAAAAGTGACATCAGCCTGGGCGGGATTATACAGCTTTAATACAGTTGACCATAATGCAATTATCGGAAACCACCCAACGATGAAGGGTTACTATATGGCATTAGGCTTCAGCGGACATGGAATGCAGCAAGCACCTGGAGTAGGTCAAGGATTAGCCGAGTTAATTCATAATGGGAAATATGAAACCATTGATTTCACTCCGCTACGATTTGAAAGATTTGCAGAGAATGATCTTGTTTTGGAGGATGCCATTGTATAAGGAGGACTTTACCCGATGCTAATCCTGAATGAAAATGATATTTACCAATCTGTTACTATGAGCGAGCTTATCCAGGCAATTGAAGAAGCCTATCTTCTCTATGAAAACAATGATTTTAACATGCCTGTAAGAAATCAAATTCCTGATAAGGAAAATACCCTCCTTCTTATGCCCTGTGTAGCGAAAGGTTCCACAGGGACGAAAATTGTAAGCGTTTTCCCGAATAATCATGAATATCCTGTAACCCAGGGTGTTGTGGTACTTAACGATCGTGCTAATGGGACAACAAAGGCGATCCTAAATGGCACTGTCTTAACGGGTCTAAAAACGGGTGCGGTCGGTGGTGCGGCGATCAAATATTTATCTCCCCCTCATGCACAAACTATAGGGTTAATCGGAACCGGTTTTCAAGGCCTCTATCAGTTATTGGCTGCCTGTGCTGTCCGAGATATTAAACAGATTTACCTATATAATCGAACTTCAACTAAGTTATTATCATTTGTTCAATCTCTCAAACTGCATCTGAACAAAGAAGTAGAAGTTCAGATAGTAGAAAATTCCCTAAAGTTAGTGGAGAGGTCCGAGATCATCATAACCGCTACTACATCACATACACCGGTTCTGCCTGAAAGTGAATCTATTTATCATGGGAAGCTAATTGTTGGTATTGGATCCTATCAACCGCAAATGCGAGAGTTCTCACAAGCGGTATATAGGAATCTAGATAAATTATATATTGACACCCTAGACGCCATCGAGGAAACAGGAGATATTATTGATCCAATCGAGAATCAATGGATCGACAAAACACAAGTCGTCTCTTTTTCTAAAGTGATTTCAAAGAAGGTCCATCCGGATTTAACAGAAGTCCGCCCTATCGTATTTAAATCAACTGGAATGGCTCTGTTTGATCTCGTTGTTGCCGATGCTATTTATCAAAAAGCCGTACAGCTAAAGATTGGACAGTCTGTTAATTTCTAAAAGGGAGTTGGTTACATTGAATACGATCATTATGGTTGAATTTATTCTTTATTGTATCCTCATGCTGGTCATCGGCTATTTATTTAGCAGAAAGGACATGGGCCATTCGGATTTCCTCCTAGGGGGTAAAAAGATTCCGGGCTGGGTCTTAGCATTTTCAGAAAGGGCTACCGGTGAATCTGCATGGCTGCTCTTAGGATACACCGGATTTGTGTTTGCAACTGGCTTGTCAGGAATTTGGGTAGCAGTAGGAATTTCGTTAGGAATTGTTTTTTCTTGGCTGTTTTTAGCCAAAAGGTTTATGATCGATGCAGAAAAATATAAAGTTATGACTCTTCCAGGTTATTTAGCAAAAAGATTCCCAACACATGGAAAAATCATCGTGTGGATGTCAACGATTCTTATTTTTAGTTTTATGATGTTCTATTTTGGAGCACAAATTGCTGGTGCTGGAAAAACCCTTCTAACCGTATTCAATATTAATACAACGATTGGAATGCTTTTAAGTATTGTGATTGTCATTATCTTATCTTATGCTGGCGGTTTTATTAGCGTTGTATGGACCGACATGATTCAAAGCATCATGATGCTGGCGACCCTTGTCGTCCTTCCGATTGTTGCCCTTTTCCAGATTAGTGCCAACGATTTATCCATTAGCCAAGCATTAATCTCATCAGGGCCGGAAATTAACTCATGGACAGGCGGCGCTATTGGATTTGCTTTAGGACTTTTATTATTTAATAATTTTGCCTGGTTCTTCGGATTTCTTGGAGGTCAACCACAATTAAGTGCCCGCTTTATGGCCTTGAAAAATAAAAAAGAGGCTACTACAGGCAGTGTTGTGGCCATCCTTTGGACTTTGCTTGCCTATGCCGGTGCATTCATGATTGGGATTACCGCTTTAACGCTTTATCAGGATCGTAGTTTTGCCGATGTTGAAACGATTTTACCATTTATGGTCCTAGACCTTCTGCCGCCTTGGATTGCTGGTCTTTTACTAGCGGGTATTTTAGCCGCGATTATCTCTACTGCAGATTCACAGCTCCTTGTTATCACAAGTTCTGTTAGTGAAGACATAGTACGAAATGCAATGGGTAAAAACTTATCAGAAAAGCAGCTGGTTAAAATATCGAGAATAACCATCATTGCAGCGGGATTAGTTGGTTTACTCATCGCCTTAACCTCAAAATCACTGGTTTATTTAGTCGTCAGCTGGGCATGGGCCGGTGTGGGCTGTACCTTATCACCTGCGATCATCCTAACTTTCATATGGAAACGGTACTCTGGTGCCGGTGTTATTGCCACTATCATTTCAGGCTTTCTCAGCACCGTTATTTGGATTTCAACACCCCTTGAGGCGATCATCAGCTCTCGTTTTACAACTTTCTTTATAGCAGCTATTTTTGGAATCGTTTTCAGTCTCCTCTACCCAGAAAAGCAAAATATGCATAAACAGGCAAAACACTCAGATGAGATAACAGCGTAGCGTTTGATAAAAAAACAAAAGTGTTCTCTTTCAACAAAGAACACTTTTGTTTTTCCTCTATTATATAATTGGCAGCTTATGCTTTTGTGCAACATCAACAGTAAGATATTTATGAACTCTTCTGCTGACGGTTAAGCCATTTTCAATCGCTCCATCAATAAATCCTGCCCAGCCATTCGCATACGTTGTTCCACCTAGGAAGACTGCATTTTCAGGGGTATTCCATTCCTGATGATAGGTAGTTAACTGATTCGGCTTCAGCATTGGCCATGTCTCTCTCGAGAATTCATCATTTACCCAATCATGACCAGTGCTTTCAACCACTTCTATGTCTGGTAACCAATGCTTTAAGGCAAGTTCTACAGCGAATCTATCCTTCGGATCAAGAATTACTGCACTTGGCCCGAATCCGACAACAATACTATCATCACCGACATAACGGTCCAAATGAACCGAATTTAATGGATAATTTCCTGGTGCCAAAGCATCAAATGGAGCTAACTTCCCTTTCACCTGTGCCCACACTTTCACACCTTTGGAGGTTTGACCTTCTCTTGAAGATGCCTGTTTCTCATGAGACAGGGCAGGGCTAAACTCAATATCTTGTAGAGTAGTTAATGGCACCGTTACGATAACAGTCTGTCCTTTATAATAGGTTCCATCTGCTGTAATAACTTCCACTGAATCTTTCGTGTGGACGATTTTTTTTACAATCGTGGACAGTTTAACCTCAGCATCTGCATCTGCGGCAATGGCTTCGATCAGTGCTGAAGTTCCATCTTTTAAACGGTAGGAGGAAACCATGGCACTATGTGTTTCCCAGTTTCCTTGTGAAAATGCCCACCAGCGAAGAATTTGGGTCGCTGCGCCTGCTTCAGGTGCCCCGCAGAAATCGGATGCAACCCAGCCATGAATGATATCATACTCCTCTTTTGTTATATCGAACTCTTTAATAAATTGATCTGCTGTCATTCCATCTAACTCTCGAAACTTATCTGAAGTCATTGGCTGGAAAGGCTGGGGCAGATACTTATTACCCTGTTTTAATAATTTTTCAATCGCATTTCTGAGTTGATCTTTAAATTCGGCTACAGGAGTACAATAGGATTTTCCATCGGCAATCCAATACACTTTTTCCGTACTTGGTCCTGTTGTTAGCTCCATTCCATAACGGGTGATTTCCGTCCATACATGCGGCTGATGCCAATGCACATACGTGCCTCCCATTTCTAACCGGGAGTTCAATCGATCGTCCACCCATGTCCGCCCGCCAATTCGGTCACGAGCTTCTAAAACTAGTACTTTATGCCCTAGCATCCGAAGTTCCCTTGCAGCGGTAAAACCGGAGAAGCCTCCCCCAACAACAATCACATCATATAAATTGGAATCAACCATCTTTTCTGACCTCCTAAACCTTTCTAGATTTCTTCCGTTTCAATTCGAGTTGCGGGCGTATCAATGGGAAGCTCGATATTTTTCCGTTTAAACATTAGGTAGTAATATAAATAACAGGCACCAATAAAACCAAATCCCCAATACAGAGAGGTACGCTGTGTTTCGTCGTAGAAAGTAAAGGCAAAGATAAATAAACACATGACAATACAAAGAATCGGAACCAATGGGTATAACTTAACTCTGTATTTTAAATCTTCGACTTTGCCGCCATTTTTAATATATTGCCTGCGGAATCCGATTTGGGCAACGGCGATCGCAAGCCATGTCAACGTTCCACCAATACCACTAATCGATAACAAAACAACAAACAAGGTGTCTTCTGCGACAAAACTAGTAAGCAAAGAAAGTAACGCGAATCCTAGTGTTAGTAATAAAGCATAGGAAGGGACGCCGCTTTTATTTAATTTGGAAAAAATCTTTGGAGCCATCCCACTTTCTGCAAGGGAATACATGACCCGTGTACAGGCGAATAATCCCGTATTCCCAACCGAAAGGATAGCAGTGAGAATAACAAAGTTCATGATGTCAGCAGCGTATGGGATTCCTACCATATCAAAAACAGTCACAAATGGACTTTCTAGCACCCCCGCCTCTTGGTATGGAACAATAGCAGATAATACAAAAATAGCTAAAACATAGAATAATAAAATTCTAAACACGATTGTCCGAATCGCCTTCGGAATATTTTTCTCCGGTTCTTCTGTTTCTCCAGCTGCCACACCCATAATTTCAGATCCTTGGAAGGCAAAAACAACGGTCATCATCGAAATAAAGACTCCTACCATTCCAGCTGGAAATAATCCATCGCCGATGAAATTAGATAGATATGGCGTTGGTTCACTTTTTAAATCAATCATACCAAAAATAGCAGCGCCACCAATGACGATAAAGAGAATAACGGCAAGTACTTTAATTCCGGCAAACCAATACTCTGTTTCCGCAAACACCTTCGTTGTCAATGAATTGATAGAAAATAGTAAAATAACGAAAAATGCACACCAAATCCAAGTTGGGGTATCCGGAAACCATCTTTTCATTAGAAGCCCTGCTGCAATAAATTCAAGTCCTACATACATGGCCCAACTTAACCAATAGACCCAGCCAACCACAAATCCTGTTGCCGGACCAATAAATTTTGTCGCGTGAGCTTGGAACGAGCCGGAAACAGGCATGACAACCGATAATTCTCCCAAGCAAACCATAGCCAAATACATAAGCAGCCCGCCGACCAAATAGGCCAAGATCGCACCTAATGGACCCGCTTCACCGATGGCGTAACCAGAACCTAAAAATAGACCAGTCCCAATGACTCCCCCTAAGGAAATCATAAATAAATGCCTGCTTTTCATCTCCCGCTTTAACCGTGGTTGTTTTTCTTGACTAACTGCCATTATAATTTCACCTATCTTCCATTAATAGTTTCAATAATTCGGAAGCGCTTACACAATGGTGATAATGAAAAGAGATAGTTAACTATCTCTTAAAAAGCTGTAGTTGTTTTTGATTTTGGCATCGGCAGTACCGTTTCTAAATCATTTTGTAGCAATAACTGAAAATGATGGACTAAATTTTCTGTAAGTGAGAATCTCCCCTGTGTATAGGCACCAGTCTCCAGTCCCTTTTGAACAACCTCACAAATATCAAGATCCTCTTTTCTAACTAAATCGTCCATGGCTAATAGCTCTTCCTCTTCCGCAGTCATTTCATCGTTCATAAAAAAAGTAGTATAAACATACTTCGTGGTTCTATGATCAATTGGAATTGATTGATGAATCGAAAGATTAGCAGGACCTGGATCAAATGAGAACCAAGTATTTGGATAAAGCCAGTAGTAGCGGCCCCCTTGACCTAAACCGAAATCGCTTGACTTCCCTTTAAGCGGGGTACCCTGGTAGGAATAGTAATCATACATCGCCATCTCATATTTCTTCATATCAAGCTTAGAAACAAGCGTTTTATGAACAATCGAGCAATGGTCACATTCAAGATAATTATCAATCCCTATCTTCCAGTTTGATTGACAGATCGTTTCCTTCACACGTACTCTTTTTAATTGACTAAGGTCATATTTTGCCACATGCTGAAATAAGTCAGGAAATTGTGTAGCCATCGAAGGGGCCCCAGGATCTAAATTCACAAATACAAAAGATTCTACCACTTCGAGCTGGATGTTTTTCAAACAAAAGTCTTGATGATCAAAATTTTCACAGCCGCCCATATTAGGTGCTCTCAGAAGTGAACCGTCTGTTCGAAATGTCCATGCATGATAAGGACAAGTAAAAACCGATTTATTGCCCTCACCTTCAACAAGCTTTGCAGCACGATGGGTGCAGACATTATAAAAAGCCCGTAATTCTCCATCATTTCCATAACTGATGATAATCGGACGATCGGCTACTTCTGTTGTAATGTAATCTCCTGGTTTTTTAAACTGACTCAAGTGTCCAACATATTGCCATGTCTTGCTAAAAACCTCTCTTTTCTCTACTTCTAGTACTTCAGGCTTTGTATACATCCAAGCTGGCAAGGTGTGTGCTTCACTAAGCTTCTCACTAACACGTACTTCTCCTTTATTCAATTGCATAACCTCCCCTACTTATTAAAATTCGCATTAACCACATTACTATAGTGATAATAAAATTATTGTAAATTAGAAATATTCTGAAAGATATGTACATTTTGAACGAAAATAGGTGGAAAGTTTTATATGTTTTTGTTTTCTTTCACCAAAAAAAAACTGCAGTAACCATGATGGTTCTACAGGTTCATCTCCTATCTATTCCTCTACTACCATTGCTAAAAATCGCTTCGTTCTCTCTTCCTTGGGGTGATTAAATATTTCTTCTGGAGATCCTTCCTCTACAACCACACCCCCATCCATGAAAATAACCCGGTCCGCTACATCCTTTGCAAATTTCATTTCATGGGTAACAACGACCATCGTCATTCCTTCTTGGGCTAGATTCTTCATTACTTGAAGAACTTCTCTAACAAGTTCTGGATCCAAAGCGGAAGTTGGTTCATCGTAAAGCATAACCGAGGGGTGCATGGAGAGTGCTCGGGCAATCGCCACCCTTTGCTGCTGTCCCCCTGAAAGCTGTGAAGGGTAGTGGTTCTGCCGGTCACCAAGACCGACTTTTTCCAGCAGAGTTTTGGCAATTTCTCTCGCCTCTTCTTTGGTTGCACCCTTCACAACAATCGGACCCTCCATAACATTTTCAATGGCTGTTTTATGGGGAAAAAGATTAAATTGTTGAAAAACAAAGCCCGTACTCTTACGTAATTCTCTAATTTCACTTTTTCGTTTCCGATCTAGTTTTTCACCAGCTTTTAATGTTTGTTTTCCTATTCTAATCATTCCATCTGTTGGTTCTTCTAAAAAGGTTAAACAACGCAACAGCGTTGACTTTCCGGAGCCACTAGGTCCCATCAGTACTACCACTTCACTCTTATTAACAGAGAGATCAATCCCATGGAGGACTTCATTATCTCCAAACCTCTTTTTAAGGTTTTGCAGTTGAATAATACTCATATCTATCCCCCTTTTGAAATTTAATAACGAATCCTACAGTGCAATATGCTGAGATGTTCGTTTTTCAAGTTTGTCTAATAAGGCAGAGAATACGGCAATAAGTATCCAGTAAAGTGCAGCAGCTATTAAATAGATCGTTAACGGTTCAAAAGTCTTAGCGATGAGCAGGGAAGACATCTGGAGTAATTCTGTGACGGTGATTACCGATATAAGAGACGTATCTTTAATTAATACAATAAATGTATTTGATAAGGTTGGGATCGCAATCCGAAGACTTTGCGGCAAGATTACTCTTCTTAAGGCTTGACTATAAGTCATCCCCAATGAAACTGCTGCTTCCATTTGACCCTTATCGATGGAAAGAATGGCTGCACGAAAAGATTCGGATAAATAGGCTCCTGCATTTAAACTTAATGCGAGGATTCCAGAGGGGATTGGATCCATCTCAATATTAATCTGAGGTAACCCATAATAAATGACGAACACTTGTACAAGCAATGGAGTTCCCCGAAAGATCGATACATAGAATGCAGCCAATTTAGCTAAAATTTTTATGGTGGATATTCTTGCTAATGCTGTGAAAAATCCAAGAATTAGCGCGATAATTATGGAGACAACTGCTAAAAAAATAGTCATTAAAGTTGCGTTTAGTAAAGATGGTAAGGAATCTATTATGATTGTAAAATCCATGAACTTTCCTCCAGTCTAGCAAACTACAAAACAAAGCTATTACGGTACTAATACTTCTTCATTAAAGGTAATTTCAATACCTAAATCTCTCAATTCCTCTAAAAATGAACTAAATCGATCACCGAATATGATATTTTCAATCGGTACAATCCCTACTTCTTTAATTTTCCCCATTGCGATCCAATTCGCAGCTAAAAGAGCAGGGAGTGCTGTCGTTTTCGCCATCGATGTAATATCTCGATCATGATCATATAAATCAACCATTTCCCATGTGTATTTCGTTTCTATGCCTGCTTTAATGCCGCTGACTTCAACGCGTAAAACGGTAATGTCTTCCTTGGAATTCCCTTTCATTTTTGGGGCTAATACTTTTTCTGAGAAGGCTCGAGGACTTATCTGGTGTCCATCAATCTCAATGGGCTGATCATCCAAATAGCCTAGTTGGCTTAGGATATTCATCCTCTCCCAATGCCCTTCATATCTCACAGTTTTCTCATAAACTCTCTTTACTTTATCCTTTAGGGTAAATGCTGTGCTGTGAGCATCTGTGATAACAGCTTCGCAATCTCCCACAGGTTCAGGAAAGGTTAGCTTTTCTAAACCTGAAAAAGGTGGATATTTAACTAATTCTCCATTTTCAGCTGCTAAAGCTGGTTTTGTATAAAGCCCTAACACGCTTTCTAGTCGAAAAACGACCTGATACCATAGTGGGGGAAGTGGAAATCTTGGGATTCCTCCGCAGATCATCACGGCTTCATCCGCCTCATCAAGCATATGAATACCTTGTGCCGCTAAAAAGTTTGTGATTCCAGGAGCGACGCCACACCCAGGTATGATCACGACACCAGCCTTTTGGGCTTCCTCATTAAGGTTTACTTTTTCTTCAAACTTAGAACCTACCAAGTCCACTAGATGACATTTAGCAGAAATCGCTGCTTTAATAGCAGTAAAACTTAATGAGTGTGGTAAACAAGCAACCGCAACGTCAGCACCTTGTAAAACTCTTTGGATGTCTTCTTCCGTTTGTAATGTTGCACATTCGCCGATCACTTTGAAGTTATTGGCTATTTTTAAACACTTATCAACACTTTTTTGATTAACATCAACGGCAATGACGGAATCGATATTCTGAAATTTTGCTAATTCAGTTACAACTGTAGTGCCAATCATTCCTGTTCCTAACACGACTACCCGCATTTTATCAGTACCTCCCTAGTAAACTCTAAAATTCGATTATTCAACTTCTAAAGGCTCTGTTCCAAACCATTTTTTATAAATTTCGCTATAAGTTCCATCCTCTCTTATTTCAGCTAATATGCCATTCACCTTTTTAACAAAATCTTCGTTATCCTTTTTTACGGCCATACCAATTTCATCTTTGTTTAAAATATCGCTTGTAATCTTGATTGGCAGATCTTTCTCCTGAATATTAAAGCTCATGAGTAATTGGTCATTGATAATAACATCTAAGCGATTATTCATTAGATCTGTTATATAATCATTTACTGCTTTATATAACTTAACATTTGCCCCATCTACGCTATTTGCAACTTCCTCAAAAGTTGTCCCTCCGCCTACTCCAACATTTTTCCCTTTGATATCCTCCAGTACCTTGATATCATTGGTATCTTTTCTTGTAACCAATACGGAACCCGTTACAACATAGGGATCAGTAAAATCTACACTCTTTTTTCGCTCTTCGGTTACCGTCATTTGACCGATGATAATATCAAATTTATCGGATTTTAAACCGCCAAGCAGACTATCCCATTTTGTTGCAACAAACTCTGCCTTTACTCCAAGGCGTTTTGCAATTTCATTCGAAATGTCTACATCAAACCCATCATATTTCTCGTTATCATTTAAATAATTGAAAGGTGGATATGTACCTTCAAAGCCAACCTTTAATACTTTTGATTCTTCAACACGATCTAGGACACTATTCTTTCCGTTGCCACTTGCTTCTTCTTTTCCACCACAACCAGCTAAAACTCCAATTATGAATAAACAAATGATCGACAATAGCCACCTTTTCCTCATCATTGAATCCCCCTTATTAACTAATAAAATCTGTTAGCGCTTACAAAATTTACGAATTTCCTCCTTTCTGATTAACTACACAAAATTGTTGTTCGAAATTGTAGAACTAAATTGTAGTACAATTTAGTTTAGTGTATACTGATTGTGAGTTAGTTGTCAATATTTTTAGAATATTAAAAATAATGATTTTGGTATAATGTAAACAACTATTTTGATAAAATATAGTGGGTGAAATTTTATGGAAAAACAATCAATGGAAATTCATGTATACAATCATATTAAAGTAGCGATTCTCTCTCGTAAGCTAGCACCTGGGAAACAATTAGTAGAAAATAGCATTTCTTCTACTCTTGGGGTTAGCCGTACTCCGATTCGAAATGCTATAAAAAAATTATCCCTTGAAGGGTTAGTCGATATATTCCCGAATAGAGGTGCTTTTGTAACCAATCCTAGTAAAGAAGAGATTATCCAAGCTTATGAATTACGAGCAAACTTAGAATATTTAGCAGCCAGTATCGCAATGGATTTTATGAATGATGATGATTTTCTTAAAATCAAGAAGATTATTGAAGAAGAGAAACTGGGACTTACCAATACTAAAAACTCAGAAGAATATGTCATGCTTAATAAAGCCTTTCATATTGCGATTACCCAAAAATGTCATAATAAATTTTTAAATGAGTTTATTGAAAAACTGATTAATCAAACAAATATTTACCTGATTCTTTATGATGAATATTTTGAAAATCCTCAGCAGGAACCGTTTAGTCCCGATGAACATACGTATATTGTTACGTTAATGGAAAATAAGGACAAGGACGGATTAAAGGTTGCTTTAGAGAATCATTTCCAACATTCGATTAAGAGTTTAGATATTCGCAATAGCGGGTACAAAGAATTGGATGAAATTTTTTAGAGTTACATCAATAAAAAAATAGCTCCCTCTACGTTACTAGAGGGAGCCTTTCAACTATTTATGCCTTTACTGCTGATTTTTCTTGTTTCTCAATTTCAGTGATAATAATGCCACGTTTCGCCATTTCTTCGATATATTCCTTACCAGGGACTATTTGTTCTGGCGGGTATACGCCTTTTTTAGAAATGGTAGCGTTTCCAATCATTTGTGCAACAACGGAAATTGTATTCGCTGTGGCACGCGCCATCGCTGTCACTTTATTTACACGGTCTTTTACCGTAGTCATTTCATATTCATAAGTTGTTTTCACACCATTTTTTTCCCCTGAAACAATCACACGAAGTAACACGGCATCGTCTTTGTCTTTTAAATCAACAATCGGGTCGAGAACCTTCAATAATACTTCTCTAGGGTTGATCTTTTGCCCTTTTACTTCTACTTCATAGTCATTTCGTGTAAGATTAAGATCTACTAATAATTGGAATTTCGATGCATGACCTGGGTAGCGGATCGTTTTATATTCCAATGTATTTAAATTCGGATAGGATATAGGCAGCGTTGAAGTTCCTCCTGAAGTATGGAACGCTTCTAGTGGTCCGAATTTTTCAAAATAAATTCTTTCAACCTCTGATAAAGATGGTACTTCTTGCTTGACACCGCCGCGAATGATTAAAGATGGATCGGTATAATGGTCGAATAACCCTTCCATTGAAAAAACATGATTATATTCAAGCGGCGCTTCAGGTCTAACCGGAATTCCGCCTACATACATTTTAATCGAATCGGTCTTATCCAGTTTGCTTGCCCCATACCCTGCTAAAATATTGATCATTCCCGGAGCAACGCCCAAATCAGGAATAATCGTAGAATGTGCAGCCGCTGCTGCTTCTTTAAGTGTTAAAACTTTATCAGTAATATGACCAATGTGCCCACCAAGATCAACGGAACTTACCCCTGTTTCAATCGCTGTTTTGGCAACAATTTCATTAAAGGAATAAAATAGCGCATTAATCACAACATCGTATTGACCGATAAATTGTGCAAGCTCATCACGATTTCCGGCATCGACACAATAGGCCTGAATCTTTTCCGATTGCAATTGACGGCAAACTTCCTGCGCACGCGCAAAATCTATATCAGCCAAACCAACGGCTTCCACTCCATCACTATTTACTAAATCACGTGCTGCTTCTTTCCCCATTAATCCAGAACCTAATACAGCTACCTTCATGTAAATCCCTCATTTCCTTTAGTATCTATTCACCTTCAAAAGGATTTCTTCAATATAATATTATTGTAAATTAACAATCTTCAAAATTGTATGTACATTTTAACCAAAAATAAATATAATTAGAATGAATAATTTGGTTTTTTTTACTAATTATTCAACATTTCACATACTTCATTTCGTGCGTATTATTAATGAAAGGAATGGGAATTTTGGATGAAAATACTCGAGCATATTGCACAGGAAATCGTCGAAAAAACGAATGAAATCTTAGACTATCCAATCAGCATTACGGATAACGAGGGGATTATTATTGGGTCAACCGATAAAAGCAGAATTGGGATTTTTCATCAGCCCTCCCTCGAAGTCATTAAGAATAATATAATGGTAGATTGTAAGAGCCAATTAGAGAAAAAAATCCTCCCTGGTGTTTCCGCACCAATAAAATTTAACAACAAAGTAATTGGTGTACTTGGAATCGTTGGGAACCCACGTGAGGTCGAAAAGTACGTTCAACTCGTGAAAAATCAAGTAGAAATGATGTGCCAGGAAGCCTTTCGAAATGAGATGGTCGAGTTAAAAGAAAAAATGGTGGAAATGTTTGTACACCAAATGATTAATCTTCAAGATAAGGATCCCGAAAAAATCGAGCCTATCGCCCATTATGCGAAGCTTCTTGAATATGATTTACATAAAGATCGTGTCTGTCTTCTGATTCACATCCATAATTTGTCAGAAAAAATCGCCGAAAAAAACGAGGTTTTCGGGACCTTCCAGTACTTTCAAAAAGAGGTACTAAACTTTTTACATTTAATTTTCCATGAGAATAAAGACGACATTGTCTCATTATTAGATTTTGAACGATTTATCATCATCAAATCACTCCCTTACCAACAATCCTATTCTACATTAATTGCTAGTTTAGAAGAAAAGCTATACAAGATAAACGCCTTTCTGAAGACAAAATATCATGTTTCTGCCTCTATTTCTGTCGGTGATGTTAGCAATGGTTTAAATGGAATTTCAGAATCCTATCATAATGCATTAAAAGCATTAAGCATTGGAATAAAGTTTGAGCAAGAAACCAATATTTTTGTTTACAACGAACGTGAAACCCTGCTATGGCTGATGCCAAAAGAGCTAAATCACGCTTACCAAAAAAAGCTCATTAAGACGATTTCACCTTTAATTGAACATGATAGTTATGAAGTATTATCCACAACCTTTCTCGGCTTCTGTAAATACAATATGAATCTAAGTGAAGCTTCGAGAAATTTATTTATTCATCGAAACACGATCATTTACCGGCTGGAAAAAATCAGTGAACTTACGTCCCTGAATACGAGCAGCTTTGAGCATTGTATGCTGCTCTATACTGCGATTCAGTCTTATGAGGAAACAAAACATAAAAACAATTAAATATGGTAAATCGATTATTAAATGTGGAAATAAAAATGCTCGAAGCGAATCAAGGGCTTCGAGCATTTTTTCTATATCTAATAGAACCAAGTTTGTTTAATTAGGTGGTTGCTTTAATCCTTCTTTTTTTGAAAAATAGAGGGTAAGATTGATTATCCCCATGCCTGCAATCGCTAAAAACAAATAAAAAGATACAGAATCTCCCCCTAATCCAATCTCATCAACAAAGAATCCCTCATAGAATAATAGTTGAGCAGCAACCAAAATAGAGATTGCTGACAAACTAAGAACGGTAAATCCATTAATCATTTTATTGTTAAATTTCGGGATGATAATCATGAAAAATATAAACAAGGATACAGTCAAAATAGTGATAAAAGTAGGTCTTAGCAAGGTAAATACTCCTAAGTTTTCAAACGGTTCGTATGTATACAATTCCAGTCCTCCTCCTTCAACCATAGTTCTAATTATTTGAGTGTAGGTTATTTCCATAAGATGAGGGTCAATTGCTTCCTTAGAGAACGCACATTTATTTGATAATTCCCTTTTAAATAATGGGGAGAAGCAACTATATCAAAAGACTAAACTCACTCCCTTCCATTCATACCTCCTCTTTACTCTTCCTTATCTATTATCTCAATCTTTAATCCTTTAGTTTGTGGTGGATATGATTCAAGAATTTTGCCTCCATGCCAAACCCTAACATTCTGACCTTCTTCTAAACTATTTACGATTGTTTCATTATTTATACTGATATTTACTAACGTACCCTCCGCAAATGAAGAATTCCCCTTTGTTACTTCAAGTAAAAATCCATTTTCAGATAACAACTTTGTTACTTCCCCCTCAACAACGGCTTCATCATTTATCTCCTCATCAAGATTCTTATCGGTGATTTTTTTATCATCACTCTTTTTAGTTTTAGAGCTTAGATTTATAGAACAACCTGCAATCATTAGTACAAGGCTAACTAACACGAATGTAACTGTTACCCTTTTTTTCATTATATCTCCCCCTGTTTAAACAGACGGAATATTATGGAATTGAGTTTCACCTTACCTTACAATAATAAAATATAATGACCACCATGACTGACAACTGCAATTTGAACGGACGTTTTTTCCAATTTATTTTAAAATAAACTTATAAATCTCTGGGGGTTTTATATGTCACTACTATTTTTTGTCTTAACACTGATTATGATTGGTATTTTTCTTATTTACCGTTATAACAAGTTACCCCACCCAGTAATTACATTTTCTCTCGTATTTGCAATTATGTGCTTGATTTATGCGTTACGATTTGTTTTTATGTTCCTAACAGGATCCTAATTAAATTACAATAAGAAATCCCCTGAATAGGGGATTTCTGCGGATTCTGCTAATGAAAATTTGAAAACCAAAACCTTGAATCTTTTGATTTTTACCAATTTCTTTTGTATTAAAAATCCAGCTGCGGTCCCAAGTGTATTAGCAAAATGTCATTAATATCTGAGATTCTGCCGCTTCCCAATGTGACTTCGATTATTAACTTTTGTTTAGTTAGTTAACCGAATTAGATTGTTACTAGCCATTTTTTTCGAATAGTAACGATTAAATCTCAGTGAATAAATCAACACATAAATAACAATAAGGGTTGCAAAAAAATTTAGTACAATCAATGAGATGTTCAAATTGAAAAATTGAGTCAGTACTCCCACTACAACAACCGGAACAATAAATCCGAAGTATGCACATATATAAAAAGCCGAAATCACTCGTGGGCGCTCAACTGGTTTTGGTAATTCACTAGCTAATCTTAAAGTAACTTGAAACGTCCAACCGGCCCCAATCGCTTGAAGGAATATCCCTGCCCAAAGTAAAAATAAATTCGCAGTCTGACCAGAAAAAACTATAACCCATGATCCAATGGCAAGAAACAGGATACCTAATCTCATTCGAGTAACAGTATTACCTGGCCAAGGAAAGAACTGCACCAAAGCCCCTCCGCCCAGAAGCAACAATATTAACAACCCAGAAATAGAGAGATTATCGGTGTGAATGACATTCTTGGTGAAAGCAGGAATCAGTGAAATTACAATCCCGCATAAAGTAAAAACAGTAAAGATTGGAAGTCCAATAAAAGACCAAAAATTGGATCGAATATCGTCCGGAACACCCATCGAAATCTTAGTTTTAGACGGTTTTTGCACTTGGGGATCTTCGTGCTTCGGTAATATTTCTAAAAATATCAAGGAACTTAATAACATGACTAGCAAGAACCAGTAGGGTAAACTAAGCGGTTGAAAATGTATATATTGTATGATTAAGCCTGAAATAGCTGGACCCAAGCCAAAACCAATATTTACTGTTATTCCTGACAATTTAAGGGCTGTACTCACTTTATCATGAGAGATTTGTTTTATTAAGAACGCACTCGCAGTACCCGTAAAAGCCCCATATGCGATCCCTTCTAATATCCTCGCCACATATAAATGCCAAACCTCAAAACTCACAAGAAAAATCAATGTCGAGACAATCGAAATCCATATACTGAAACGAATGACTCTTTTTAATCCCCACTCGCTCCCCTTGGCCCCTACTAAGAGCAAAGTTGGCAGCAAAAATGCAGCATAGATCGCAAAGAGGATGGTAATTTGCAAACTATTTAACTGATAGAATTCACTATATAAAGGAAATAACGATGAAATAAATGTTGCACCACAAGACATCATCAGAATAATCCAAAACATTTTTTTCATTATGTTTCCTACCTTTACGAATTTAGTTTTATTCAATAGAACTCCTTTCAAAACAAATTTAACATATTCAAGAACGTTCGGTCAATAATAATTTTGAACGTTCATTCTTAAATGAACAGAAACTAGCTCTCACTTAAAAAAATGGATGTTTCGCAAACTTTGTTATTTTTCCTATCAACCAACTACATTATCGTTTCTACACTTAGTAGAGCTGATTTATTAGGTTTAATTGGTAATAATACGCGACCACTGATACCCATCCACAATTTTTTTCTTATTAAACGGGCATCAGATTTCTTCTCTAATGCCCGTTCAAATGATTTTTCTTGTATAACGGGTATCAGATGTACTCTCTGATTCCCGCCCACACGCTTTTTCTTGTAAAACGGGTATCAGATTTCTTCTCTGTTGCCCGTTCAAATGATTATTCTTGTATAACGGGTATCAGATGTACTTTCTGATTCCCGGCCACACACTTTTTCTTGTAAAACGGGTATCTGATCTCTTCTCTGTTGCCCGTTCAAATGTTTATTCTTGTGAAACGGGAAACAACATTCTTTTAGAAAAGAGCAAAAAAATAAAGAGCTCCAAAAAGCTCTTTTTTAACCTCTACTTTGATTTTCCTGTATTAACCAAATCGATGTTTACCTTAATTTCAAAATCCAATTTTGAGTAAATTTTATCCCTTTTCAACTTCTTCCATTTTTCATAGGAAGTATGATTGCGTACGACTGTTCCTATGCCAATTGGATCTGTTTGATATTTTTGCAATTTTTTTAACAGCCTTTGTGATTGGGTTATGAGATAATTTTCAACTTGTTTTTCCAATTGTTTTTGATATTTTTCATTACTTAAATCCATGGTACCTGTATATTCAAGTACAGTTCCTTTCAAATTTAATAAGAATTCGAGCGACACATTCTTTCTTTTTCTTGTATTCACTTTTTTATTATTATCAGAATGGATATTACTTAAGTAAAGCTGTTCAGCTTTCCCAGTCTCTTCATTATTCATAGTTATCATTAAACTGCCATTATTGATGTCTCCGCTTAAAAGATTTAGGATGTGTGTTTCACCTAAAGTTAGCCGTGTAACAAATTGATCTCCTTTAAAAGTACCCAAGCCCTTTAATTCAATATTCCCGCCTTCATTTGAAAAAATAGGTAAAACCGGATCTATACCATCGTCATAATAATCTCTTAAAAAGCGATACTTATTTGTGTTTAATATTTTATTCTGATTGCTTATTTTCTCCATAAAAGTATAGAGGTACGCAGCATTATCTGGAATAGAAGGCATCTTACTTTTAAGCAGTGCTTCTCCTTTTCCCTCGACAATCGCAAATTTAACGCGCGTTCCCACTTGAGGATCCCTTGTAAACGACCCAACAACGCTCATAAGGCCATTTTTCGCCAGTTCTTCCCCAAACAGAATCGTACTTTGCCCTCCAACTAAATTTAAATTTGTTAGATTCTGAAGCTTAATGTAGGTATCATGAGTTGATTTTCCATTAGCAGTAAGAGTCTGAGTATCAAATTTTCCTTCTTTAGAAACTGTGGGAAATAGGACGGTTGTTTTTATAGGATTATCTTTACTTTCGGACAAATCGAATGCAACAGATTGAATAATTCCTAAATCTTCAATAATATTACTTGTTCCACAACTTGTTAAAAACAAACAAACTATCACAATCAATACAACCCTATTATTTCGCATGATCTATCTCCCTGATCAAACGACGTTGAATAAAAAGGAGGCATAGTACAAAGAAGGGTAATGCCCATGCGATACCAATTGCACATTTACTCAGCCATATTAACCACTTTTCAACATCAACCATAGAATCTGGGATTAATGCAAGGATAAAACCAGTTGCTAGTATTAGGGTTATCCAAATATTAGGTTTAACCCTTTTCATCATATTTTCAAAAATCTGCTGACATCCCCAGTAATAGATGACAATGGTTGTTAATACCTTAAAAGCGAAAACCGAAAAACAAAGATTTTCGGCTCGTGATAGAAAAGGAACTTCTGTATATTCAAATAATGTCATTATTGGGTATTTATCATTTAATATTTGATCGAAGCTAAAAAAACCATAACTTAAAAAGAGGATGGAAAGATAAATTACCGTGGATATAATATTTCCAATAAACAGCGCCTTTGTCCATTTTTTTTCAACCATAGGAAAAAAAAGAATGGAAACCTCAATACCTAAAAATGCTGTATAGACATGAAGTGCTCCCTTGAAATAATCTGTTTCTCCTTTGAAAAAGAAAGTAGTAAAACGTGAAAAATTAAATTCAGGAAAAAGATAAAAGACTAAAAAAATCATCAGCTCCACGAAGAAGAATAAAACGACACTGGCTTTCGCGATCTGGTAAATCCCACCTCTTAGTAATTGAAAACTAATAACTGTAAATAAAATGATAAAAAGGGTTTCAGGTAAAGCTGGAAAAAACATCAACTTATATATAAAGATATATTCCTTCATAATCATGCTTGCGATTCCGATCCAAACACCAATGATAAACAGATAGATGGGCGCCATTACCCATTTCGGAACCGACTCCTCAATGATTTCAAAAATGGACCTGCCTTTAGCGAACTTATAAATGATCGCAATCATTAAAAGATTAATATTAACGATGAGGAAAATGAAAATGATACTTATCCAGCCATTTGTCCCGAAATATTCGGCTGTTAGTTGCGGTAAACTATACAAGACGAGACCATTTTGTATCATCATGGTTAATATAGATAGTTGAAGTGGATGGAGCCGTTCTTTCATATGATCACCTTTAATTCCTCTTTTTTTCACCATCGTTCTGGATCAAAGTTTGTGCTGGCTGCCCCTTTTTTATTTTATTAAAAGGCCCTCTGACAAGACTATCCAGCCAATCTTTGAAGTAGGTAGGAGAAATCGGCATAAAATAAGGTGAAGATAAATTCGTTAAGCCAGTTAAGTGGACGATTAATATTCCAAAAGCGAAAAAAATTCCGATATTCCCTAAAAAACCTGCTACTAAAATAAATAGGAACCGAACAATTCTAATGGAAGCACTCATAATATAACTTGGGACAATAAATGAAGCGATGGCCGATACCGCTACAACAATGATTAAAATATTACTGGTAATTCCAGCTTCAACTGCTGCTTGGCCTATGACAATACCACCTACAATTCCAATCGTTTGACCAATTTTGGTCGGCAGCCTTGCCCCCGCCTCTCTTAGTAGCTCAATGACTATTTCTAAAAAAATAGCTTCAACTAAAGGTGGAAAAGGCACTCTACTCCTAGATTGCATAATGCTTTGTAAGAGCGATTGCGGAATCATCTCGTAATGATAGGTACATATAGAAACATAGAATGCTGTAAGTATTATTGTTATAAATAAGGCCAAATATCGCAGTATCCTAACCGCTGTTCCGATAATCCATCGTTGATTATAGTCATCTGGAGACTGAAAAAAATCAAAAAAACTAGAAGGAGTACAAAAGATGTTTGGACTTTCATCGACAAGTCCAATTATTTTACCAGAATATAGTTTGGTCACAGCGATATCTGGCCTTTCAGTGGTATAAAATTGTGGAAATGGTGATTGTTGATGATCATCAATCATTTGAATCAAGACATTAGAATCCGTGATGGAATCCACTTTTATGGATTGAATCCTTTCTAATAATCGCTCCACCATATCCCTCTTTGCCATACCCTCAATGTAAATTAAAAGAACCTTGGTTTTTGAAAACTCCCCAACAGTTAATTGAATCATTTTTAAACGAGAACTTCGGACTCTTCTTCTAATTAACGAAACATTTGTTTTTAATGTCTCGTTAAAGGAATCGTGAGGACCATTAATTACAGTTTCTGTTTCAGACTGAGCAATGGATCGTTTCTCGAATCCAGCTACATTAATTAAGTATGAATGCTTCCCAAAGAACAGTGCCACATTTCCGTCTAGTATTCCGTTTAGTATTTTTTCCTGACTCTTTTCTCGTTTAAACAAGGATTGTTGAAAAGCTTTTTCCATATTACTAAATGACATTTCCCTTAAGGGTGAAAGTATTTCCCATTCTAAGGTTTTGGAATCTACTAAGGAATCTAAGTAGATAATGTGTATTTCATCTTGATTAAATGAACGATGAACAAGGTCAAAGGAATCCGATAATTCGGCAAGGGTCTTGTCAAATGTTGATTCCGGAAAGGCTTCTTCTTTGGATACTTGTCTATGAATATTCAATTGAAGTGGTTGATCATTTTCAGTTTCCTGTTTGAACAAAAACTGTTTAACTTTAATTCGAAAGCGACCCATTCAAGTTCCTTCCTTTAAACCAAGATAATTTCTATTGTTTACCATTATTTTCATTATTATGTATTTAGAAAATTAGAATAAAAATGTAGCCCTGAATATTTGAATATCAAAAAACTGCCACAAAAATTTTGTGGCAGTTTTTTGATGGGTACTCTCCGTTATCCTTTATCGGTTAGAATGGTCCTGCCTTCATAGAACATACGATCAGGGATCACTTCTTTCTCCTTGGCAGTAACGGATGTTGCAGGTAATTTATAAATCAATGTTTTACTTCCTGAGGGAGAAATATATCGTTGCAAATGACTCTTTGCCAATGAACGATCATAATACCCTGGCACATATTTGTTCAGCATGACTTGCATAGCAGCTGTTGCCTCGTTAATATCAGTTACACTTTGCAATGCACCTTCAATAATTACACTCATATAAGCTGTATCTGTTAGGGCGGGAATGGGACTCGTAATTGTCCCATAACTCTCGCTTACGGTGAAACAAGCCTGAGGGTTCCTCCCGATGTAAGCTCCTTTTCTGCCTTCTTCTGACCCATGAAAATAGATGGCGTCATTCAGCCAAACAAAATTGAGTGGAATGACATACGGAACATCCTCTGAAGATAATCCGAGAAATCCAGTTTGGGCAGTTTGTAGAAAGTGCTGGATTTTATGGGTGTCCGTACAATTGCGAATCTGATTGCGAATTGGAAACATCAAAATCCTCTCCTTTTACGAGTCGAAAGGCGTAATAAATTTTTTAATAGGCTTTTGTTATTATTCATTGTTGATTTTCGTTTTGGCAGGAGAATTCATAAGGGAAGAATTTTCCGTTAATGCATATCAAGGAAGTCTATGAAGCCAATATAAGCGAAGAAATTTCGCTTATATGCTCTTAATAAGTCAAAATCCAAATATTTAGATCCTATAAGCGAAAAAACTTCCCTTATTATGAAGGAAATATAGATTTCCCAATTTAAACGAAATTTTTTCGTTTATTTTTCTAACACAACAAAATCAACATTCAGTAATAACATTGTCTTTTTAAAATACTAGCGTAACGACTTGAACGCAGTACGTAATTCCGAGATGATGTACCCCGGTTGCTCCCAAGCTGCGAAATGTCCACCCTTAGGAAGCTTGTTGAAATGGATAAGATTCGGGTAAGCCTTCTCTGCCCAGCTCTTTGGTGCTACGTACATCTCATCCGGAAATACGCTTACCGCAACCGGGAGCTTGACACCTTTGACGGCGAAGAAGGAGATTCCGGCAACAGTATTCTCCCAATAGAGGCGAGCCGCGGAAACCGCTGTGTTCGTCAACCAGAAGAGCGTGATGTTGTCGAGAACATCGTCGCGCGTGAGGCCTTCTGTGACTCCTTCAAAAGATCTCGCAATCAGGGCATGGCTCTTCCAGTCATGGTCAATCATAAAGGCAGCCAAACCAACAGGCGAATCTACCAATCCAGTCAGTGTCTGCGGACGTGTTCCCATTTGAAATGCGTAGGCGAATTTATTCTCGCGAACTTGCTCACACGCTTTCTTCTCTTCTTCTGTGAGACCAGCAGGCAACGGGTTTCCAGACCAGATCGCCGCATCAACTTCTGGCGGTATTACTTCAGGCATATTGGTATGGATGCCTTTCAATCCTTTAGGCTCTTCAACCCCCATAAAGTTAACAACAATTGAGCCCCAGTCGCCCCCTTGGGCTACATACTTCGTATAGCCCAGACGTGTCATCAGCTCACCATAAGCGCTTGCGATACGTTTAGGATTCCAACCTGTTGTGGTCGGCTTTCCTGAGAACCCGTAGCCAGGCATTGATGGAATGATCACGTGGAAAGCATCGGCCGCACTTCCGCCATGTGCAGTCGGATTAGTAAGTGGTTCGATAAGCTTCATTTGCTCAATAATCGAGCCAGGCCAACCATGCGCAATCAGGATTGGCATTGCATCCTCATGCTTCGAACGCACGTGAATGAAGTGAAAGTCTAATCCATCGATTTCGGTCACGAAGTGAGGGAACGAGTTAATTCTCGATTCGATTTTGCGCCAGTCATATTCATCCGCCCAATACCGAGCAAGTTCTTGAATCGTTGCGAGTTGCACCCCTTGCGATTGATCTAGGACTGTTTCCTTCTCAGGCCATTTCGTTGCTTTAATGCGGTTCTTCAATTCTAAGAGTTCCTCTTCTGGAACATTTACATGGAAAGGTCTAATTTCGTGCTTGTCTGTAGATTGCTCATTAATTGGTTGTTGAGTACTCGTTTGTGTCATTTCTCTATCTCCCTTTGTGTATATTTTTGGATTGTATTATGTCAGTTTCTGAGAAAACGCCATATTGTGGTTCGAGCATTATGCATGTCCCACGATTTCTCAATCATTCCTCCTTGCGAAAATAAATTTAGCATATTCAAGAACGATCGGTCAAGAATTATTTTTGAACATTCGTTCTTGAATGTGTTTAAAAAAGATCGTAAGGCCTGTGCCTTACGATCTCAATCATATCAACCATTCATTCTAATACCGACAAATTCATTTCAATAATTTGGCGTAATTTATCCTTATCAGATATCGTCTTAACCATAACACGAAGTCCGATTAAGGCATTAAGAAGATAAGAGGACAGTTCTTCCGGGTTAAATGTCTTGGAAAATTCCCCCGATTGTTGTCCTTTCACAATAATGTCTTGAAATAATTCTTCTGTCGTGGTCCATCGCAGATGAACCCAATCTATGGCCTCAGAATCATGTATGGCCAACTCAACTGCAGTATTGACCAGTAAGCAGCCCTGAGGAACCTCTTCTTGAGGTTGAATAGCAATTTCAAACAACACTCGAATTGCCTCCTTGGCAGAATGGGTATCGGCCATACGTTGCTTAACCATTTCCTCCAACATTATACTGTATCGTTTTAATGTTTTAATATATAAGGATTTCTTATCTCCAAATGTATCATACATGCTCCCTTTATGTACCCCCATATGTGAAACCAGTTCCTGCATTGATGTCTTCTCATATCCTTGTTCCCAAAATAAGCGCATGGCTTTAAGAAGAGCAGCATCTTCATCAAATTCTTTTTTTCGTGCCACCTTAATCCTACCTCCTTAATAAGTGGTATCTGTGTTACTATCCCACAATATAAATGAGGATCCAAATCCCCTAACCCTCGTCTTCCTTTAATAAAAAACAGATTAATAATTATTTTCCGTGATATAAAATATAATAGCATAAGTAATTTACATAGTCTTAATATACTATTCGTAATCTCCATATAACTAAAAAGGGAAAACAAATCAACGTGACTTGTTTTCCCCTTTGCCTATTTATTATCCCAGCTTACTTTTAAGCTTTTCACAAATATAATCCCCAACCAGCTCGGTCGTTGACTGGCCACCAAGATCTGGAGTCAGAACCTCTTTCTCCTGCAGGACATCCTCCATCGCATCCATAATCGCTTTGGCTGATTCTGGCTGCCCTAAATGATCCAGCATCATACTTGTACACCAAATCGAAGCAAGTGGATTGGCGATTCCTTTTCCAGCAATATCTGGTGCCGAACCATGGACCGGTTCAAACATCGAAGGATACTTCTTTTCCGGATTGATATTCGCCGAAGGTGCAATTCCCAGTCCGCCAACAATCGCTGCGCCCAAATCTGTTAAGATATCGCCAAATAAGTTAGAAGCAACCACCACATCCATTGTTTCAGGTTTGCTGACGAAAAAGGCGGCAAGTGCGTCAATATGCACCGTGCTGCTTTCTACATCCGGATATTCCTGATTGATTTTCTGAACATACTCATCCCAAAATGGCATCGTATGATTAATTCCGTTGGATTTTGTCGCTGCCGTAACATGCTTTCTTTTACCCTGCTTCTGAGCAAGGTCAAAGGCGTAGCGTAATACCCTTTCTACCCCTTTTCGAGTAAAAACACTGTTCTGGATGGCCATGTCCATATCAGTACCTTCATACATCCGGCCGCCAATACTGGAATATTCCCCTTCATTGTTTTCCCGAATGACAATAAAGTTTAGATCGTCAGCGGTTTTGCCCGCAAGTGGCGATTGAATACCTTTTAATAATCTAACTGGACGCAAGTTAATATACTGCTCAAATTGCCGTCTGATTGGGAGAAGCAGTCCCCACAAAGAAACATGGTCAGGTACGCCAGGATAGCCGACAGCACCGAGAAAGATAGAGTCAAAATCTTTTAATATTTCCAAGCCATTATCCGGCATCATTTTTCCGTGTTTGGCGTAGTATTCACAGCTCCAGTCAAACTCTTGATAGGAAAGCGAATATCCCCCATGAAGCTGACTAACGGTATCTAATACTTTTTTCCCTTCCCTAACGACGTCTACGCCAATTCCATCACCAGGTAGTAAAGCGATTGAATATTGCTCCATGATTGTACTCCTATTCTAGTATTTTCGAATTCAGCACTTCGGGATTTGCAATATACTTAGGCATTTTTCCTTCAAGTACTTTTAAAACATTTTCCGCTACTGTAGTTGACATAATATAATTACACTCAATTGTCGTCCCGCCTATATGAGGGGTAAGGACGACATTCGGTAAGGATAATAGTGGAAGATCCTTTGCTGGAGGTTCCGGGTCAAATACATCCAATCCGGCTCCTGCGAATCTTCCCTCTTTCAATCCATTAAATAAATCGTCTTGATTGATAACCGCACCGCGTGCTGTATTGATTAAAAAGGCAGTTGGTTTCATAACAGAGAAAAACTTATGATTGATTGAATGTTTCGTTTGCTCATTTAATGGAATATGAAGAGAAATAAAGTCCGACTGCGCGAATACTTCTTTCATATTCGTATTAATATGAACTCCAATTTCATGGGCCATTTTATGTTTTGCAGGATTATATTCCCTCACCCATGCCGTAACATCCATTTCAAATCCAAGCTTTAATCGCTTGGCTACCTCTTGGGCAATATTGCCAAAACCAATTAAGCCTACCTTTTTTCCTTTTAATTCAAGCGTTGGGATACTCATGCGAGAATCATAGTTTCCTTTCCTCATATTTTCATGAAAAGGAATGACGGATTTCGCCAAGGCCATAATTAACATAACCGCATGCTCGGCAGTGGATACCTTGTTCACCGCAGGTGCGTGTAGGACAGGTATCCCTTTTTTCGTTGCGTAAGCGACATCAATATTATCGAGGCCAACTCCTGCGCCAGAAATGACCTTTAAATGAGGATTGGCATCAATGACTTCTCGTGTGATTTTTGCTGGAGCTCGGAGAACAATTCCTTCAACATTCTGTACCGCTTCACACAAATGTGGAAGATCATACTGATTGGTTTGAATCACCTCTGCGCCCTGCCCTAAAACTTTTTCCCCCTCATGATGATACATTGAGAGAATCTGGAGAACCCGTGGTTTCTTCATATTCTTTAACCTCCAGCGGTTTAGACTCTTAAGTTTTCTACGATGGTTGCAATTCCCTGTCCACCGCCGATACAAGCTGTAATTAAGCCGTAACGGCTTCCACGCCGCTCCAACTCATTCATCATTTTCACGGTCAAAATCGCCCCAGTACCGCCAATTGGATGCCCTAATGCGATAGCACCGCCATTAACATTTAATTTCTTTCGATCAATATTTAATTCTTTTACACAGGCTAGTGCCTGAGCGGCAAATGCTTCGTTTAACTCAATCAAATCGATATCTGCTAATGAAAGACCTGCTAGTTTAAGTGCCTTCAATGTCGCAGGAACCGGCCCAATCCCCATGATTTCTGGTGAAACGCCTGCCACGGCTTGTGAGACAATCCGGAGACGAGGTTTGAGTTCCCGTTTTAATGCCTCTTCTTCCGACATCATGATGAAAGCGGCTGCCCCATCATTACGACCGCTTGAGTTTCCAGCTGTAACCGTTCCACCTTGTTTAAAAACAGGCTTTAATGAAGCAAGCTTTTCAAGGCTTGTGAGACGTGGATGTTCGTCTGTTTCAAAGCTAATTTTCTCTTTTTTCACCTTGACTTCATATGCGACGATTTCATCCTTAAATTTCCCAGCACTAATGGCGTTAGCCGCTTTCTGCTGGCTTTCAAATGCAAATTCATCTTGTTCCTCGCGGCTGATGCTATATTTTTCCGCAAGATTTTCTGCTGTCATTCCCATGGTTAACTGACCGTATACCTCAATCGGCTGTGCCCGAGGTTGACTTTCGGTATTGGAATCAACGATTTCTGCATTTCCAGCACCATATCCATATCTTGCTTTTCTTAAATAATAAGGAGCGTTACTCATGCTTTCCGCACCGCCAGCCAAGACGATTTCAGAAAGACCGCAAATAATTTGCTGTGCCGCATTATTAATTGCTTGTAGACCGGAACCGCACTGGCGATGAACGGTATATCCAGGCACTTCAATTGGAAGATCTGCTCTTAAGGCAGCTAAACGAGCTAAATTGGGCACGTCGGAGCTTTGTTTTGAATGGCCCCAAACTACTTCCTCAACGTCCTTCCCCGCAACACCGCTTTTCTCTAATGCCTCTCTCATAACCTTTTCCGATAAAAAATCAACCTCTACATCCTTCAGGGTGCCACCCATTCTTCCAATCGCTGTCCTGACTCCATCAATAATGACTGCATTCCTCATTCTCAACACCTCCGTTTTATCGAAACTCTCGTTTTAATTCATTGGCAATGATATTCTTCTGAATTTGGCTTGTGCCTTCATAAATTTTTGTAATCCGGGCATCACGGTAGAATCGCTCGATCGGATAATCCTTCATATATCCAATTCCTGCATGAATTTGTACAGCTAAATCAGCGATACGGTTGTATACCTCGGAACCATATAACTTCGCCATCGCCGCCTCTTTCACGACCCGCATTCCTTTATCCGTCATCCATGCTACACGATAGGTAATCGAACGAAGCAACTCGATTTCCATCGCCATATCCGCTAACATATGCTGAACCGCCTGCTGTTCAAAAATCGGCTTATCAAATTGAATCCTTTGCATCGCATAATCCATGCTGTGCTCAAGTAGCTTTTCGCAAGAGCCTAAATTACGTGCCGCAAGGCCGGCCCTGCCATTCGCGAGGATTTTTAACGCGTTCACGTAACCTTGTCCTTCTTCGCCGAGGACATTCTCTGCTGGAACTTCCAAATTTTCAAAGAAAAGCTCAGCCGAATGAGAACCACGAAGCCCCATTTTTTTCTCGACATTTCCAACAATAAAACCAGGGAAATCCTTTTCTACGATAAAAGAGGTAATTCCCTTTGCCCCTTTACTTGGATCGGTTACGGCCATAACGGTAAATACATTACCGCAAACCGCATTGGTAATATAATGCTTGGAACCATTTAGGATATATTTGTCGCCCTTTCTCTCCGCTCTTGTTTTTAAATTAGCGGCATTCGAACCGGCACTTGGCTCGGTAAGGGCAAAAGCACCAATCCATTCCCCACTTGCCATCTTTGGAAGATACTTTTCTTTTTGTTCCTTCGTGCCAAGCTCAACAATTCCGACCGAACCGATTCCTGTGTGGGCACCGATTAACGTGGTATAACCATTATGTGTTTTTCCTAGTTCCTCATAAATCGCGCATTTCCCCACCATATCAAGGCCAAGACCGCCGTATTCTTCAGGAATACTTAAGCCAAATAACCCCATTTCCTTAGAGGCTTCAATAATTTGACTAGGAATTTCATCCTTCTCTTCTATTTCCATGGCGACCTTTTCTACTTCACCCTGAACAAAATCATGCACAGCTTTCTTTAATAATTGAATATCTTCCGATAATGTGAAATCCATTTTATTTCCCCCTATCTCCCTTGAAATTGTGGTTGTCTTTTTTCCAAAAAGGCTTGTGTCCCTTCCTGTTTATCTTCTGATCCGATTAAAATCGTCTGTGATAATTTTTCTAAGTACAGGGCTGTTTCCATTTCGATGTCTGCCCCGCGGTTAACGGCCGCCTTCGCTAATCGTAAAGCTAGTGGAGCCTTTAGACTAATTTTTTTAGCATATTCCTTTGCTTTTTCCAAAAGCTCCTCTTGGGGAACTGCCTTACTTATGAGGCCAATTTTCTCGGCTTCCTCTGCTGAAATGATGTCCCCTGTTAAGATCAGATCCATCGCTTTCCCTTTTCCTACGATTCTCGTAAGTCTTTGTGTCCCACCTGCACCTGGGATAATTCCTAAGGATACTTCAGGGAGACCTACCTTTGCATTGTAGGAGGCGATGCGGATGTCACAGGCTAGTGCGAGCTCTAATCCGCCACCAAGAGCAAATCCATTAATCGCAGCAATTGTTGGTTTTTCATAGTCTTCGATTTTCCGGTATGTCGCTGTCATATTAGGTTGAAGCGCTTCCACCATCGTCCGTTTATTTAATTGACGGATATCAGCACCTGCTGCGAATGATTTTTCTCCTGCTCCGGTAAAAATAACGACGCGGATCTGATCATTCATCCTCAGCTGTTCGAGCGCTCGCTCAATTTCTAACAAAGTCTCTAAATTTAAAGCATTCCTTTGTTCTGGGCGATTAATGGTGATCAACCCAAGTTCCTTTACCTCTTGTACGATAATATTCTGAAACGACATTCCTTCCCCACCTTTACACAGGCATCTTTGTTAAATTTTCAGAAACAACGAATTCTGCTTCTGTCAGTCTGCGAACTTCCTCCACACTGCTGTTCTCGGCTACTTCTTCAAGCATTAACAGACCGTTTTCGATCCGAAAGACCGCTTTTTCAGTCACAATCATTTCTGCAGTCCGAATACCACTAGTTGGACAGGTTAGTTTTTTTACAATTTTCGGTTTCAATTCCTTCGTAACATGGGAAATCGCGATGATAATTTTTTTTGCGCTGGCAACTAAATCCATTGCTCCGCCGACTCCAAGAATATCCTGTCCTGGAACGGCCCAATTGGCAATTTCTCCTGTCTCACTTACTTGTAGAGCCCCCATAACCGCATAATCCACATGTCCTCCGCGAATCATCACAAACGAATCCGCACTTGAAAAAATCGATGAGCCATGACCTAACGTAATCGGATGTTTACTAGCACTGATTAAATCCATATCGAGTTCATCCTCAGGCGGTGTTGGTCCCATCCCTAGTAACCCATTTTCGGATTGAAGGTAAACCCGGCTGTCCTTCGGTAAATAGTTTTGGATCAAAGTCGGAATTCCGACTCCTAGGTTCACAACCATGCCGTCCTTTAGCTCCATGGCAATCCGTTTGGCGATTCTTATACGGTCTGTGGCTTGCTCCTTACCGGTTACGTTCAACATATACACCCCCTACTTTTTCATAGCGATCATTTATAACAACGATGTCAACATAGGAATGAGGTGTGACGATTTGTTCAGGATCGAAGCTGCCTGCTTCTACAATTTCATCGACTTCCGCAATCACGATTTTCGCGGCTGTTGCCATCATCGGGTTGAAATTTCGCGCTGTTTTGGAATAAATCAAATTCCCCATCGTATCTGCTTTTGCTGCTTTAATTAATGCGACATCCGCTTTGATTCCTCGGACAAAGAGATAGCGTTCCCCGTCAAACACTCTCTCTTCCTTCCCTTCGGCAAGCTTCGTTCCTACGGCTGTCTTCGTGTAAAAGCCTGCGATTCCAGCCCCGCCAGCTCGGATGGCTTCGGCTAAGGTTCCTTGAGGAATCAGCTCAATTTCGAGTTCACCGCTTTTCCATGCTTTTACCGCATCCCGATTCGAAGTAAAATAAGAGCCGACTGCTTTTTTGATATGTTTGGAGATTAATAGTTTTCCAAGTCCTTTGCCTGCTTCGCCAAGGTTATTACTGATAATCGTTAATTCTCTCGCATGGTCAGACTCTGTTATCGTATCGATTAACGTAAATGGCGTGCCGCAAAGCCCAAAGCCGCCAACTAACACACGGTCGCCCTTTTGAATCCAATTAATCGCATCTTCCGCTGATTTTAGCTTTTCACAATTCATCGTTTTTCCCAATCTACTTCCCTCCAATCATTGTGAGCTGGTTAGTTCTCATAATGATAGAATCCAGACCCTGATTTCCGTCCGAGCCGGCCTGCCTTTACATATTTAATCAGCAATGGGCATGGACGATACTTTTCCCCCAATGTCTTATAGAGATATTCCATATTCCGCAGGCGAGTATCTAATCCAACGAGGTCCGCCAGTTCTAACGGTCCCATCGGATGATTTAATCCCAGCTTCATCGCTTTGTCGATATCTTCTGCAGAAGCCACACCCTCCATCAGCAGATTCATCGCTTCATTCCCTATTAAGCAATTCATCCGGCTCGTAACAAACCCGGGGAATTCATTTACTTCAACTGTTTCTTTTCCTAACTTCATTCCAATTTCTTTCGCTTTTTCAACCGTTTCATCTGAGGTCTCCAGCCCTCGAATGATTTCAATCAGCTTCATTTTATGAACTGGGTTAAAGAAATGCATCGCTACACATTTCTCTGGTCTTGAGGTTTGTGCCGCGATTTCTGTCGGACTCATTGTTGAGGTATTGGTAGCAAGAATCGTATGCTTCGGACAAATTTTGTCCAATTGTTTAAAAATATCAATCTTCAATTCCATCAACTCAAAAACAGCTTCGATAACCACATCCGTATTTCCTGCTGCATTTTCTAAATTATTTGTATATTCAATATTTTTCAAAGCTGCTGCCGCTTTTTCCCGATTGAGATAACCCCTGTCTGCACTTTTCATCATTTCTTTTTCAATATATAATTTAGCCTTATCCAAATTTTCTTGGTTAACATCATGTAAAAAAACATGAAAGCCACCAAGTGCCGCGACATAAGCAATGCCTCTGCCCATGACTCCTGAACCAACAACCGTTAACTTTTCCATTCCCGTCTCTCCCCTTTAACGAATGAACAATTAACCTGTATTCCTTTGCTCTTATAAAAAGAACCTACAAGGACGTACAGGTTAATTATCTATAAATTAGTTGTTATCAATTTGTGCTCTTTGCAGTTTTCCACTGTAGTCAACATAAATCGATTTCCATTCTGTATACACATCCAACGCAGCCACACCTGAATCTCGATGTCCATTTCCTGTCCCTTTTGTTCCACCGAATGGCAAATGGATTTCAGCTCCCGTTGTACCTGCATTCACATAGACAATTCCTGTGTCTAAATCTCTGATTGCCACAAAAATTCGATTCACATTAGCAGAATAGATCGCACTGGAAAGACCAAATTCTACACTGTTATTGACTTCAATCGCTTCTTCCAAGCCTTTTACCGCGATGATCGAAACAACCGGTCCAAAAATTTCTTCTTTCGCAATTCTCATGTCTGGAGTTACGTTCGTGAAAATCGTAGGAAGATAGTAGTTCCCGCCTTCCAGTCCTTCAAGGTTCGCAATTTTTCCTCCAGCAAGAAGCTTTGCTCCCTCTTGTTGACCAATTTTTACATATTCGTCAATCCGTTCTAGAGAAGAGCGATTGATGACAGGACCAACCTTTACCGTTTCATCAAGACCATTACCTAGCTTTAATTCCCCAATGCGATTTAGAAGCTTTCCTTCTAATTCCTCTTTTACAGACTCATGGACAAGTACTCGGCTTGTAGCGGTACACCTTTGTCCGCTTGTTCCAAATGCTCCCCAAAGGATACCTTCTACGGCAAGGTCGAGATCAGCATCTTCTAGAACCGTAATCGCATTTTTACCGCCCATTTCAAGGGAAGTTCTTTTTAATAACGCACCTGCGCGGCCGTTGATTTCTTTTCCAACCTCATTGGAACCCGTAAAGGAAATTAGATCGATGTCTGGGTGTTCAACCATGGCATTTCCTACTACACTTCCGGAACCGTTAACGAGATTTAATAAACCTTTAGGGAGACCTGCCTCCTCATATATCCGGACAAATGCTGCGGCAACCATCGGTGTTTCCGTCGCTGGCTTCCAAACTACGGCATTTCCGCTAACAAGTGCAGGAAGGGATTTCCATGAAGCGATCGCGATTGGGAAGTTCCAAGGGGTAATTAAACCCGCCACTCCAATCGGAACACGAACGCTCATCGCGAATTTATTTCGAAGCTCAGACGGTACTGTATCACCAAATAGGCGGCGGCCTTCCCCAGCCATATAAAACGCCATGTCAATCGCTTCCTGTACTTCTCCTCTTCCTTCATCAATGACTTTCCCCATCTCACTCGTAAGGATTTGCGCTAATTCTTCTTTTCTTTCTTTTAACAGAAAAGCCACTTTATATAAAATTTCGGCACGTTCTGGGGCAGGAACTAAACGCCAAGATTTTTGTGCTTCCTTAGCGGCTTGAACAGCACGATCGACGTCTTCCTTTGATGATTGCGTGACTTCTGCCAAAACTTGACCGTTTGCTGGATTCACAACCGGTGTAAATTTACCTGTAGTAGCTTCAGACCATTCACCGTTAATGTAATTTAAGATTTTTTTCATGTTATTCCCTCCAATATGTTTACTAGATAGTTATTTTTAATCGTTGTTTGATTCTATCTACTGCTTCAAATAATCTTTCAGTTGGAACAGAAAGCGAGACTCGAAAATATCCCTCACCCGAAGGCCCAAAAGCTGTACCTGGCGTAAGAATCACACCAGTTTGCTCAAGCACACTGGTAACGAATTCTGAGGATGTATAGCCTTTGGGAACAGGAGCCCAAATGAAGAAGCTTCCTTTAGGAGGATCCACCTCCACACCAATTGATTTTAGCCCTTCGAGCATTGCCACCATGCGTTCTTTATATATTTGGTTGTGCTTGGTGACACAGCTTTGATCACTATTTAGTGCATAGGCAGCGGCTTTTTGAATCGGTGTAAACTGACCTGTATCCGTATTGCTTTTTAAAACAGAAAGCGCTTTAATCATTTCGCGATTACCAACCACAAAGCCAATCCGCCAGCCGGTCATATTATACGTTTTGGAGAGCGAGCCGAATTCGACGGCAATCTCTTTTGCACCTTCAATCTGTAAGATACTCGGCGCTTTGTAATCTTCAAATGTGACTAAGTTATAGGCAGAATCATGGGCAATCGGGATAGCATTTTTCTTGGCAAATTCCACTGCCTCCTTGAAAAAACTAAGATTCACGGTGGCTGCAGTAGGATTACCTGGATAATTTAAAAACATCAGTCTAGACTGTTTCAGAATCTCAGTTGGAATGGCTGAAAAATCAGGTTCAAAGTTATTTCCCTTTGTTAATGGCATATTGTGATAGTTACCGTTCGCTAGTAAAGTTGCCATGCGATATACCGGGTAACTTGGGTCTGGAATTAGCACATAGTCACCGGGATCAATGAGCGTCGGAACGAGATGCGCGATGCCTTCTTTTGAACCAATTAAGGCAAGTACTTCTGTTTCCGGATCAAGCTCTACTCCATACTGACGGGAATAAAAATCCGCCACAGCTTGGCGAAACTCCTTGATTCCGATGAAACTCGGATATTTAAAGTTCTTCGCGTCCTGCATTTCCTCGACTAGTTTATTCACAATATGAGCAGGTGTTGGAAGATCAGGGTCGCCAATTCCTAGATCAATAATATCTACGCCCGCCTTTATCATTGCTTCTTTCTTCTTATTGATTTCAGCGAATAAATAGGGTGGGATCTGATCGATTCGATTTGATTGATACTTCAAAAACTCACCGCCTTTTCTCTCTATCAACCCAAAAATTATTCAGAAAATTAGAATTTCTATATTTCAAATTTATCGTTTTTTCTGGTAGATAACTATGGTTGTTTTAAACAAAAATAGCGGCTAATTTTGACATCCTTCCGTATGAATCATACAAAAATAAGCCTCCCACAAAGGGAGACTTATTTTTCGTTTATGATAGTATCCGTTTTTCACCGTCGATGGCTTTGATGGGATCGATGTTTTGGGTGAATTCTAGGGTACCGATGTATTTTCCGTTTTCATTACGGACTGCAAAATAGCGGATATAAACGTATTTATCACGGAACTTAATCCAGAAATCCTCGGTGTCTTTTCGTCCTGCTTTAAAATCGGCCAAGAGCTCTTCGACCACATGGACACTTCTTGGCGGGTGACAGTTTTGAACAGTACGGCCAATGACTGCCTTCGTCCTGGCAAAGATTCTTTCTTTTCCATGGGAGAAGTACCTAACAACATCCTCGTGATCAATGAAGGTAAGGTCAACAGGCAAATGATTCAACAACAGTTCCAGTTGTTTCAAAGATAAAATGCCTGTTTCCATTTTAATATAGCCTTCAGAAATCGCATTAGCATCTAGTGCTTTTCTATCTGGCTTCCATTCAGCAGCGGGACCAATTAAACAAAAACCTATTTCATCACTTTCATGAGCAATTTTCACCCATTCATCTTCAGTTAGATTTTTCAATGCCATTGGGAAAAGAATATTTTCCTCTTTATAGATCATTCCACTGACTTCATTCAATATGAAGGTAAAGATCTCGATCACCGCTTGTTTGTCACCACTATAAGTCGCTAATCTTTGTCTTGCCTCTTTAATACCATCACGGATAAAGTCATCAATTCTCCACATATTGTTTGTTGGACCATAGATACCGTACTTTTCTAAATAGGGGAAAATCAAATTTTCCTTTCGGCTGTAATGCTTATCAATATCTAACAGGAGGTTGATATCTTCTAACAGTTTATAAATGTTGTCTGCACAATCATCCTTGTCAAACTCATCCAAGTGGACTTGAACCCTGGAGGTAAGTAGCTGTTCAATTTCCTTGTTTTCTAAGATAAAAGTATGGATCGGATGGCCAGGTTGATCTTCTGGATTATTATCGCGATGATCTTTATCAATTGTCCCATTAAAAAGGTCTGTATGTGCTTGATAAATCCGTTGGAATTCAGCGATGGGTATACTTCCCTCTTCAATAAAATCATGCTGAAGATGGGCAATTTCATCAACGGTAATTTTTCCAATGAAAGCATCAAAATGAGCCTTCACCTCTTCTACATTTTTTCCGGCATGAAGGTCTTGAAAGATTTGTTTTAACATCTCAAGCCGTTTTTTATTATTCAATGTTTTTTGTTCACGGTTATTAATAAACTCACTCATAAGGATTCTCCTTTGTAATGATGCTAGTTACGATTGATAATATTTCTCATCCATAAAATATCATTTCTTCGATAACTTGTTTGTGATTTACATCATTGTTAAAGGAATTACTTTAGAAAATGTGAATTTTTTTAGACAAAAATGAATACAAATAAAAAAAGCGGAGCAAGCTCCGCTTTTAGTCTTAAAGTGTTATGATCATCGGTCCATTTTTAGTAAGAATGATCGTGTGTTCCAATTGGGCTACAAAGCTTTTTTCAGTGACATATGTCCAGTCGTCACCTTCAACTTGAAATACTTCCTCTTCTTCTGTTGAGATAAATGGTTCGAAGGCAATAACCATACCTTCTTTCAACAGTTCGTCGTCCCAGGTATCATGATAATTATAAATATGATCCGGTGCCTCATGAATCCGTCTACCAATACCATGTCCGGTTAGGTTCATGATTACCGTTAAACCATGCTTTTTAGCCGTTTGATGCACTGCTTTGCCAATCCCACTCTTTTTAGAGCCTGGTTTCGCCTTTTTGAGTCCTGCATCAAAGGCTTCTTTGGCCACTTCACAAATTTTTGCTAGAATTTCATCTCCCTTGCCAACAACAAAGGAAATGCCTGTATCAGCGAAATATCCATTTTTCGAACCTGAAACATCGATATTTACAATATCTCCTTCTTGAATCACGCGATTTCCTGGAATGCCATGTGCCACTTCTTCATTGACACTAATGCATGTGTAACCTGGAAAGTTATATTCACCCATAGGAGCAGAGAGTGCTCCTTCTTTTTCAAAAAGTTCCCCTGCCATATTATCAAGCTCTTTCGTGGTAATGCCCGGTACCGTTCTTTGTACCATTTCATCACGAATCGATGCAACAATCCTGCCGATTTCCTTTAATCCATTAAAATCCTCTTCTGTCTTTGCGATCATATTATCAAACCTACTCTTTCAATTTTTGTGATTTCTCACCATTATATTATTGTAGCTTTTCTTCTATAAAAAATTCAAGAGTGAATGTCTAATAACTTCCTTACGAAAAAACACATCAAACCCATTGGATTAGATGTGTCTAAAATAAGCCCTAAATTTTAACAGGTGTAGTCGAATCCTTCTGCGATAAAACAATGACACTAGTAACGATAATCGTAACCACAACCGGTAATAACCAGCCCAGCCCTTCATTATATAAAGGTAAATATCTCTCATAAAAGGAAACAATTGCTGACAACCAATTATAATATTCCATCTCAAGTAATTGGCATAAGGTTTTTAAACCATCAATGGTACTGATCATCAATGTAACAACAGTAGCGGCCACATATACTATTTGGGAATCCTTAAACAACTTTGATAAAAACGTTAACAGCATCAAGACAATCGCAAGTGGATATAAGAACATCAACACCGGAATCGAAAATGTAATAATATTCGATAAGCCAAAGTTAGCGATGATAAATGATACAAGTGAAAAGAAAACAACAAACTTTTTATAGCTGATTTTTGGTAAAAGAGAATGAAAATATTCCCCACAGGCTGTAATCAATCCGATACTGGTCGTCAGGCAAGCTAGGATGATAATAACCGACAGCATCACAGTTCCTAAGGATCCAAAGTAATGAAAGGCCGTTTTCCCTAAAACAGGCCCCCCGGTATCAAATAGACCAAAAGCCGCTGTGCTCGTTGCCCCTAAATAAGAAACTCCGACATAAATAATCGCAAGAAAGACGATGGCCACAATCCCAGACTTAGCGGTTGCTGAGAGAACTCCACGAGCAGAAGTAACCCCCATTGAACGAATCGCATTAATGACAATAATTCCAAATACAAGTGACGCAAGGGCATCCATGGTGTTATATCCTTCCACAAACCCTTTCATAAACGCTCCACTCGCATAAGCTGCTTGTGGTTCTCCAATCGGACCTAAGGGCTTAACAATTACCATAACCAATAAAACAAAAATAAGAATAATGATGGCTGGTGATAATAATTTACCAACATGGTCAACCAGCTTTGCTGGGTTTAATGAGAACCAAAGAGTAACGGTAAAAAATAACAGAGTAAAAATAAACAAACCTATTTGCCCAAATCCTTCACCTACAAATGGCGCAATCCCAATATCATAGGCAACGGCTCCAGTCCGTGGACCGGCAAAAAATGGTCCAATTGTCAAATATAGGAGGGACGTAAAAACCACTCCATAGACTGGGTGGACTCGACTTGAAAGTTCCTGTAGATTCTTACTGCCAGAAACGCCCATTGCCAATATTCCCAGAAAAGGCAAACCAATTCCAGTAATTAAAAACCCCGCAACCGCTACCCATATATTCGATCCAGCGTGTTGACCAAGGGATGCCGGAAAGATTAAATTCCCTGCACCGAAAAATAGTGCAAACAACATGACTCCTATAATAAAATACCTCGAAAACGGTAACTTGCCTTGCATAAATATTGGTTCCCCCTAAAATCATTCCAAATTATTAAACTATTCAAATAGCTTTTAATAAAGTACGAGAATAATAATACTATTCAAAAAATCGAATTGCAACTATCTTTTAAGGATTATTTTGATAATTACGAAATGAAATAAATGACAGTTAATCATTGTTATACTTAGACTAATGAAAAATTAGATAAAATATACATTTAAACTTATAATTATCTATAGAAAATTCCTAAAAAAAGATTATGTTATCTTGATATAATAATTTAATTGGATAAGGAAAAAGGCAGTGATTATAAGAAATCACTGCCCTTTTTGCATCTATTCTTTTAATAAAAAGCCTTTTTTAATGCATGGCCGGCTTTGTTTAGTGCTTCTATTCCTTGATCAATAACAGCTGCCATGCTGATGAAACCGTGAATCGTTCCGTCATAGCGCACTTTTTCCACTTGAACCCCAGCCTCAGCTAGCTTGTCTGCATAATCTTCACCCTCATCTCTTAGTGGGTCATATTCTGCGGTAATCACGAGTGTAGGAGGCAGGTCTTTAAAGTCTGCAAATAGCATTGGGGAAGCTAGCGGATTTCGTTTATCCTCTTCACCATTCAAGTAGCAATCTCTAAACCAAGCCATGGTTCCACTGGTTAAGAAATAGCCCTCTGAATTTTCCTTCATGGAAACAGTTGGTTCACCTGCTAGTTTCGTACTTGGATAGAGTAATAGTTGATAACAGATTGCTGGAGTCTTTCTTTCCTTCGCGAGGTTAGTGACAACAGCAGCTAAATTACCACCTGCACTATCGCCGCCTACAGCGATCCTAGTACGGTCCACCTGGAATTCTTCTGCGTGGTCAAACACGTATTGAACAGCCGCAAAGGAATCTTCGACGGCAGCAGGGAATTTATGTTCAGGAGCTAGGCGGTAATCTACTGAAATCGTGACACAGTTGGCAATATTCGTAAGTGCCCTGCAGATATCGTCATGAGAATCGATGTTTCCAACTACCCAACCCCCACCGTGATAAAAAACAAGTGCTGGATATGCCTTTTGCTCTTCCTTAGGATAATATACACGGATAGGGATATCCGACTCAGGACCAGGAATCATTCGATCCTCAACCTTTCCAACAGGTTCGACTTCGCCCTTTGGAAACATCATTGCTGCCCTCGCCTGCTCTGGTGTCAACGTTTCCATTGCTGGTGCCCCTGCAGCTGCCAATTGTCCCAATACAAATTTCGTTTGTGGATCAAGAGTCATTTCTTCGCCTACTTTCGTTCCAAAATATACTTACATGTATATTGTTCGGTATAAATTATAGTAATCCTTCTGAAACTTTGGAATATTTAACCAAAACCAACAACTTAATATACAAATCACATAAATTTGAACAAATTGTGAACAAGACCGAAAAATAGTTTTGACAATTTTGTGAACAACGTGAATAATATAGATAAAAGGAGGATGAGTGAGATGAACTCGAAATTAAAAATCCTAAATGCTATAAAATATGTCGGAGGAACTGCTTTAATCTTTGGAATTGTATCTTTTTTATTCGGTTTCTTTGTAAGCGATTACAGTTATTTCACAGGCATTGGTATCGGTGCATCAATTGGTGCGGTGTTTATCTTCCTAATGGGTGTATTCTTTGTTTTAACGGAAGAAATGACGGAAAAAGCATATAAAGGAATAAACGTAACTCATATAAAACGAAAAAATGGAGCGCCGATGTAGGCACTCCATTTTTTTCTTAATGCTTAGGAATTTATAAAAATATGGGTGTAGATAACTTTGTGTAGTTTTCTGAATCCAGCTCCAGCGCCTAGGGGCTCGGGTCATAAGGCAATCCGTCCAGAAGGTTAAAAAGCAACCTTCTCGCCGGCTCGTCTTATGCCTGTCGCCCCTGACCAAGGCGCTTCCGCTTTTTGTTTTTACATATCCCAAACCATTGCAAGTAATGTGCCAAAAACAGTGACCAGGGCAATGATTAAGCCGTAATAGACATTTGTATAAATGGCTCCTTTATCTTCTGTTTCACCAGCATGCATAAACACGACTAATTGAACTCCAGCTTGCACAAAAGCCGTTATCAGAAGAATCGTCATCCCCATTACAAATGACATGTCTAAGAAATACACCGCCAGCGCAATGGTTGTAAGGAGTAAAGAAAATACGAAGCCCAGGATTTGTTTCATTGGGAATAGTTCTTTCATATTTACATCATTCCTTTCAAGTAGATAAAGCTGAAGATGAAAATCCAGACTACATCTAGGAAATGCCAGTAAAGAGAGAAAATGAATGCTTTGTTGGCTGTTTGCGGAGTCAATCCACGTTTTTTCACTTGTAAGACAATGAAGATACCCCAAAAGATCCCGAGTGTTACGTGTGCTCCATGTGTTCCTAATGTCGTTAATAGAATCGATGTAAAGGCACTTATTTGAAGTCCAGCTCCAATGTGAACATAATGAACAAACTCAAATATTTCAAATCCTAAGAATCCCAAACCGAGAACTAAGGTAATCAAAAAGAATGACATCATTGCTTTTTTATTACCTATTCGCATGGCGTGAACACCTAGCCCGATGGTAAAGCTACTTGTTAATAGCAAGATGGTTTCCACTAATACAGGAGTAATTTCAAAAATCTCTGCTCCAGTTGGGCCATTCCCAGTTCGATTATATAAAGTGAAATAGGTTGCGAAAAGTGTGGCAAAAAGCATAATTTCCGCACCTAGGAAAATCCAAAAACCTAATATTTTTAAACGATTTTCTTCTGTACTATATTCAAGTGGCAGCGAGTGATCGATTTTCATTATTTAGCACCTCGCAAATTTGTTTCAGTTTCTTCAATTTCTTTAACAGAGATGTATCGGCCGTGATCTTGTTCAAAGGAACGAAGAGCCAAACAAGCAAATATTCCAATCGTTGTAACAATGACTGGAATCCACAGACTGAAAATAAACGAGAATCCCCATACAAAGAAGATACAACTCATAATGAATGGAACACCACTGTTATTAGGCATATGAATTTTTTCATATTCCCCTTTGAATAAAACATGACCTTTTTTCTTTGAATCCCAAAGCGCTTCACTGGATTTCACTTCTGGTAAAATAGCAAAGTTGTATTCTGGCACTGGAGTATGTGTTGCCCATTCTAGTGTACGTGCATCCCATGGATCCTCACCAATATCTCTAGAAGCATAGCGTGTGCTGTAGTAAATGTTGTACACGATTAAAACAAAGCCAATGGCCATGATGGCAGCTCCAATGAACGACACCATATTCAATGGTCCAAACCCTGTTGATTCAGAGTACGTATACATACGGCGAGCCTGACCATCTAAACCTGTCACATACATCGGCATGAAGGCTAAAAGGAAACCGATGGAAAGTAACCATGCCGTCCATTTTCCAATTCTTTCATTTAACATAAAACCAAACATTTTTGGCCAATAGTAAGTGAGACCAGCAAGCATCGCATAAACGACACCTGGAATAATTACGTTGTGGAAGTGAGCGACTAAGAACATCGTATTATGATATTGATAGTCTGCTGCAGACATCGCAAGCATGACTCCCGTTACACCGCCAAGTGTAAATAATGGAATGAACAGAATTGAATAAAGCATTGGCGTCGTAAATTCGATTTTCCCTTTTCTAAGCGTAAGCAGCCAGTTAAAGATCTTAACCCCTGTCGGGACAGCAATCGCCATGGTAGTTATGGAGAAAATACTGTTAGTTAGCGCCCCTTGACCCATTGTAAAGAAGTGGTGAGCCCATACTAAGAAGGACATAAGGGAAATAAGCACCATGGAACCAACCATAGATTTATAGCCATATAGATTTCGACGCGCAAAGGTTGAAATGATTTCACTGTAAATACCGAATGCTGGCAAAATCAAGATATAAACTTCAGGATGACCCCATACCCAGAAGATATTGGCCCAAAGCATATCCATTCCGCCATTATCCATCGTAAAGAAGTTGGTTCCAAATTGACGGTCCAATGTTCCCATCGCAAGTAATACTGCTAAAACTGGGAAAGCGAAAACGATAATAACGTTGGCAATGAAGGCAGACCAAGTGAACATTGGCATTTTCATTAGCGTCATGCCCGGTGCTCTCATTTTAAGAATAGTTGTGATAAAGTTAATCCCCGTCATTAACGTACCAATACCGGCAATTTGAATCGCAATCATATAATAATTGGTTCCTACAGATTCACTGAATTCATTACCCGCTAGTGGGAAATAAGAAGTCCAGCCTGCATCTGGTGACCCACCGACAACGAATGAAATATTAAATAACATCGCCCCCATGAAGAATAACCAGAAGCTCAATGCGTTTAAACGTGGGAAGGCAACATCCCGTGCACCAATCTGTAATGGTACGACAAAGTTCATGAAAAACATAATAAATGGCATGGCCATAAAGAGGATCATAACAATCCCATGTGTAGTGAAAATTTCATTATAATGCTGGGCATCTAACAGCGTATTATCTGGTGCTGCCAATTGAGCACGCATCATAATCGCATCAGCGCCACCTCTGAATAGCATCAATAAGGCAGATACTAAATACATAATACCAATTCGTTTATGGTCAACCGTCGTAATCCACTCACGCCAGAGATAACCCCATTTTTTAAAATAGGTCAAGCCAGCTATAATGGCGATCACTACTAGACCAATCGCAACCATCGAAGCATAAATAGCTGCACTTGGATGTGGTACGGCAAATCGTTCAAAGAACTCCATACTTTGTAACTCCTTTCGGTAAATACATTCAATTCAATTCAATTCAATTCAATTAAACTAGATAGCTCGTAATCTTAATGATGAGTATGATCGGAAGCTTCTTCAGTATCTGCTGCCTCATGATCATGTTCACTTTGTTTATCATCAGAACCTTGCTCATTTGTGTCAGATCCATGATCATGTCCTTCTGGTGCTGGTGAGAATGTCAAATGAGTTCCTGTATAGGTGGACTGTCCAAGATGACCTGGCTCCAATAACTCATCAAATTTCTTTTCGGTTAATGGTTTTGCTGTTTCTTTTACCTCTTTAACCCAATCATCAAAATCTTTTTGAGACATCGCGGTAACATTAAAGGTGTTTTCGGCAAAGCCTTTACCACTAAAGTTGGCGTTTCGTCCCATAAATTCTCCTGGCTCATCCGCTGCTAGGTGTAAGGTTGTAACCATGTCACCCATCGCATATTTTTGTCCACCAAGCTGTGGAATCCAGAAGCTCGTAATTGGACCGTATGAATACAGTTTAAATTCAAGCGGGCGGTCCGTCGGGATGTACAGGTAATTGACAGTTTCGATATTTTCTTCAGGGTAACTAAAATGCCATTTCCAGTTTGAGGAAGATGCGTAAACAACTAATGGCTCTTTATTTTCGTAACCCTTTGGTGCGGATTCAACGATATAATTACTTCGTACAGAAACAATCGATAGGAAAGCAACAATAATAACGGGAATCCCTACACAAATCGCTTCCACCCAAATATTCCCTTCAATGTGAGGTGGCTCGTAATCTGGTCGCTGTTTGGAAGCACGATATTTGATTAACATATAGACTAAAAGAGCAAAAACGACGATAACAATAACGGCCATTAATCCAATCGATAACATAATGTCATTCGCTTGCCTTTCAGCCTGTGGTCCTTTTGGGTCTAAAACTAATAAAGGTTCACATCCTGTAAGTAACGTGATAATAGTAAAAACCAGGGTTAATAATGCCCCTTTGAATTTCATAGTGGTACCCCTTTCTAATCTTCTATTTCGTCTTTTTTCAATAGGAGAAATTTATTAAGTGATATAAATCACATTCAGTTATTCTTATTTTATAATCATTTTTAATAAAATCCATTCAAATGTGAAATGTGTCACAAAACGTTCAAAATCAAAAATTGGAATTAATTTTTGGGTTCGAATCAATGGCATTTTAAGAGTAAATAGATTATGATAATTAGGTTACCCTCTAACAAAAACTAAAAATTAACATTTTTCTACAAAAATATATTAAAAAAGGAACTTTGCCAATATAATCGGCAAAGTTCCTTTTGGTTTCATTTCGGGGTTATTAGAAAAATAGAAAATGATAACCTATAAGATTGGAGACAGCAGCCTTGAAATCGATTCCTTCAAACGAATTTCCAGTGAGCGCTGCTCATATTCTTTTAATGTTAACAATCTAGATACCTTGATATCCTCTTTAAATATTTTTGTTAATTTTGTCGATATTTCATCATCATATAAAAAAGCATTTACCTCAAAATTCAGCTTGAAACTTCTGTAATCAATATTGGCTGTGCCCACCGAAGCGATTTCTTCATCTACGACCAGCGTTTTGGCATGGATAAAGCCATTATTGTAGATGTAGATCTTTGCCCCAATTTTCAATAATTCATGAACATGAGAAAGTGTCGCCCAATAAACAAACAGATGGTCTGGCTTATTGGGTATCATAATATTGACTTCTACTCCCGATAAACAGGCAATCCGCAGGGCGTCTAATAAGCTTTCATCCGGAATAAAGTAGGGCGTTTGGATAAAGATTGTTTTTTTGGCAGACATGATCATTTTAATGTAACCATTTTTAATTTGTTGAAATTCAGAATCAGGACCACTTGTTACAATTTGGATTCCGATATTCCCATGGGAAACATTTTCTGGATAAAGGTTTGGAACGTAATCAACATCATAATCATCAGAAGCCTGGTTCCAATCGAGAATAAATCGCGTTTGAAGCGCATATACGGCTGTACCTTTAATCCTTAAATGGGTATCTCGCCAATAACCAAATTTTTCGTTTAGTCCAAGATATTCATCCCCAACATTAAATCCACCAACATAACCGATTTTCCCATCAATAATCACAATCTTGCGGTGATTTCTGAAATTCATCCTTAAATTGATAAACCGAAATTTTGAAGGGAAAAAGACCTCAACTTGACCGCCAGCTGCACGAAATTCTTTAAAAATTCGCTTTGGCAGGCTACGTGAACCCAATTCATCGTATAAAACTCTTACTTTTACACCTTGATTCACTTTTTCCGTCAATGCTTGGATTAGTTTTTTCCCCAGATTATCATTTTTTATGATGTAATACTGCAGGTGAATATAGTTCTTTGCCTGTTTGATATCTTTCATTAACTGATCGAATTTATCCTTACCGTCTGTAAAAATCTCAACGGCATTATCCTCTGTTAAAATGGCTTTATTGTTGATCATGTGCATGTAAATTAAATCCCTGCTGTCACTTGTTGCTTTATTGCGAAAAAAGAATTGATCAGAACGGAATTTTGCTAATTGAGATTCAAGTTCTTCCTCAAGACCAGTCTTTTTCAAATCATCCCATTGAAAAAGTCGTTTCCGGCTTAAATTTTGTCCCAATAAAAGATACATGACGAAGCCCAAAATAGGAATAAAAAAGAGTACTAAAAGCCAAGCCCAAGTGGAACCGATGTCCCTTCTTTCTTGAAAGATAACAACCAGGGCCAACATGATATTTACCACTAGAACAATCCCGAGTAAAATGGAAGTAATATGCATGATAAAAACCCTCTCCAATTGTTTACTATTCATTTAGTATAGTACATTTATTCGAACTTCGCCTTTTTTATGTATGTTTATCCATTTAGAATGAAATATGGAGGGGTAGTCCCCCTCCATGTCGGCCTGTTTAATACGGATCCGATGCATGCCCCATTACTTCAGCCTGCTGCACTGCCTCTTCCATGTTTCCTTCGGTTGATTGACCAGCGTTTTTAATTCCTTCCGCAATTCTTTTCCCATAGTCTGGATCACATTGTGTTAACATGTCCACCATTCGATCTTGAATTTCCTTACGGCAGGAGGCAAGGGCCCCAGAAAGATTGGAAATCAACTCTGTCCGTTCCCATTCATTGAATCTTCGATACGTCTCGCCCGCCTGCCCGAAATTGTTATCACGAGGAATTCTTTCTCTTACAAGATTCCCTTCCACATGTGGCTGATGTTCTTTTCCAGGGTTGACCTCTTCTCTTAATCCTCCAATTAAGGAAGGCTCATAATTGACAGAAGGATTTTTCAATTTTCCGTAATCCTGCCTAAAATCCATTTGTCCCCCATCTTGATTGGTAGCCACATGTTTCTTCGGTCGATTAATCGGCAGTTGTAAGTAGTTGGTCCCTACTCGATACCGCTGCGTATCGGAGTAAGAATAGGTTCTACCTTGAAGTAGCTTATCATCAGAAAAATCTAGCCCATCAACAAGAACACCTGTACCAAAAGCCACTTGTTCGGTTTCGGCGAAAAAATTTTCTGGATTTTTGTTTAATACCATCCTGCCTACTTTATGCCAAGGAAAATCCTCTTTATACCATAGTTTCGTTGGATCTAGCGGGTCATAGTCCAATTCTGGATGTTCACCATCCTCCATGATTTGAACATATAATTCCCATTCCGGATAATCTCCACGTTCAATCGCTTCATATAAATCTTGTGTGGCATGGCTATAATTCTTGCTCTGGATTTCCGCAGCCTCTTTTTGTGAAAGATTTTTGATTCCTTGTTTCGGTTCCCAGTGATATTTTACAAGAACTCCCTTTCCCTCTTCATTTACCCATTTGTAGGCGTGAACACCTGAGCCTTGCATTTGACGATAGTTGGACGGAATGCCCCAAGGTGAAAAGACAAAGGTAATCATGTGCATCGATTCAGGGGTTTGACATAGAAAATCAAACATTCTCTCAGGATCTGAAATATTATTCACTGGATCTGGTCTGAATGAATGCACCATGTCAGGAAATTTCAAAGGGTCGCGAATAAAGAAGATTTTTAAATTATTTCCGACTAAATCCCAATTCCCATCTTCTGTATAAAATTTAACCGCAAAACCTCGCGGATCACGTTCAGTTTCAGGTGAATGTCCGCCATGGACGACTGTTGAAAAGCGGACAAATACAGGTGTTTGAACCTCAGTATTGGTAAAGACCTTGGCACGGGTATACTTTGAGATCGGTTCTCCATTAATCGTTCCATACGATTCAAAATACCCGTGTGCCCCAGCTCCACGGGCATGGACAACGCGCTCTGGAATTCTTTCGCGGTCAAAATGGCTTATTTTTTCTAAAAAGTCGTAGTTCTCTAGGGTCATCGGTCCTCGGTTTCCGACTGTTCGCACATTTTGGTTATCTGTAACGGGATGTCCCTGCCGGTTTGTTAAGACGTCTTCAGGATTATGGTTATCATGTTGTTTCTCATCCATTATTCAAACCTCCTTAATTTTACTCTAGTAAGTATTTCCTTTACCTATCAATGTATGTATTAAATAAGAAAAACTCCAAGGTGAACCCTTGGAGTTTGAGGTCTTCTATTAGTAAACCGCTTTCTTTATTTCTGTTAGTTCAGTTATTAATGCTTCCATTAGATCTTTAACAGATTGATTTTTAGCGAGAAAAGCATTTTGCCCCGCCCACAGTGACATATAATCAGGATTACTTTGCTGAGCGGATGCTTTTCGAATTGGATTTGTCAATGCATTTTGGAGTGGAAAAGGAGGCAATTCCTCTTCGAAAGCCTTCAACTCCTGGTAAAATTTATTGTTAATCCCTCTAGCCCATTTACCTGAATAGACACGAGTTAATACGGTCTGGTTATCTGTTAAATTGAAAATGGCTTGTTTGTGAGCTTTGTGCGCTCCACTTTCTAAACAGGTTAGGAAGGCCGTGCCCAATTGTGCCGCTTGAGCCCCTAAGCTAAGGACATCATATACACCTCGGCCGTTCATAATGCCGCCAGCGGCAATAATAGGGATGCTAACTTGTGCCCTTACTAGTGAAATAAGTGGAATTATACAAATCGGATGATCATCATCGCCGGCAAACGTACCACGGTGACCACCCGCTTCACTGCCTTGTAATACAACAGCATCCATTCCGATTTCCTGACAAAGTAATGCTTCGGCTGCGGTTGTTGCCGTTCCGATTAAGAAGATTCCATGATCTTTTAAATTCGTAATGGTTTCTTTAGGAGGAAGCCCGAAGGTAAAGGAACAGATCGGAACTTTTTCATCTATGATTACCTTTAGCTGCTCATAAAATGTTTCCCATTCCCTCTCTACCGTAGGGAGGGCTGAATTTTCCTTTTTAACATGTAGTTGTTCTTTTAACGGCTGGAGAAGTTCTGTAGCTCTATTAATTTCATTCTCTAAAACTTTGAAATCATTCGGAATAAATATGTTGATTCCAAATGGTTTCGTAGTTTCCCGTTTGATCTCTTTTATTTGATTTCGCATCTGCTCAGGAGTCATATAACCTGCTCCGATCATCCCTAATCCTCCAAATTTAGAAACCGAGGACACTAGATTCGTAGTTGTGACCCCGCCAGCCATCGGAGCTTGGATAATGGGATACTCGACACCCATAAGTTTGGTCAACTTGTTTTGCACACACTCTCCCCCTTATTCCACCATTCTTGTATTGACATAACCAAGTAAAATCACATATCCCACTATAATTATAGGAAAAATGATTTCTAAATTAACTCCTCTAATAAAGGATGCAAGAATCATGACAAAACCAACAAAGAGGTTATAGCCACCTGTCATTTTTGCTAATTTATCCTGATCACGTACCCGCTTCTGATTAAAGCCAGATAATAACCATGTTTGTTTTTTTACACCTATTAAATACGCTAAGACGATAAAGACAATACCTAATATAAATTTACTAGTATCCAAAATGGACACCTCCTTCATCAATTCTTTTTAACAATCGATGGAACAATAAAGAATGCTAGAAAATAAGTAATCGTTAAATATAAAATTAAATGATTAGCTTTGATATAGTGTTGGTTAAGAAGCAGCTCCGATATTAGCAAGTAGCAGAATAGCAATAAATTTGAATAAGAAAAGGTTTGCCAAGTCGACTTTTTAATATTACTAATCACCCGCTCATCGTATTCAATTTCATCATTGGACTCATGTTTTTTCACTCTAACCCATTTAGCCCCGCCAACTCCAACGACTAGTCCCGCTAAGATTCCCGATTGCCAATTCCCAGTCACCAAGCTAACCATCCCAAAGCTAATCATCGCTCCCACCAAAATTGAAAAATAATTCAACTGAACCATTTGCTTCACTCCCCTAATCCTCTATCCAAAATAATTCATCTAAGGGTCTTTCTAAATACTTACTAATTAATAGACACACTCTTATAGTAGGATTATATTTTTGCGCCTCGATGAGGTTCATGGTCTGACGAGTTACCCCCACCATTTTTGCCAAATCACCTTGGGTAAGATCCCCTTTTTCTATCCGGGCGATTTTCACTTTATTTTTCACTGTAATTTCATTCACGAATTTTCCCTCGCCTCGTTAATCCTTACATCTACATTGTAATATATATTTTACTTTTTATAAATATATATTACTTTTTCAAACAAAAAAACTGCATCTTAATAAGATGCAGTCTGAAATATTATTCTTTTTTCTCTGGAATAGCACAATTCCCATCCACGCAGCTTGCATCTTCCGCACTAACTGTTGATAGGTCTTGGAAAACAGGGGCTGGATTTTCTTCCTCCCATACCTTTTGAAGAGCGCTAGAAAAAGTTGATGTTGGTTGAGCGCCGGAAATTGCGTATTTTTGATTAATGATGAAAAATGGAACGCCCGTAATCTGATATTGCTGGGCAAGGGCTTCATCAATTCGGACATCATTTCCATAAGCATTTTTATCTTGAAGAACATTGATAGCTTCCTGACGATCGATACCGGAAACCTCAGCAATATCTGCTAATGTATCACGGTCACTGATCAGTTTTGATTCAGTAAAGTAAGCTTGTAGAAGGTTTTCTGTAACTTCCTTTTCTTTCCCCTTCGTAATCGCAAACTTTGCTAAGCGGTGAGCATCAAAGGTATTCGTTGGCTTCATCTCTTCGAAATTAAAGGTTAATCCAACCGTTGCCGCCTGCTGTCCAACACCTTGATTTGCTTGCTTTGCTTGCTCCATACTCATGCCATATTTCTTTGCTAATACTTCATGAATACTTTTCCCATTATAAATAGGAGTATTAGGATCTAATTCAAAGCTTTTGAACTCAACCTCCACTTGGTCTCTTTGTGGAAATTGGGCCAGTGCCTCCTCTAAGCGGCGCTTCCCTATATAACAAAATGGACATACAAAATCTGACCATACTTCAATTTTCACTCTAAACACCTCATTTTTCTACGATTACTCATAATAGTATCATAGGCGATGAAAAAAGATAAAAATCGTGCTCACTGAAATATGAGGTTCATTTTTTTAAATGGCGATAAGGATACAAAATCCTCTTCCCTATATTTTCCTGTTACGCAACTTATTCTTGATGATTAAAGGAGATCATATAATAATGTAGAATAGTTTAATTACCTCATAATTCCGAATTTTTTTACGAAGGGTGAACGAGTTGAAGCAATGGACAAAGGAAATAGAAATCAATGCTCCGATTGAGCATATTTGGGATTTGTTCGATGGTTCCCTTGAAAAAATGCAAAAAATTATGCCTCAGGTGATGGAGAATACTCCGGTGAAAGTAACGGAGAATGGGGTTGGAACCATTTATCGGCAAAAATACAAAGAAGGAAAACGAATAGAAGAATACGATGTTGAAACATTGGAATATTTAAATACTCCTGATCATAAAAAATTGAAAGTTGGATTTAATCTAGCCAATATTTTTGAGATAACCGCTTACTATGAAATGAAGAAAATTAATGACCATAAAACGCTATTTCGGTACACCGTAACGAACCGGCCGCTAAAAGCCATCTTTAAATTATTTCTTTTTTTCGCGAATGATAAAGTAGTTGTTCAATTTTTAAACCGAGTTAAGGAAGTCGCAGAGGCAGAACATGTTTTGACGAAATAGAAAGGGGATGGATATGGAAGATTTTCGCTATTCTCATCGATTAAAGGTAAGGTATTCGGAGATTGATGGCCAAAGGATTGTTTTTAATGCCCATTATTTAACGTATATTGATGTTGCCGTATCAGAGTATTTTCAAGAAGTCCTACCACAGGAAGAAGCCCAAGAATTTGATTTTGTCCTCGCGAAATCAACCTTAGAATACAAACGGTCTGCTTATTTGAATGACTGGCTGACGATCTGGTGTCGAATGGATATGATTGGGAACAAAAGCATGACGATGAAATTTATCATTACGAGAGAAGATGAAGTCGAACCGATTTTGCTTGCAGAAATTATCTATGTCAGTGTCGATCCAAAAACACATTTACCAACTCCCGTCCCCGATTTCGTACGCGAACGGATTGAACAATTTGAATTAGAGTACAATTAATTTTCATTTCCCCATCATAAGATGAGGGATTTTCTTTTTTTAATGATTCTTACATTTTTTAGCAAAATTAACATATTCACCAACATCTTGGAGATAATAACCTCGATTAACTATGAAAGGATGGGATGTAGGGATGTCATTAGAATGGTTTGACAGAGTATGTGGAGAACTGCAGGATCACCTTGAGTCCATTTGTGAAGAGTATGATCAGGTTGGTCAAATGTCGATTGAACGGGCTGCCAAGCATCCAAGAATCGAATTTTTCGTTGAGACAGAGGATATCAACACAGAAGAAGTGGACAGGGATTTTTTCTGTACCCTATTTTTCGATCCACAAAACGAAGAATTTTACATTGATACCTTTGATGTCGATAGCGGGCATACAGCTAAAATCATCCTTTCCGATATTGAAGAAATCATCGACGAGGTACATGCAAGTCTTCATGATTATATGAACGATGATGATTCATACACAGACGATGGAGTTTATCTCATAGCTGGTGAAGTGGATGATGATGAAGATTATGATGTCGAAGTGATTGATGATGATGAAGAGTATTATGAAGCAGAACCGCTTAATAATGACGACATTTTTGAGGAAATTGATGTGGAATGGTCTACTCCTGAAGTGACCGCCTACCAGCATGAAGACGAAGTGGAAGTAACCTATCAATTTGGCGTCGTCCAGGAAACAGGTGACGGAGTTCTAAAACGAATCAACCGAGTATGGACAACGGATGACGAGTTACTCAAAGATGAATCCCATTTTATTTTTAGTAAAGAAGAAGCGAGCACGATTATCGCCATGATTGCTAGCCATATGGATGAGTTAAGCGATTTCGATTTTGATCAAATACCATAAACGAAGGGAGTATACCAGTTTGGTATGCTCCCATTTTAAATTTATTCGACGGCATAATCAATTTCAATTAAATCCCATGCGGTAATGAACCCTAGTGGTGCTTCTTCACTTTTTCCATTTTCAGTAATCAAGACCCCTTCTAGTTTCTTCTTCTCTTTATGCGACTTTTCAAAGATATTCTCGACTTCAAAAATATTACTTTGTTTAGATACAAAATAGATCGGATGTTCTTTCTCGTATTTCATAATATCAAAAACATGAATATCCGCTAAATTCACGAAGCTGCTTTCCATATTTTGCGCCATCCACTTCACAATCGCCCCGGTCGTTAACAGTCCCACACAGTTTTTATTTTTGTAAACTGGAAACTTTGAATAATTGTACTTTTTTATCGCTTCTGTGACTTTTAAAATACTATCTTGATAATCAAAATAAACAACCTGCTTCGTAGCGATTGATAGCGCGTAATTAGGCCGGGTAAAGACGTTCGCAATCTTTTCAATATGCTCGACGACTCTCGCATTTGGCTCCGCAATATAATAACCAATCTCCATCTTTTCGTGGACAATTGCATTGCGCAGCTTGGCATATTGCTCTAAATCCTTTTTAAAGGTCTCGATCATTTGGTATTTTTTTGACCCAACTTTTACTAAAACTACGAATCTCTCATCATTTATATTAACTATATCCTTCATTGCATCGTGAACTTGATTAAAGGCAACTTCAAAACGTTCTGATAATAATGGCCCTTTGTTTTTTACTGTTTTCATAAGCTCCCCTGCCATTTTGCTTAATTTCTTGCTTTAATTATATAATCATTGTGATAATTGCACTATCCTATTTTTCTGCCAAAGGTCATAAAAATTGACCTTCTTAGAGAAAGTCTGTTTTTATATCTCTGGACAAATTTTATTAGTAGAATCTAAGTGAAGGTTATAATAACTTCGCCATACAATACTCATCATAAAATTCCCCTTGTACCATCAACGATTTCCTTTTAATTCCTTCTATTTCTAATCCTCTTCTCTTGTAAAGAGCTATTGCTGCTTCATTTTGAGTAACAACTGTAAGCTCTAATCTTGAAATATTAGTGTCTATTGCCCACTCTTCTAACCGTTGAAACAAACTTGTTCCCACGCCACGACCTCTGTACTCTTCTAAAATACCGATTGCAAGGTATGCAGAGTTCTGGGTTCTTCTTACGCTGCCGCCAATGGCAATCAAATAGCCAACCAACTTTCCTTGTTCTTGTTGCGCGACAAATATGGTTGAATTCCTTTGCTTTTCAATACGTTCTAATTGATTACGTTGTTGGTCGGAACTGGTTTTTCTTTCGCCAGCTTCCATCAACATAAAATTCGACTCAGACTCCACTTTTTTTATTAAACCTATTAAATTTTCAGCATCTTCAGGCTTTACCTCTCTGATTAACATTTATACACCCCATAATCAATTCATATCCATAAATCACTAATAATTTCTTCTTTTCAATTCCCCTATTATTTATTCCTTCTTCACCAAACATCTTTGTAAAACAATATTAATGTCCATACTCTTTAAATTCTTTCACACTACCATTAAATACATTTACATCAATGAATTTTTCTTCTCCTCTATATCCATCAAATTTTTCTCGTTCAGTGTATTGCCAAAATGTCCAGTTTTTCTTATCTGGCAATGAAGGTTCATTGAATACATCTCGGATCCATATATCGCATTGTTCAAAACTATCTTTGATATACAGATCATAAGCCTTTTTTGTGGTGTAAATAATGACACGTTTGCTATATTTCTCTTCAAGCATTTCTACCATCCTTTTAAGCTCTTTCTCAACTTGCTTCCGATCAGGAGGATTTTTTTCTTTATCACTATAAAATTCTACATCTATTACCGGTGGCAATGATTGTTTATGAATTGGCACGGTTTTCATGAAGTTCTGTGCTTGTGTAATACCTTTACTATCAAAGCTAAAAAAGTGATAAGCTCCTATCCTTAAGGTTGTTTTACCTGCATTTTCCCAGTTTTTTTCAAAGTGCCTATCGATAAAACTACTTCCCTCCGTTGCTTTTATAAATGCAAATTTTATGCCCTGTTCCTGAAGTTTTGTCCATTCTATCTCCCCCTGATAGGCTGAAACATCAACACCTTTAACAGGATAGTGTTTTGCACTGGAATTATTAGGAATATAGATACCTTGAAACCATAATAGAACTGACAAAGGTAATCCAATTATTAACAGAATCATCATAAAAAAAACTAATTTTGGTTTTCCCTTTTTTGTACTGTCATTTTTAAACTTCATGGTTCCACATCATTTCAATAGATTCTCCTTACCCTTCAACGATAGCAAGATAGTGCAAGATTTCTCCTTCAAATTCAACGATTAATATGTCTCCTCTTTCTTTTGCTGTGTAAATTTTTGTACCAACAGGAAGCTTATTCGCCATTTCATCTTTGAATTCTGTATTTATATCATTTTTGGTTTTTATTTCACCGATTTGAACGTCTTTTGTTAAAGATAATTCTTCTACCCAATTAATATTAGTCTTGTAGATTACACCCTCAAACTGAAAAATATCAGCATCAGGATCCAACGATAAAACTTCTTCAGCATTAATGCTGTCTATTGTTACTTTCGTTGTTTCTGAATCCATTGCGCAACCTGTAATTGTAATTAGAGATAATAAAATTAAAGTATAAATCGTCTTACGGATAACCATTGCCCCCCTAGTTTTATAGACTTTCATTCTCTCATTAAAGCTACTAAACAACCTAGTTATAACAAAATCCATGATTTTTTTCTAAATTCCTTTAAATAATGCATTAAGCACTAAAATAACAAACCTAATAAAGGCATAAACCCTTACTATAGTAGACTCCATTTTGCTTCTATTTTCACCTTCACGGTACTGTTTTTTTATTTTTCTGTATACTCCGAGCCTTATTTTGCTTTTGTTTTTTATCTTGCTCGTCTATGTACATCGATCTCTCTCATATTTTTTAATCATTGTGATATCGATCCATTTTTTCATTTCCATAAAAAATGCAATAATTCCTCTAATATAGCCATTATAAGCAGTTTTTTAATTACCATCAACTTCCAAGGAAGGGGATGTTAACCAAAATCCCTATTGAAATAGCACTTTCATATTAGCATAAAAAATGCTTTGCCCTTCATAAGGCAAAGCACCACTTAGCTTATTTATATAATTACAGATGTTTCCTTACAAGTATTTCAATCAATGATTCGATTTTTTTAATCACCAACCAGGATATTTTCTGTTCCATTCCTCTGTGTCTGCATATCTTTTATTTAAATCATTTGCTAGTTCAATTATTTCTTCGGATAGCTCAACTTCTTTAATCCATTTTTCAGGTATTGCTTTTATCCCTAGATAGGCTCCTAAAATGTTTCCGGTAATCGCGCCGGTGCTGTCACTATCGCCATTATGGTTCACCGCCACAATAACAGCTTTTTGGAAGTCATTTTGATATTTAATAGCACAATAAATCGAGATGGCCAGCGCTTCTTCGCCTACCCAGCCTTCTCCAATGCTTTCAATTGCCTGTAGGCTTGGAATGTTTGACTGTGCTAACTTCATTGCTTTTTCAATAATCTGGCTGCACTCCTCATGGGATGGATAGTTTCTGAGTTCATCCAATGCACATGTAACAGCAGCTTCCAACTCTACTCCTTCGATGAGTGATGCGATAATATAACTTAACATTCCGGCTGAAAGATACCCACTCGGATGTCCATGGGTAATTGCGGCACATTCACCGCCAATTTTAAAGGCACTAGTTTTTTCATAAAATAAACCGATCGGCGCAGTCCGCATCACACCGCCACAGCCTTTGCTATTATTAATATGTTTTGTCATCGTTCCCATTTTGCGAGATCCAAGGGCTTCCAAACAGGTATTTCCTGGAGCCCTTCTTGTATGTAAACCTTCTATTTGATAGATCCAACCATCTTTCTCAACCTCAGATTCAATCCCTTGCGTATTCAGCCATCGGAGATAACTGTGATGAACAACGGATGGAATATCAACAATCCCCTTATTTCTTCCGCGGTTTTCTCCTCTTAAAAGCCCCTCTGCTGTAAAAATGGTCATTTGCGTATCATCTGTTATTTCAACAAGATTGCTTTTACCTTTTACCAGATCATTAATCCCATTTGGACCAAATTTCTGTTTGATTTCTGCCAGCCTTAAAAATTCCACAGGCCAACCGAGCGCATCTCCAATTGCACCGCCAATCAAACTGCCTCTAAATCGCTCTATTAGCATTCCCCTTCTCCCTCTCCACCTTATTTTACCAAAAATTTTTTATTGGTTTGCTAATGTCATAATTATCCTATCTTCTAGTCTCTTTCCTTTGGTTTCATCCATTAGGTTATTTAACAGGATTGAAAAAATCAAAGTCTGTCCACTTTTCGTTTTAACGTAACCAGAAATCGTGCTCACTGTTGAGATCGAACCTGTTTTCGCCATCACCTTCCCTTTTACCAGAGAATTTTTCATCCGATAGCGGAGAGTTCCACCTACTAAATTTTCGCTCTGGCCTGCCACCGGTAAAGAATGAAGATACGAAGCAAACCACGGTTGACTTTGAATATTAAACAGAAGCTGTGAAAGTTGCGATGCCGGGATTAGATCAATATGAGATATTCCCGAACCATCTCTAAGTACCATTGAGTTTGGATTTAATCCAAGTTTCGTTAATTCTTCCGCCATGACCTCAAGGCCTTTTTCCCAGGTGCCTTCCCCTTTAACCACTTTTCCCATTTCTTTTACCAAGATTTCAGCGTGTCCATTGTTACTAAGTTTCATAAACGGGACAAGTAATTCTGAGAGCGGCATGGAATGATGAGTATGTACTTTTCGAGCTGAATCGGGTGTTATTCCTGTTTTTACTTTTCCCGAGATTCGAATACCCTGTTCCTTTAATGATTGTTTAAAAAGTGCTAACGCATATCGCGTTGGATCCCAAACACCAACCCACTCTTTTACCATCTTAGAATTTTCCGGAATTGTTCCAGTTAAAATGATAGTATTTTTCGCGTGTTCGCGTTCAATCGTGATATCCCTTTTCCCATTAGCTGAAACGGTATCAGTACGATTAATAATTTTTACAAAGTCCGTTTTCGGTGTAAGCTTCACCGTTGCTTTCTCGCCTTCTTTTTCAGGTGTCAATTCAATCATGACAGAACCTGAATCATAGTCCATCGTGGGGGAAGCGGTTAGTGCTGAAACTTGGGCACCATAATAGGTCTGTTCATCACTCCAAGGCAAATCAATGGAATAACGGACATCGTCATACCATGAATCATCACCAATAAGATTTCCAGTGATTTTGTTAATACCCAGTTTCTTAATTTCAGCTGCCATTTCATCAAAATCTTCTTTGAGGAGTGTTGGGTCGCCTTTCCCTTTTATATAAAGATCCCCTTTTAAGATATTCTTTTTCACTTGGCCAGTTGTAAGCACTTCTGTCGGAAACGTATATTTTTCACCTAAGATGGATAAGGCTGCAGCTGCTGTTAATAGCTTCATATTGGATGCTGGGCGCAACCGGACATCGCCTAAATGGTTATACATGATTTCCCCATTGGCAGCAGATCGGATACTGATTCCAGCAATCGCCCCCTGTAAATCTGGGTCCTCGTTTACTATTTGATCCAACTGCTGTGGAAAATTGTTCATTGCAATTACTTGATTGGAGGGTAATATCAATAAACTCATCAGGATTAATAGTGGTACTAATCTTTTATACACACCCAATTCCAACTTTCATTTTAAGATAGATTGCTCCTTATTATTTCCAGATTATGTTGAAAAGTGTATATTATACGATATTTTTCTAATAATAGAATAGAGTTTTTTACTCTCCATTTGGAGGAGTTTTCTTTGGTCATTACATTCATCATTCTTATCATTTTATTTTTAATTGCATTTATTTGGTGGAGGAGCAATCTAAGTCTGCTAGAAATTCTGACCGTGGGAGTATTTATCTCTACGATTAATCAAAATTTCATCGACATCATCTCGGCTAACCTGAAACTTATTCATATCACAGAACAGCTGCAAATGTTCTTTTCTTCACTACTTATTAGTGCATTCCTGACTCCGTTACTCGTTGTTGTGTTCATCGGTTATTATTCTGAAACAAGGACACTGATTCAAAAACTTAGTTTATTGCTCATATGGATATTGTTGTTAACTGGAATCGATTATATGGCCAAGTTTGTTGGCATATTTCATTTTCATAAATGGGTATTTTGGTGGTCCCTCATAGAATGGTTATGTATACTCATTGCGGCACTATTCTGTCGAAGATTTCTCTATTACTTATATGCGAAAGGAAAATCAAAAACGTGGTCTTTGCATCGCCAGTAAAAATCGATGAAAATGAACTGTGGGTTCTACTTGGTCTAGTTGTTTTACTAACCATTTTTGTTAAAATACCAAGGCATTTCCCTCCTGCTTTAACGTTTACCCTACTGACATGTAATGCATTCTTAGCCATAACGGTAGACTATACTCTTGCTGGAAAATACCCCTTTGACTTTTATGATGCATTAGATACCGCAAAGTATGACTTATTTGATTTCATCATGGATATGATTAATTACTCGATAATTGGTTATATCTTTATGTACTATTATGACAAGCTGAAACTAACCACATGGACTCGCATTCTTTACTTTCTTTTTTGGATTGGATTATCCGTTTTACTGGAGTGGTTTTCGGTAAAACTTCATGTATTCAAATTCAACCATTGGAATTTTAAGCTATCCACCTTAGCTTATGTATTCATTTTCCTCTATTATATTGCTGTTTTAAAATTAGGGAAAATAGCGATGCACCGATTTGAAGAGCAACTTAAAAGAACATGAGTTAAACCTCGTCGCAAAATTGACGAGGTTTTATTCTTCTTATACTAGATAATGTAATTCTACAAATTGATTAAATGTTCTAGTCGATTGTAATTTAAGCTCTAATTGATAATTTCCCTCTTTAAATAACGGAATCCCATTTCCTATAATGGTTGGGGCAACTGTTATGATAAATTCATCCACCAATTTGTTCTCGATGAAGTGATGCAGCAGATCTCCTCCACCAACAATCCAAATATTTTTGCCTTCTTCATTTTTTAACTTATCTGCAAAATCTACTATATTTTCATTTATAAATTTTATATCTTTCGTTCCCTCATTCTTCGACCTAGAAAAAATGTAACATTGTTTATTTTGATAGGGGAACTCCCCCGTTAAATTATTCTTAATCCAATCGTAGGTTTTTCTTCCCATAAGAATGGTATCAACCGTTTCGTAAAATTCTGAATACCCGTTGTCTCCTTCCCCTTCCACTTTAAATAACCATTCTAAAGAGTCATCTTTCGTAGCAATATATCCATCTAAGCTTGTAGCAATAAATAATACTAATTTGCGTTTGTTTGTCATTAATTATTTCTCCTTTTTAACAATAAGTTTTATCTGTAGTATAATCCTTAATGATGACATCTATAGTCATATATAAAAATATTAAAGAATGTGGTGAATGTATGCGTGCTGATCGGTTGCTATCCATTTTGCTACTTTTACAAAATAGAGGGAAAATGACCACGAAAGAATTGGCCAATGAATTAGAGGTAACAGAAAGAACCATTCATCGGGATATGGAAGCATTAAGTGGAGCTGGTATCCCGGTTATAGCCGAAAGAGGGAAATCGGGCGGCTGGAAACTACTTGACCATTATCGAACGAATTTAACTGGTTTAAAAGATACTGAAATAAAGTCTTTGTTCATTTCACCTTCCTTCCAATTGCTTTCTGACCTTGGTTTATCGAAAGAGTGGTATGATGCCCGTCAAAAAATGGTTGCTGCCATGCCAAACTCCTTTCAAAAAGACTCCTTAGAAGCTTGGAATCGAATTCATGTGGATACTTCTTCATGGAAACAGCCGGCTGAAAAAATTGAGTCCTTTAAAATTCTACAGCAAGCCATTTGGGATGAAAAAAAACTACAGATAAAATACGAACGGGCAGATGGTGAGGAGATTTTACGTTATATCAATCCTTTAGGCTTAGTGGCGAAAGGTAGTACTTGGTACTTAATCGCATCCTCTGACGAGAAAATACGAAATTATCGAGCATCAAGACTAATTTCCGTTACCCTGATAGATGAATCATTCACGAGGCCGGCTGACTTTGATTTACCAAAATATTGGAGCGAGTCCACACGAAATTTTATAAAAACTCTCCCCAAATACGAGGTTAGTGTTGAAGTATCTCCCTCTATTATTCAAAGGATAAGATTTACCGGACGCTTTGTTCAGGTAGATAAAATAGATCCACCATCTAAGAATGGCTGGATACCAATAAGTTTTTGTTTCGATACAGAACAGGAGGCAATGGATTATATCCTAGGCTTTGGTGATCAAATACGGATTGTCCAACCCGGCTCTTTAAAACAAAAAATTTATCATATGGCTAAGAGAGTTGTTCATTTTTATGAGGAAGAATTCGATGAGTAGATGAAAAATGACATATGCGATTCATGACCTGAAATTTCATCGTAACCAGATTCATGGGTCATGAAAACATCTTTCATGACCCCAAACATTATCAGGTCCGTGTCCACGCGTCATGAAAACCTATTTCATGACCTCAAACTTTATCAGGACCAAGTACTCGCGTCATTAAGACCTATTACATGACCTCAAATTTTATCAGGACCAAGTATTCGCGTCATGAAGACCTATTTCATGACCCCAAACATTATCAGGACCGTGTCCACGCGTCATGAAGACCTATTTCATGACCCCGAACTTTATCAGAACTGGGTTCACGCGTCATGAAGACCTATTTCATGACCTCAGAACCAGTTCTACACGTCATGAAAACATGATTCATGACCTGATACGGAATCAGTGCTGAGATTTCGCTACATGAAAAAGTGAACATGTCTTGAAACCATCTGAACTCTTAATGCAATTCATATCAAAAGCACGATTAAACTAATCGGTTTGTGTCTATTTTTACTTAAGGCTCCCGATAAAATTCAGTGATTCTAACTCCACCGTGTCCATTGTTCCGTCTAAGATTTTTCGAACATCGTTTAAGGTATCTTGGAGATTGACCGTTTCTCCCTGTTGTCCCGTATAAGCTTCGGCAACATAAAATGGTTGAGTCAAGTAAGCTTCTAAGCGCTCTCCTCGTTGATAGGTCTGGATTTCTGTTGCAGGAATCCCCTTCATCCCTTTAACATTGGCTAATGAACGTAGTTCTCTGTATCGTCGTAATAGTTTTTGCGCTCTTTGTTGGATGGAAAGATGGTTTTGGTCTAGGTGGGCCCCCTCAAGGATAGAAGAAGTTGAATAGATTGGGTTCACAGCAGGGTATCGGTGTCTAGCCGCGAGGTCCATGTCAAACTGCCACAAAGTTTCAAGCGGACCATATGGTAAGTCCTCATCAACCGCTGCACCTTTAAAATCAAGAAGAAAGGTTGTTACCGTTTGGATATTTTCATCCTGTAACTTTTCTTGAAGCTCATATATTTCCCCCGTTAATACATGGGCGCGATCTGCCGCAAAGATGATTTCTTTCTCCCTAATAGACGCGATTTCTGCAAACGCCTTTTCAATTGAATCAACGACGATTTCCACATCATTGATTATTTCATTCACATCAGGATAATCTTCCTCAGTTTTTAGCAAAACAGTCACATAGCCATCGTTCTTCAATCGGTGGAATAGCTCGGCTAAGACGACAATTTTCCCCATTCCAGGTCGAGCCACAAAGCCTACGGTTCCTCCCTTTACAATCGGAGCAAATAAATCTAACGTTTTAATTTTAGTTTCGATCATTTCAACCGTCTCCCCTCTTAATATCAACTCATCCAAACTGCATTGTGCCAATGTAGCAAGTGCCACAATCGTACGAACTTCAGCACGGCCAACGGGAATTTTTCCAGTACATAAATTGGAAACCGTTGCTGGTCTTAATCCTACTTCTCTGGCGGAACTGGTAAGATTAGGAACCCTCCTGCGCAATAATGGTACGTTTAGGCTGATATTTTCCATTATTTTCACCCCCTTACTTTATAAGGTAATATATCTTACTCCAAAAAGCAATAATAAATTACTTTCAAAAGTAATTTATTGAATTTACAGAGTAAAAAAAAAAAAAAAAAACGGTATGATTATTAATCATACCGTCAAAAATCGTCATTTCGATATTTTTTATATCTTGCTGCATGGCAGGCATCACAGGTAGGAAAGGAGTGATCCCAAGGAAGATTTTTGCCGCAGTTCCGGCACTTTTTTGCGAATTTGCGGATATCTGTTTTTAACTTTTCCTGCACTCTATCACTCATTTCTTCCCGTAACCTCTCCCAATAGATCGCTTCTGTCCGCTCCCCTAAGCGATATAAAAACAGAAGATGAAGACCAATCGATTTGTAGGCCAACTCCAAATCTTCTAAGCTGCGTTCTTTTAATAATGGTTCCGGAAGAGGATTACCCTGAACAATCGCATACATTGTTTCTTCCCATTGTTTCGTTAAGATGGGTTCATTTTTAGAAAAAGGCAAATGTAAGAACCCGTAAAGGTCCATTAATGGAAGCCGCGCTTCAATTTCAGTACCCGAAACCAACTCATAGAGTTCACGTTCTTCTGCAAGCGTCGCTTTCTTTGTTCCAACTGGGCTTTCAAACTTCCTCCAAAGTTCGAAGAATGTCCCTAGATCGCGGTAATAGCGCTGAAAGCGTTCAAATACGGAATTAGTTGGCGCAATCGCAAACGTATGGACAGGCTCATCTTCTTGTTCCAGGAGGCGCTTCATCAATTTAATATCCTTTGTAAAAGCAACCTTGCCAATATCATAAATCCCTTTACGCCCGGCTCGCCCAGCAATTTGTTTCACTTCCTGTGAAGTTAGCAGCCGCCTTCTCGTCCCGTCAAACTTTTCATTTTCTAAAAAGACAATCCTGCGAATCGGCAGGTTTAAACCCATTCCAATCGCATCTGTTGCCACAATTACTTTTGTTTTACCTTCAATAAATTGCTGAATCTGCTTTTTCCTAGTTTCCGGCGGCATGCTGCCATAAATCATACTGGCCGAGTGTCCATCGTTCTGAAGTCTCGAGGCCGTTTCCAGTACTCGTCTACGAGAAAAACAAATGAGGGCATCCCCTTTTTTAATATGCTTAATATGAAATTCCTTGGACTCAACCTCAAGTGGAGTGTCACGGCTGTATTCGTGAATTTCAATATCCGAGTCTCCTAACAACTGTAACAGCATTGGCTTCGAATTTTTACTGCCAATAATATGTACTTCAAAGGCATTGGCTTTCGTAATTGCTTTGTACCAAGAAAAGCCTCGGTCCTTATCGGTAATCATTTGCGCTTCATCAATCACAACGACATCATATGCTTCTTTTTCATGAAACATCTCCACGGTACAGGAGGTATGATTCGCTCCTGGGACGATTTTTTCTTCTTCCCCTGTTTTTAAGGAGCATGGTGTCCCTTCCACGTTCAATTTATCGTAGACTTCTAGTGCTAACAAACGCAGAGGTGCCAAATATAAACCACTTCTAGCTTCCTTCATCCGTTCCAATGCATGATGTGTTTTTCCTGTATTGGTTTCGCCAATATGAAGAACATATTTTACCTGCCGACCAAGTGATGGATTGTATTCTTGACCAAAAATATCCTCCATCATCCTCACTTCTTCTTCTTTTTTCCGCCGGATTTCTGCCTCTTCCTCAGATTTCCTTCGTTCTCTCTCGGCAAAATCACGCTCAAAAATCGCTTTATGTACTTTCCTATCAAATGGAATCTCAGCTAGTGTTAACAAGTCAGCAAGATATTCCTCTTGGATATCTTCGATAAAATATTCTTCCACCTCATATAGGAGTTGAGCAATACTGCCTTTTACGAAGGCCGGAGTTAGCTTTTCATGAAAACTATCTTGGAATTCTTCGTTTAATTCTAACGGGAGTTGATCAAGAACTTGTTGTGGCAGATAGTCTGAAAGATAATCTGAGATTAATCCTTCATAAACAAAAAAATAAGTTTGATATTCATAAAAACTGCGGCCCCAATGAACTGTTTTATGAATATCACCCGTCAACTCCTCGAAAAATTTCGCTACGGTTGTATACGCTTCTGGATTGAAATGACCCTCGTCTACTAATTTTTCTTCTAAGGCAAACGTATCGACTGATTGGAATTTGATGTTATTTTCTATATCAGCTTTCAACTGTTTTGCGACAAAATACCGAATATATAAGTAGAAAAGGTCATAGTTCTCCTCAATGATTTGGCTAGAAGCATCTTCAATTTTCATTCGAATGGAAGCTTTCAGCTCTTCTAATCTTGTATGTTCCTGCCTTTTAATAAACGATTCCTTTGCTTTTTGATACCGCTCTTCCCATTCCTCTTCCTTACCTTGAAATCTTTCGTTTATCCAATCCATCACATCAAAAGGTAGGAAGGTACGCATTTCATCACGAAAAAGCTTATTGATTAGCTTTCTGTCTACTCCGTGAACCTCAAACCCTTTTTCATTCAGAAACTGCTTTTTTTCATTCCTAGGAACATCGTTAGTTGATTTATTTAACCAAACATTGATCCATATTTGTTCTAGATACTGTCCACGGTCCGCTAGGTACTCACTGAAGGATGGAAGTGTATCTTTCATTTCAAAATAATGATTGATATCTTCATAAACCTTCCCTTTTGTATGTTCAACCGCTTGAGGATAAATCACCGTTAATTTGCTCATACAAATTTACTCCTCTTTTGATTTGTCATTTTATTTTTTTGCAAAGTTAGGTATAATAAATGAATAGTATAACATATAGTAAAAAAGACCGAGCATGCCAAAAATACTCGGTCATGCAATAGTTGGTTCCAGTTAGTGGAATCGGCATTAAAGGGCAATAATCCACCACTTACGCTGGCCGGCTCAAGGGTGGATTATTTTTTTTTGTGAAAAGACAGTACCGTGACAATGAGACTAGCAAACGAAATTGCCAACATCAATGCTTGAAAAACTGTCAAATGGCATCACCCCCTTTCAGACGAGGTGTGCCGGCCACCCTTGAGAACCCTATTCTATTGCAGTTTTCATTATAACATTAAATATTTTATCGAACAAGCGTTCTAATGTATGTTATGCTGTTCACAATATTGCTCAACCAACTTCTCAAGTTGATCAAGCTCCGGAAATTCCCCGGAAAACTGAAATTTAATTTCTTCAATAAATTGATCCCGCTGATAAACATGAATACCTCCATTTTGCTGAATAACACTATATTCCGGTACAAAGCGGTATCCGCTGCGCTCAATCGCTCCCATGGTCTGTCCCCTTTATTGTTTTTAATAGTATTTTCAATTTTATTAAACGTAATTCTGCGGAATTCAGCATTTAATCAGCACTTTTGCGGTCCATCTAAACATTTTAAAATATTTTTATGCAAATCTTCAGATAATAGTTGAATTAATATGTCACGTCGTGATATAGTCGCGGTAAGATATATTATAATGTGACATAATCTGGTAGGTGAGTAATTTGGATCTTAATAAGGCAATAAAAAAATATGTGCCGATGACAGAGACCGCTTTTTATATTCTTTTTTCCCTAAATCATCCAAGACATGGTTATGGGATTGTAAAGCATGTGGAGGAGATATCCCATTCAAGAATTGTTCTAGGATCTGGGACAGTCTATGGTACATTATCAAAAATGCAAAAGGACGGACTAATCACCGTTTATGCAGACGAAGAAAGAAAAACCGTATATGAGATCACAGCCTTGGGAAAAGAAGTATTAATTTCAGAAATGGATCGGATCAAGGAGATTCATCATAACATTTTGGAATTAGGAGGGGGCTTTTACGGTGAAAAGGGTGTTTAGGCTATTTTGGAGCTATCATATTATTGAAACAGAAGAGTGGTTGGAGGAATTATCTGAAAACGGTTGGCAGCTTGAAAAATTCAACCGTTTTACGAGAATATTTTATTTTCAAAGCACTGAACAAAAGAAAAGCACTTATCAAATTGGATATGAAAAAGTGAAGGATTATCCATTACCCAATACGTTACGTGCAGATGGCTGGAAAAAGCTGTATCAAAACCACAATTGGTATGTGATGACAAACGATAAGCCTAAAGAGGAAATTAAGATCAGACCTGTCCGGGAAAACATAATCCAAAAAAACCGAATTCAGTATTATATGTACTGCGTATTTCTATATTATTGTGTATATATGATACTTGCAAATGCGGATAATTTATCTTTGATGTTATTTTTGCCAAAGGCTGCAACTGCTCAAATTATGGAAAGTCCATTTTGGATGATTAACTATGTCGGGGCGGTCTTTACCCTGCTTGCTTTAGTGGTTTCGATCTATTCAGTCTTTAAGATTCGAAGGAACAATCATCAACTGATTAAGACTCATTTTAATAGTCTTGCTTTCGATAAAGATGAGGACCAACAAGGATATTTCCCTTTTGATTTTGAAGAAGAGCAGCTGCTAATTAAATCGGGAGAGCTGAAGAAGGTGCGAAAATTCACTTGGATGAACGACCCGGATAAATTGGAAAGATGGCTTGAGAAGATGGAGGCCAAAGGATTCAATTTATTCTATATGAGCCGCACAGGAACCACATTTTATTTTCTAAAAGGTGAAAAAAGGTTGGTCAGTTATTGTACAGTATATCAAAATATACCAGACGAAACGGCCTTTTTCCTCCATAAAGAAAATGGTTGGGAACATATTTTTTCAACCAGATCCACATGGCAAAAATGGACGATTTGGGCGAAGGTATTTGACGATGGGGCAGAGAAACCAAAAATTTATAGCGAAAAGGAAGGACATTTAAAGGCCGCTCTGACAATTACGATTACAAATATTATGATGTTTCTACCCATCATGGCTCTATTTGCCTGGTTCATGATCAGAGAGATTGTTTGGAGTCTGAATAAAACTGATACTTTTGAATTGCTTTATTATTGTCCACTCATTATGTTTACCCTGTTTTTTTCAATTTTTGGTGTCTTTACTTATCAGTCTTTGGCGTATTTTTATCGACTTAAAAATAAATATGAGATATAAATTATCATTAATCCAAATGGACAATATAAGTGGTGTTCAAGAAGGCCCTTCTCTATCAAGAGAGGGGCTCATAAAGGAGTATCGTTCTTCTATAATAGTTTTGTTAGTAAACTGTTAAATTTGTTGGGACTGACTATTTCGTGTGTAATAAATTCGCCGTTATAAAACAAACCAAAAGTTGTCCAAACTGTGGGTGAATTATGTGCTTCCTCTTTAGTTGTTATCCGATAAGTTTTAAAAGGAACACTGTTGTTTTCTGCAATTTTTTTTAGCTCTTCTAATATACCAACCGCATAAGGACACTGAGCTGTGTAATAAATGGATATGCCAATATCATCAGTTTTCATCTTTGCCTGTTTTTTAAAAGAAGGTATAATAGCTTGTTCATTCCACTTCAATGCTACTAATTGAAAATAAGGTTCTGCATGATCTACTAACTCAAACCCCATATGTTCAAAGAAACGGTTATCACTTAAATACGGGTAGTTTTTCTTTCCTACAAGATGGACAATCCCATCCATACCACGACGAATGGCATCCTCTTTGCACTGATTTAACAAATGTCTGGCATAACCGGAATTTTTGTATCTGCCGGAAACCCACAAACAATTGATATACATAAAATTTGGTGCGTGAATAGGAACCCACGCCATTTCAGCTGGTAAGTATTCTATAAATACTTTTGCACGTTCATCTAAACGATAAAAAACTAATCCTTCATCCATTCGTTCTGTTATCCATTTCTTTTTCTCGATTACAGCATTTTCATATTGTTTTGCCCCCAATGCACAGCATATATGTTCAGTTTCGATATTACTTTTGGTAATTTGAACAAATCCCATTTCTTCCACCGCCTTGAAAAAATTCATAGATTTAATAAATATTCCGAAACGACCTAGTCATCTATTTTTCTTTTAAAATAAAACCAAGCCCACCAAGTTGATATTAAATCCCATCCCTGGTTCCCATATTCATTTAATATTCTAGTAGTTTTTTCTCCACCGCCAAAAATGTAGACACATTTATACTCGTATCTTTTCATATCTTTACCTCCAATACATTCATTTACCACAAAATGTGAAAATCTGAGCATAGTTGTTAGTTATATTTTACATCCACTATTTCCCAATGAGTGTTTGTTAATTTGTCATATTTTTGAATTATTCAACTATTTAACATATTCCTTCACACATCAGCGGACATTCGAACGAAAAAAGCATACCACTGTCTGAAGTGATATGCTTTTCTCTATGCCATTTTTTCAGATTTACAAATTTTATGCAGTAGTATAAACCCCTTGTTTATTCGATTCATGACGAATCGTAGCTTGTGCCGCAGCCAAACGGGCAAGTGGAACGCGGTAAGGCGAACAGCTGACATAGTCCAGACCTGTTTTGTAACAGAAATCAATCGAACTCTTTTCCCCGCCATGTTCCCCACAAATACCAGTTTTCAGTGTTGGTTTTGTTCCGCGACCAAGCTTAACACCTGTTTCTACTAACTTCCCAACTCCGTCTTGATCAAGGACGGCAAACGGATTTTCAGGAAGTACCTTATGTTCAATATACGCTTGCAGGAATTTTCCTTCGGCATCATCACGGCTATAACCAAATGTGGTTTGCGTTAAATCATTTGTTCCAAACGAGAAGAAGTCGGCTTCCTCGGCAATTTGGTCTGCAGTTAAAGCGGCACGTGGAATTTCAATCATCGTTCCAATCGTGTATTCAAATTGTTTGCCTGTTTCTTCCTGTACCTTGACAGCTGCATCAACAACCAACTGTCGCATTTGCTTTAACTCATTGACATGACCGACAAGTGGAATCATAATTTCCGGCTGGACTTCCATTCCCTTTTCAGCAAGCTTTGCCACTGCATAGAAAATCGCTTTTGCTTGCATCTCATAAATTTCCGGATGAATCATCCCTAATCGGCAGCCACGGTGGCCTAACATTGGGTTAAACTCATCTAGTTGACGAACCTTTTTTAGCAATATTTCCTTTTCCTTTAATTCAGAGGATCCCGGGTTAAGAATTTGCAGCTTCGTCACATCGACTAATAGCTCTTCTTTATCTGGTAAAAATTCATGTAACGGCGGATCTAATAAGCGGATCGTTACAGGAAAGCCTTGCATCGCTTCAAAAATCCCTTCAAAATCACCCTGCTGCATAGGCAGCAACTGATCAAGAGCTTCTTTTCGTTCATTGTAATTTTCCGCTAAAATCATTTTTTGAACGGTTGGAATCCGTTTTAAATCCATAAACATGTGCTCCGTACGGCAAAGTCCAATGCCCCCTGCACCAAAATCATAGGCTTTTTTCGCATCTTCTGGGTTATCCGCATTGGCACGAACACCGATTTTGCGCTCCTGATCAGCCCACGCTAATAAAAGCTGGAACTCATCAGAGAGTTCAGGTTCAATCATTGGAATTTCCCCAAGCATAATTTCGCCAGTCGCTCCATCAATCGTGACCAAATCACCATAATTAACGACCGTATCTTCCACCATAAATTGTTTCGCTTTTAAATCAATTTTCAATGCTTCACAGCCACAAATACATGCCTTTCCCATCCCCCGTGCTACTACTGCAGCATGGCTAGTCATCCCGCCGCGGCTTGTTACAATCGCTTGGGATGCGACGATTCCATGGATATCATCTGGCGTTGTTTCAGGTCGAACAAGAATCACTTTTTTGCCATCATTCGCTAGCTGCTCAGCTTCATCGGCATCAAATACTACTTGACCCGTGGCTGCACCAGGTGATGCTGGTAATCCTTTCGCCAATAATGTGCGCTCAAATTTTTCATCGATCCGACGGTGTAACAATTGATTTAATTGATCAGGATCGACACGAAGCAAGGCTGTCTTTTTATCAATAATTCCCTCTTCTACCATTTCAACGGCAATCCGAATCGCTGCTTGAGCCGTCCGCTTGCCATTACGAGTTTGAAGAATAAATAGCTTACCGCGTTCCACCGTGAATTCGATATCCTGCATTTCTTTATAATGCTGTTCAAGACGCTTACATGTATCCGAAAATTGTTGGAAGACCGATGGCATTTCATCCTTTAATGTTTGAATTGGCTGTGGGGTACGAATCCCCGCAACGACGTCTTCCCCTTGAGCATTGATTAAGTATTCCCCATAAAGAACATGCTCACCGGTTGATGGATTACGAGTGAACGCTACACCTGTCCCCGAATCATTCCCCATGTTTCCGAACACCATGCTTTGAATATTTACAGCCGTACCAAGATGATCGGGGATTTTATTTAAGCGGCGATAAACAATGGCTCGTTGATTATTCCAAGAATCGAACACGGCATTGATCGCAAGGAATAACTGCTCTTGTGGATCTTGCGGGAATTCTTTTCTTGTATGTTTTTTAACAATTCCCTTATAACCTTCAATAACCTCTTTCCAATCCTCAGCGGTCATTTCAGGATCCGTACTATATCTCTTTTCCTCACGTGTTTCTTCTAATAATTGTTCAAAATAAAATGTATTGATATCAAGAACAACATTACTAAACATTTGGATAAAACGACGGTAAGAGTCATAAGCAAATCGCGGGTTATTCGTTAATTTTGCCAGCCCGACAACCGTTTTATCATTCATTCCTAGGTTTAAGATTGTATCCATCATTCCCGGCATGGAAAAAACCGATCCTGAACGAACGGAAACGAGTAATGGATTTTCCGGGTCACCGAGTTTTTTTCCCATTTTTTCTTCCAAACGGCTGAGGGCTGTAAGCACTTGGCTTTCAACCATAGATGGAATCGTTTTTCCTGCATCATAATAGGCATTACATGCTTGTGTTGAAATCGTAAAACCATAAGGGACCGGTAAGCCAATCCGAGTCATTTCCGCTAAATTTGCTCCTTTACCCCCAAGGGTTTCCTTCATATCTCCATTTCCTTCATGAAACAAGTAAACGAATTTTTCCATCATTATAAGCTCCTCTCTTTTTTAAGCACTTCTAAAATTAAACCAGCAGTTTCTTCGATTGCTTTATTGGACACATTGATAATTGGACAGCCCACCCGCTTCATGATTTTTTCAGCGTGGTCGAGTTCATCTAGTATTCTCTCAAAACTTGCGTAATTCGCCTTTGACCCCAACCCAAGTGCTCTCAATCTCTCCGTCCGAATTTCGTTTAATTTATCCGGCGAGATAATTAAGCCGATACAATTCTTACGTGGAATTTGAAACAATTCCTCAGGTGCTGGAACTTCAGGAACTAATGGGACGTTTGCTACTTTAAAGCGTTTGTGGGCTAAATACATTGACAATGGGGTCTTTGACGTTCTTGAGACACCGATTAAAACAATATCGGCCTTAAGGATCCCTCGTGGATCTCGTCCATCATCATATTTAACAGCAAATTCAATTGCTTCGATTTTGCGGAAATACTCCTCGTCCAATTTTCTCATCAAGCCAGGTTGATGATGCGGCTGCTTATTAAAACTGGATGTAAAAGCATCCATTAAAGGACTTAGTAAATCGACCGCCTTGATATTCTCTTCTTTTGCCCGACGATCTAAATACTCCTTTAACACGGGAATAACGATCGTATAGGCGATAATGGATTTTCCTTTTTTAGCTAGAATAATAACATCTTCAATATCTTCTAAATCGTCTACATAGGAGTTACGGCGAATCTCCACATTGCCGCCATTAAATTGAGTTGCAACTGCTTTTACAACAAACTCCGCCGTTTCCCCTACTGAGTCTGAAACTACATAAACAACTTCTTTCTGTTCTAAAATCACTGCCACTCTCCCTTAAATTGTTTTTTGCTCCATAATCTCCAAGTAGGCTCTTGTAATGGTGGTTTTCGTAATTCGACCGACAATTAAATATGTATTATTTTCTGGATCGATTGATTTCACTACCGGCAAGGAGTCAATGTGATTATGGATCATTTTCTTAGCTGCCTCGAGCAACGTCTCCTCCGGATGGATGGTGATAATGTTCGGCATTCTCGTCATAATGACACTTACTGGCAATTCATGCAGGTTCTGATTCCCAATTGCTGTTCTTAGCAAATCTTTTCTTGAGATGACCCCAGCTAAATGGCCATGGCTATCAACGGCATAAAGCGTCCCAACGTCTTCTAAAAAGAGTTGCACGATGGAGTCATACACCGATGTGGATTTTTCAACAACAATTGGATGAGCCTTATAATCATTTACCTTTTTATGCAGAAATTTCTCTGCCTGCAGCTTTGTTTCATAATTATGATTAAAATAGTACCCAACACGGGGCCTTGCATCTAAGTTTCCCGCCATCGTTAAAATCGCCAAATCCGGCCTTAACGCAGCTCTAGTTAATGAAAGTCTTTCCGCAATTTGTTTCCCCGTAATCGGACCATTTTCCTTTACAATCTGTAAAATCTCAGCTTGCCGCTTCGTCAGTTTAATCACATTCCCCCCCTTTCTATAATAAATAGGTACTATTCCTTGGATAAAAAACAAATGTGCTATACTTATTTTTATTTAGTATATTACATTTACACAAAATGTGAAACAATTAGTTCAACATATTTTTAAAAAAATTGTAAACTATTTTTACGTTTGTTGATTATCTTGGGTAAATCAATTCTTTCATGGACACTATCGCATTGATGTTTCTTGGTTTTGTCCATGAACTAAGTCTTCATGGACACTTTTCACTTTGAGCAATCTTGTTTTGTCCATGAAACTACCTTTCATGGACTCTTTCGTATTGATTTCTCCCCTCTTTGTCCATGAACACATTCCTCACACAAAAAAAGAAACCCATCTATTCTGAAGACGGGTTTCTTCTACTTTTGGCAATTCACACAATAGAATGTTTTTCGGGAGGAGATCGTATCCTTTACGATGGTTCCCCCACATCTTTGACATTTCTCACCCTCTCGGTCATACACAAAGCAAAGATTATTATATCCACCGGTTAAGGTATCTCCTTTATATAGAGGATTATCCATGTAACCTCCGTGTTTAAGCGCGTTTTGGAGAACAAACTTCATCGACTGGTACAGTTGAGTTCTCCCGATTTCATCAATATCCTCAATACTCTTCTTCGGCAGAATACCAGCATGATAACAAATTTCGTCTGAATAGCAGTTTCCGATACCGGCAATAAACTCCTGATCTAGTAGTTTTGATTTTATTCTTCCTCTTTTTTCAGCAAGAATTATTAAAAATAATTGTAAAGTAAACTCATTCTCCAAAGGTTCCGGACCTAAATGAGAAAGCTCCTGTTGAGCGGCTGCCTCATTATATAGATGCAAATATCCCAGACGCAATCCAATAAAGTAAAGATGATTTTTGCCAAAAGATAACTGTACCTGAATCGTCCGCTTAGGTTTATTTTCCTCAGATCCAAAGTACATCCATCCTCCCAGCATTAAATGCAGCAGCAAAACTTGACCATTTTGCAAATGGAATAGTAAATGCTTTCCCCTCCGGTTGATGGCAACAACTTTCTGTGAGGAAACACTTTGAACAAAGAGATTTGGCTCAACATTAATGGATTTTTCCCGATTAATCATTACATTTGTGATTGTATGACCGACAGTTTTTTGAGTAAGTAAAAGACGATAATTTTCCATCTCAGGAAGCTCAGGCATTATTTCCGCCCTCCATTATCATTATGACCCTAGCATTTCCAAAAATATAAAAGAAAACTCATTTCTCAATTACAATGATTTTCTTAAAAAATTCACAAAGAATATCATAAATATTAAAATTAAATCCTTTTACTAAACCTAGTATTATCAATAGATGGAGCCAACTTTTAATCATTAGTTTATTTTAATATTTCTTATTTAATTAAAATAATTATAAAAAAGTATTGATTTTTCATTGAGAAATGTTATCATTTACTTGTAAGCAAAAATCATTTATGAGGTGAAACACAACAATGACTAAAAATAATCTAACAACAAGCTGGGGTGCACCAGTTGGTGATAACCAAAACTCAATGACAGCTGGCTCTCGCGGCCCATCCCTAATTCAAGATGTACATTTATTAGAAAAACTTGCTCATTTCAACCGTGAACGTGTTCCTGAGCGCGTCGTTCACGCAAAAGGTGCTGGCGCACATGGTTACTTTGAAGTTACCAATGACATGTCTAAATATACGAAGGCAAAAGTATTCAACGGGGTTGGCAAACGTACACCAATGTTTATCCGTTTCTCAACAGTTGCTGGTGAACTAGGTTCAGCGGATACTGTACGTGACCCACGTGGTTTTGCCGTTAAGTTCTACACAGAAGAAGGTAACTATGATTTAGTAGGAAATAATACACCAATTTTCTTTATTCGTGATGCCATCAAGTTCCCTGACTTCATTCATACACAAAAAAGAGATCCAAAAACTCACCTGAAGAATCCGACAGCTGTTTGGGATTTCTGGTCATTATCACCTGAATCTCTTCATCAAGTTACATATTTGATGGGTGATCGCGGTCTACCTGCCACTTTACGCCACATGAACGGTTATGGCAGCCATACCTTCAAATGGGCGAACGCTGAAGGTGAAGCAGTTTGGGTGAAATATCACTTTATCGCCGATCAGGGTGTGAAAAACATGTCAGCGGAAGTAGCAAATAAGCTAGCTGGTGAAAATCCTGATTATCATACAGAAGATTTATTTAATGCGATTGAGAATGGTGATTTCCCATCTTGGACATTACATGTTCAGATTATGCCGTTTGACGATGCTAATACGTATCGTTTCGATCCATTCGATGTAACAAAAACTTGGTCTCATAAAGACTATCCATTAATCGAAGTTGGTCGTATGGTATTAGATCGCAACCCAGAGAACTATTTTGCTGAAGTAGAGCAAGCAACCTTCTCACCAGGAACATTCGTACCAGGTATTGAAGCTTCTCCAGACAAAATGCTTCAAGGTCGTCTTTTTGCATATGCAGATGCACACCGTTACCGTGTAGGGGTAAACCATAATCACCTGCCAATTAACCGTCCACAGTGCCCTGTTCACAACTATCAACGTGATGGACAAATGCGTTTCGATGGAAACGGCGGTGGCTCTGTATACTATGAACCAAACAGCTTTGGCGGCCCAACTGAAGTAACAGAACACAAACAAACTCCGTTTCAAGTAACAGGATTGGCGGAAAGTGTTGCATATGATTCTGATGATCACTACACACAAGCTGGTGACTTATATCGTTTAATGTCTGCTGAAGAGCGTACTCGTTTAGTGGAAACCATTGTTGGTGCAATGAAACCAGTTGAGATTGAAGAAATCAAGCTTCGTCAAATTCAACATTTCTATAAGGCAGATCCAGAATACGGAACTCGAATTGCCGAAGGTCTTGGATTAGCTGTACCACAAGAAGTACGTTAATTTTCTTAGATTCAAAATGTTCAAATTTACTATTCTTATTCTCAAATTTTATTCTCAATTAATAGGTATCCGTTCCAAACGGGTACCTATTATAAAACAAAGTAAAAGAGGATTTATCATGAAGGAGAATGTAGTTTCAGACGAACTAATCCCAATTTTAAAAAAGCACGGTTTACGGATAACCCCTCAAAGAATTCATATTTTAGAAACGATAATCGCCGAGGATCATCCTACCGTTGAAGATATAGCACGTCATTTACCCAATATGAGTGTCGCTACGATCTACAATAATGTTAAACAATTCGTCAGCATGAATATTGTGCACGAATTACCCTATGGGAATGGCATTAGTAGATATGAATTATATAAAACCAATAACTATCATGTCATTTGTCAATCCTGCGGTATGATTGTCGATTTTACTTTTCCTGGTCTAAAAGCGGTGGAAAACATGGCATCAAGTCTAACGAAATATAAAGTTCATCGACACAACATGGAAATTTATGGTGTTTGCGCAGATTGTCAACATGCAACTTCGAGGTGAAAGAAAGATGACTAGAAAGAAAGTTGGATTGCTCGTGATGGCATACGGTACGCCTAATCGGGAAGAAGATCTATTACCCTATTACACGCATATTCGGCACGGTAAAGTTCCAACATCAGAAATGATTTCCGATTTAAAAAACCGCTATCAAGCCATTGGCGGTATCTCCCCTCTAGCCGAAATAACCCTTGATCAAGCGAAGAAACTGGAAGATAGATTGAATTCAATCCAAAATGAAGTGGAATTTATTTCGTACCTTGGTTTAAAGCATATCTCCCCGTTTATTGAAGATGCCGTCACGGCGATGAAGAATGACGAAATGGAAGAGGCTGTTTCGATTGTCCTTGCACCACATTATTCTACTTTTAGTACCGAGGTCTATAACCGTCGGGCGCAAAAAACTTCAAAAGAAATCGGCGGGCCAAACATTATCACCATTAACGAATGGTATCAGGAACAAGGATTCATTCGTTTTTGGGCAACAAATATTGAAGGAATCCTAAAGGAAATCCATGGTGAGGAACTTGAGAGGACCGTCGTGATTTGCTCGGCACATAGCTTACCAGAAAAAATCTTAAAGTTTAATGACCCTTACCCTGAACAACTTCAAGCTACAGCCGAACTCATTTCTAAGGAATTAGGCTTCTCGAATGTAGTGGTTGGCTGGCAAAGTGAAGGAAAAACAGGTGAACCATGGCTTGGGCCAGATGTTCAAGATTTAACCCGGGATTTATCTGATCAAGGCTATCGTACATTTATCTATGCGCCAGTGGGCTTTGTAGCTGATCATTTAGAGGTACTTTATGATAATGACTATGAATGTAAAGTCATTACCGATGAATTAAAGGCTAACTATCACAGACCGCCAATGCCGAATACGGACGCACTTTTTATTGAAACGTTAGCAAAACTAGTCTTAGAAAAATACACAACCAATGTACCTGTATTAAATTGAAAGGAGAATGAGAATGGCTTCGAAAAATGAGGTATGCCCTACTTGTCAAACTCCCATTAAAACCCTGAAGCACAGCATTATATGCGAATGTGGAATCAAATTAAAGCCGATAAAAACGAAATACTTAAAACGCCTTGCTATGTAGAAACAAGGCGTTTTTTGTGTCTTCCACGGGAGTATCCTTGCAGAATCGAGGGCTTGAGGAAAATCCCATTGAAAAATCGATCTTCAATCACTCCAGACCTTGGTGCTGTGACCGAACTTCATTCCTTTTTCGATTCTCAGTCACTCCAGACCCTCTGCTCTGACCCAACTTCATTCCTTTTTCGTTTTTCGGTCACTCCAGACCCTCTGCTCTGACCCAACTTCATTCCTTTTTCGTTTTTCGGTCACTCCAGACCCTCTGCTCTGACCCAACTCCTTTCCTTTTTCGTTTTTCGGTCACTCCAGACCCTCTGCTCTGACCCAACTCCTTTCCTTTTTCGTTTTTCGGTCACTCCACAGACCCTTTGGTGCGATTATAGCCGCCTAATTCATCCCTAATATTAGCTGGGTGCGGGTTTATAAGAACTTCATAAGAAATAATGAATAAAATAATATCAGTCTAATAGAAATGTTAGTAATAACCCATTAGGGGGTAACGATATGAAAAAATTTAAAGTGGGATTCTATACGGTTTCCATCATTGGATTCGTCGCTTTAATGGTCATCTCTTTCTTTCCTAGGTAATGGGGTCTACCCCTTTTTTTAAACTCTATAGGACAAGTTCTTTTTTCTCCCTCATCACCTCAATCCTCTTCCTTTTCTCAAAATCTTGATTACCTGGTTAAAATTGTATATTCCACCAATCTCATATATACTTTTTGTAAATGTATAAATCAACTATATGTATAAAGGTGGTAGAACAATGAAACTAGGAGCATTTTCTGTAAGTTTAACCGTTAAAGACATTCACGCATCAAAAGCATTTTACGAAAACCTAGGGTTTCAAGACTTAGGTGGCGATATTTCACAAAACTGGCTTATTTTAAAGAATGGAGATTGCGTAATCGGACTGTTTCAAGGTATGTTCGAAAAGAATATCCTTACTTTTAATCCAGGCTGGAATCAAAATGCAGAGAACCTCGATTCCTTTACGGACGTCCGAGAAATACAAAAACAGCTGAAAGAAAAGGGGATTAAACTGTTAACTGAAGCTGAAGAATCGAGTGAGGGACCTGCACATTTTATTCTCGAAGATCCAGATGGTAATCAAATACTAGTAGATCAACACCGATAATAATGATCAAACCTCCTATTCATTAACATGAAAAAGAGCTGCCGATTGGCAGCTCTTTTTCATATAAAAATAGTATCACCCAAAGACCAATTCTTTCTCACGCTCTTTAACGAGTTCTGCATCGCTCAGCCCTAGCATCTCGGCTGTTGAAGTGTGAATTTCGCTTAAAAGACCTGGGTTGTCCATTAACGACAAACCATAAGAAGGAATCATTTCTTTGATTTTTAATTCCCACTCTTTCATTTCTTGTGGGAAGCATTTTTTGATGACTTCAAGCATCACGTGAACCGCTGTTGATGCACCAGGAGAGGCCCCTAGCAAGGCTGCGATGGAGCCATCTGCTGCAGTAATGACCTCTGTACCAAATTGAAGGGTTCCTTTGCCGCCTGCTTCTGTATCTTTGATAACCTGCACACGTTGCCCCGCGACTACTAAATCCCAATCCTCGCTTTTAGCGGTCGGGATAAATTCTCGTAACTCTTCCATGCGCTTTTCTTTTGATAGCATGACTTGCTGAATTAGATACTTTGTCAATGGAATCTCTTTTGTTCCTGCCGCTAACATCGTTAAGAGATTATTCGGTTTGACTGAAGTAATCAAATCGAGCATGGAGCCATTTTTTAAGAACTTTGGTGTGAAACCAGCAAATGGTCCAAATAGCAATGACTTCTTATTATCGATATATCTCGTGTCAAGATGCGGAACAGACATTGGCGGTGCTCCGACCTTAGCTTTTCCGTACACTTTAGCATGATGTTGTTCGACAACATCGGGATTATTACACACCATAAACAGTCCGCTGACCGGGAATCCTCCAATATTCTTCCCTTCAGGAATACCGGATTTTTGTAGTAAATGAAGGCTTCCTCCCCCGCCTCCGATAAAGACGAATTTTGCTGTTTGATGTTTGACCGAACCACTAAAGGTATTTCGGACTTTTAATTCCCACAAGCCTTCACTCGTACGCTTAATCCCCTCAACACTTTGATTATATTTAATATGGACATTTTTACTCTCTAAATGTTCAAACAACATCCGCGTTAACGCGCCGAAGTTTACATCCGTTCCGGTGTCGACCTTGGTTGCCGCGATCGGTTCATTCCAGGCACGGCCCTCCATGATAAGTGGAATCCACTCCATCAGCTTTTCTGGATCATCAGAAAATTCCATCCCTTGGAATAACGGATTTTTTGACAGCGCTTTAAAACGATTCTTCAAAAATGTAATATTTTCTTCCCCTTGTACTAGACTCATATGTGGCAATTGTCTAATAAAGTCCTCTGGATTCTTTATTAGCTTGCTCTTTACAAGATAAGACCAGAACTGCATCGAAACCTGGAACTGCTCATTAATATTAATCGCTTTACTAATATCTACAGATCCATCCGTCTTTTCCACTGTGTAGTTAAGTTCACATAATGCAGCATGCCCCGTTCCCGCATTATTCCATTCGTTTGAGCTTTCCTCACCTGCGTTTTCGAGCTTCTCAAATACGGTAATTTCCCACTCCGGTACTAATTCTTTCAAGAGTGTTCCTAAAGTTGCACTCATGATACCGGCACCAATTAGTATGATGTCTGTTTTCGTTATTGTTTCCCCCATGATAACCAACCTTTTCCCCTGAATTTTTCAGAAAAGAAGCAGGCGTCACACCAAGCCTAAACGCAAACTACACCTTTTCTGTCTAAATATACCCCTATCAAATTGTATTAAAATAATTTATAGATTCTAAATATCTTCTATTATATGATAATTATAAATTATTTAAAAGGAAGTAAAAAGTAATATATCTTCCCAAAAGGTAAATTAACCAATTAAAATGAAATAAGAGGCTAAATTACCAAGAATACTCTGCTGAAATTCTTTTTAAGAATAGTGGAAATAATTCCTCTAATATAATTTTATCTCAATATAAAAAGAAATGTAATAGGTTATTTCAGAATAAAGAAAAAGGGGGTAACGCCAAAACTATTATCCCCCTCTTATTACCTATTTATTTTTCCTTCCCACTCGCAAAATGTTTAAGTGTATCTAATAATTCTTGGGAATTGTCCGCAGCGACAAATTGACCATTGATAATGGCATAAGGTGACTGCTTACACTCCTTACATCTACTTTGGCATTCGTATTCCTTGTAAGTAACATTTTTTGAATTTAAAAAGGTTTGATAATCCGAAAAGTCTTCTTCTGATAAAAAACGATCAAGATTGTTCTGGCAAAATTCAATCGTTACCTTGTTTTGTTTGTTTAATAATTTATTGAACAACTTCAAGTTTAAGACATCCTTTTATTAGCTTTACTTTTAACCCATTTGTTCAAATTATATCAAACTAGCAAGCGGTTGTTAAAGCTTGATGATAACTTTTTCACTCGTATTCATTTTTTTCGTTCTTTCATTTTTACGAGTAAGTTTTCTGGAAAAAGCCTTTCGAATTTCCTCAATTGCTATGATAATGGGTGGAATACAGAATAGGAAGAGCCAATTTGTTATTCCTATTGGTCCTGTACCAAATACCTTTTGTAATAATGGTACATGCATAATCATCAATAGAAACAAGATTTCAAGTATGATCCCTAGATTAATCAGGTGATTTTTCAAAAGTCCTTTCTTAAAAATGGACACACCCTCGGTCCGACAGTTCATAACTGCCCCTATTTGACTGAAAACGATGCCTGCTAAAGTCATCGTTGTTGCCTCAATATAAATTTCACTACCTTCCGGAGCTAAACTTGCTGCAGAATAGCCATTGATATAGTTGGTAAAGAAATAGGCAATGATCGAAACAATGGATGCTAAAATGCCATACCAAAGAAATGCTTTAAGAATTAGTTTTTTATTTAATAGAGGTTCAGACAGGTTTCTTGGAGGTTTGGTCATAATTCCTTTCTCTGGTTCTTCAGAGCCTAATCCTAATGCAGGAATTAAATCAGTGCCTAAATCAATAAATAAGATTTGCATAACCGTTAAGGGCAAAGGGATTGCTCCTTTTGAAAATAGGAAAAACGCGGAAGGAACAGCTTCTGGCATATTGCTATTTAAAATATAGAGTAAGAATTTCCGAATATTGTTATAAACCGTTCGTCCCTGTTCAACTGCGTGAATAATGGAAGCAAAATTATCATCGGTTAAAATCATATCAGCTGATTCTTTTGCAACATCCGTCCCTGATATTCCCATTGCCACCCCAATATCTGCCTTTTTTAAAGCAGGAGCATCATTGACACCATCACCGGTAACCGCTACAATTTCTCCCATTTTCTGCAAATTCACAACCACTCGATACTTTTGTTCTGGTGCCACTCGGGCAAAAATGATCTCCTCTTTTAATGCTATCATTAACTCATCATCAGACATATTCTCTAGCTCAATCCCTGATATTAACCGCGGGTGATCGCCGGTAACAATACCAATTCGTTTTGCAATACTTTCTGCGGTCAGACCATAATCACCGGTAATCATTACGATCCGAATACCAGCTTGATGTGCACGGGAAACAGCTTCAGCAACTTCTGGACGTGGTGGATCACTCATGATAACCAAACCGATGAATGTCAGCTTTTGTTCAATAATCTCAGGAAGATATAAACCTGGGTTTGCTGGGATATCATCGTCATTATCTCCTATATAACGGACAGCCACAGCTAATACACGCAATCCTAATCGTGCATACTCGTCATTCGCTGCCAACGCACTTAATTTTATTGCATCCGACATTTGATGAACCGTCCCGTTAATCGATACCGTATCACATAATTCTATTAATTCTTTTGGTGCCCCCTTTGTATAGGCAACTTGATTTTTCTCATTTATCGGATGGCTTAATTGATGGATGGTGGTCATTCTTTTTCTTCGTGAATCAAAGTGAAGCTCCCGAATTCGTGGCTGCTCTTTTTGTAAATTCTCTAAATGAACTCCTGCTTTCTGTGCTGCAACTCCTAGACAAGCCTCCGTCGGGTCACCAAGAACGGTGTACCTTTGATTTTCTTCATTAGGTGCTATAACTCTTGCATTACTGCATAGGCTTACAGCAGTCATTATTAAACTTAAGCCTGAGTTGGAATCGATTGAAATAGCTTGACCATGATCCACTATCTCTCCGTCTGGAGAATATCCCGTACCGGTAACTTCTAATTCTCGGTCTGGTAGCCAAATATGGTTTACAGTCATTTCGTTTTGAGTCAAAGTCCCAGTTTTATCTGTACAAATTACCGAGGTACAGCCAAGTGTTTCGACTGCTGCAAGATTTTTAACAAGCGCATTTTTCTTTGCCATTCTTTGTACACCTTGAGCCAATGCTAAGGTAACCGTTGGAGACAAACCTTCTGGTATAAAAGCAACAATCATTCCCAATGCAAAGATAAACGATTCAGCAATTGGGTTATTTACAAAAAATATAGCTAATAAAAAGAATGATGTACCGAATGCTAGAGCAATGACGGATATTTGTTTCGTTAATCGATTTAGTTCTTTTTGTAAAGGACTTAATTCTTCTACCACATTTTGAGTCAGATTCGCAATTTTTCCTAATTCAGTGGCCATACCTGTTTTATAAACGAGAGCTTTCCCAGAACCACTGGACACTGTACTTCCTGTAAAAATCAGATTAGAAGTTTCTAAATTCGTTAAATCATCACAATGAATAGCATCAGAAAACTTACGAACAGGATTCGATTCTCCTGTAAGTGCCGATTGATTAATCTGTAAATCATTCGATTCTACCAGTCGAGCATCAGCTGAAATTTTATCGCCTTCTTCAATTAACAGAAGATCCCCCGGAACAAGTTCATCCGTTACAATTTTTATCTCTTGTCCTTCCCGAATAACACGAGCATATGAAGAAAGCAATTCCTTTAATGCTTCCGTTGCTTTACCTGCGCGAAACTCTTGAATAAAACTAAATATCCCATTAATAAGATTGACGCACCAAACAGCGATGCCTAATTGTGGCATCTTTGCAATAAAAGCAATAGCCCCGCTTATCCAAAGAAGAATTGCCATCATACTAGTAAAATGGACTAAAAATTGAATGAAGATTGGTTTTCCCTGCTTTTCTTTAATCGTATTTTTACCATATAAAGAAAGCCTTTTTATTACTTCTTCATTTGTTAATCCTTCTTCGCTTGTACTTAAATTCTGATAAACTTGACCTGGAACTAGTTTAGATATGATGTGCTCTAATTCCTCAAACACTATTTTTGTATCCATTTTTAGTTCCCCCATGTTAAAATTTTCTCGCATTTAAAGATGGGTAAAAATAAAAATTCATACATATTTATGAACTTTTCTGTATATGAATTTGTTCAAAAAAATAGAAAAAAACACCTTTAATGCAATTAAAGGTGTTAGATCATATGAGGTATTAGTTAGTGGGCATGTGTTCCATGATGGTGTCTGTTAAACCATTTCCAGTTTTCGTGATTCGTAGCTTCTATGAACACACCTAAAATCACTTCAACAACCCCTACAGTCATGAATACTGGTAATAACCAACTTTCCCAACCAAACCAGTAAACTTCAGCAGAAATCCAAATGACCAACGCAGCTCCTAGAAGAATAGTTGCCATTCCAGCAAAACGATGATTCTTAAAAACTAAGAAAGCAGCACCCATTCCAAGAACCCCAAAAACGGCTAATAACATAATTCCTGGTAGTAAATAATCGCTAAAAGGGCTCTCTGCTAAGAGTTTTAATGAAAGATCCAATGTTTTCCCAGTCGGCTCAACAATAAGCATGATACCGCCAACCACTGCACCTAAGCTAACCAAAGACAATAATAAAGCAGTGCCGTTTGCTAAAGACCTCCGTGTGTTCATAACACCCATCTTCTTTCAAAATAGATTTGAAAAGATCTTGAGTCGAAACAATTGGAGTTGTCTTTTCAACTATTATTATAGCATATTATTCCTTTTTTTTCTATTTAAAGAGTACATTGACACAAATAGTAAAGGTCAATTTTTTAGAATCTAGCTTGACAGGCTCTAAATTGAGAGTGTCAATAAATTGACAGAATTATGAAATATTATAAGCCGTAAATATGATAGATTTTAATTGTAAGCTACTCATTTTTATCCCACTTCATTCATATTTGCTACAAAATCAAATCTGAAAGGAAGGATTATTTATGTCACGATTAGCATTAAGTTTTTCAGAAATCAGTTTGGACGATATTCATGTCGTTGGTGGAAAAAACGCATCTTTAGGTGAGATGTATCGTGAACTAACACCAAAGGGGGTAAAAGTTCCAGATGGTTTTGCCACGACAGCTGATGCCTATGGTTATTTTTTACGGTCTTCCGGGCTAGAATCTTCAATTAATCATATCCTGAAACATTTGGACCCCTATGACACAAAAGATTTAGCAGAGAAAGGGAAACAAATTCGCGAGTTAATTCTCTCGGCCGAATTTCCTTTTGAATTAACAGAAGTGATTAAAGCAAGTTATGAACAACTATGTGGAAAGTATGGAACGGTTATTGATGTGGCTGTACGCTCAAGTGCGACAGCAGAAGATTTGCCTGAAGCCAGTTTTGCCGGAGCTCAAGAAACTTACCTGAATATTTGTGGGATCCACGCGTTAATAGATGCCTGCCGAAAATGTTATGCCTCGCTCTTTAATGACCGGGCAATTTTCTACCGGGAAGTGAATGGGTTCAAACACTCAGAGGTGGCTCTATCCGTCGGTGTACAGAAGATGGTCCGTTCAGACTTGGCTGCTTCTGGCGTTATTTTCACTCTAGATACGGAAACAGGATTCAAAGAAGTTGTGTTTCTGACATCTGCCTATGGGCTTGGTGAAAATGTCGTCAAAGGTTCGGTGAATCCAGATGAATTTTACGTTTTTAAGCCAACCTTGAAAATAGGATTTAAGCCGATCATAGCGAAAACCATCGGTTCCAAAGAAATAAAAATGGTTTATGTAGAAGATAAAGATGTTTATACGGGACAAAGCACAATAAATATCCCGGTTCCTCAAAAGGAACGAAGATTATTTTCGATTAACGATGATGAAATCTTACAGCTCTCGCGTTGGGCAGTGCTAATCGAAGAACATTATAGCAATAAGGCAGGATATAATAAGCCGATGGATATCGAATGGGGTAAGGATGGCCTAACAGGTGAGTTGTTTATTTTACAAGCCCGGCCTGAAACTGTACAGGCGAAGAACCTCGGTACGCATATGACACAATATACCCTGCTCGAAGAAGGCAAGGTATTAGCTGTAGGAAGAGCAGTTGGAGCTAAAGTTGGATATGGTACTATCCGGGTAATAAAGTCTGTTGAGGATATTAATCTTTTCCAAGAAGGCGAAATCCTGGTTACCAGCATGACAGACCCTGATTGGGTACCCATAATGAAAAAAGCAGCTGGTATTATTACTGAGCGTGGCGGACGTACATGTCATGCCGCCATCGTCAGTCGTGAACTAGGCATACCTGCTATTGTAGGGGTAGAAAATGCAATGGATTTGTTAAAAGATGGAATGGAAGTCACCCTTTCCTGCACAGGTAAAGATGAAGGTAAAATTTATGAAGGCATTCTTAAGTTTCATAAAGAACTCATTGAGCTTAAACAAACCGTCAGACCAAAAACAAAGATTATGATGAATATTGGCAATCCTGAAGAAGCATTTAAGCTGTCTGCGATTCCTAATGATGGAGTAGGATTAGCACGAATGGAATTTATTATAAATAGCCACATTCAAATCCATCCTCTCGCTCTTGTCAATTATCCAGAAATGCTTACTGAATCAGTCAAACAGCAGATTGATGAACTAACGGCTGGATATAAGAGTAAAGAGGATTACTTCATCGAAAAACTGGCCCAAGGTATCGGAAAAATAGCCGCCGCTTTTTACCCAAAAGATGTAATTGTACGAATGTCTGATTTTAAAACCAATGAATACGCTAATCTTCTTGGCGGCAGTTCCTTCGAGCCGAAGGAAGATAATCCAATGTTAGGATTCAGAGGGGCTTCCCGCTACTATAATCCTCGTTATCGCTGGGGATTTGCGTTAGAATGTGCAGCCATTAAAAAGGTGCGCGAGGAAATGGGGCTGTTCAATGTCAAGATCATGATCCCCTTCTGCCGAACCGTTGAGGAAGGTAAAAAGGTGCTCGAAGAACTTCGGTTGCACCACCTTGTTCAAGGAGTAAAGGGTCTAGAGGTCTATTTAATGTGTGAGCTCCCTTCCAATGTAATCCTTGCTGATGAATTCCTAAAAGATTTTGACGGTTTTTCGATTGGTTCCAACGATTTAACCCAATTAGTTCTTGGTCTCGATCGGGATTCTGAAATCGTAGCCCCGTTATTCGATGAACGAAATGAAGCAGTAAAAGAAATGCTCAGAATCGCGATTAGATCGGCCAAAAAAAATCATAAAAAGATTGGAATTTGCGGCCAAGCACCATCCGATTATCCTGAAATTGCCCAGTTGCTTGTGGAATGCGGCATTGACTCAATGTCTCTTAACCCGGATGTCGTCATCTCCACTTCTCTAAAGGTTTCCGAATGGGAAAAAAGCATGGAAAAACATGGAGTGTTACAATAAAATCGTCTATTAATAGAGATAAACCACCAAACCTTTGATCCGACTTTGGATTGAAGGTTCTTTTTTAGTAAGATTAATCTTTTTTAGGAGGGTCTTAATTACTAGGAGGTTTAAAGCATACTTCCATATTTTACGGAAAGTTTAGAAATAAAAAGCTCCTATCTTCCTTGTGTTGAGATAGCAGCTTTCATATATATCTTTTATATAACGAAGTGTGAGGTGCTCCCCATTTCTTCTGTTCTTCTTATCGATTTAACTGTTTCACTCTACTTAGCTTATTTTCCCTGCTTAATTTGATAATTTCTGCAATAATGCTGATGGCTATTTCATCAGTTGTTTCTGCGCCAATTTCCAAGCCGATGGGGGAATGAACCTGCGCTAATTGTTCTTGGGTGACTCCTTCATTTTTTAATTTTTCTAAAATAGTGATTGCCTTGCGTTTGCTGGCCACCATACCAACATAGGCAATTGGAAACTGCAGTGCTGTTTTTAATACAATATCGTCCCCATCCTTTGTCACAATGACCACATATGACTTTTCATTTAGGTTAGCTTCAAGCATGGCTATTCTGATATCCTCGTTCACAAACAGATTTGTCGCATTCGGAAAGCGTTCTTTTGTACAATAACCAACACGGTCATCGACAATGCAATAGGGATATTCAAGGGAATCAGCGAGCCTTGCCAAGGCAAAGGCTAAATGACCGGCCCCGGCAAGAACAAGTTCTGGTCTGCTTTTATAGACTTCAATAAAGACCCGCAGCGTCCCGCCGCAATTCATTTGAATTCCGTCTTTTGCGTGTTTATTCAATTTATATTCCACCATTTTCGATTGACCATCTTCGATCGCCTTAACACTCTCTGCGATGATATAGTATTCCGCCAATCCCCCTCCGACAGTGCCTTCAATCGTACCGTCACGAAAGACAATCATTTTTCCAACATGGCTGGGAGTTGAGCCTCTTGATTCGATGATCATAGCTAAAGCAAAGGTTTCGTTTTGACGGTTCAGTATGGCGACTTTTTCCATTATTAACATGAATAGCTCCCCCCTTTTTGAGACTGGAGTGACCGTAAATTCAATTTGTCATGAAGTTCGGGCACTGTAGATGGTCTGGAGTGACCGTAAATTCAATTTAATTGAACGTTCGGGCACTGCAAGTGGTCTGGAGTGACAAAACAAACACTGACTAAAACATTAATCCAGTGGATATTGCTTCATACTAAGAAAATAACGTAATAGATTTAAGGCGACGGTTTTTCTGTATCTAGCAGTGGAACGCTGGTCGTCGATTGGGTTGATGATCTTCTTGAAGGCGGACACAACCTTAGCGATGTCTACATCCGCTAATGGTACTTTTTTTCCAAGCAGTTTCTTCTCAATATCTATGGAGCGAACCATCGTAGGTCCCACCGCCCCAAATGCAAATCGGACATCCGCGATTCCAGCATCCTTAATCCGGACATAGCCTGCAAACCCCACTTTGGCAATGGCATCTGCATTTCGGTTGCCGACTTTCTCAAAAACGACATAAGCCCCTTCTTCAAGTACGGACGGCAAGATAATTTCAGCCAAAACTTCATTGTGATGACGCCCGACCCTTCGTACACCTTGAATAAAATCGCTTATCGCTACGACACGATCACCTTGAACGGATCGCAACAATAGCTTAGCGTTATATACATATAACAAAGGCAGTGTGTCACCAGCAGGAGAGGCGTTGCAAATATTCCCCCCCAATGTCCCTCTGTTTCGTATCGCTGGGGCGGCAATCGTTTTGATTGCCTGCTTTAACGGCACAGGTATGAGAGGGTTTTCAAGTAATTCGCTATAGGAACAGCATGCACCGATGTGGAGGTCGTTCTGATTTTGATACACCCGCTTTAGTTCAGCAAGGTGATCAATAAACACAATCGGTTTCGGGATTTTCGGGGGAACTCCCCTCCGGCTTTTGTGCATGACCATGACATCAGTGCCGCCAGCCATGATCAAACAGTCTTCTTTATTCAATTGGCTTAACGTTTGGTCCAAACGATCGAAGCGATAGGAGATTATTTTTTCTGCCATAAGCCATCCCCTTTTTTCGCTGCAAGATTGATTGCATCGACAATCATATTGTAGCCCGTACATCGGCATAGATTTCCGGAAATCCCTTCACGAATTTCAGCCTTTGAAGGATGAGGATTTTTGGATAATAAGGCGGCACTTGCCATGACCATCCCAGGAATGCAGTACCCGCATTGCACTCCACCGGCAAGCGAATAGCTCTCATCTAAAATCTTAAATTGTTCCGTTTCCATGATTCCTTCTATTGTGACAATTTCTGCTCCATCAATCGAACCAATCGGAATTAGGCAGCTGTTTTGCAGGAGGCCATTGACAAAAATGCTGCAGGCGCCGCACTCCCCTTCTCCGCAGCCTTCCTTCGTTCCGATCAGCCCGAACTCATCTCTTATAAAATCTAGTAATCTAATAGTGGCGGAGGCGTCCGTTTCAACCGATTTTCCATTAAGGGTAAATTTAATCATCCTTCGTCACCTTCTTTCATCCAAAGACTTTCAATAATGACTTCAGGTGTAATCGGTATTTGCTGAAAGGAGGTTTGTAGTGCATCTTCAATCGCTGCTTGGACGCCAGGAGCACCACCGATCAACGTCAACTCCCCTGCCCCCTTCGCCCCGTACGGTCCATCTGCATAGGGATTATCAAATACCTTGCTTTCAATAGGTACAACGTCCAATGAAGTGGGCGGTCCATAGTCGGAAATGCTTTTTTGCTGGATTCTGCCTTGCTTTGTCGTCATCTTTTCTAGATAACCATAGGCCAATCCTTGCGCTAAACCACCATCAATTTGGCCTTTCATAATCAGATCGTCAATGACCTTCCCCACTTCATAATTGCCGTATACTTTTTCCAGCCTTACATTTCCTGTCAGCGTATCCACTTCTACTTCTACGATATTCACTCCCCATGAATAAGCCGGGTAGGCATCTCCCGTGAAGGTTTTCTCGTCCCAAGGAATCATTTCACGATGAACATAGTTCTCGATCACTTCTTGTTCCACCCCTGTTTGCCACTGGTCCTTCAATCTTTTCGCAGCACGTTCCAATAATTTTCCTACAATCATCGTCGTCCTCGAGGCTACGGTCGGACCTGAGTCAGGAACCTCTTTTGTATCTGGAGTAGGGTACAGAACTTTTTCATATGGGATGTCGAGTGCTTTGGCGACAATTTTACTCAGCGTCGTATAAATTCCTTGTCCCATATCAGAATTCGAGATTTTCAGCATAACCTTGTCATCCTTTGATTTAACCAGCTTCACCGTTGCTTTAATATGATCTCGTTCGCCGCTGCCAGTAAATCCACAGCCGTGGAGGAACAACGAAGTTCCGATGCCTTTTTTATAACGCTGATTTTGTTGATTGGAACGCTGGAATTCGGCTTTTTTCTTTTTGTAATCGGATGCGTTAAGCAGGTCCTTAATCATTTCTTCCATTAATATAGGGTCGCGGAATTTTCCTTTGGTGATCGTGGGGTCTCCTTGTTTGACGAGGTATTTTCGTTTATATTCAAGCGGATCGATGTTTGCTAGTTTACTAAGATGTCCGATATGACTTTCGATTCCCGCAAAACTTTGTGGAGCGCCGAAACCCCTGAAGGCACCGTTTGGAACGGTATGAGTTTTTAGAACATAACCTTTTGCATGAAAATGGGGAATTTTATAAACTCCGGCACTGTTTATTAAGGCGCGCTGCAGCACAACAGAGCTCAATCCCACATTCGCTCCGCCATCAAGAAAAATGTCCACACACATACTCAAGATATTCCCTTGTTTATCAACTGCCGTACGGTATTTAAGTTTCGCCGGATGTCTTTTCGTGGTCACCACCATATCCTCCGAACGGTCGAACACGAGCATTACCGATTTTTTGACCGCTTTTGCCGCAACCGCTACGTGACAGGCCATCATCGAAGGAAATTCTTCTTTTCCGCCAAAACCTCCGCCGGTAGGGCTTTGAACCACTCTGACTTCATCTTCCTCACAAGCTAGAGCGCACAGTAAGGCATTTTTTATATAATAAAGACATTGCATCGAGCCCTGAACAATAATTTCATCTTCCTTATAAATAGCGAGCATTCCTTGAGGTTCAAGGTAAACATGCTCCTGATAACCCGTATCATATTCTTCTTCAATGATTTGGTGTGCTCCCTGCTCGATCGCTGAAATGCTTTCTAAACTTTCGCCAAATTCATAGCTGGCCATTGTTACCCCGGCTACTGATTTGTTTTGAATGGCTTCGTCTAATGTATAAATAGCCTGATGCTCTTCAAAGTTAACCTTCACTTCATTTAGTAAACGATACAGAGTCTCGAGGTCATTTCCTACAAGCATGAGAATCGGCTCACCAATATATTGCACCCACTCATTGGCAAAAATAGGCTGGTCCTCTTGTATTATTTTGACATAATTCGGTCCGGGAATCTGTTCAGCTCCAACTACTTCATAGCCCTGTGGAAGATGCGGCAATTGAATCGATTTAATTTTTCCAAAAGCAATCGGCGACCGATACAAAACACCATAATCCATATTTTCTACTTTCAAGTCACTAATATAGGCCAGCTGGCCAGATACTTTACCACTATGGTCCTTTTTGGGCACGGAGATGCTTATGTCTTTTAGTTTCATTACAACAACACCCTTCGACTCATTTTTAAAGGGGACAAATCAATATATGGAAACTCTTCCTATAATTATATTAATAGAGTAGTATTTTATTATTCATTATGGAACAATTTCAAAAACAGTACCTTGATTCAAATCCGTCACTTTCGACGAACCATAAACCCCTAAATATAGTCTGGTTTGGTTTAGATTCGTTCCCAAACTAACATAATAAGCAGCTTGAGACCCAAAATCATAATCCGTTTGAATGACGCTATAATCATTTTGGATTCCATCGGACCTTACTCTGGTATATGCTAATGCCCCTCTAACCTGAGGTGGAGATTCTTTCCGGGCAAAATCGGTAAACACCACGCTTCCTGTTAATCCGGGGATTTCAGTTCCCATATAGGCTTGCACTCCTGTCAGGGCTGTTCCTCCGAACTTATTAGGTCGGGGGTCTTGATGAAAATAGGTAGTTAATGGATGAAGACGTTTCATTGAAGTGTTTATTGCTTCATTGTAAAAGGAAACCACTTTCTCATCCAACGTCGAATTATCGGAGCAGTCCCTCTTAAACGAAGTAGGAAAATCCCCTTCCCACCCCCTCCAGCCAAGGTTAATAAATCCATTCTGGTCAGATATTGAATTCATTTGAGAAGCTTGAACAAGCTGAGTAACCGGTATTGGTTTATATTTTATAAATGAAAAAATCGACTCTTCCAAATCCTGTCCGACATTTCCAACATATTTGATATATTGATTATAAAGTCTTTGAAAGGAAATACCTGGAATATTACGAACCCCTTTTGCGACTACCGTAAGTGACTCTTGAATTAGAGCGGGAAGTTCATTAAAACGTGTAACTACGGGTGGGTTATTGAAAAATGTATTCTTAGCAACATCCAATTCTATAATCTTACCTGCTATTTCCATATCGTCCTGACTTATATTAAATGGATCATATCCTGATCCACCATCTCCAGTGGTTATAACAAGTTTTCCTGTTTCAGGAGAAAAGTTTAAGCTATTGACACCATTATGATTCATAAATGGTCTTCTTAAATTAAGTAATGTCCGTCGTTTTTGAGGTTGAGCATTCAATTGTATAACCCATTCTTCCACCCGATCAATATGATCATATTGAGTCTCTCTATTTTCCCACCTTAGGTTTAAGGTACTTGGCTCACATGGATTAGGCATAAAAGCTTCCGTAAGGGCACCTGGACCTTGTGTTCCAGCTACTGAATAATGGAGATAGAATAAACCGTTAAAATAAAATTCAGGATGAAATGCGAGCCCAAGTAGTCCCCGTTCATCATATCCACCAAAACTTCCTAGTTTTATGATTCGCGACCTAATATCTAAAAAAGTCCTTAAACCACTGTTTCCTATGTAAAAGATCTCTCCTACCTGGGTTGCAATAAATAGACTTTCCCTTGTGTCACCTGGTAATATGGCTGTTTTTATAACAGTAGGTAAATTGATCTTACTTACAATCGGCCGTAAACCAACCTTTACTTTTATCACCTAACTTTCCACCCCTTATAATGGTTTTTTTCCTATATGAATATGATTATAAGTGACCTATTAGTACCAAATTAGGGCTACTGTAACTACTAAGGCATTGCACCTTGTTGAAGCGGTTTTAGGGGGTATCATCTTGAGCAATTTTTTGCATAAACCTCTTTCTCCCTGCATTTACCTATTATGGGGGTGTCATATGAGATCATTATTCAAAAAAGGAACTTCTAGTGTTTGGGGAGATAAGGTAATCTCAAATGTAGACAGTTATTCTAAGACAATGCGGCTTGTAGTTGGGGCGTTATTAGGTTCCATAGCGGTTATTTTTCAATCTGCGGGAATTTTCACGGGTATTGGTTATGTACTGAGCATGATGAGTACTGGTCCTCTGGTGCTTGCCAGCCTAATGTCACTCAGAATTGGTGTAATGACCTATTTCGTAACTCTAATTCTATTGGCTATGTTCCAGCCAAGTGAGCTATTGGTGTTCCTTTTTACCACCGGATTATTAGGACTTAGTTTAGGAATTGGTCTGAAGTATTTTAAGCGAGGCATCATTATTATCCCTTTTGCAGCCTTATGTTTGACTCTAGGTATAAGTATCCTATTATATGGGTTTAAATTTCCGATCCTAGGTCCGTCGGTTACAGCTCATTTTAGTAGTGTGGTTATGCTAGTGACATTTGCCTTTTCCTTATTGTATAGTTGGATTTGGAAGGAAATAAGTATCGCTGCTTTTAAACTCGTAAATAATGTTCTTTCTCGAAGATGATCTTAAGGTTAATAGGGAATCAGTTTTGAAATAGTTTAAAAACAAGGAAAATAGGAGGATTTACTTTTCTCCTCCATTTCTAAACAATAAAGAGACGAAGACATCCAATACTTTTAAACGAAAATTTTTAGAAGAGAAGTGATAGATTAGATGCTTTATATATGGGATATTGAGGAGATTATTACAAATACATTGGATGAGCTCCAATTGGATATTAATTATGAAATAAATAACAAACTACCTGCACCTATGAGTTATAACGTTTCGACAAATACCATTAAGTTTAACTACCTAAAGATAAATGGATATATAGCAAATATTAACTTTAAAATTAAAGAGACGGATGAAGACTGCGTAAGGCTGATCCTGTATCATCAACTCGGCTATTATTTTGATTTTAAGAAAAACAAACATGATTTACGAACGATTTTGTATGGTGGGGATGATGAAAAAGAACAGCTACTAGCTGAAATTGAAAGAAATTCGTGGGTATATGGAAGAACTGTGGTGCCTGAAAGACTGTTAAATTCTTATGATAAAGTATGTTTAATCGATAAAATGCTAATAAAAAACTATTAAGAAAAAAAAGGCAGAACCAAAGCAGCTTGATTCGATCTTATCGGCAGATGGAATCAAGCTGCTTTACTATTGCCGAAAATTTCTATCGTAATAATCAATGGCTTCCTGATAATCCTCATGGGTATCCACATCCATAATCACTCCCGGATCCTTTACATTCACATATACCTTTTTGAAACTGCTCAGGACCACACGCAAATTACTATCGCGATTCGTTTCGAGAATTCTCTGTTTCACTTCTCTTGAAAATTTGATTGGATGGCCGCCTTTATATTGAAAGCTAGGAATCACTACACTTCCTTTGTGTTCTCTTATTCGCTGGACTGTCGCTTTTTTCACAAGCGGACAATCACCAGGTGTTAAAAAGAAGGATGTGGCTGATACTTCACTCACAGCCTTTTGAATGGAAGAAAACATTCCCTCGTTAAAATCTTCATTGTAAACCAACTTCATCTGAAAAGAATAAACATTTTTTTCAGTGATTCTTGCCATTTCCTCTTCGATAAGTTCTGCTTGAAACCCCGCTACGAGAATCATTCTGCTACACAATCCTTCAAATTTCGAGATTGTATGCTCCAAGACGGTCATTTCCCCCAGTGGCAAAGTCATTTTAAAGGCATTGGCTCGGCTCGAAAATCCAGCAGCAAGAACAATGGCTTCCACTTCTAATCACCCTCAATTGATCTTGTAATCTACATTATCTATTATTCAATTATGTTTATTCAAACAACGTCTACCTTATCCATCTAACAATGATTAAGATCTTTCTTTCATAATCCCCCAACTCAGCAAGAGCTTTTTCAACCATTTTATTGTGATTGGTGACAGGCACAAGTAAAGAACCCGACAGTTCTGCCGGGTTCTAGTAGGATAATTTATTATTTTTCATTTGGTCCATTATGCATTTTTACTTTTCTTATTTTTATTCGAAATATCCATCCATACCGCTAATACTAAGATACTTCCCTTAACAATGTATTGCCAAAAGGACTCTAAGCCCATCAATGACATACCGTTATCTAAAGAGGTCATCACAAGCGCTCCAATAATAGCACCAAATATAGTACCGACCCCGCCTATTAATGAAGTTCCACCAATAACACACGCTGCAATAGCATCTAATTCGTACATTTCTCCAGCCGTAATAGTAGCAGAGGTTAAACGAGAGGTTAGGACTATGGCTGCTATAGCTGATAATAACCCTGTAAACATAAATATCATCATCGTTTTGGCCTTTATATTAATACCTGATAATCTGGCTGCATCTGCATTTCCACCAATAGCATAAACATGACGTCCAAATGTTGTTTTGTTTGCTATATAAGAGAATACAAAAGCTAATATTAATACAAAAATAATCGGAACTGGCATTCCTTTATAACTGTTCATCGTCAAAACAAACCCAAAAGTTACAACTGCATAGAGGGCTAACTTTGATATATCTACACCGATATTGGCAACTTCAAAACCATATTTTTTTCTAGATTTTCTTTTCTTAATTACGGACATCGTCATAAAGACTAAAACAATCAATGCCAGAATCACACCAAAACCTCTAGAGAAGTATGCATTTCCAAGAGCAACAAAAACTGGATCTGAGATTGAAATAGTAGTTGAATTCGTAACACCTAACAAAATGCCTCTAAATACCATCATTCCACCCAATGTAACAATAAACGCCGGAACAGCCCGATAAGCAACAAACCAACCTTGAAGAAGTCCTAGTAATGCTCCAACAGCAAGTGTGCCTGCCAAAACTACTCCAACCGGCATTCCTAGCCAGCTACTTAATATCGCGGCAACTCCCCCCGTTAAACCAACAATGGATCCAACGGATAAGTCAATATGTCCTGCAACTATGACCAATACCATCCCAATCGCTAAAATGGATGTTACAGACATTTGTGTAAATAAATTCGATAGATTTCTTGCCGTAAAAAACGTTTCATTTAGAAAACCAAATAATACCCAAATAAGGACAACTGCTCCAATCATCGTATAGGCACGGACATCCATCTTTCCAAAAAGACTTCTAAAGGAAAGATCCTTTTTAACCTCAATCTCTTCTCTTTGAATATTTACCGACATGTTATTTCCCTCCTGTCGCAGCGAACATTATATTTTCTTGAGTTGCTTCTTGATAAGGAAATTCTTTCGCAAATGATCCTTCATGCATGACCAAAATTCGATCGCTCATCCCTAATACCTCAGGTAAATCCGAAGAAATCATGATAATCGCAACACCATTTTCAACAAGTTTATTCATAAGATTATAGATTTCATATTTAGCACCTACATCGATTCCACGTGTTGGTTCATCTAGAATTAAAACGGTTGGATTCGACATGAGCCATTTAGCCAGAACAACCTTTTGCTGGTTTCCACCTGATAATGTACCGACCTTTGTTTCAATCGACGCTGTTTTGGTTCTAAGCTCTTTAACATATGCTTCACTTGCTTTTGATTCTTCATTATCATTGAGAATTCCAAATTTACTCACTCTATCTAAGTTCGGTAGTGTGGTGTTTTTCATCACGCTCATATCAAGCACTAAACCTAACCGCTTTCTATCTTCAGTAACTAGTGCGATTCCTTCGTTTATTGCATGCTTAATCGATTTGATTTGAATGTTGTTTCCATTAATAAAAACTGCTCCTTCACTTCTGCCTTCATAAGCACCAAATAAACTCATTACTAGTTCAGAGCGGCCTGCCCCCATTAATCCAGCTATTCCAAGTATTTCCCCCTTTCGTACTGAGAAACTAACATTATCTATCACCTTTTGATTACCTTTATCTTTATTCCAAACGGAATAGTTTTTTACATCTAAAACTGCTTCCCCTGGAATATGAGTTACTCTTGGGTATCTCTCTGTTAATTCACGCCCAACCATTAAGGCGATTACATCATCTTCAATTACTTCATTCTTTTTAAGTGTCTTAATGGTCTGCCCATCACGCAGAACGGTAATACTGTCTGCCAGGTAAAACACCTCTGGCATTTTGTGAGAGATATAAATACAAGTAACGCCTCGATTTCGTAGATCATTTAATATGCCCATTAATTTCTCTACTTCACTTTCTGTTAAAGCAGCAGTAGGTTCATCCAAAATCAATATTTTTGCATCCTTTGATAAAGCCTTGGCAATTTCAACCAGTTGCTGCTGGCCAATCCCAAGTGTTTGTGTTAATGTATCTGGTCTAATATTTAATCCAACCATTTTTAGCCACTTAGATGCTTCATGATATAGCGTGTCCCATTGAATCGTTCCCCATTTTTTATGTTCACGGCCAAGGAAAATATTCTCACCAATTGTCATATCCTTAACTAATGCCAATTCCTGATGAATAATGGTAATACCAGCATCCTCAGCATCTCTAATTCTATGAAACTCTACTTTTTTTCCATCGATTAAAATATTCCCTGTATAGGTTCCGGCAGGATAAAGACCACTTAATACCTTCATGAGTGTGGATTTACCAGCACCATTTTCTCCACAAAGTGCATGAATCTCACCTTTTTTAACTTTAAGAGTTACATTGTTTAATGCTTTAACACCAGGAAATTCTTTCGTTATATGATCCATTTCTAAAATATAGCTCATTAAAGAACACTCCTACTTTAAAATAGAGTATAAGACTTAAATGTCTTATACTCATTTTTCTTCGAATCAGTTGACTTTTGGCCATTGATCTTTCGGTACATTTTTATAGATTTCTTCAAGTTTTTGATAATGATCCTTAATAACTGTATCCACAATATTATCTTTATTAACGGCGATTGGACTCAGTAATACAGATGGAACATCCACTTTACCATTATTAACAGTTTTGTCTGTTGCAATTTTTTCACCGTTTGCTAGCTTAATAGCCATTTCAGCTGCTTGTGTGGCAATTAAGTGGATTGGTTTGTAAACGGTCATCGTTTGTTTACCCTCTACAATTCGCTGCAGAGCTGCAATATCTGCATCTTGCCCAGAAACAGGGATTTTCCCTGCCATCCCTTGTGCATTTAACGCCTGCACCACACCACCGGCTGTTCCATCATTGGCTGCAACAACTGCTTGAATATTGTTATTATTAGCTGTTAAGGCATTTTCCATATTCTTTAGGGCTTCCTCAGGCTTCCAGTCTTTAGAGAATTGATCGTAAACTAATTTAATTTTCCCGCTATCAACCAGTGGTTTTAGAATATTCATAGCTCCCTCTTTGAACATATGTGCGTTATTATCTGTATCTGCCCCACCAATATAGACAAAGTTACCTGTAGATACTTTGTCAACAATGGCTTGTGCTTGCATTTCTCCCACACGTACATTATCAAAGGAAAGATAGTAATCGACATCGGAATTTTTTATTAGCCGGTCATATGAAATGACTTCTACTCCTTCAGCGTGTGCTTTTTGAACAATGGCAGCTGTGGCTTCTGCATTATGCGGAATGACTACTAGTACATCCACGCCTTCTGAAATTAATTGCTCTGCCTGACTTAATTGGAGAGCATCATCACCACTTGCAGATAATGTTTTTACTTCTCCTCCAAGCGCTTCAACTTTTGCTTCAAATAAATCCCGATCCTTTTGCCAACGCTCTTCCTTTAGAGTGTCCATGGATAAGCCAATCACGATTTTATTATCATCTTTTTTTGCATCTTTACTTGAAGCTTCTTCGCCAGAAGAAATAATTCCACAACCTGAAATAGTTGAAGTTAATAAAAGACTCATTACCCCAAATTTAATGCTTTTTCCCCATTTAACCATCTTGATTTTCCTCCTAAATCATTTGTTATCGCTTTCAACTTGAATATACCATGCAACGAAACTGTAAAGACAAACAACCATCTGTACTGATTTGTGTTCATTCTTCACTTTTATGCGGCCGTTTGGAAACGTTAACATTATTGTTCTCTTTCTAGCACTATCTTGTCGTCTAAATAACAAAAAAATCCTAATCTAGGAAGAATAGGATTTAGTCACTTGATACCGATAATCTGATGGAGATAATTCAGTTACTTTTTTAAATACTCGACTAAAATAATTGGGATCATTGTATCCAACTTGAAAACAGATTTCCTTTAAACTTAAATTTTGATCATGTAACAACACTTTTGATTTATTAATCCTTAATAGGGTTAAATAATCGATAAATGTTATACCTTCCATCTTTTTAAAAATTTTACTAAAGTAATAAGGACTTAGATTCATTACTTCTGCCACTAATTCCATGCTGATATCCCTTGAATAATTTTCTTCCATATACTGCTTTGCACGGTCAATTAGTGAATCAGTCTTTGCTTCCTTTTCTTTTATGTTTAATTCTCTTAGTAGTTGTTCTCCAATATTTAATATGATTTCTTGTTGATCATCTCTATTTACTTCAGAATAATAACGTATGGCATTTCCTTTACAACCATTACTTAATGCAATTGTTGCTTCATAATAAGAACAACGAAGTCCTTCCAATCCTGCTCGTACGGTTCCAATACCAATATTAGTACTTATTCGATATTCTCTCTCAATAAAATGATGGATCTTTTCTGCAAAAGCGATACTCCTTTTTTTCACATCCAAATGACCATTTTGATTGTCTGGATTATTCGTAAAAAGTGTAATCCGATTCCCTATCAAAGGACTAACTAGGCATTCCTCACTATTTAATTTTATGAAGTTTTTAATGGTTGAATATATGTACTGTTTCTCATGTTCAAGCTGTTTTTCTTCATTTGATTGCAAGGAAATAACCAAAGAATATCCTTTATTAATCCTAGTTTTTAGTAGCACATTTAGATCATGAAAATCCGATTCAACAATTAAATCCATCATTATAATCAGACATAATTCAGACTCTGCTAAAGGTAATAAAGTTGAAACCGTTTCTCTTTGTTGTAATTCCTGACTTCTTTGCTGATTTTCCATTTCAATTTTTTTGACTAGCTTTTCAATTACGCCCAGCACTTCAGCTTTCTTCCTAGGCTTTAAAAGATAATCATTAACCCCCATCGAGCAAGCTTCCTTTGCATAGCCAAAATAATCATATGCAGTTACAAGCACAGTTTTCACATGAGGATTTTTCCTGATAATTTCTTTTAAAGCATCAATCCCCCGTATTCCCGGCATTTTTATATCCATAAAGACGATATCCGGCTTTTTCTGTTCTGCTTTTTCTATTGCAACTCTTCCATTTTCTGCATGATAAAATTCAAACATTCCGGGCATTGCTCGTGTAATCATTAGTTCCAACCCTTGGCGCTCAATTGCCTCATCATCCGCAATTAAAATTCGATACAAAAAGTCCCCCCCAATCCATTTTCAGCTGATACGATTCATAGGTAGCTTTGGCAGTTTAAAGATCACAGTTGTTCCAACCCCAATATTACTTGTGATCTCAATGTTCATTTTTTCTCCATAGAATAGATAAAGTCTTTTAAATACATTTATGGTACCAAGCCCTGTTGATTTCTTATTATCAGCTTTAGGATCCGCTCTTTCCTCCAAAAGAAAATTTACTAGTCTCTTCCTAATTGGTTCATCCATTCCATTGCCATTATCACTTAATTGAATGAGAACACTGGATTCCGAATCTTTCATCGTTATCATGATTTTCCCCCCTTGTTCCAAGTCTTCAATACCATGGACAAAGGCATTTTCTAAAATTGGCTGAAGCGTTAAACAAGGAATTAATTGTTCTAAAACAGATTCATCAATATCAAACTCAAAAGAAACCCGTTCTTGGAACCGTGCCTTTTGAATGGTTAAGTATTCCTTAATATGTTCCACTTCATCTTTTAAAGTAACAGGCTGTTCGAGTTTCCGTAAATTATAGCGGATTAGGTTTGATGTCGATGCGGTTAAATCACTTGTCTTTTCAGCCCCTTCAATATAGGCTAAATTGGCAATAATATTAAGTGTATTAAATAAAAAATGAGGATTGATCTGACTTTGGAGTGCTTTTAACTCTAATTCCTTAACAAGATGGGTCTTTTCCAATGCTTGAATATTTTCTGCAATATAATGTTTTAAGTCTTTAAGCATTTGATGAAAAGCCTTACCTAAAATACCCATTTCATCATTGGTTTTTGTTATATCTTCTGTTTCAATCTCTAAATTGCCTTTCGATATTTGCCTTGCTTTATCTACTAGTCTATTAATGGGAATAGTTATGGAACGTGACATCCAAATGGCAAATACGATACTAAGTAAAGTGGCAATGATAAATAAAAGAATCCCAAGCTGATTTATCGTTTCTGAATAATTTCTTATGTCCCGGTAGATTGGTTCATAGTAAGAAAGCTCACTGTCAACAATTTGCTGGCCATCTTCCTGTATAAACCCCGCTATTTTTTCTGCCTCATCATATCTTATAAGATAGGATTCAAAATCATCTCGATTTAAATAATATACAACTGAAGATGCAGCATCCAAATAGGAATTAATCATTTTGGTATAATTACTGATTTGTACCTCTTCCTTATCTGCGTTATCAAGATCCTCAGATAATTTGATTAATCTCTCTTTTTGCTGATTAAATTCTTCATAGCTCTCATTATTCTGATCTAGTATATAAGAATTTAGCAATAATAAATTTTCTTGTGTCTCATTTGAAATATGTTTGAACAGCAATACACGTTCCATCATCATATGATAGCTATTTTGCACCATTTTCCCGCTTTGATAGATAACAAAAGCCATGATTGTTAATAGAAAAACAAGGATCGGAATGAAAACAACTAACTTTGTTCGTATGTTCAAGTCCTTCACTCCAAGTCAACATTGGTAGAATCAATAATGATACTATTTGTAAAAAACTGCTTTGGAATTGGTAAATGATGATAATAATCATTCATTATAGTAACGGATTGATAACCCATTTGGTATGGTTTTTGTACCATGGTTGCTGCAATTTTTTTATCTTTTATTGCATTTAAAGTATCTTCTACATCATCAAATCCGAAAATTAAGACATCATTTCTTTGTAATTTTTCTCTCGCATCTAGTATTCCTGGTGCATCGAGAACGCTCGTTCCAACTAATGCCGAAACATCAGGATGTATACGTAGGATTTTTTCTGCCTGTTGTCCCGCTTTGACCTTTGATATATTAGAAGATAAAACCTCAATAATGTCCATGTTTGGCTGCTTTTCTATTACTGATTGAAAACCATTTAAACGTAATTTTTGATTCTCAGCAGATATATCTCCGCTGATGACACCAACTTTTCCTTTTCCATTCATTTCTTTTACAACTTTATAACCAAGCATTTGTCCTGCAAAATAATTATCCGTACCTACATATGACAGCCGTTTACTAGAAGGTGCATCTGTATCTATTGTTATTACAGGAATTCCTTTCGCTATTGCCTTATCAATTAAAGGCGAAAACTCCCCATCATTTAAACTTTGCACAATAATTCCATCTGGATTTGAGGCAATAGATTTTTCTAACAGCTTTAATTGTTCTTCCATATTGCTCCTAATAGGACCTTTATACTCTACAAGAATATTATAAATTTCCCCAGCTTCTTCAGCCCCTTTTCTAATATCCTCCCAATATGGATTATTGTATTCTTGTGCAATTAAAATAAGATGATTTTTACTAGAATCTCCTATATTCGTTTCATGGAATCTATCCACTGCGATTTTAAACTCTTCGGCTGTGATAATAAATCGACTTAATAGAATAATAAAAACCACTGATAAAATGACCAGGATTGTCTTCAAAGATTGATCCAACATTTATGTACCTTCCATCACAAAATGTAAACACTTACATATAGTCATACCATGATGGATCAAAATTATCAATAAATTATGAAATCAGTAACTAGGAAATTCTGTAAAATTATTGTTTTTTCGAATAAAACAATAAATGAGAACATAACTACTTATGTCCTGTTTATTCCTATATTTCTAGGTTTTGACTTCCAAATAATTATAAAACCGCACTAGTAATCAACTAGTACGGTTAAAAGTGGAAATTGCTCAATGAGTAGTTTATTCATTATGGATACTCAATTTAGTGCAGGATATCCCCCTACTCAGCTAAGGCTTTTTCAACCATTTTATTAGCATGAATAGCCGTCGTGTCAAATAAAGGTATGCTTGTCTCCGTTTGCTGAATCAATAAAGGAATTTCGGTACATCCCAAGATGATCCCCTCTGCACCAGCTTCCACTAGTTTGTTGATGATATTCAAATACGCTTCCTTCGCTGATTCTGTGATGATGCCTTTACATAACTCTCCAAAAATGACATCATGGACGATTTTTCTGTTTTCCTCTTCGGGAATAATGACATCGATATCGTTTTGGTTTAATCGTTCTTTATAAAAAGATTGTTCCATGGTAAACCGTGTCCCTAATAATCCTACTTTTGAGATATTTTTTGTTCTAATTTCCTCTACCACACAATCGACGATATGAATAAGTGGTACTTCAATTGCTTCCTGTACTTCGTTTGCCATCAGATGCATGGTGTTGGTACAAATGGCAATTAAGTCTGCCCCGCCATTCTCTACTATTTTTGCCGCTTCGATCATCCTCTTCGTAGCCAATTCCCATTCCCCTTCTCTTTGCAGCTGGGCTATTTCTTCAAAGTCGAAGGAATAGAGTAAGCATTTTGCCGAGTGGATGCCTCCTAATTTCTGCTGAATGGAACGGTTAATAGAATGATAATAAACACTTGTGGATTCCCAACTTAAGCCACCAATTAATCCGATTGTTTTCATAAAATGATCGCCTCCTAGTAAATTACTACAAAGGTAACATGTTATACTGGTACTATACAGAGCCAAAAACATTAAAACTTTATAGTACCAGATTCAAATCGGAGGGATCATCATGTGGTTTCAAGTGGATCGCACTCTTAGCAAAACGTTAACACAGCAGGTATATGAACAACTGCGGCAATATATCCTAAATGGGGATTTGAAAACGGACGAGAAATTACCCTCTACTCGAGAGCTTGCTCATTTACTTGGAGTATCCAGAAATATTTGCTTAGAGGTATATGACCAATTGGCAGCGGAAGGTTATTTAATCGTTCGCCCTAAATCAGGTAGTTTCGTGGCGCCAGGTTCGCTTTTTCTAAATCATCAAGCGAATCCAAGAAAAAATAATACGGAGCTATTTACAAATAAACTCCAAGATATGATTGATTTCAAGGCAGCGACTCCAGCGATGGATCATTTTCCACGAAAAATATGGGGACGACTTGCGAAGGATGTATGTGATGAATCACCAGACACGATTTTCGGATATCAGTCAGCTGAGGGCTTACTGGCATTACGCGAAGAGATTTCCCGTTATATTTTTAGAACGAGAGGTGTCAACAGTGAGCCTCATCAAATCATCATTACCTCGGGAGCAACACAAGCTTTGTCTCTACTCACAGAACTGCTCATTCAAAAAAACAAACTCGTTGCTGTGGAGGATCCCGTGACAGACGAAATGCGAACAATTTTTACTTACGCTGGAGCCAGCCTTTGCCCCATCCCCGTAGATGAAAAAGGTATCAACCCGGATGGTCTATCACAAGAGAACCCGCCTGCTTTTATTTTTGTCCTACCCTCTCATCAGTTTCCGTTGGGGGTTACCTTAACCATTCAAAGGAGGATTCAGTTAATTCAATATGCACGGCAGCATAACTGCTATATTGTCGAGGATGATTATGATAGTGAATTCACCTATGAAGGGACTCCTGTTCATTCGGTTCAGGGACTTGAACCGGAAAAGGTAATCTATGTTGGTACTTTTAGTAAAATTCTATCCCCTGGCTTAAGAATTGGTTATGTTGTGTTACCTCAAGTACTCATTGAACCCTTTAAAAAAATGAAATGGTATACCGACCGACACCATTCCTCCCTCGAGCAGTTGATTCTTACTAGATTTATGCGAGAAGGACATTTTGATCGACACATTCGTAAAATGAAACGGATCTATAAACAAAGACGCGAGTCACTAGTAAAAAATTTAAAAAGCCACTTTCCAGACTGCATCATTTTAGGACATGCGGCAGGGATGCATTTAGTAGTAGAAATCCCTCAAGTCGAGATTCATGAACCATTAATAGACTGGCTTCAAAATTATGGAGTTTTAGTTTATTCTGTCGACCATTACTCACTCGTAAAGGATACCCATAGTAATAAAATGGTGCTTGGATATGGGAGCCTTTCTCTAGAAAAAATAGAAGAAGGCGTTAGGAGGCTTAGAGAAGCGATTGAAAGCTATCAGAACAGACAACAAAGCAGTGAATCAACAAGTAATCAATAAAGACTTGTTGTTTCACTGCTTTTTTAAATCTGATAAAGCTTGCTCCCAGTGTTAAAATAGTGAAATCTGATAGTAAGTTTTCACTATTTCCATGAATTTTTTGGCAGGAGTAGAGACATAATGATTTTCTAACCAAATGACGCCTACAGATGAAGACATAGTGGCATTGCTGATCGGTGTAGAGTAAAGACTTTTAGCTCCATAAACATCAAAAACTGATTTTGGAACAATCGTTGCCCCCATTCCTCCCTTTACCATTTCCATTAATACATGCATACTAGAACACTCCGCAATAATCGTTAGGTCTAGCTCCTGCCTCGAAAAGACTTCAAGAATAGTATCATAGATACCCAGGCCTTCTGTACTTGGAATAATAAGGTCCCACTCAGCAATCTCCTCTAAAGAAATTTCTTGTATTACTTTATTACTTACGAAAACAAATGGCTCATCAATAAGATGATGATAGGATAAACCTCGATGTTCAAGTGGAAGACGTACAAATGCCATTTCAATTGCTCTCGATTTAACCAATTCAGCTAAATAAAAGGAATCATTTAGAACAATTTTTAAGGAAACTAGCGGATAATTCTTGTGGAAGGATTGGATCATTTCCGAAAATCCTAAAACCGATAACGTATTAATCCCCACATGCAGGGCCCCCTTTTTCCCCTCCTCAGTATCCTGTAACTCATTTTTTATTTCTTCGAAACGGTTTATAAGATGTAAAGCATGTTGATAGAGGACTAGGCCTTTATCCGTTAATTCCATACTTTTGCCATTTCGCTCAATTAAATGCACCCCCAGCTCATCCTCCAATTGTTTTAACTGGATGCTTAGCGGTGGCTGTGACATATGTAGTCGTTTTGCCGCAGCTGTTATATTCTTTTCTTCCACTATGGCAATAAAATATCGTAATTGCTTAATGTCCATATTTACACCTTCTATATAAAAAACATATGGTTTTGATATAAATTATATATTTTTCGTATAGTACTTGTCTATGTTACGATAACGATCGAATAAAGAAAACTCGCCGATTGGCGAAGACAGAGGCGTAGTTGCACATATTCCTGTTAGGAGAGATAGACATGGATCGCTTTTTTAAATTACATCAACATAGTACGACAGTAGGAAAAGAATTTTCTGCAGGCTTTATTTCCTATATCACTGCTGTCTACATAATTATTGTCAATGCAACGATTTTGGAAGCAGCTGGAATTCCGCTGGAGGCAGGAATAATCGCGACGATTGTGACCAGTTCTTTTGGATGTATCATTGTTGGATTATGGAGTAATACCCCACTGCTACTCATTCCAGGCATGGGGCTCAATGCAATGTTTACTTTTACAATTGTACAATCTGGGGGATTTACTTGGCAGGAAGCTTTGGCGATGGTATTTGTAACGGGGATAATCTTTGCGGGAATTGCCTTTACACCAATAGCAAAGGTGATTACCTCCTCTATTCCTAATTCCTTAAAAGAAGCCATCACGATTGGGATTGGAATCTTGTTGATCCTCATTGGCTTTGATAACGCTAGAATTATTACGAATTCTAATCACACCTTGCTTGCAATTGGGGATTTAAGCAGTCCCTCAGTGATTACTACCTTTATTGGTTTGATCATTACGGTCTTTTTATTTATTAAAAATATTCCAGGAAACCTTTTATTAAGTATTGTGATCACCTCGATTTTATCCATCATGCTCGGTGGATCTGATTTTGAAGGGATTTCTCTAACATTGCCTTCGTTTCATGAATACCTTGGGGTGTTTGGCCATCTATCGTTTGCACAAGCTGGAAATATCGTATTCTGGTTAACTACTGTCTCTTTCGCAATGGTAGTTGTATTTGAAAATATAGGCTTGATTCATGGTCAGAGTAAAATGCTAAATCGTCCAGAGAGCAGCAAGAAATCTCTTCAAGCTACAGCGGTTTCCGTGTTATCTTCTGGAATCTTTGGAACGAGTCCCACGGTCGCATCTGTAGAATCAGCAGCAGGAATCACCGCAGGAGGAAGAACAGGTTTAACAAGCATTGTAACTGGATTATTGTTTCTTATTTCGATATTGTTTATCCCTCTCATTAAATTGGTACCTGCAAGTGCGGTTTCACCTATTCTAATATTAATCGGGGTTCTAATGCTGCAAAATATCGTTCATATTTCCATGGACGATTTCACTGAAAGCTTTCCCGCATTACTAATCATTGTTTTGATTCCTTTAACCTATAGTATTGCGGATGGCATGGCAATTGGCTTTATTCTATACCCTTTGTTAAAACTCTTCATGGGTAAGGGCAGAGACATACACCCTGCACTTTATATGATTGCCATTCTTTTTATGACCAATTTTGTTATTCAGTACGCGTTTTAAAGAAAAAGCTCAGTGGCCAAAAATCTATATTACCTAAATTGGGGGTTCAAAAATGTACGAGTATAAATTTGTAAAAATTAATCTAAGCAGATGGAATAATGAACCAAAAGAGAATTATCATGAAACAATCGCCAACCACGCAAAGGATGGCTGGCGATTTATCCAAGTTTTCGCTCCAGTTACATCTGGAAATGGTTCTTCTTCCTTTTTTGAACTTATTTTTGAAAGAGCTGTTTCCTAATACATTACTATTCTCATAACCCCTTACTTTCAATTTGTTTGAAAGTAAAGGGGTTATTTTTTATCTAATTAAATGATGTCTTCTATTAATCTCATTTCGAAGCAAATCAATAAAACCTGAATTAACTTTTAATTTTACTGCCTTCACATAAGTTTCAAGTAATAATTCATCGCTGATCCTTTAAATCATGATTTATTCACCTTTTCTCTTTGACACACATTTAAGTATTGTGAATTGTGAGGAAGTTGTGACTCATCACTTTTAACCTTTAGTAGATTTTGTACTAGAATCGAGTTATCTGGTTTATTCCATATTCACCCATACACTCTTCACTTCAGTATAATTTTCCAAGGCATAACTGCCCATTTCACGGCCAATACCGGATTGCTTATATCCTCCAAATGGGCTTGCGGCATCGAAGACATTATAGCAATTTACCCAAATCGTACCGGCTTTAATTCGGTGTGCAAGATAATGAGCTTTCTTAATATCCTGCGTCCAAACACCTGCTGCTAAGCCATAATTTGAGTCATTTGCTTTCTCTACAAGGTCATCAATATCATCAAATGGCATGGCAGCCACAACAGGTCCGAAAATTTCTTCTTTGGCAATGGTCATGGAATGGTTTACATCTGAAAAGATGGTTGGAGCAACAAAATAACCTTGATTGTACGGGATATTCCCCCCTGTAAGTACTTCAGCCCCTTCTTCCATTCCTTTCTCGATATAACTTTTTACACGATTTTGCTGCTGAAGGGAGATCAGTGGTCCCATTGTCGTTTCCTGTAATAAACCATTCCCCTGATTAATGTCTTTTGTCAAAGACACAAGATCGGCTACCACATTATCGTATTGTTTCTTCTGCACATATAAACGGCTTCCCGCGCAGCAAACTTGTCCCTGATTAAACATAATTCCCATCAATGAACCCGGAACCGCTTTGGAAAGATCGGCGTCAGGTAAAATGATGTTGGGGGATTTTCCACCAAGCTCGAGTGTCACTCGTTTTAATGATTGGCTTACCTGACTCATAATCGATTTGCCGACTTTTGTGGAACCTGTAAAAGCAACTTTATCCACTAATGGATGATTCACAAGTGGTGCACCTGCTGCATTACCATAGCCAGGTACAACGTTGACAACCCCTTTTGGGAACCCTGCTTCATTAATCAATTTTGCTAGATATAACGCGGATAGTGGTGTTTGTTCCGCTGGTTTTAACACAACGGTACAACCCGTTGCAAGTGCAGCACCAAGCTTCCATGCTGCCATTAATAAGGGGAAGTTCCAAGGAATGATTTGTCCAACTACACCTACTGCTTCATGACGTGTATAATTAAAATAATTTCCTTGTACAGGGATGGTTTGTCCGACAATTTTGGTTGTCCATCCAGCAAAATAACGAAAATGTTCGATAGCTAATGGAATATCAGCATTTGACGTTTCACGAATTGGTTTCCCATTATCTAGTGTTTCTAACTGTGCAAGCTCTACCTTATGTTCTTCAATTAAATCAGCCAGTTTGTAGATTAAGCGGCTTCTCTCCGCGGTTCCCATTCTAGACCATCTGCCATGATCAAAAGCTTCTCTTGCAGATTTTACAGCTACATCAATATCTTCTGGACCTGCCTCAGCAACATCAGCTATTTTTTCACCCGTTGCAGGATTGACCGTTTCAAATGTTTTACCGGAAATCGAATCTACCCATTCTCCATTAATGAATAGTTGTTTTGGTCCATTCAAAAATTCTATTAATCTAGCTTTTAATTCCCTATCCATTGCACTAACATTTTGCATACATTCCGCCTCCTAATCTATAAAAGAATTTCATAGAAACATAGGGGTATGTATGAATACCCCTGTGTTTTTAAAAAAGATACACCTTACGACATCGAAAGAACAACACGGCCATTAATTTTCCCACTTGCCATTCTGTCAAAGACATCATTAATTTGGCCAAGCGGTTGGACTTCTATATTCGTCCGTACTTTTCCTTGTGCTGCGAATTCGATCGCTTCTTGTAAATCCTTTCTTGTCCCTACTATGGATCCTTTCACGGTTACTCCATTTAATACAGTATCAAAAATAGGAATTGGTAATTCATCGTTTGGTAGACCTACGACAACAAGTGTTCCGCCTCTTTTCACCGAACCGTACGCTTGTTCAAATGCTTTTTTCGTTACGGCAACACTAACTGCAGCCTGAACCCCGCCTACTTGCTCCTTAATTTCTTGAATAGGATCTACTTTTAAGCCATTTATGACAAGGTCAGCACCTAATTCTTTAGCTAATTCCAGTTTGTCATCTTGAATATCAACCGCAATGACATTAAAACCCATCGCTTTCGCATACTGTAATGCAACATGACCAAGACCGCCTATTCCATAAATCGCAACCCAATCACTAGGTTTTGCATCTGCAACTTTTAATGCTTTATAAGTAGTGACCCCTGCACAGAAAATGGGAGATACTTCAGCAAAATCTAGATTCTCCGGAATTTTCACCACGTAGTTTGCCGGAGCCTTACAATATTCTGCATAAGCTCCATCTACTGAATAGCCTGCATTTAATTGATCTGGACATAATGTTTCACGTCCGGTTAAGCAATACTCACATTCACCACAAGCTGAATATAGCCATGGAATGCCAACGCGGTCTCCTACTTTTATGGATGTAACCCCTTCCCCTACCACTTCAACGATTCCAACCCCTTCATGACCTGGAATAAGTGGAAGTTTGGGCTTTACTGGCCAATCCCCATGAGCAGCATGCAAGTCAGTATGACAAACACCACAAGCTTTTATTTTGACGAGGATTTCACCATACTCTAATTCTGGCACTGGTACTTCCTTAATTTCTAATTGTTGTTTAAACTCATTTACCACGGCAGCTTTCATCATTCTGCTATTTCCATTGTTATGATTACACATATAAAACCACTCCTCCTCAAATTCGCATTCACTATTAAATATGCAAAATCTGTGCCAACTTTTAAAACGCTTCCATTACAGGTTTTCTACTTGCTCCTTCTCCTTTAGTGCCGAAAAATCGGCCCGACTCAGCCGTAATTGCGTTGAGAAATGACAATTAATTGTTAGACTCAAATAAGAATCACAAGTTTACAAACACTATTCCTTAGCTCCTTCACCCTTTCACACATAAAAAATCCCCTCTGCTGTAAACCGTGATTTATCAGGTCTACTACAAGGGGATCCTATCATTTGGAGCCATCATTCTTTTATTTATATGCGTTTTCAATCAACATCTATACTTTCGGGTCCGTCTTTTTTTTCGTTTAAAAGGTACCTTAATTTTCTTATTGTAATTTGTAATCTATTGGCCGCTTCTTTTCGATTTCCGTAAGTTTCTTTTAATGTCCGTAAAACAAATGCTTTTCCTATATGCGACTCCAACTGTTTAACTTGAGAAAGAACCTCTTCTAAACGAATTCCATCTTTTTGCTCAAAGACGTTTAGAGTTTGTCTAATCCATTTTTGTAAATAACGTTCGAGATTACTTTCTCGAGTACCTGCATCTACTCGTTTCTTCGTTTTTACTAGAGTAGTCGTTCTGGTAAGCTTACTGTTTAACGGCAAATTGTCTGCCGTAATTCGCGCATGATTAGAATCAGATAATGTCACGACTCTTGTAATAAAGTTGGATAATTCACGGACATTCCCCGCCCATTCATAGTTTTGTAATACTTCCATTGCATCTTCGGAGAAGGAGATATCTATTTTGGGATAGCGTTTTAGACAGTATTCAATTAATAAAGGAATATCTTCCTTTCTTTCCCGTAGAGGAGGAATTTTTAGATGAACAACATTTAGCCGGTAAAATAAATCTTCTCTAAATTTTTTTTGTTGAACGGCTTCCTGAAGGTTTTCATTTGTTGCTGCAAGTAAACGAGTATTGGTATGAAAAATATTTTCACTCCCTACACGCATAAATTCACGTGTTTCGAGGACACGAAGCAGCTTCACTTGGATAGAGGGAGAGGCTTCAGCAATTTCATCAAGAAACAAAGTCCCTTTACTAGCTATTTCAAACAGCCCTTTTCGTTGTTGTGTTGCCCCTGTAAATGCCCCTTTTTCGTGACCAAATAGTTCACTATCTAAAAGTGATTCAGATATTGCCCCACAGTTTACACCGATAAAAGATTCATGACTCCTTCTACTCGCTTGATGAATAAAACGTGATAAAACTTCTTTTCCAGTTCCTGTTTCACCCTCTATTAAAACATTTACATTCTTTCCCGCCACTTTATAAGCCGTTTGGATTAGCTGATTCATCGTCTCATTTTTGCCAACAATAAGTCCCACATCAGTGGCTAAGTCCCGAACATGTTGCAGATCAGAGGTAACATTTGAAACAATCAGATTATCAATTTGCGTTTCTAATAAATCAATATCATCAAACGGTTTTTCAATATAATCACTTGCACCTAACTTAATGGCTTCAACGGCTGTTCTAATGGTACTGTAGCCTGTCATAATGATCGCTATACATCTTGGCTGAAATTTTTTTAAATGCTGTAATAAGGTTAGACCATTCCCATCCGGTAGTTTTAAATCAATCATCGCAGCATGGAAAGCTTGCTGGGTAAAATCTATGTTATAAAAATCCTTTCCACTATTGACAACCTTGACATCGTATCCTTTCGACATAAAAAGGTGCGATAAAAAATGACCAATTTCTATTTCGTCATCAATAATTAATAGGTTTGTCATGACATCACCCCAACATATTTTGATTGCTGCAGAGGCAATTTTAATGTAAATGTACTGCCTTCACTGAGTTGACTGCCCACCTCGATGGTTCCACTATGTGCTTTGGCAATACCTATACTCACTGATAGACCTAATCCCGTACCTTTTTCCGATTCTTTTGTTGTATGAAAAGGATGAAAGATTTCAGATAATCGGTTTTCTTCTATTCCAATCCCGTTATCTATCACGGATAAATGAACTTCATTAGACTGTAGTGATGTTTTTATGATGATTTCCTTGTTTTTTCTTGCAGAATGCTCCACCGCATCCTTTGCATTTAAAAGTAAATTAATGATAATTTGTTCAACCTGTTGTTGGTTTCCCTCAATCAGCGGCAAATCCTCTTGAAGAATGACTTTTATGTTGATCTGATTTTTTTCTAACTGATACTTTAGGAGATTGAGAATTTGTTTTACGGCATCGTTTACAGAATAAGAATCAAACAAGTACTCATCCTGTCGAGAAAAAGTGAGCAGACTTTTAATGATTCGTTTACAGCGATCTCCACAATTTTTTATGTCGTTTAATAGGATATACAAAGGGTCATCCTTGTTTACATTTCTTAATAAAAGTTGAGAATTACCTAATATTGCGGTTAATGGACTGTTTAATTCATGAGCTACTCCTGCTGCCATTTCCCCTATTGCCGCTAGTTTTCCTGAATGGAGCAATTGTACCTCCATTTTCCTTTTTACAGTTACATCCTTGATATAAGCGATTACTCCATAAACGATATGTTCATTATTATAAACCGGATACGTATACAGCTCACAAATAGAAAGATTTTGTAGATGAATTTCTTTATAAGCTGCTTTTTGGGTTTGAAACGTTTCTTTTACAAGTGTTTTACAGTGATCTTCTAATACGAAGAAATTGGATTTTTCACTATTAGCAATAAAGGTTTTTACTGAATCGTTAAACCGAAGAACATTCAAATCTTTATCAAAAACAATAATCATCTCATCAACAGCTTTAAATGTATCCTCCCATTCCTGTTTCGAACGTAATACTTCACTGTATAATTGGGCATTTTCAATGCTAACGGCTAAATGATCAGTAAGTTGCTCTAAAAATGCAAGTTCATCTGTACTCCATTCCGTTCCATCTTTGCGACCGATACTTAAAATTCCAATCCCATTGTTTTTACTATAAATGGGTAGTACCAAAATGGAACTTAATTGAAGACCAGTCAAGTATTTCTTTTCATAAAAGCCATCGACAGCATCCTTTAAATGGCGGAAAATGATTTGCCGATTTTTTAATGCAGACCAATATAGCGAGCATTCTTTTGGTATTGTGGTTTTTATTTCAAGACAGAACTTTTCAGGAAAATCCTTTTTTAAAGTGAGAGTGTCATTGTTTAACATAAAAAAACTCAATCGATCAAAATGAACAAGCATTCTTAATTTATCAATGATGTTATTTAAAATATCTTCTAACGACATATCAATCTTAATACTTTTCATCACTTCATTCATAATTTCTAGCTGCATATTCTTCTTTTTTAATTGCTCCACTGTTTTTTTTAATTCTGTATAATAATTTTTTTTGGAAGAATCTACACCGGTTAAAAGAGCAATCATCTCAAGCTTGTCTTCCAGCATGTTGATTCACCACCTTATAATACTTTTTTTAATAAGAATTTAACTTGTTCAAGACTCATATCACGGGGATTGGTAATCATACATGCGTCTTCTAGTGCTGTTTGACTTATAGACTCAATCACACTTTCGGTAATGCCTACCTCTCGTAACCGTTTAGGTATTCCGATATCAATGGATAGCTCATTTACAAATTGAATAGCGGCATTCCCTGCTTCCCTTTGTGTCAATCCCCTTGCATCAATCCCCATACATTCAGCAATGTCTAAAAATCGTTTAGGAGCTGCAATAAAATTAAAATCCATAACATAAGGTAGTAGAATGGCGTTTATTTCACCATGAGGCAGGGGAAACCTTCCTCCGATCGCATGTGAAATTGCGTGTGCTGCACCAAGGATGGCATTAGAAAAGGCAAGTCCAGCTTGCAAACTAGCCATTGCCATCGCTTCCTTCGCCTCCTCATTTGTTTTAGATGCAACGGAGGGACGTAAATAGGTGGAGACAAGGGTAAGTGCATTTTTAGCCTGTACATCTGTAAGTGGTGTAGCAGCTATGCTGACATATGCTTCAATTGCATGCGTGAGAACATCCATCCCCGTTGCTGCGGTTAAACTACTGTCTTTTGTCACGAGAGTATAGGGGTCAATAATCGCAATATCGGGCACCAATGATTTAGATATGATGGTCATTTTCTTTTTTCGGTTTGAGTCAACAATGATAGAAAATTGTGATACTTCAGATCCTGATCCAGCCGTTGTCATAATCATAATCATTGGGGGAAGCGGTTTTTCAATTTTATCTATCCCCTCATAATCACTGATTTTCCCACCGTTCGTAGCAAGGATGGCAATGGCTTTCGCTACGTCTAACGCGCTTCCCCCTCCAACACCAATAATGGCATCACATTCATTTTCAATAAATGCACGGCAGCCCTTCACAACTTCCGTATCCTTTGGATCCGTGGTTAACTCGCTAAAGGTTGCAAATGGCAAAAAGGATTCTTTGCAGATTTCCATCACTTTTTCCAGCCATCCAGCCTTCGCAACACCAACATCACTTACAATTAATACTTTTTTCGCTCCAAGTCGTAAACAAGCCTCACCCGCTTGCCTTATAGCGTTTTTACCAAAAATAATTTCAGGTGTAATAAATTTATTTATAATCATGATTTTGGGACAATCCTTTCGCGTCGCTCTGAATAAGGGGGTTTTAGCCTTTTTTAATTCACTATGATTAAGATTTCAACCAAACCCAATCGTTGAATAAACAATCACTATTTCTTCCGAATTTACAGAATAGTTCTTATATTACTTATCTATGAAATATGAAAATTCCTGCTTACTTTAAGAATTTCTACTTTCTCGTTTCATAAGTTATGATGAATCACTTCCCAGAAAATCAAAAAACACTCTCAAACATTGATATATCAACATTTGTGAATGTTATATTGTTTATTGTCTTATTGTATTTTTTTAAATAACATAAACAAAATAGCCAATAAATGTTAAACATAGAACATACATGATCGGATGAATTTCACCTGTTTTTTTCATAGCGATCATACTAATTGGGTATAGCACGAACCCTAGGGCAATCCCTGTTGCAATACTGTATGTCAAAGGCATCATAATGATCGTAATAAAGCTTGGAATGACGATGGCCAAATTGCCCCAATGAATCTTGCTAATTTCAGTCGCCATCATAGCACCAACAATAATAAGTGCTGGGGCAGTTACCTCGGGAGTGACAATCGATAACACAGGCGAGAAAAATAAGGAAATAATAAAGCATGCCGAAATAACGATGGATGTAAAGCCTGTCCGGCCACCAGCTGCAATTCCAGAAGAGGATTCAACCATTGAGGCAGTAGTAGATGTACCCAGTACAGCTCCAATAACGGTAGACATTGAGTCAGCGAGGAGTGCTTTCCCCCCATTAGGAATCTCGTTATTCTTCATTAAGCCTGCCTGGCTGGCAATGGCAATCAGCGCACCGGCTGTATCAAAAAATGCAACGAACAAAAACGTAAAAATAACGGCAAGCACTTTTGGTGAAAAGATGTCATCCAAATTTTCGAATACCACACCAAAGGTAGGTTCCAAGCTTGGTATTTTTCCAATGATAGCATCAGGGGTTTTAATAATTCCAAATGTGATACCAATGCTGGTTGACAGCACCATTCCGTAAAAAATTCCGCCCTTTATCCCTTTATTTAAGAGAATAATCGTAATGATAAATCCAGCAATCGCAAGGAGAGTTGGGGCAGATTTGAGATTTCCAATCGCCACAAAAGTGGCTTCATCCGCGATAACAAGCCCTGCATTTTTTAGACCGATAAAGGCGACAAAGAAACCAATTCCTCCAGCAATCGCATGTTTTAAATCTTGGGGAATCACATTAATAATCTTTTCACGGATTTTTAATAAGCTTAGAATTACGAATAATACTCCAGCCATAAATACCCCTGCCAACGCCGTTTCCCAAGGTATTTTCATGCCAATGCATACTGTAAAGGTAAAGAAAGCATTGATTCCCATACTTGGAGCAATGCCAATCGGATAATTGGCGATCAAACCAATGAGAAGCGAGCCAATAATGGCGGATAGAGCTGTTGCCGTGAATAACGCTCCTTTATCCATCCCCGTTTGACTAAGGATGACTGGATTGACGACGAGAATATAAGCCATTGAAAGAAACGTTGTAATTCCCGCCACACTTTCCTGTTTAAAGGAAGTGTTCCGTTCGGAAAATTGAAAGTAGTTTTTCATGTTGTGACCTCCAGATCAAGTAAAATAAAAAAATCCCCCGGCATACTGCCGGAGGAATGTTCTACAAGGTCAATAAATAGTCTACAACTCTATCACTATCATTGCCCCTTGTAGACAGGCCATTTACGGCAGCCCGGTAGAAACGTTCAAGCCATATTCTTGAACATATACAAGGTAAATAAATATAAAATCAATAGAGAAAATACTAACAAGGAACATTTTTTAAGTCAATAACTACAGCCATATTCAGTCTATTAAGTTTATTTCTTTAGAAACTATACATTAGGTGTTCAAAATAGTTAACAAGTACCCATACTTGCATGGATAACCTTCTCACGTTATTATTTAAGATTGGTAAAACTGTTTTTTATATCTTTAGGGGGCAACAAAATGAATGTCATTGAGGTCGAAAATTTACGGAAAGAATTTAACTCCTATTCAAGTCGTCCCGGTTTGGCTGGAGCTTTTCGCGATTTATTTACGAGAAATTATAAAGTCCATGCGGCTGTTGACAATATTTCCTTAACCGTTAAACAAGGGGAAATGGTTGGCTATATTGGCGAAAATGGTGCCGGTAAGTCAACGACGATTAAAATGTTAACCGGAATTTTAACACCCACATCTGGTTCCATTACGGTAAATGGGATGAATCCCCACAAACAGCGGGAAGAATTCGTGCGAACCATTGGCGTTGTGTTCGGGCAGCGTTCCCAGCTATGGTGGGATATTGCGGTTCAAGAGTCCTTCCGGTTATTAAAAAAAGTATACCGCGTTTCGGATGAGGACTATAACCGTCATATGGGCCATGTGATTGAAACGTTAGAAATCGGCCCATTATTAGATAAACCGGTACGAAAGCTGTCGCTTGGACAACGGATGCGCTGCGAATTAGCCGCTGCCCTTATACACAATCCTCCCCTCCTCTTTTTAGACGAACCAACGATTGGATTAGATGTATTAGTAAAATTAAAAATTCGTAAGTTTCTAAAGGAAATTAACGAGCAATATAAAACAACCATTCTATTGACAACACATGACTTAACCGATATTGAAGCCCTTTGTGAACGAGTGGTGCTATTAGATGAAGGAAAAATCATCTATGATGGTAAGCTGAATCAACTACAAGAGCATGCTGTTGAAGGAAAACAAATAGAATTTGAATTTTTGTCAGAAGTCTCTCGCAGCAGTCTGCCTGGTATCAAAAATATTCAATGGGAACAAAAGGATGCGACCACTTGGCTTGGGTATGTCCACGGTGATGAACAACTGGTATCTCAAATCATTAGTGATGTCATCCAAAGAAATCCGATTAAGAATGTTCGAATTAATGAGGTTTCGACGGAAGAGATTGTCCGAAAGATTTATGAAGAAGGAATGGCCCTCACATGAGTATGTATATAGAAATGATTCGTGTTCGTTTTTTAATGATGCTCGCCTATCGGACTAACTATTATAGCGGAATTTTAATTTATAGCATCAATATCGGAGCCTACTATTTTTTATGGTCGGCGATTTATGGCGGGAAAGAAGAGATTCAAGGATTGTCCGTTGCGCAAATGACCACCTATGTGGCCGTCTCCTGGATGGCAAGAGCTTTTTATTATAACAATATTGATCGTGAAATTGCCTCTGAAATCAAAGAAGGTAAAGTCGCAATTGAAATGATCCGTCCGTATAATTATTTAGGGATGAAAACGATGCAAGCACTTGGGGAAGGAATCTTTCGCTTATTGTTTTTCTCAGTACCAGGAATGATCATCGTATCCTTGATTTTTCCAGTCCGCTTCGATGCTAGTTTGACAACATGGATGTTTTTCTTTGTCTCGCTCGTTTTTAGTTTTATTGTCAATACGCATATCAATCTATTGACGGGTATTATGACTTTCTTTTTATTCAATAACTCAGGGTTGATTCGAGCAAAACGTGTTGTCATCGATTTGTTCTCAGGTTTACTTCTCCCTATTTCTTTTTATCCAGACTGGGCACAGACCGTGATGTCCTACTTGCCATTTCAGGCGATCAGCTATGTTCCGAGTATGATATTTACAGAAGGCTTTGTCGGTCAGGAGATTTATAACGCTTTGCTTCTACAAGCATTCTGGGTTGTCATCTTACTGATTCCAATCCGCTTGTTATGGTCGCTCGCAAAAAAACAATTAATCGTACAAGGAGGCTGACCAATGTTTTATCTATCATTGTTCTTTCAATATGCCTCTCAATATTTAAAAACAAGGCTCACTTATCGTGTGGATACAGTGATTGAAATCCTTTCTGATCTCTTGTTTCAAGCGGTCAATTTAGTTTTCATCCTAATCGTATTTCGCCATACAGCATTTTTAGGCGGCTGGAACCGTGATGAAATCATTTTTATTTATGGATTTTTCCTTGTTCCTTATGCCTTATTTACGTCCTTTTTCAACATATGGGACTTTAATGACCGCTACATTGTCAAAGGGGAAATGGACCGTGTTTTAACTCGCCCGGTTCACAGCCTTTTCCAAATCATATTGGAACGAATCGAGCTGGAATCTTTATTCGGTGCCATTACCGGCTTAGTGATTATGGGTTATGCCGGTGTAAACCTAGGATTAACCTTTGCTTGGTATGATGTTTTGATGTTTATCGTCATGGTGATTGGCGGGGCTTTTATTTATGCCGGGATTTTTATTTCGATTGCAACGATCGGATTTTGGTCCGACAGCCGTACCGATATCATGCCAATGATGTATAATATCAGCAATTACGGCCGCTATCCCGTTAATATTTACAACAAGGTGATTCAATTTGTGTTAACGTGGATTTTACCTTTTGCCTTTGTTGGTGTGTATCCTGCTTCCTATTTTTTGAATCGGGATGAATGGTATGGATATGCTTTCTTTACTCCGGTGATGGGTATGCTTTTCTTCGGGATTGCGATTCTGCTTTGGAATGCAGGGGTTAAGAGGTATCGTGGGGCTGGGAATTAAAAAAACGATCTGTAAAACCTAAAAATAGATTAGGTTTTACAGATTTTTTTATTAAAGAAAAAACGCACAAATGTTGCTTTATTTTTTTCATTAAATGTAAATATTTTTATGACCAAATAATTTCAAGGTGCCTATTACTTCTATAAAAAAGAGTGGAATTGGGGTACTCTTTTCCCCTACAAAAAACACTTACAAACTTGAGAGATAAAAGATTTGAAATGTTTCGTATTATTAAAGAAGTGTTTTTGTAAAAATTCCACTTTAGATATTTCATTTTTACACTTAATAATTATTTTATTCTGTTTCCACACTCCACGTGTGTGGACTGTGGAAACGGAATAAATGTTCCACTCAATGGAATTTTTGGATTAACTTATTCTTTTTATACCCCCACGCAAATGACATCCGGGAATTCTTTGTACCATTTCTTCCTTTCCTTATGAACACTTGGTTGAGCTAAATCAACAAATAGGTATCCCCTGCAAGTTTACATATTTCTGTTAACCAATTGGTTTCACCAGGGGTGAATATTGATTTTGCCCACCATTCCCAATTAAGGTTTATTAGCTTTTGCACTTGCTACATGAAGATTGATATTTTTCAAGGATCAGATTGTATATAATTGGTTTACTCTTTCGGAAGTATTCTTAGCTTCTCCAACGATCATATTCATTCTCCTACTTCCTTTAATGTCTTAGGATTAGGGACAATGACAAACGAGATGTTTCATTTCTTTACCTCTTCAATTTTTCGTTCCATTCCATTCCAGGTACAGAGCGCGAGGCTAATATTAAGTCAGGCTGTAATTCTTCAATTTTGTCCCAATCAATGTTCAAATCCGGACCGAGTCTTGGCAATGATTGAATTTCTTCCGGCCAATCCGAGTAATTGTCCACTCCTACCAACGAAGAAATTAAACCTAAGTAGGCTTTAATTCTGTATTACTTGGACAAATGGAGATTAATCCCCCCTTCAATTTGTTTTATAATTGTTCTATTTTTTTATGAGTAATGAAAGCCAACTTACTCTTTTCCCAGATAATTCACCAGCACTAGGAAAATGCTAACCACGCCTTATTTATGTGACTAATCTTACTTACAAAAGGAATTCATTTTATTACAATTAACTCATAAATCACTGGGAAAAGAAGTGATTTATTTTTTGGTATAAATATAAAAAAATCATATATTAATTATAAAAAAAATATATATCAACGGAGATTAATAAAATGAATTTAAAAAAACTAGAAGCGTTTATTTCTGTCATCGATAAGAGAAGTTTTTCTGAAGCAGCTGCAGCCTTAAAGAGTTCTCAGCCTGCTGTTAGCATAAAGATTAAAAGTTTGGAAGAAGACCTTGGCCTTGAACTTCTTGATAGAGGACAATCAGGAATCCACCCTACTTCTGTCGGTATGCTCGTGTATCAAGCTTCCAAAGATATACTTCAAAGATGGAGAGTGTTGGAAGATGATCTCCATGATTTTAAAGACACATTGACGGGTACGCTCACCATTGGTGCCAGCACCATCCCTGGAACGTACATATTACCAAACTGGATCATGACATACAGGAACCTGTACCCGATGGTCGACGTGAAAATTGATATAAGTGATTCTCAAAATATCCTTAACAAGTTGCTTGACCGCCAAATCGATGTCGGAATTGTCGGTTATCATCCACAATCAAACAAAATTACATGTAAACAGATTGCCAATGATTCATTGGTGTTGATCACTCCTAATCAACACCCTTTATCACAAACTCCACAATTAGATTTTAACCAGATAAAGTCATATGACTTTGTTTTAAGAGAAGAAGGATCTGGAACGAGGAAAGTAATGGAGGAATATTTGGCCATACACGGACTTTCCTTGAACGATTTAAAAACCACTCTATCTATAGGAAGTACGGAAGGAGTCATTGCGGCGGTTGAAACCGGCTTAGGGATAAGCGTAGTATCAAAGCTTGCCGCATTACCAGCAGCCAAAGCGAAACGAATTAAAATGGTCGAAACGAAAGAACCTTTCGAAAGGCGATTTTATCTTACTATTCTTGAGGAAGCAGCAAACCGACCAATCATTAAAGAATTCACGGAACTATTTTTAAAGGGGTGATCACCAAAAACACTTACATTTTCAACTTACTAAACGAAAATTTCGATTCAGGAATAGGAGAGAAATGGGATGACAAGAAATAAAACAATGATTTTAACGTATTCTGCCATGGGGATTGCCTTAAACGTTCTATTAGGTACTGTGGTTTCTTGGCTAAAAATCCCCCTATTGTTCCTTGATACCATTGGAACCGTGTTAATTTCGGTCATGTTTGGACCTTGGTGGGGAGTGTTAACTGGCGGATTAACAAATGTAGTGCTTGGTGCTACTGCTGGAGCTTCAGCCATTTTCTTTGGACTGGTCAATATGGCTATTGCCCTCGTGGTAGGATTTATGGCCAGAAAGTTTGATTTTAAAAAATGGTATGTGGCGATTGTAACAGGATTAATAATATCTGTTGTAGCACCTCTAATTGGAACACCCATTGCCGTAGCGGTTTATGGAGGTTTGAATGGAAGTGGAATGGATTTCGTTGTCCTCTGGTTAAGAGCTTCTGGTGAATCTGTTTTCGCCTCTACATTCATTTCCCGGATCACTGGAAACCTAGTAGATAAAACGGTGACCTGCCTTCTTGTCATGATGTTAATTGTTCGTATTCCAACCTTCTCAAAGGTTATGACAAAGGGGAAAAAGAATGCAGCGTAAAAAACGAATCCTACTTGTATCTCATTGTATCTTAAATCAGAACATGGTAATCGAAAAGGAGGCACGAGCGGAAGGAGCTGTTTTGTCCGCTACTGAATGGGCGATGAAAGAGGGATTTGGTATTGTCCAGCTTCCTTGTCCAGAGTTTACTTTTTTAGGATTGAATCGGCCGCCAATGACTTATCAAGAATACAATACCCCTGAATATCGGAAACATTGCAGGGAGATACTTTCTCCCGTCCTTAATCAGACTAAAGAGTATGTAAAACATGGCTATGAACTCGCTGGAGTCCTAGGGATCCAAAGCAGCCCCTCTTGCGACCCTTCGCGTGGACGGGGTGTATTCATGGAAGAGTTGACCGACTTATTTGCTGAAAATGGAATCTCCTTAGATACATTTTGGTACTTACCAAATAGCAGTAATCCAAAATTCAATAGTGAACTGCATCATTTATAGAGGAATATCAAGACGGGGGTAAAGAGGTATCGTGGGGCTGGGAATTAAAAAAATCTGTAAGACCTAGAAATAGGTTTTACAGATTTTTTTAAGAAGTTATGGTAAAAGCATCAGTTAGGTAGGCAACTTAAAATAATGAGCCATTTCTTTATTTATATACTAGAGTAATTTCCCTAAATAATAAGGCATTTGATGGCGCCACCAAACCCAATCATGCGAAACATCTTCGCCCCACTCATCAAACCATGCTTCAATTTGTTTTTCTTCATAAGCTTTTTTTAATGTGAAGTAGGATGGCAGCCCATCCTGTTCCCAATCACCTCGCCCGGTACAAATAATGATATCTGCTGAACGGTATCGATCTATAAACCAACCGTCATTTTGATTCCATATATAATCACTCGGTGAATTTTCGTATACAAGGGGGTCGTTTCCGTAATCCCCAAAAAAGAATCGTGCATCGTAAATACCGCTAAGTGCAACGGTGGTTTGGAAGACATCCGGATGTCTCAGGAAAAAGTTCAACGCATGATAGGCCCCCATACTACATCCCGTTGTCATCATGGGCTCAAACCAACCTGTTTTATGTTTTATAAATGGAATCGCTTCTGAAATCACATAACGGTCATAGGCTTCATGCGCTAATGCACGGTCATGTGCCGGTTTTGAGTCGTGCAGCCAGCTTTCGCTATCAATACTAGCCATTGTAAAAAACTGAACCCGTCCAGATTCAATAAACTCATGACATACATCAATCATTCCAAAATCATAGTATTCCGTATGCGTCCCACCAGATGAAGGAAAAACGACGATTGGCATGCCACTATGACCATATCTATTCAAATGCATTTCACGTCCTAATTCGCCGCTCCAATGGTGTAAGTGTTCTATATGCATTGAAGGACCTCCTTCCGCTCATGGACAAATGAGATAATCTCATCGACTTCCTCCTGAGAATCCGCATTGATTGCATAAAATTGATTACCTTGGAGGGCCGCAAACGCATCCGGCATTCGCTGTGCAAACTTCACCCTGGCACCAAATTTTTCATAAATAGCATCATTATCATGCTTATACTCATACGCATCACGCTGTGTTATACCGACACAAAACTGATTTTCGGCTTGTGACTCCTTACATTCTCCACCTGTCACAAGAGAAGCATAGTGAGCAAATAAATCAATGGAGTACGCAAAATTGTACATATCAATCGTGTAGCCTCCAGCCAAACGGTTATTGTATTCAAGTGCAACATAATCTCCATTTCCTAATTTAAAAAACTCAATATGGAAAAAGCGTTCCTTCATGCCAAAAGCTCTCACAATCGCTTTACCATACGTTTCGAGCTTTGGATCGATTTCTTTTTGAATCACATAAGCCATATCCAACTGACCATTAACGAGTTCCAGCGTTGGAACATTATAGGTAAAGCTTGTTTTGAAAACAATATTTCCTTCCTGATCCACTAATCCATCAAATGTACAAAGCACGCCTCCTTCGACAAATCGCTCTAAGAAGTATACTTGTGTTTCTCCCCATTCTTCTTCAAAAAGACGTACATCTTCCTCTGAACTCAACTTAAAGGTGGCAGCTGTTCCCACTCCATTATCTGGTTTAGCGATAACTGGCAGTCCTAACTCCTCAACGGCTTGAGATAAATCCTTTTTGGTTTGAACAACTCTTCCTTCCACAACAGGTACAGCTGCTTCTTTAAACAGCTTCTTCATTTCAGATTTATACTTTACTTTTCTCAAGTCATCCGTCTTAGTGCCGTAGACGTTAAACTGTTCCCGTAACTGCGCATCCAGTTCCAACCAGTATTCATTATTCGATTCAATCCGGTCAATGGGACCATGTTTATAAAATAAAAACGCAACCGCACGTTTCACTTCATCGACATCTTCTAAACTATTCACACGAAAATATTCTGTTAAAGAGTTTTGTAATTCGGAACCTAATTGTTCATATGGCTCCTCGCCAATTCCTAAAACGTTGACACCTTCATCTTTTAAACGTCGAGCGAATGGCTGAAAATTCACTGGATAATAGGGTGAAATCAAAATATAATTCATCAAAAAAACTCCCTTCTCAGAATCAATAAATTTATCATTTTCACAACTAAGTAACATCCAAACTTACAAAACTATTTTAATAGACTCCTCTCATGCTCTTTCTTCAAGACCACTTCTCACTTAAGAAACGTAAGCATTCGGGCAAATGTTTTGCCCAGGCTTTTTCATTGTGTTGTTCATCCGCAAAAATATTTAAACGAATGCTATCAATTGGAACAGAGCCTTTTATCAGTTGTATATAATACTTAAGCGAGCAATCGATATAGGCCTGCTTCATATTTCCATACATCAATTGTCGATCGGCATCATCGCCTTCCTGTGTCCCAACTTGAATGTACACGCGTTGTTCAGGATCCAACTCTTTTCTGGCAATATAACGATCAAAGGCTTTACTAGTAATCCAATTAGCTAAAGAAAAAATGCCTAAACTACCAATTTGACCTTTATATTCAATCCCCATAAAAGCCGAAATATTTCCTCCAAGTGAACTTCCGATCATCGCTGTATGATATTTATCCGATTTCGTTCGGTACTGCTTATCGATAAAAGGTTTGACGACTGTCATGACAAACTCAGCAAACTCTGCCCCTCTTCCTCCTAGTTCTATATCTTCAGGAAGTGGGCTTTCGGTAATTTTCCAAGGCGTATATTCATTAACTCGATCATGTCCAGCATTATCTATTCCAACCACAATCATCTTAGGTAAATCGGGGTTTTGTTTAATGGCCGGAATAACCTTCCATGAATACCCGCTAAACGATTCTCTACTATAGAAAACATTTTGTCCGTCATGCATATAGACAACTGGATAATAGGTGGAACCATCTTTATCGTAATTTTCCGGCAATAAAACCCGCACACGACGATTTTCATTTTTATAAGACATATGTAATTGGTGTGATTCTAGTCTTAAATAATAATAGGATTGATTCATTTTACCATTCTCACCCTTTGGCTAAAAAAATACTGAATTGGTTTAATATTCACAATAACATACCTGAGAAAAACTGGGGAATTGCTAATGGGTACGTTAATTATCACAAAACATTAATTCGCCACAAATTGCTATACACCTTTAAAAAAATGAGTGTCAATTTCAAATGCAATTTGACACTCTTTAAATAATACCTGTTCTCCTTGGGTCTCAATATGAAAATGCAGTTTACTAACTTGTGAGTGTTTTACTGCATTATTCACTAACTCCTGAACGATGCGATAGAAAAAGCATCGAACCTGTTAAACAAAGTTTGATGCTTTTAGTAATGATATTCACTATCCGTCCGAGTTAAGGATTTGCACTTCAAAATTCGGTTCGATGGACATTTTTGGAAAGTCTTTTCGCCAATCTAAAGACTTCCAAATATCTGAATGGTATGCCTTAATTTCCTTGCCAATGCCGAGAATGTCACAATTCGCTTTTTGCAAATTCCCAATCGTCGCAGTTGCTTTTTCTTCCAGATGTATACTCAGTTCTTTTTCCATTCGATTAACGTAATCTGAATTAAGCAAATGAATTGACTTGCCTAGTTCGAATACATTAATTTGCAATCGGACTCCTATCGTAACTTTCGGCAATCCACTTGATTCAGGATGTACAGTGATCTTTGAATTCCCTTTTTTGACGGAAAACCCGTAATCAATGTATCTCCCCTTCCCGGTTTCCGACAATTGTCCAGTAAATCTTTGCCTTCCTTTATCCTTTCCTAACAATAGCATAGACATCTGGACTTGTTCTTTGCTGAGATTCACCCCTGTATTCGTACCTTGACGGAATAATAAAGCGCCGCTTAATTCCATTCCCGAACTGATTGGTTTCAATACAGGCAACGCGAGATCTTGCAATGGTTCTTCCCGGGATAGAATAAAACGCATCATGGAAACAGTAGGCATTATTTCGTTCCTATCCATAGATACAATAAAATCATTCAAATTTTTCGTAAACTCTTTATTATTTCCCAATTTAGTTTTCAAAAGCTTTGAAATGTTCCCATCGATTACAACTACGGGGGTGTTAATCGACGAATAGGGAGCGTGAAGTAAAAAACCCAGTTTTGAAACAGGATCATGCGAACTAAACCTTTCGCTCATAAAATAGATTCTCGTGTTGACTCCTAAGAAAGGGGCTTTATCGATATATTCTCCATGGCCGACAGCTTCAATTAGACTAGGTCCTCTGAGCTCCGTCACCTCCGAACTCGGCTCCCCTTCTCCTTGTCCCGCACTTTTGAGCTTGGTTACAATAAAATTGAGTAAGACCTCCCCACTTTCCTCGTCAAGGTCCAACCCGGCGATGTCAACCAAATGAAGATTGCGCAGCGGCAATCGATCCCAACATCCTGTCAAGAGCATTAAGGACAAAATTCCAATTGCCGCCTTCTTCATCCACCCGCCTCCTTTCCCCGAGCTACAGAAATGAGAAGCAGAAGTGTCGGCACAATGGCTATTATGATTGCGGTAGCAATATTATGATAGTCGGAAAATCGGGACTGCCATTGACGGTCAGAGCCCCATAATCCGATTACGAAGCAAACGATGGCAAAAATCATTACCAACAGAGGATGGTTTCGGATTTCCTTACCTCTGATGTACGCCAGATAACGGGCGGACAAATACAAATAAATATATATAGTAACCATTACCATAGATAGCCAAATCGTCATAAATAAAATATCGAGACTTTGTACGACTGGCCATCGGAATTTACGGAGGATGTACACCATCGGCTCAGGGATAGACTTCAATTGACTTTCACTGAAATTATAAGTAACAATGACTGTTATCATCGTGTAAAAAAAGGTCGTAAATCCATTGGCAGCCGACATGGCAATTACGATATCCCTCTTCCTACGTGATTTTACAAATGGGAAAACGTACAGGAGAAGCTCATATCCCGCGAACAACCAAAAAGCTGGTACAGTCCCCTTTATTATCTGTCCGATCCCGTGAGTACCGATTGGCAGAAAATGACGGAAATCCCCTTTTCCCATTCCACTTATCAATACAATCACAAAGCAAATCAGAAACATAAGCATAATCATCTGTGTGATTGTAGCGATTGACCGGAGGGTAGATGAAGCAATATAAGCTCCTATAGTCAAAAATACTCCAATTAACACAAACCATGGAGTCTCAAATAACACCCAGCGGTTTACGACATCAGCATACGAGATAGCAACCAAAAGACTAGATTGTGCGCAATACGCGGCAAACAAGAAGTTCACTACCGCTCCTAATGGCTTTCCAACAATAGTAGATATATACTGAGGCAACGGCCGATTGGGATTCCTCTTTCCGAGTTGATAGATGATCAATATGACCAATTGAGCGAACAGTCCCCCGAGCAATATCGATAGCCACGAGTCGTAGCCTGAGTAACGGGATTGTGCGTATGGGATCGTTAAAACGCTAACGCCAACTTGGGTCAGAATAACAAGACAAATAAGTTGGTTTATAGAGATTTTTTCTAAGTGTATCATTCAGTCCTGTCCCTTCGAGCACTTATTCTTATTTCGTCTTTAGCCAAGCTTTCCACGGGACGTCTTTTCAAGCTCCTGATGGGTCCTCTGAACCATGTATCCTTTATCGACCCTCCGCTAATGCCCGAGTAAAAGTACGGTATGCCCATCGTATTTATACGGGCCAAATGTGTCAGGACCAAGAGGAATGAAAGCTCCAAGCCGATCAGACCGAAAATCGATGCCATGGCAATGAACGGGTACGTCAAAAATCGGGCCGAGGTACTCATTTCGTAGGTAGGAATAATAAACGAAGCAATGCCAGTAAACGCCACTACGATAACCATCATATTCGATATTAGGTTAGACTCGACAACCACCGTACCGATAACGATACCTCCTACCACGCCGATTGTATTGGCGATTGAGCTTGGGAGACGGATGGTTGCCTCTCGCAAAATTTCGAGTATGAACAGCATTGTTAAGGCTTCGAGAACTGGCGGCAACGAAATGTATTGCATAGAACTTTGCAGCGTTAGTGCGATTTCGAACGGAAGGATACGTGGATCGAAAGTGACAAGAGCCACATAAACGCCAGGCAGGCTGATTGCAATAATAAAGCAAGAGATCCGAAGAAACCGTAAGGCACTCCCGATCAGCCAGCCGACTTGGTAATCGTCGGGGGATTGGAAAAAAGCCCAGAACGAAACCGGCATGATCAGGCAATTTGGGGAACCGTCAGTTAAAATTGCGATTTTCCCGTCCATCAGGTAAGATCTAACTCTGTCCGGTCTTTCGGTAACTAGAATTTTGGGAAACATAGAGAACTTTTTATCTTCAATCAATTCTTGAATAAACCCCGGTGATTCGACGTAATCTATGTCGATGCTGTCAATCCTACAATCAAACTCCATTAGGACATTTTCTTTGGCTAGAGACCGTAGGTAAATTACGGCAACTTTTGTATTAGACCTGCTGCCAACCTGATAGAATTTTACAACAAGATCGGGTGAAGCGATTTGTTTACGCAACAAATTGAGATTTGTATCCAGGTTTTCGATTAACGCTTGGTTGGAACCGCGCAGTACCCGTTCGTTCACCGGAATATTTACTGAGCGTTCCTTATTAAGCTCGGTTCCTAGCAAATAGAACTTCGCTTCACCATCAATTTGAACAACCGTCTTTCCCGCGACGAGAGCTGTCGATGCATCCTTCATAATATTTGTCTCACTATATTCTAAAATGGACACAGCCTCACGTACGTTAATGTTTGTGTTACTAAGTAATGGGCGGATAATGTGTTCCTGTACCATAGCAGGCTCGATCATTGTATCCAAATAAAAAAGCCGAAAATGTCGGTCGCCAGCCACAAAATCGCTCGATTTGAAGTCTGCGCTATTAAATAGCATTTCTTGCAGGGACTTCTCGTTTTTGTCTAGTGATCGCTCTGCTTTCATTAAAGGTACCTCTTTTCTCCAAAACGGAAAGTTTTACATATTTTCCCCACAATTTCTAGTCCTATTCCGTTTCAAAGCGATTGAAAAGAGAGTATCTTGAGGCTGGGAATATAAAAAAATCTGTAAGCCCTACAAATGAACAGGTTTTACAGATTTTTTATTAAAGTTATTTTAAAAAGCATTCGTTAGGACATATTGATCCATATAATGAAAGCATGAAATCTCTAAGTAACTCGAATTTTACCAATTCTCCTATTCCGGTTAGGCTCCTTACTTTTAAGATCATTTGGAGATTTGGGTATACCTGGAAACGATAGAAGGCCTACCTTGTACAGTGTATATCCGATAAATGTCGCAAAGATCGTACTCCCAATTAGATAAACTATCAATCTTCTGCCAACATGACAAAACATGCTTTTCACCTCTTTATCCTCTCATTGATGATAAATATGATGAAATCATCCTTTTTATGTCGTTTATTCCCCCCTGCAAACTCGGGAATTTTTGGAACCTTCTTTGAAAATCATTCGTAAATAAGGAAGGTCCAAAAAGAAAGGAACGTGATCGCTAATGACTGGTTCATGGAAACGACCAACCATCGATATTCCGAAAACGAAAAGTGAAAAAGTATGGGATATGATTGGCTATTCTTATTTGATTGGTACTCTCTTATTCTTAGTGATCGTATGGGGTAATCTTCCTGACCAAGTGCCTGCACACTTCAATGGATCCGGCGAGGTGGATCGATGGGGATCCACATGGGAGCTCAGCATCCTGCCTATTATAAGTTTATTATTACTCGCCATGATGCAATTCTTTGAAAAACATCCTGAGTGGCATAATTATCCTGCAAGATTGAATGAATCCAATGCAAAAGCGTTTTACCTATTGAGCAGAAAAATGATGAATATTTTAAAAAACATTTGTTTACTCATTTTGCAAACGATTCAACTCGAATCGTTTGCGATTGCCTTTGGCTGGTTCAATGGTTTCGGGATTTGGTTCTTACCAGCAGTGTTTATAGCAGCATTACTGCCAATCTTAATTCTAGCAATGAAGCAAAGGAAAATTACTTAGGTTTGTTCATAGTTTTACCAATTATTATGGTAAACTAGTAAAAAAGGATTAAAATGGAAACAATCCAGAAATGAGGAGAACAGGATGGAAGAAGCTATCTTAATCATAACAGATTTAAAAAAGGATTATGGCGAAAAAGCAGTCTTAAAGGGTGTCTCCCTAAAAGTAAACCGAGGAGAAGTCATTGGATATATTGGGCCAAATGGCGCAGGAAAAAGCACTACCGTTAAACTCATGCTTGGTATCGAGGGCGATTATTCAGGTGAAATCAAAATCTTCGGACAGGATATTGCAGATGAAAAAAGCGAATATAAAAGGAAAATTGGTTATGTGCCGGAGATTGCGGAGGTATACGACAATTTAACTGGCCATGAATATCTAACCTTTATTGGCGAATTATATGGGCTAAAATTTGACTTTGCTGACTATAAGGCCAAAAGCTTAATGGAGCTCTTCGGGATAGGGGAGGTCTATCATTCTCGCATCGCATCATACTCGAAAGGAATGCGGCAAAAGCTATTAATCATTTCAAGCCTATTACATAATCCAGAGCTATTGTTTTTTGATGAGCCCATCAACGGCCTCGATGCAAACAGTGTGATGATATTCAAAGATATTATGACCCAACTCGCTGCACAAGGAAAAACCATCTTCTACTCTTCTCACATAATGGACGTGGTCGAAAAAATTAGCAGCCGGATTATTCTGCTCCATGACGGAAAAATTGCGGCGGATGGCAGCTTTGAAGAGTTAAAGAGGCAAAATGCGGAAGGCTCTCTAGAACAGATTTTCAATCAACTGACTGGGTTTAGTGAACATCAGGAACGCGCGACAAGATTTGTATCGATTGTAGAGGAGATGTAGGCATGCAAGACTATCGCACTCTGAAACTATTGGATCGATTCGAGAGGTTTTTTATCCGCGCCGGTATAGAATACAGGATTCTGAGGAGAATCTTACAAGTTAAGTTAACGATGGATGGTCGGCGGGTGCCTACTATTTTCACACAAAATGGAAAAAAGAAAGAGAAGGATGCTAATAATCAGTATATAAAATCCTTATGGATCTATGTTCTATTTGGTTTGTTCATGCTCCCCTTTATCCTCATGGGAGAAAATTACTTGTTTCAAATGAGCCTCTTTTATGGGGTATTTACCTTTTTTATCATGACATCGATGATTTCTGACTTTTCCTCTGTTTTACTAGATATCCGTGATTCAAACATTTTGTATCCAAAGCCAGTTGATCGCAGAACGATTAGCATGGCAAAAATGATACACATTGTGATTTATCTATCTTATCTAACGATTGCACTAGTGGGTATTCCTCTCATTGTTGGGCTTATCCGGCATGGTCTATGGTTTTTCGTAATTACAGTGGTGACCGTAATTTTAATCGATTTGTTAATCATCGTATTAACTGCACTCATCTATTTGTTTATTCTCCGATTCTTTGATGGGGAGAAATTAAAAGATATTATTAATTATGTCCAAATCGTATTATCTTTCGCCATTATGGTTGGCTATCAACTACTTGTCCGCTCCTTTGAGTTAATTGATATCAACATTTCACTGGAACCACAGTGGTGGCAAGTATTTCTTTTCCCAATGTGGTATGGCACGATGATGGATGTACTTATGAATGGTAATGTACAGCCATTTCACCTTGTATTTACAGGTTTGGGAATTGGGATGCCTATTCTATCCATCTGGATTTATATTAAGCTCAATCCCATTTTCGAGCAAAATCTCCAGAAGCTTGCTTACCAAGGGAAAACGAAAGAAAAGCGAAAAAGTAAGATTCGCGATTTCATGCTTCAAGTGGTTTGTCGCAGTAATGAGGAACGAGCCTTTTTCCGATTTGCCAGTTCCATGATGAAAAATGAACGAGATTTTAAGTTGAAGGTTTATCCATCTTTGGGATTCTCCATCGTGATTCCGATTATTTTTATTATGAATGGCTTTAATACTGATTTTGATCATTTATCTACCAGTAAATCTTATTTAACAATATACTTTAGTTTAATTATCGTTCCGACGATCATGATTCTTTTGAAGTTTTCAGGTAAATATAAAGGGGCATGGATTTACAGGGTTTCCCCTATTCAACAACTTAAACCAATCTTTAGCGGCACGATCAAGTCGTTTATTTTCAACTTATATTTGCCAGTTTACTTGCTTCTTAGTGTCATTTTTATTGCCCTATTTGGGGTAAGAGTTCTGCCAGACCTGGTTGTCGTATTTATCAACGCCTGTACGTATGCTGTCATTTGTTTTATGCTTCTAAAAAAATCGATTCCTTTTTCGGAGTCTTTTGATCAGTACAATCAAAACAGCAACTCCGGCCTCATTTTCGGATTAATGCTATTTGTTGTATTATTTGCTGGTGTGCATTTTGTCAGCACCTTTGTCTGGTATGGCATCTATCTTTACTTAGTATTCGCTATCCTCTGTCTCTGGACTGTTTGGAAACGGGCATTCAATATTACCTGGGAACAGGTCCTTAAAAGCTAAAACGCTGTTGATTTTTCAACAGCGTTTTTGTTACTTAATCTTAATTAGCGTTGGCTACCCCTGTTTTCTCTGTTACTTTCATATATTCTAAGACTCTCTCTGCCATAAGTTTATAGCCGCTCGTGTTGGGATGGAATTGATCTTCCGCTAATAAATCCATCGTGCGATTCGTAAATAGATCTTTGGTGGGAATGAACGTCACATTCTCATATTCTTCAGTCAAAGACTTTCCTGCCTCATTCCAATTATCAATAATCATATTTAATTCTTTAATATCTGCAAAATAACTTTCAAAAGGATTATAAAAACCGATTAAATAAATTTGAACATCTGGGTTCAATTCGTTCATTTTATTAAATATCGCAGTTAGACGCTCGAGATATTCCACTCTTTCTTGTTGGAATGGTTCTAGCGTAAGGTTCATAAAATTGCTTTTTAGTACTTTCATAATATCATTGGCGCCAATGGTGATTAAAACACTATCAGCCTTTGTAATAGCCGTGGCAATCTCTTCTTGTTCCAACCGTTTTAGTAATTGGTCTGAACGATTACCTTTTTTACCAAAATTCTCTATTTTGATATTAAGGTTATGATCCTCAAACGTGTGATTAAGAATCCCAACGTATCCGCCACTCTTTGTTTCATCGCCAACCCCCTCCGTGAGTGAGTCTCCGATTGCGACAATCTTTTCATCTTTTTCAAAGAAATTAACTACCCCATCCAATACTTCCCTAACCTTATCCTTGATTTCATCTGATAATGGTTTTGTATTATCGCTGTCCTGTTTAGAAGATTGATCTTTAATGGTTTTTTCTTCTTCTTTAGATACACGATCTATTGTATTTTTTCCTTGTTCAGAGGCAACAGACGAGACTGTTGTAACACGTTCGAGTCCTGCTTCATTGCGATTTAGAAGAAAAATAGCGAAAACGATGCACACAGAATATAGACCAATCATCCTGATTATTGCTGTCTTGCTTTTCATAACTTCATCACACCTATTTGTATCAAATATCTTAAACTTAGACAAATTGTTAGTTTAATATAGTTTATTCATTTTATCATTCAGGACAACATTATATAAGCCCACAAATTTTAGTAACGAGCACGTTTTTCAAAAAACACTCCCCAACATGGATACAATTGGGGAGTGTTAAAAAGTACCTTTATGTAAGGAAGTCAACATCTTCCTCTAATAACGGATCAAGATTTTCTTTATACCGCGGGTAAATACCAGGATGAAGAATACTAGCAATCTTTTGTAAACCAATTAATAATTTTGGTGAAGGTCTACAAAACAATGGTTCCTCTAATACATACAATTGATTTTTTTTGATGGCCGCCAACTGTTCTGCCCCAGGGCGTTTTAAGATCACCTTTGGATTCACTTTTTCTTTCTGGACACCCACCCATATAACGCAAATCACATCAGGATTTCTTTGGACGATTTCTTCCCAATCTGTTTGAACACTTGCTTGGGTCATATCATCAAATATATTTCTTCCCCCTGCAAGTTTACTAATTTCCGTTAACCAATTGGTTGCTCCAGGAGTAAAAATTGGTTTTGCCCACCATTCCCAATAAAGTGTGATTGGCTTATCCACTTGTTTACTTATTGATTGATATTTATCGAGGATCAGATTATATTTCTTATATAATTGGTTCGCTTTCTCGGAAGAGTTCGTCACTTCCCCAACAAATAAGATACTTGCTCCTACTTCTGTTAATGTCTTAGGATTAGGGACAATGACATACGGGATGTTTCGTTTTTTTAGTTCTTCAATATTTCGTTCCATTCCTGGTACAGAGAGCGAGGCTAAGACTAAATCAGGCTGCAATGCTTCCACTTTGTCCATATCAATATCCAAATCTGAACCTAGTCTTGGCAATAATTGAATTTCTTCCGGCCAATCCGAGTAGTTATCTACTCCCACCAACGAAGAAGTTAATCCTAAGTAACCGACTAATTCTGTATTACTGGGACAAATGGATATTAATCTCATATAAAAACCTCCTCATGTTTTTAAAATTCATTTCAGTTTCCTCTTAATCTCTAAACATTTTTTTATCCAATTCTCAACCATCTCTGGGCAAGAGGCGAAATGAAAATGAGTATACCCAGCTACTAAATGATGAAGTAAATACCCTTCTTTGCTTACACCTCTCAGGCCCTTCGTTTCATAAGCATAGGGAACTTCTGTCTCAGCAGCTTGAAAGGTGGAGTAATGAAATTCATGCCCTCTGGCACTCAGATTTTCAAGGAGAAAATTATCATTTTGTCCGCTAATCTCACGATATCCCAATGATGCTAATTGGGATTGCATTTGCACGCTGCCGGGAATTACTCCCGCCATTTCATATTTCGTCTTGTCCGTCGTTTCAATGGACTCCGTCAAATACATGAACCCTCCGCATTCAGCGAGTGTAGGTAAACCTTGTTCAACTGCTTCCTTTATGGAAGTCTTTGCTTTTAGATTACCGGCAAGTTCTTTTGCGAATTCTTCAGGAAATCCCCCGCCTAGATAAAGTCCATCTACACCTTCAGGTATCTCTTCATCCGCAAGTGGCGAAAAATATACAATTTTCATACCTTCCGCTTCCATGATTTCTAGATTCTCAGGATAATAGAAATTAAAGGCGCTATCTTTTGCTACCGCGATTTTCACTACTTGCTCTCTCTTCTTTTCAAAAATGGAAGATCTTCGACTTACCTCTAACGGCTCTGAAATCGCTAATTGGAGCAGCGTATCTATATCGACAGTCTCACTGACTAGCGTGCCTATTTGATCAAAAAACGAATCCAGTTCCCCTCTTTCCATCGAAGGAATGAGTCCGAGATGCCGCTCTGGAATCTCAATATCTAGTTCTCGTTTCAAATAACCGATAACAGGAATGTGACATTCCTGCTCAATCGCTTTCTTGACAAGCTGGAAATGACCTTCGCTCCCTACTTTATTTGCGATAACAGCAACAATATTGGGGCCCTCAACAAAACTTTGAAAACCCTTGACAACCGCTGCAGCACTTCGGGCCATACTTTCACAATTGACTACAAGTAAAACGGGGCTTTTCGTAATCATACTAATCTCAGCCGTACTTCCTTCATTGGTTTCTGGATTTTTCCCATCAAAAAAGCCCATTACCCCTTCGATGATGGAAATGTCAGACCCTCGACTGCCATGGGTGAAAATATCCAACACATCCTCTTTTGACAGCATCCAGCTATCTAAATTTCGAGAATTTCTTTTCGTTACTGCGGTATGATAGGAAGGATCAATATAGTCAGGTCCACATTTAAACCCCTGTACGGTTAAGCCAGATTTCTTTAATGCAGACATTAAACCGATGGTTACTGTTGTTTTTCCAACACCGCTTCCAGTGCCAGCAATGACCAATCTTCTTTCCGTCATCTACTCATTCTCCCTTCCGTGATGTTAATGAATCAACTCTACATTCTTACCAATCGCTTCCTTTATAGCACGATAGACGATTTGTCTGATTCCTTCCCCGAACATTGTGCCTGAGCTTGCATTCGGTAATATTTCCCCTTGCTGTGTAAGTGCAAGAAGCAGAGTATCGGTCGATTTACTAACTTTTTGAGAATCTACCATATGATGATCTTGCAATGCTTTCACTTTTGCCTCAATAGCCGCCATATATCCATCCACAAGGGCTCCATCTGTAAAATGGGCATCTATGAAAAGCATTAAGTTAATACTTCCCAGAGTATCCCCTGTCACAATTGCCATCATTTGAATGTTTTCAATTTCTTCCTTCACCATCACCATATCCCCGAGATTTGCTGCCGTCATGATCCCGGCTGCTTGTTCATGAGGAATGGAGTATTTCTCCATCAATTGATGTAAATCTCTTTCTGGGTGTGAGTTATGATTTTTTTCCGCCACATGATAATGACAAAAATGTTTTAACCACTGTATACCAGCACCCGTGAATGAATTGGATAAAGTCCGTAATGGCTTATCAAATTGAACGTGAAGATATTCTTCGGTTTGTTTTATTTTATAAGAACTATCAAAGTTTAGGGAATTGCTTGATGTAAAATAATTGGGTGTCATAAGAAGCTGTGGTTTTGGAACAGTTGGGTGAGCTTGAGATTTCACTTTCACCTCGTAAACCTTCTTTAATTGCTCTTCTTTCCTCAAAAGGTCTACATCTCCTACTTCTAAAAAGCTCCCATTATGAAGCAGGGCGATACGATCTGCATAGAGCGAAGCAACATTCAAATCATGGAGGATCGAAAAAATGGTTAACCCTGATGATAGTTGCCGTTCTTTCAGTAGATTCAACATGTGAAAGGTATGTTTAATATCCAAATGATTGGTAGGCTCATCCAAAAGTAAGATTTCAGGCTCCTGTGCTAAAGCTTTGGCCAATAAGACTCTTTGCTTTTCTCCACCACTAATCATTCGAAATGGAGTTTTTCGAAAGTCACTTATTTGGGTGAGCTCCATCACCTCATCAATGACTTTTCGGTCTGCCTTCGAAAGTTGTTTAAAAATCCCCTTTTGATGAGGATAACGTCCAAGACTAATGATTTCTTCCACGGAATAATCGAAGGAAACTTGAACTTCCTGTGTAAGTACCGCCATTTTTTTGGCTTTTTCAAGTTTAGAAAGGGATGTAATTTCTTTACCATCGATGGAAACTTTCCCGCTAATCCTTGATAACTGCCCGGTAATGAGTTTAAAAAGGGTTGTTTTTCCACTCCCATTCGGACCAAGAAGCGCAAAAAACTCTCCTTTATTAATGTCAAAATCTAAACCTTTAATAATGGGGGAATGGCTATATCCACCAACCAAGTTTTGAACGTGAATCATTTACTCGTCCCCCTCCCAAGTCTTTCTCTAATCAATAAAAGGGCAAATACAGGTGCACCAATTAAAGCAGTAATCACGCCAATTGGCAGCTCTTTTGGAGCAATCAGGGTTCTAGCCAGTAAATCAGCTAAAATGAGAAAAGCTCCTCCTATTAGCAAGGAGAGCGGAAGAACATGGCGATGATTCGGACCCGTTACAAGCCGGACAAGGTGTGGAATGACTAGTCCAACAAAGCCAATTGACCCTGAAACAGCGACTGCAGCTCCCGTTAATAACGAGGCACCAATGAGAACGAAGGTCTTCCCTTTTTTCACATCGACTCCAATATGATCGGCGGCATCCTCTCCCAGTGCCAAGGCATTTAATTCACGCTGGAAGTAGAACAGTATTATCGAGCCGATTATCATAAATGGTATAATGAGTTGAACATAGCTCCATCCTCTCATGGCAACACTGCCATATAACCAGTAGATAATTTGCGTCATCGCATCACGATCCCCTAATGAAATAAGGAGAGAGACAAACGCGCTTATAAAGGCACTAACGATAATTCCCGCTAAAATAATTGTTTCAATCGCTAAGCTTTTACTACTTAAGCGAACAAGTGCGAATACTATTAATAACGTGAATAAACCACCTAAAATAGCAAAAATCGGAAGCGTAAAATCCCCTAAAGCAACAATGGTCACTTGAAAAAACAAAACGAGAACGGCACCCAGCGAGGCACCCGAGGACACCCCAATCGTATAGGGATCTGCTAGTGGATTGCGTAATAATCCTTGAAAAGCTGCACCAGCTAACGATAGGGATGCCCCCACACAAAAAGCAAGAAGAACTCTTGGCAGACGAATATTCCAAATAATCATTTCTTCATTTTTGGCTACCTCGTCTAGTAAACTCACATGAAACACTTTTTCAAAGATAATATGTAAAATAGTCTGAACCGGAACGGTTACGCTGCTTGAAAATAAACCTAGAAGGCCTGTACCAAGTACAAGCCCTCCGCTTATCAAATATAACCAACCGATTTTATTGCTTAAAAATGTCCGGATAAATAAGTTCCGCAAGTGTCTCGACTCCTTCAATTAAACGAGGACCAGGTCTTGTCACCGTATCGTTATCAACATCAAACACTTTTCCATTTTTTACAGCCGGCACTTCTGTCCATCCTTCACGGTTTAATACCTCAGCTGTTGGATTGTCGATATAGTAGCCATACGTTGTAATGATCACTTCAGGGTCTAATTTGACAATTTCTTCTTCGGTCATTTTCACCCAGCCCTCTTGATCTTCTGCCGCATTAACAGCTTGAATGGACTCAAGCATCTCGTGCATAAAGGTGTTTTTTCCTGTCGTAAAAATGTCTGGAGCTGGCGAAACCTCTACCCAAACTTTCTTTTTATCTTTAATTGAATCTGCTGCTTTGTCTTTAATTGCTTGTAGACGCTCTTTCATATCAGTCACAATTTCTTCCGCTTCCGTCTTGGTTCCGGTAGCTTCCCCAATCATTTCAATGTTTTCATAAACATCTTTAAAGGAAGTAGCACTTCCAACAACAACCACATCAATACCGGCTTCTTCAAACTTTTTCAAGACATCTGGATGTGTTTTGTAATGATAATCCGTTACCAGAGCCACATCTGGTAGAAGGGAGAGAACAAGTTCTGCATTGATATCTTGTCCACCAACTTTCTCAATTTTAAGGGCTTCCTCTGGATAGTTATCATAATCGGATCTGCCAATTAATTTATCTCCTACTCCAAGAGCAAAGGCGATTTCGGTATTACTTGCTTGGATCGAAACAATGGTTTCAGGTTCCTCTTCTATCGTTACCTTTCGATTCGCATCATCGGTGATCGTGACAGGAAATTCCTTTCCACTATCACTTGTCTTTTCTTTTTCGGTAGCAACTGCTTTATCTTGCGAAGAGTTCTGTTCTTGTGTACCACATCCTGCAATAATCCCCATGCTTAACAGGAGAACAACTCCGAAATGACCCCATTTTCTTACAATCTCTTTCATCACATTTTCCTCCTTTAATTTTTGAACACAAAAAAACGCTGTTCCGGAGGAAAGCGTAAAGTAAAAAGGCAGTTTTATAATACTAAGTCTTGTCGACAGCATGATAACTTGCAATCTTGATAATAAGTAATATTATTTACCCAGTTGATTGCCTGCACTTTAAACATTCCTTTCCTCGAGGAAGCTTAAATACAAAATAGGCAGGTCTCCTGACTTGCGAATCAACGGTTGGTTTTCCCTTCCCATGTTTTTTAAAACACAGTGGATCTTTATAACCTTCCTACTCGCTTACAGTGGCGGGACCGTGTTGGATTTTCACCAACTTCCCTCTTAGTCTCAAATGAATCTCACTCAGATCATTTAAGAAACCTATTTGTCTAGTATTCATTTTTTGTTACAAAAGCTATTATAGTAGAGTATTCCACCTTTGTAAACTATTTCTAATCTCTCTTTTGGGTTATTCATGGAATCATAAATAATAGTTTCAACACTATATTAATAAAGAAACTGGACTTATTTATCTGTCTTTAATAAGTAAAGTTCTGTATGAGCATTGATATGCCCTAACGAACCTGCTCCGAGAACGCGATTCGTATGTATGGTTACCCTTATTTTCTGCCAAAAAGCTCACACATACCAACTAGTTAGTATGTGTGAGCTTTGGTTATACTTAGAAATTACTGAACTGCTGCCTTTGTTCCACCATCTACTAATAAGACATGACCAAATACATAATCTGAAGCCTTTGATGCTAAGAATAAAGCAGGGCCCTTCATATCAACATCTGAGCCAAAACGACCTGCTGGGGTTCTTTCAAGTATTTTTTCACCGGTATAGTCCAATAGACCATTTGTCATTTTTGATGGGAAAAAGCCAGGCGCAATGGCATTCACATGAACATTGTATGGGGCTAATTTAACAGCTAAATCTTGTGTAAAAGTAATGACTGCACCTTTACTGGTTGTATAACCAATCGCGTCCATAATCTTTGGATCTTGTCCTCCGAAACCAACGATAGAAGCAATATTAATGATTTTTCCAGAACCTTGTTCAACCATGATTTTTCCTACAGCCTGTGAAAAAAGGAAAACAGCCTTCAAGTTAACATCCATCACTTTATCCCAATGTTTAGCTTCCATTTCCAACGCTGGTGCACCCCATGAAGCACCACTATTGTTGACTAAAATATCAATCGTTCCGAATTCTTGGATTGTTTTCTCTACCACTCTTTGAATATCTTCGGCTTTTGAAACATCACATTCTAATGCGAGTGAACGTACACCCATTTTTTCAAGTCGTTCACTGACTTCTTGGCATGCCTCTACTTTCCTGGAACATACCACAACATTGGCTCCCGCTTCGGCAAAGGCAAGGGCAATCTGTTCGCCAAGTCCCCTTCCGCCTCCTGTAACGATAGCTGTTTTTCCTTTGATATCATATAATTCGCTAATATTCATTTTCATTTCTCCTTTCTAATAGTTATTTAGTTCCAATTGCTGACTCATCCCGAAGTGATCTACGCAACAATTTTCCAACCGAGGTTTTTGGCAGCTCGTCCCGAAACTTAACAGATTTAGGTACTTTATAAGGTGCCAAATATTGCTTCGAGAAGTGAATCATTTCTTCTTCTGTTACCAAGGCATCATTGACCAATTTGATAAAGGCTTTAACGGTTTCACCTCGATAGGGATCAGGCACACCAACAACAATGACTTCTTGAACGGCTTCATGATTATAGAGGACCTCTTCAATTTCACGAGGATACACATTGAAACCACTAGCAATGATCATGTCTTTTTTACGATCGACGATATAAAAATAACCATCTTCGTCCATTCTTGCTATATCACCTGTATGAAGCCATCCGTTTATGATCGTTTCCTCTGTATCTTCAGGACGGTTCCAGTATCCCTTCATAACCTGTGGACCTTTAACAATTAATTCACCAATTTCTCCAACCGGCACTTCTTCAAACCCATAATCAGTTACTTGGACAATCCTCACCTCGAGACTTGGAACTGGTAAACCAATACTTCCAACTTTTCTCTCAAGAAAAGATGGGTTGATATGTGTCGAAGGAGATGCTTCTGAAAGGCCGTATCCTTCACATATCTTACCTCCTGTTCGTTTTTCAAATAAATGTAATTGTTCAATCGGCATTGCTGCCCCGCCACTGTTATAATAAGGAATTTTATCGAATCCGTATTCTTCTAGTTTCGGATGGTTATTCAATGCAATAAACATGGTCGGTACGGCTGAAAATTGGAATGGACGGTGACGTTTAACCGTTTCCATTACTTCCTGTACGTCAAAACGAGGCAGGATAATAAGATTACTGCCCGTATGGATGCCAAGAAATACATTACACGTCAGACCATACACGTGGAACATTGGCAGGACAGACATAACTTTTGGATTATGAGGCGTATCAATGGTTTTAAATATAAAATCATTTACTTGTTCTAAATTGGACATGATATTTCTGTGAGTCAGCATGACACCTTTTGATACACCGGTTGTTCCACCCGTGTATTGCAAAATCGCTACTTCCTCTTCTGCATCAATTTCAACTTGGGGTGCAGATTTAGTGTCCATTTCTACAAGACTATCAAAATAATAATCTTCTTCTGTAAGTTCATTAGTTTGATGTCCAAAGCCCACAACCACAATACGTTTAAGCGGAGTATTGCCTTGAACCTGCTTCACTCTAGCATACAAACTCTCATGAACAACCATGTATTCAGACTGTGAATCATTTAAGACATGCTCTATTTCTCTTTCCACATACATTGGATTTACCTGAACAGCTATACCCCCTAGTCGAAAGGCTGAAAAAAGCGAAAAAAGATAATGTGGTGAATTTGGGAGCATGATGGAAAGGCGGTCCCCTTTTTTGAAGCCTAATTGATAGAGGGAAGCAGCAAATCTATCAACCACGGACGAGAGTTCTTTAAATGTCCATGCCATGTCATAAAATTGAATGGCTATATCATCTGAAAATCGTTCTACAGCATTTTGAAACATTTCGTCTAAAGAAATATTTTTAATGGAAGCGAATTCATTAATTTCCGAGTTGTAATGCTTTAACCATGGTTTAGTCGAATAGCTCATGACTACAACACCCCTTTTTTCTATTAATTAAGAATATTATAATAAAATACCATTAACTCGTCATTGTCAGAATACACAATGAATTTAGAATTATATTGTGTGAGTCCACAATTTATAAGATAATAATTAGAAAACACACATTCATTTGGGGGTTGGAATATGGAACAATTCGAGGATAATATACAATTGGACAATATGTTCGGGTCTTTCACCTACCAAGTTTGGATTTTGGATTCCACAGATGAATGGGTCCTGATATATGGCAACCCCCTTTCCGAGGATGAAGCGGTGATTTACAGCCATGAGGCATGGTCCAAATTATCATTTAAGAAAAGCATATCTTTCCAGACATACTATGATTCCCACACAGGTAGACAACTCTTTCTGTTTGAAACAGAAGTTCCCGACTCCATAGCGGTTCGAACCAGTATCCAATCTTACAGACCGTTATCGCCATTAGAGTGCGATCATATTGTTCTTCAGGTTCGTTATAGATTGCTACAAAATTATTCTAACCTTCATAGGAAAGAGCTGGATGCATGGCTTCAAGGAATGCACTCACTTACTTCTATGCTAGACTTAAACGAATTGCTGCACAGCATCATGCATAACGCATTAATTTCCATACCTGGAGTTGACCGCGGCTTTTTATCCATTTACGATTCAGAGATTCAAAAGCTTGTCCCAGTAGCAAGTGTCGGGTTAGGCCCTACTATCTATGAATATAAGATAAATATCGGTGAAGGGATTGCAGGGAAGGTATTCCAGGAACAAACCGGTTACATTCACAATAAAAAAGAGGGCGTTGAGGCAATAAGTGATTTATCTGAGGAGAATTATTCTAGCTTAATGAATGCCCTCAACTTTTCCGAGGTAGGAGCAAATTATACTATCATGGCTGTCCCAGTTAGGATGAATAAGGAAAAATGTGGAGTGATGGTTGTCCACCAGTTTAAGAAAAAGAGAAAGCTAAGCATAGAGGATTTGCATAGGCTACAGGGGTTTGCCGATCAAGCAGCGATTGCCATCACAAATGCAAGACTATTTTCAGAACTCCGTAAAAAGAATGATTACCTAATGAAACGAAATAAAATTCATGAAGTTTTTACTAAGCTTTCGTTGAAAGATACCGATTTGGTCATGGTCGCTAAAACAGTAGAACAAATGATTGGTCTCCCTGTTTCTCTCGTTGATTTAACCAAAAATGTATGGTATCCTCAAAATCCATCTGCACCAACTATCTTTTCTGACACGCAATTTCCTGATGATTGGGAGAATCGCTTATCTCCGCTAACCTTCACCAGAGAAAACGAAACATCCTTTTATCTGTACCCCATAGTGAACGAAGGGATGCTAATTGGATATTTTGTAGTGGAGCAGCTTAGGCCCTTCAAACCTCTTGATACAGTAATTTTAGAGCAAGGCAGTGCTTTGGTCGCGCTGAAAATGGTCAATATTTATTCCATTACGGAACTTCACTATAAAAGAAGTTACGAATTTTATCGTGAGCTTTTACAGAGTAAAGAACCCAATTTACTTGCTACTAAATCAAAAGAATTGGGTCTATCACCAGAAAAACCAATGTTTGTCGCCATACTTCAACTTTCTACAAAGGTACAAGATGTGAAGAAACGAGAAGTACACATACGGCGCCTAATAGCTTCACTACATAAAGAATTGGGGTATTCAGACAATCTACTTTTTAGCTCTGACCATAAAGTGACAATCATCCTTCATGCCGCCAATGAATCAAAACAGAACAGCTTAATCCAGAAACTTAATTCAGCTGTAAATTGGTGGAAAAACAACAATGCACCTCCACTATATGGTGGTATCGGAAGACTTTATACAGGACTTGAACATGTTGCGAAGAGCAACGAGGAGGCGAATAAATCATTATCGTATCTTTTAAATCGTAACCATACAGGTCTCATGAGATATGAAAACATCGGTATTAACCGATTGTTTTTAAATCAACAGAACAAAGAAATTGAGCAATTTATCCAAGAAGTGTTGTCACCACTGCAAGAACCAAAGGCACAGTCAAGTGAATTGGAGCTTACATTGAAAACCTATATTGCTGCTAACCGCTCTACTTCCTTATCAGCAGAGCGGTTGCATATTCACCCAAATACACTCTACCACCGAATAAGAAAAATAGAGGAATTATTAGGGGTGGATCTAAATGAGCCTAATGACTGGCTTACCTTGCTCCTAGCATGTCATTTAAGTGAAACTTATTAAATGTTTTTTACCCATTCCAAATTCTGAACAATATAAGCATACCCACTCATCAAGAGGCGGGTGTGCTCCATAAATTACTCTTACTATAATTCTGCTCCATTCGTTTCAATGACACGCTTATATCATTTCGTTACGAGGAATAGCAGATTAATTTGCCAGGTTAGAAAAAGAAAAAAGGCCAATGCTTGGATTAAACAAAGCATTGACCTTAATTGATACCGGTGGTCGGGGTCGAACCGACACTCCTTGCGGAACACGATTTTGAGTCAGTTAGTTCCGTTTTTACTTATTAATTATCGTAAATTATCAGTGATATTAAGTAATTCTACAGTAATTGATAGTTGTTACTTTTTCTTCTATTCACACGATTAGTTAACAATTAAGATTATAGTGTTGTTTGTCCTGTAATGCAACACAATTTCCAAAGTACTTTATAACACTCTATTCTAGGAAGTACATTTTTCTCAAAATCAATCATACTTTTATCTAACTTGGTAAGCTATGTATCAATATCATCTAACATCCTCTCTAATCCCTTCATTTGTAAATCTGTATCTAATAAAAGTTCTTTATTTGTTCTAATTCTTTATCAAACATTTTTTCGATTGTAGTTTTTCCCACTTTGTTAGCACCTCATATTTTTTTATTCTCAGAGAGGTACTTGCTTAAATGTTGTAAATTAGGACACTATCTTTTATTATTTTTTACCAAAGTGACTGTATAAGGTGGTAGTTTCACACCTAAATAGAATGAGGAAATGATAGGTACAATTGTAAAGGGTGACTATTTCTGTCACTCTTTTTTATTTGTAATTCTAATCCCAAAAAATAGAGGTATTAATTGAGGTGAATACTTTGGAAAGAGGTCCATACAATATCGAGTTAGATTACCGTTATGTAAAGCAAATTCGATTCTTACGTAACCATACGCTAGTTTCCTTCTCAAATTATATGAACGTTGACCCTAGCACGATTGCGAAACTTGAAAAAACAGAAATTTCTTTTACACCTTATTACGAGAGTAAGCTAAGAGATGCAATTTACCGACTACGAGTATCGAATATCGAGTTAAACTCTATCGCTAAGATATTAGAAATGAAAGCACTAAGAGGCTACAAATAACAATAAGGAGGGGTTTTAAATGAACATAAAGATTGATACGAAAGCAATAGATAAGACTGTTAGTTATATGAATCTATTCACTAAAACTAAAAAGGCTATTGCTTTATATAAGGCTGCAGCTGATAAACTGGTTGAAAAGGAATTGCAGCTTAAACAAAAATTAGAGGATTTACAGATAGAACATACAGCTAACCTACTTGACCAACAGTCTACTGATGATGTTGGGGAACTGGTTTACTTAAACAAACAGGCTAGAGATATAGTGAATGAGACAGCCGTTATAGAATCCATGCTAGAACGTCTAAACGAGGCTAAGACTGAACTTAAAATAAAAAACGCCCCATTATTACGGCAGGCACTTAGTAACGACCAAATGGCAAAGTCAAATAAATATGACTGTACGGAAATTGTTAAACAGCTAAGATATGGAAATGGCTGTTCAGTATGGGGAAGTAGCACCTGATATTAAAGATATTTTCGAGGATAAAGAGGTATTAGAAATGTATCCTCAATTAAAGTACGGCTTTAATCAGGAATCATGGAAACCAACTATTAGTGGTATTAACGAGGTAATCAGTGACAGCGATATAGCCTATGCCCGTATGGGAAGTATTTCTTCACGTATCACTAAACCTAGTGAGGTGAAATAAGGTGAATTTCGATAATAATATTATCGATGCTGTCAGTAATGGAAAACGGCTGAATGAAGTTAAAGCCCTTCCTCCTGTCGCTAAGATTCATTTAGCCTTAGCAATTGGATTAGAATCGGATAAAGATACTTTTGACGATGAGGAAATAGCAAAATTTATTACAGACAGGAATAAAAACATTCAGAAGGTCACTGAAAAGTGATCTTTTTCTTATTTAAAGGAGAGGAAACCAGTGTTTTTTAGACTAAGGTACGTTAATGAAAATCGTGCACACCAAAAAGAAATCGACAAATTACTAAAGGGTAGGATAGTGGTTATCGACCGTTACATCAATGAAAAAGCAATTATTAGATACGGCTGTGTCCTTTGCGGTTCTGTTTTTTTTCAGAAACCCCTTTACTTACTCAATCCTAATAATAAACATAATCATCATTGCATTTTAAGTAATTGCAGCAATAGGAAAGCCACTAAAAGAAGGACTCCTAACCCTATTCCTGAGGAAGCAAAAGAGATGTTGGATTTATATAACCAAGGACATAAAATCTCAGAAATCGCCCGTACCTTTGGGGTTAGCAGAGGCAAAACAAAATACTGGATAAAAAAGTTGAGGGAAAGTAGCTAATGAGTACATTGTTGGATAAACAAACAATTAAAAAGGTCAAAAATCTATGTAAATCCACTTGTAGTAATTTCATTGAAGGTAATTGCATTTTAACCGATAGCACTTGCGATTATTATTCTAAGTACGGCAAAAATATTTCATGTGATTGGTTTGAAGTATGTGTATTACCTAATGATAAGGTATTACAGGAAACCTATCACAAATTACACGGCATTACATACAAAGAGGCTGAAATAGGTAGGTATAGCCGTAAATGTAAAGCCTGTCAGCAACCATATAAAACAGATTCAAAGAATACACTAACGTGTAGCGATCTTTGTAAGAAAGAACTGAGGAAAAGGACTAATAGTGCATACTATTTAAGACAAAGTTAAACGCTGTAAGACTTGATAAATAAGGATTCTTATAATGTAAATTAAGGGAGTAATAGTAATATTCCTTACTCCCCATTTTTAGCCATAACAAAGTCTTACAAATTACGGATTCCAGTCACAAGCCCTTCCATCATTATCTCTATCTAAATCATGGGGGTCATATTCAGGGCCGCCATTTGCTATGTAAAAAAGTTGTGCATCTTCTCCAGTTGCAAAATCAGGACAATCATGATCAATATTAGTAGCAGTGTATGGATTATCTGAAGTGGAAACTTCTTCTACTTCCTCTTCTTCGTAATACTCTTCTTCCTCGTAGGACTCTTCTTCCTCATAACTTTCATCTTCATAGGTGTCATCTTCTATATATGTACCAGATAACATATATTTATAATCTTGAACTCTCCTATCAAGGACACCATCATAAACACCAATATTATCAATATTGTTTAAGAGATTACTTAATGATTCTTCTCTTTTTCTACCTGACTCAACATCTTCATAAAATTCATCTAAATACTCTCGAATTGCAAGTGAAGTAGCATCATTGATTTCAGCATCGTTTTGGGAATCATCAAGTGCATCATCAAAAATTTGGTTAGCTGTGTAATAGTCATTGTCCTCTAAGGCATTTACAACTTTATTAGCCGTTCCTTGACTACCACATCCACTTAAGAGAATTATAGAAAATGTTAGAACAATAAAACTGATGAAAAGGTTTTTCCTCACCATCTTCCTCCCCTTCATTTCTAGTAAAATATTATTAGTATAATTTTCCTATATATTCCACCATATTTCAATCAAAATTCTGACAGTAAATATGGTTTGAATATCATCTCTTAATCACATTTCCATTTACCTATTACAAAGCTGGAGAAGAATCAGAGTAACCCCTGATAGGGGAATGGTATTAGTTGTATTAACGCTATATAGTTAATTAATTGACCAATACCCACTTGAATAGATATAAGTTTGTTAGAATTGTCCTCAGCGACACGGTTATTACTCCCTTCCCTCCAATATGTTGTTAACTACCACCTTTTTAAAATAAAAAAAGTCGCTGAAATTTAGCGACATTCCAAATTCTTCTTAATTATCCTTAGTAAGATTTGTTATCTATGTTTTTAAATTAAACCAACCAATAAGTACATTTCTAATCATATTTTTTGCTTCATTTAATTCCATTGGATTTTTGGGAGGATCGTCATTAGTCCACCCATGTCTTGCATGGTCACCCAAGGCATGAGGATTATTAGCAGTATGTTTAAATAAATCCCTTTGTTTTTTCGTTGTCCACCCCTTTGAAGCAACATTGTGTTTCTTACCTAGGTCACCCTCAACTACCTCGAGAATTCTGTATAAATTTACCCAACTATCTATTCCATAAGATAATTGTCTAATAACAGTTTTAACATTCTCATCTTTCAAACTAAGTTTAATCCAATTAGAATGAATTGATATTGACTCTTCATCATCTTTAACTACTGCACCATTTCTAATAATTTCTCCTTTGGCAGTCATAATGCCTCTGCCAATCATAACTACCTCATCAAAAAATACACTGTAATGCTTTCCTTGTTCATCAGTTCCAACAACAGCATCAACATGGACATTGTTAAAAAAATCAAGCGTTAAATTTCCAATACCATTGACCATTTGTATTATCTCTTTACCTTTATTTAAAACTTCTATTGGTTTCTTATATTCCAAAAACTGATTAGACTTAAGAATGTATTGTGGTTGTTCCTTATCCTTTTCCCATTCAATAGAAACTTCTTCAGTATTGAATATTTCCGATAAACATTGTAATTCAAAATCTTTACCTTTGAGTCGTACATACCATTCCACCGCAACAACCACCTTGATCAAATTTATTAATCATTCATTTTAAAATCTATACAGTACTTTTGAATTTACTCTCATTCTTCTATACCGAATTTCTTGTGCAGCGTTTGAATCTTCTCAATAAAAGAAAAATCATTATTTTGAGAATATATTTGTCTATAAGACATTAATATTTGCATATTATTGAACCATTGAACATTATCTCTATCAACATCAAATACTTTTCTATCAGTGTGGCGAAGGTGCTTATTGGTTGTATTTTTTTTATAAAAGGTCAATATAAATTTAGGTGTAAGTGGAAATGCAATTTCATCACTTAATAATGAAAAGTCAGCAAAATCCTTGTTGTGTTTTATATGCAAATCCCTTAAGGATTCCCTTTGGACAAAAGGATTATCAGAAGTATAAAAAGGTTCATTTGTTAAATTCCTTCCAATAATCCAATAGTAATTATTTAGCAAATTAAACGAAATATTCTCCAGCAAAATGGGATCGGATAAAACAAAAAAGTGTCCAATATTTGGTGGAAAATAAGCTGGGGAATTATAAATATCTGGATTTGTAAATAACCTAACGGATTCTTCTCTAAATCTTTTTGTTCTTATATATTGATAAGAGAGGAATGAAGCGATTTCTTCCTTTTCATACTTTTTTAATTTAAAGTACATGTGATTATTAAGCTTATTCCAAAGAGAGTGCATAAAATTACTAAAGGATATTTCATATTTTGTATTTTGGTATTTTTCAATATTTTGCATTTCACCATTTTTAATATCATAGAAATAACCTTCACTTGCAATTCCTCTGGAGTTGGAAGGAAACGATTTTAAATTAAACTTATCATATACAAATATATTTCCCTTCTCATTAGCAAAATAATTTAAATAAAATTGAGGTACATAATGTTGATTTTTTACTACACTAGACATATTTTCCCTCATTAACATTTCCATTTATTTGAATTAACTGTTTTAAATCTTCTTTCTTTAACCAAGGTCTTTTACGGTGTAACATCCTATGACAATTAGAACAAACTAAAATAAGATCATTCAATTTTGTCTAAGAATCTTCCTTATAATCCGAAACAGGGATAGTATGGTGACATTCTATATAGTCTTTGCCCAATTCACCATATGTTTTATAAAAATCAAATTCACATATTTCACATCGTAATTCATTGTTTTCTTCTGCCATTTACTTTTTCTTTTTTACAACGCTGCCATTACGTTCACGCAGTTCATGGATTCTGTCCACACATAGTTTCCACCTCAAATAAAATTAAAAAGCTTATCAATATATCCTAGTATAAAAAACTGCTACCCGTGAGGGGTAACAGCTTCTTCTTAATGGTACAATTCAAGTGAAATCCATTATTGATTTTCAGATGTACCTGAAGCCTCAGATGGACCTGTTCCCGCATCTGGAGGTAATAATAATTGATTAAGTGCTTCTTGTGAAACAACATCTTTCGCTTCTTGTGGTAGCATTTCTCTAGTAAATCCAGCCAACTGCCTTGCTAAAAGAGGATTTGTTTTGTACCAGTTATACATTCTCGTTGAAAGGGAAAGAAACCAATTTTTCCTACTTAAAATTTCTAATTGCGTCTTTAGAGTATCAATCTCAGAATGGAGAGCAGATATTTCTTTTTTCTGGTTATTTTCTGATTCAGTTCTTTCTTTAATTGATTCACTAAGGTATTCCTCCAACTTATCTAGCCTATTACGTAATTCTTCACCTTCCTTTTTAGTAAAATGTTTCTCCCCTGCTTCATCCATAGCTTGGATTTTTTCTTGAAAGGACTTTAATACCTCTTCTTGTTCTTTTACCTTCCTAGCTAAAGGTATACTATTCATTTCTGTATATGCATTATCTAACCATTCTTCAATAGATTCAAAGAATTCGTAAGAATCCAAATCCTTTTTTCTCGTTACCTTAGTAATCTTTCCTGGGGTAAATTCAGTAGTAAATTTTTCTTCTTCTTTAAAAATATTACTATAAAAAGAAAACTCTGGCATATAGTTATACGCAATTGTTAATCTTACATAACCTGAATAATCCTTTGTAGTAATATTAAAATCTTCAGGTAAAAAATGAGTGCTTTTTAAAGCTTCCTCGATTTGTTGAGTAAATGTTAAAGTTAAAACCGACACAATATTCCCTCCCTGGTATAGTTCTTTTTACATATTTCCACAAAAAACGATAAAATCCTTTCTTCAAAGGGTAATATTCACAATTTATTTAATTTGAGGAAAAAGGACAGAATATTAAAAGGAAACGGTAAATCAACAAAAAAGCCACCATTTAAGGTGACTGTTCAGAAAAATATTGCTTTCCAAATAGTTGTTTTAACCTATGTTGAAGCATTTTATCCTTTTTGGTAATTTCTAAGCTAAAAATATATGCTGAAAATACACCATAATAACCTGCTATAACCCCATGTCCTTCAATACTTGCAATCAGATTAATAATCAGATGACACCATTGCCATTGTTCATCGGAAATCTTCCCTGAAGGGATAGGAAAAAAGTATTCGTTGTCATCTAAACTTGTTAGTACTCTATCTATAATTAATTTTGAAGTAGTTGAATTAATCGAGTCAGTGAGTTTTCTTAAATACGAATAATTTTGGTATGATCGTTGAACAAAAGAATCCTTTATTCGCTTTAGCAACTGGTCATAATATTCAACTTTTATCGCTTCGTTTATCAACTTAAATACATTTCTTGCTTCTTCACCTTCAACATGAAACTGCCATAAATCAATTTCATTTTCGTAAATAGTTTTCTCAACGTTGATATGATTAGAGATATTCATTTTTACCCTATTTAGGATTTCCTCAATACTAATTCCAAAATCAATAGATAATATCTCACACCAAGGAAAAGCAGTTTGTAGATTTAATACAATCTCTTGTAATTGTTCAGTTCCGTTTAGATTTCTAATATACTCTCTTGAATATTTAATAACTTCTACTATCTCCTGTTCCGATGAATAGAAATTTTGGGGCTTTTCTTCATAACTATTTATTAAATCAATTAAACTAAAAATAGTTTCTCTTGAAAATGTACCCGAATCATACCAATTCTTTATAAGGTAAAAAACACTCTTACTCCTATCATTATCCAAGGTATTTCTTAGAATATAATTAGATATGTATTCTATGAGTCCGCTTTTGTCCTCTGTATAATAAGCATTCATAATTTTGCTTTTATCATTATTGTTATCTAATAATACCATTTCATCCTTATGTTCAATTTTATAAAATACAGTTGCAAAGCACATTCGATAAACGTCATCTTTTGTAAATTTATCAGTGAAATTATCTTCCCCGACCACTGCAATTACTTCTTTTATAAATAGGTTTGTTTTTTCAAATGTCCTCAAATTACTAAACTCAAAGTTTTCCGCTAGTTTACCAATTACTCTCCATACTTCCTCACCAAAAATATTAACTGGGGCTTCATCTGCATATTCCTTAATTGTATAAGTCCTATCAATTGCTTTTTCCTTATAATTTTTATAGGTTTCTTCAAAAGTCAGGGGTTAATTTCCCTGACGCATTAATCAATAAATTCTATCTTTAATTTTTTTTCCTTAACCTCTACCATGTAGTGTGCAATAATGAATGAATTTATCAATTCATCAAAAGGAAATTCTTTCTTGGTTTCCTTTTCGCGATGTTCTTTTATTTCATTTAACATCTTAAGTAATATGTCATCTATTACTAATGTTATTTTTTGCATATATCCCTCCAACCATATTTTTTATTTTTACTATCCCCTTTTGTTCATTATTAACTTTACCTATAACTAAAAGTAAATTCGGAAATTTACTAAAATCATAAAGTTAAATTTTTACATTCATATATTTACTTATTTTAAGAGATTCTAACATACCTTATTCCAATTAGCCTTAATTTAACTTAACTAACCCTAATCTCATTCATTTATTGAAGTTTATTATTATAAATCAGGTCCATACAAATACGTTTACAGAGGAAAAATATTGAAAACAAAAAAACTGTTAGGTTTATCCCCAACAGTTTAAAAATGCTGTTAGCTATCTATTTTTTAACACCTTTAATGGTGAAAATTCTTTATGCCGATCTCGAACATCATTTCCGAAAAGATTTACGTATGTCTTTACTATTTCCATACTTGAATGACCTAGAATGGCTTGTAACTCAAATATATTTGCCCCCTGCTGAACACTAAGTTTTGCAAATGTATGCCTAAACGTATGACAACTGCAGCGAACGTCCTTTAATTTTGCCATGCCTCCATAAGTAGTAATCCTTTGCTGAACGCCCCTTCTTGTTAATCTAGTACCATCTACAGTGACAAATAAAGCGTCACTTTCAACATATCCACGAATAGCAATATATTTCTTTAACTGGTCTTTCATAACCTTCTGAATAGGCACTAAACGTTCCCTGTAACTCTTAGCGTTCCGGATACATAACAGATTATCTTCCCAACGAATATCAGCTAATGACACACCCACTAACTCATTCACACGTATTCCAGTTTCAAGCATTAACATCATTATGGTATAGTCACGAACACCAGTAAAGGTTTTTAAATCAGGCTGCTTGAATAATTTATTTAGCTGTTCTTTTGAAAAGGTCGCTATGATGGTTTTCCTATCCTTCAATAACTTGATATTTTCCATTGGATTTACTGGAATATGTTTAGCCTTGTAAAGAAAGTTATAGAACGTCCTTAATGCCCTCAAGCGAGTATTTATAGTTACTACCTTAAGACCCTTATGGTTCCGCATAAAGAGTATTACGTTTTCTTTTATATGTTCCTCAGTAACCTTATAAGGCTTTAATACAGTAACATTTATTTCCTGTACAGTTAATGAATTAAGAAAAGCCTGAAATTCATTCAAATAATACTTAATAGTGAATGGTCGGAGGTTTCTTAATTCGCAATCCTTAACAAATAGATCAATAGCGTCTTTAAAAGTTTCAACATATACTTTACTTTTTTTCTCGATAATCGCCAGTTCACTTTCATCCAAGACATTTTTCCTTCTTGCCATAATTAAACAACCCTTTCCTACTTACACACACGACTGTATGCACACGATTTTAATATATTTTGTCGTGTGAAAATTGAAGAAAAAAACAACAAAAAACGCCCCTACAATAACTGTAGAGACGTTAAATTAACGTTGATATTACTTAATTCTTCTGTAATTGACGATAATAAAAAAGAATAAAAAGTGATACCGGTGGTCGGGGTCGAACCGACACTCCTTGCGGAACACGATTTTGAGTCGTGCGCGTCTGCCAATTCCGCCACACCGGCATTTGGCAGGGGTAGTAGGAATTGAACCCACACCAAAGGTTTTGGAGACCTTCGTTCTACCTTTAAACTATACCCCTATGTAAATGGTGGAGGGGGACGGATTCGAACCGCCGAACCCTGAGGGAGCGGATTTACAGTCCGCCGCGTTTAGCCACTTCGCTACCCCTCCACTGAAGGAAAACTTTATGAAAAATAATATGGCGGAGGAAGAGGGATTCGAACCCCCGCGCGGTTTAACCCGCCTGTCGGTTTTCAAGACCGATCCCTTCAGCCGGACTTGGGTATTCCTCCGCAGTATAAATATTTGGTAGCGGCGGAGGGGATCGAACCCCCGACCTTACGGGTATGAACCGTACGCTCTAGCCAGCTGAGCTACACCGCCAAATATAGGATATAAAATTATGGTGGAGCCTAGCGGGATCGAACCGCTGACCTCCTGCGTGCAAAGCAGGCGCTCTCCCAGCTGAGCTAAGGCCCCAAATTGTTGTTTAGGAATGGTCGGGAAGACAGGATTCGAACCTGCGACCCCTTGGTCCCAAACCAAGTGCTCTACCAAGCTGAGCTACTTCCCGATATAATATGGCGCGCCCGAAAGGAGTCGAACCCATAACCTTCTGATCCGTAGTCAGACGCTCTATCCAATTGAGCTACGGGCGCATATATTATTAAATGGTGCCGAGGACCGGAATCGAACCGGTACGGTAGTCACCTACCGCAGGATTTTAAGTCCTGTGCGTCTGCCAGTTCCGCCACCCCGGCAATTCATTTGGAGCGGAAGACGGGATTCGAACCCGCGACCCCCACCTTGGCAAGGTGGTGTTCTACCACTGAACTACTTCCGCATATAAAACTGATTGGTGCGGGTGAAGGGAGTCGAACCCCCACGCCTTGCGGCGCCAGATCCTAAGTCTGGTGCGTCTGCCAATTCCGCCACACCCGCATACTAGAAAACGATTTTACTAACTTCACCACTTCGCAGCGGCGACATTGATAATATTACAATGGATTCCGACAAAAATCAACACTAAATTTAAAGTTTTATTTTGGAAATAGATTTCCTCCTGATCGAGGGTATGGGAATAGCCGTAAAGAAAAAAATAGGTTTATATCCTTTTTTATGGGAAAAAATACATTAAGTAAATTGTTTTCAATTAATAGGGAGTTGATGTAGATTGAGTTTTAAAAAAGAGGAAGAGAAATTAAAGGAGCTTGAACAACACACATCTGATTCAGAAAAAAGTAATAGCATCCCTGAATTTGATGTCCATGGGACCGCACTTAATGATATCCACAGTCTATTCGAAAGTTAAAACCCTTTGCACTGTGCAAAGGGTTTTTCTTATTTAAATTCAAGGACAACAGGACAATGATCGCTACCCATTATTTCTGCATGAATGTCGGCTGTTATTAATCGGTCACGGAAGCTAGCTGAGACAATAAAGTAATCAATACGCCAGCCAATATTCCGCTCACGGACCTTATTCATATAGCTCCACCATGTGTAGGCTCCCTCTTTTTCAGGATTAAAGTGTCGGAAGCTATCAACAAATCCATTTTCCAATAATGATGTCATCTTTCCACGTTCTTCTACGGTAAAACCTGAATTACCATGATTAGATTTTGCATTTTTCAAATCAATTTCCTGATGTGCAACATTTAAATCCCCACATAAAACCACTGGTTTATTTTTATCCAATTCTTTAAGATGTAAAAGGATTCGATCTTCCCACTCTAAGCGGAATGGCAGCCTTGCCAAATCTCTCTGAGAATTAGGGGTATAAACATTGACTAAATAAAATTCATCAAATTCTAAAGTTAGGACTCTTCCCTCTGCTTCAGAATCTTCCTCACCTAATCCATAGCGAACGGAAATAGGTTTGACCTTTGTGAAGACAGCTGTACCAGAATACCCCTTCTTGACGGCATAGTTCCAGAATTGGTGATATCCCTCTAATTCAAGGGCAATTTGCCCTTCTTGCAATTTGGTCTCTTGAACAGAGAAAATATCGGCATCTACCTCTTTAAAATAATCCAAAAACCCTTTATTGACACAAGCCCGCAGGCCGTTAACATTCCATGACACGAGTTTCATACTTGATTCTCTCTCCCTTACTGCCTCGTAATCTATTTTTTGTATGACAGCATTTTATCACAAAACAAGACAACTCGCAGTTGCCTTGTTTTAAGGTATGAAATATTGTTCGACCAATTTTCCTGAGAATAGTTGTGAAACTGGGACTATCTTGATATTTCTCCTATCAAACTCTTCCATAGATTGGAAAACACCCACTGAACACACTTTACCAGTTACGCCAACATGTCCGATCGCAATTCCTCTTCCCGTGATTTCGGTAATCTTGGCAAGTTCGATCATTTGTTTTCTTACATGGGAGGAGGAGGAAATATCATCAAGAAATACATCCCTCTTTAATAGCGGAACCCCTAGTTCCTTTGCCACTTTCGAAAATTTTGATTTCGGGCTTGTGGCACTATCAATAATATACAATTTCTTTTCCTTAGCCACCTCAACAATCGCTCTAACGATCTCTTCATTTTCAACAGCCAAGGAACCCATATGATTATTCATTCCCACAGCATGTGGAACGGTTTTAAGCGCTTCTTTTACTCGTTGCTTTACTTCTTGATGAGAAAGATCAACCGTAATCGGTTTCGGTCCAAGCCATGACCGCTTTCCTCTCTTCGGCTGCATCGGCAAATGCACCATTACCTCAATCCCATTTTTATGAGCCCATTCCGCATGTTCCTTCGAGTTTTCTGTAAATGGCATGACAGCCGCTGTAATCGGAACTCCACCTTCTAAAAAATCCCTTACACCACCGGTTCCTCCTCCAAAATCATCAATAATAATCGCTGCCTTCAATGATTTGGGTTGTTTTTTTTCAGCCATTACAGGATCATGAGCCGAAAACAGGAACAATGAAATAAGCAATAGTGCTAACTTTTTCATAAAAACCCCCAAGAGTCGTTTTTAATATAATTTGCCCTTTAGGGGTTGTATCATTCTAATCGGCACAAAAAAGAGAGCTATTTACTAGCTCCCTCGTTCTTCTTATTCTGCATCAAAGACCTTTACTTCAACCATTTTATCGCCATTACGCATTGCCTTTGCTGTTTCAAGTCCAGAAGTTACTTGTCCGAAAACAGTATGGACACCATTTAGGTGAGGTTGTGACTCGTGGACAATGAAGAATTGGCTTCCACCAGTATTTCTGCCTGCATGTGCCATTGATAATGAACCTGGAACATGTTTGTGTGGGTTTCCTTCTGTTTCACAATTGATTGTGTAACCTGGACCACCCATCCCTGTTCCAGTAGGATCCCCACCTTGGCTTACGAATCCAGGAATAACTCGGTGGAAAACAACACCATCATAGAATCCTTCGTTTGCTAATTTTTCAAAGTTTGCAACAGTACCAGGTGCTTCTTTTGCAAACAAATCAAATTCAATTTTCTCGCCATTCTCCATTACTATGTATCCTTTTTTAGCCATGAAAAAACATCTCCTTTATGTAAAAACTCCTTACTATCATACACTTTTTAAAATCGAAAATAAAGTTTGATGTTTATTTCACTCAATCTGTGGTAAAATAACTCTACCCCTTCCGAACATTCGCTTGTTGCGGGACACTTAACCACTGTACGGACGGAAGGGGTACGTTGTGCCGCTCTTCCGCGACATAACAAGAAGCCAAGACTGCGGTCTTGGCTTTTGTTTTTATCTAGACTTATTCATCCATTGCGAAAAGGCAAAAATGACCGTTAAAAAAAGGAGATAACCAAAAAACGAGTAAATATGCTTCCACTCATCCGAATGCACGAAAAAACCAAACAACTCAGCAAACCTTTCAAAAATCGGCATGACTAAGCTTAAAAAAACTACGATTCCCACCTTCCCCCAGTTATTCACTTGATTCATCAGATGTAGATAAACAAAAATCATAATGGGCAAAGCTGCGAGGTTGAAGGCGATATTGATAGAAAAAACCTCCGGAATCGGCCGAACTGGAAACATGTACATTTTTGTTCCAACCAAATAAAGATCCAGATACGTTCCAAGTAAAGCAGCTAAAAGTACCCCTGGTCCATAGGCTTTAATCCAGGATCGAGATGACTTTTTTGGCAAAGGCGGCAAGCTCGAGTCTTTCAAGTGTTTTGCAGTATTCATCTTTAATCTCCCCACTGATTATTTCTGTGTGTTCAGAGAGATAATCGGCCACTTCTACATCCTTTAACCAATCTCCCTTTTCCGCTTCCTGATGATCAACATTTTTCCAAGCTGAACGTAAATCGGGACTGTAAATTCTTCTTGCCCCCCGTCTTAATTTGCAAGAATGGAGGCGGAGTTGGTAAACAAAACCAGGTATCCCTTCGTTCACATTATTAAAAATATGAGGCCAATAATCTTTTCTTGAGCCGGTATGCGGCTGACTTTTTGCCCATTCCACTACTTGCTTTAAAAATGCCTGATTTTGAAAAAGCAAAGTATACAAGCGTTTCCCTAAAAGAATGCGTTCATGCAAGGATCCAAAATGATGGAGTGTCAGTCCGACGAGGGAATTTTTTCGATATGGAAATAGAATATGATTAAACGAAAGAAGGTCTTGAAGCTTAAACTCCAAAGTATTCAGCACATTTTTTTGATAGAGGGGATTTTGAATCACCCTTTGTTCCAAATAACTTTGTTCATTGATAATCATCCCGACTGTGAGAATGTAGGGATCTCCACTCCTCCAGAATTCATTCCAAACAGTCTCCATAAAGGCGGATATGTTCAGATGTGGAAATAAATAAAACAGCGGTTGATTTCTTCGCAAGCTCTCCCTGTAGAGGAGAAATTGTGGAAAAGCATCTTGGAAAATCAACCAATTCCCGCGCTCTAAAAAAGTAAAATAGTCATTTCGTTCGCTTCTAGATAATAACCGTGTAAGCAGATCCCCTTTTAAATCGGTCATATTCCAGCCTCCATTTCTGGAAACCATATGACCTAAAAATGCCCAGTGAATCGTTGGATGGTTTTGGTAAAAATCAAAATAGGCTTTTGTCCTAGTTACATTGTTTTCGTTTAATTCTCTCGTATCATTTTTGATTTGCTCTAATAGCGTTTTTTCCTCCATGGTTAAAGGATTCAGTAACAGCTTTTTATTCACTTTTTTCCTTAAATCCTCCTTAATCCGTTCAATAGCGGTTCTCTCCCGATTTCGTATAAAAAAAATGACCGTTCCCTCCCTTCACGAATTCTCAATCCCTTAATGGAATATGTATAGATGAGAATAATTAACTGGGAGAGGAATGAGTGCAGAATATGCGGTCAACGAAAAAAGGCATCAACTGGATCATTGAAAGGTTAAGAAAAGATCAATCTCCCGATGGTTCATGGAATTATCCGTTTGTGACGGGAATCTCTACAGATGCTTATATGATCATTTTATTACGGTCATTAGAAATAAATGATGAAGAATTAATACAAGGTCTAGCGGCTAGAATTTTGTCTAAACAACAGGGGAATGGAGCATGGAAGCTTTTTTATGATGAAGGAGAAGGCAATCTCACGGCAACTCTGGAATCCTATTACGCGCTGCTTTATTCTGGCTACTATGATAAAAATGACAACAGACTCCGTTCAGCCAAAAAATTCATTTTAGCAAATGGCGGTTTAGAGGGAGTAAATATGTTCACAAAGATCATGCTGTCAATTACCGGGCAATACCAATGGACCTCGTCTCCCCCTCTGCCCATCGAGATCATTTTACTACCGCTTATTTTTCCAATAAACTTTTATTCCTTTTCTGTTTTTGGAAGAGCCAATCTTACTCCCATCATGATTCTCGCTGATAAGAAATTCGCATTAAAAACAAGTAACAGCCCTTCCCTTTCAGACTTGCACATAAGTAGAGATATTGAGATAGAGGATTCGTGGGTTCGTTCTCATGAATTGAGGTCCGTATTATCCTTTCTGGAAGAAGGTGTAAAAAAATTAATTGGAATTCCAGAAAAGCTCCACCAACTGGCATTAGAGCGGGCCAAAAAATATATGCTCGATCATCTTGAGGAAGATGGTACTTTTTATAGTTACTTTAGTTCGACTTTTCTAATGATATTTGCCCTTCTCTCACTTGGATATAAGAAAGACGACCCTGTCATTACGAAAGCTGTCGAAGGTTTGCTCGCGATGAGGTGTGATATTGACGGTCACCCCCATATGCAATATACAACCGCAAATGTTTGGAATACTTCACTCATTGGCTATGCCCTTCAAGAGGCGGAGGTCTCATCTATTGATGAAATGGTTGTGAAAGCAAATCGTTTTCTTTTACAAAAGCAGCAGGTTAAATTTGGAGATTGGGTGATTCATAATCCCACTACCTTACCTGGCGGCTGGGGTTTTTCTCATATAAATACAATCAATCCTGATGTGGACGATACATCTGCCTCACTCCGCTCCATCTCACGAATTGCCGCAAAGGAAGGTCATGCATGGGACAAAGGCGTAAACTGGTTACTTTCGATGCAGAATGATGACGGCGGCTGGCCGGCATTTGAAAAAAATACCGATACAAAATTATTTGAGTTTTTGCCAGTGGAAAAGGGGGAGTTTATCCTAACAGACCCTTCTTGCGCCGATCTTACGGGTAGGACATTAGAATTCCTCGGCCAATACACGAATTTGTCTCGAGAACATAAAGCGGTGAAAAAGGGAGTCACTTGGCTGTTGAAACATCAAGAAGAGGATGGCTCGTGGTATGGAAGATGGGGAATTTGTTATCTTTATGGTACATGGGCAGCAGTCACAGGATTACTAGCAGTTGGCGTTTCACCTAATGATCCCGCAATCCAAAAAGCTCTTAAATGGCTGCGGAGTAAGCAAAACAAAGATGGCGGTTGGGGGGAATCCTGTCATAGTGATCGCAAGAAAACATTTGTAGCACTTCATTCTAGTACATTAACTCATACAGCCTGGGCATTAGATGCTATCATTACAGCATCTGATAAGCCAAAAGCCGAAATCCAAAAAGGAGTGGCCTTTCTACTAGAATCATTGGATAAGGATGACTGGACAACCGATTATCCAAAAGGACAGGGCATGGCTGGCGCCTTTTATATCCATTACCACAGTTACCGCTATATTTTCCCATTACTAACATTGGCACATTATCGTAATAAATTTGAAAAATGAATCGACGGCTTCTATTTTTCCGCAAATAATTACCTTTTGGAATGAAGAATCCAAGGTATGGGAATCATTGATCCTGAATGATTCCCGCTAATCCTAAAAATTTCAACCAACAGGCATCATTCCACCTGATATTCCCGAAATCAGTATCATTTTAATAGGTTAAGCCCCTTATAAATTTCAACAATCTCCTCAAGCTTCATTCGAACAAGTCCGCTTGAGGATGGTGCGACAAAATCAATCGTACCTGGGACAAGCACCGTTTCTTGTTTCCCCCAAGGGACCTTTTTCACCCCACTGTATTGCTGATATACTCCTTTTCCTACAAAACAAACGATCTCCGGCCGAAATTTTTTAATTTTCTTCCGCAAAATTTCCTTTCCCTCACGATATTCTTCCTTTGTAATCTCATCCGCTGCTTTTGTTGGTCTCGCAACAATATTCGTCAGACCCATTCCTAGCTCTAGCAGTTTGTAATCTTCTATAGCTTCAAATTTACGAGGTGTCAATCCAGCTTCAAACAGTATTTTCCAAAAGCGATTATTGGGATTAGCAAAATGATGACCCATTTCGCTTGAACGAATACTTGGATTAAAACCAACAAATAAGATTTTTAAATTCGCTTTTAAATGATCGTTAACTAATTTCAACTTAGCTCCTCCATTCATGAAAAGGATTGACCCCATTTTACTTTATTTCCTTGCTTTTTCTCAATTAAGTTCTCCGATAGGATGTGATAATGGTTGCTATTAATCCGACGATCGACACAATTAATAATGAATAAAGGAGTCGGGGTTCTTGAAGGATGAAAAGACTTGTCATAATAATAATCAGATCCATGATAAAAGCGATAATCCCAACATTTATTTTCGACCACTTGGCGATTAGGAGTGCGAGTAAGTCCATCCCTCCTGGACTGATATGATTTCGAAGCATGGTACCTACTCCAAGGCCAACAAAAGTACCACCGATAATAACACTGCTGATAATCGGCATATGAAAGACATCATTAAGCGGCACCAGCAATTCAATCATAACCCCTGAAGTGAACGCCCCGATGATGCCATACAAAAAATAAAAATAGTCTGTTTTTAACGCATATAGATAAACGGGAATATTTAAGAAAATGAACATCAGCCCAATTTTTAAATTCCATAAATAGTTTAATAGCAGGCTGATGCCAAACATCCCGCCATTCATTAAATGGAATGGTAAGATAAACCCATTAATGCCGATACCAATCATCGTGCTTCCGAATCCAATAACCACTAGTTTTTTCAGCATGTGATCCATCCCTTGTCCAAGTTCTCTATATAACCACATATATGACAAGATCATGGACTTCATGCGGGATCGAAATAGAAAGAGAGCCGCGTATTAGCAGCTCTCCTAAATGTATTAAAAGGTATTATAAATATTGGCACACTCTTCTCCTGTTGGCTCGTAAAAACAGTGAAGTTTAAATCGTCCCACAAACGGCTGATTATACCATGTTTGTGGACAATCCCCTGGTGGTCGAAAATACCACAGACTGAATTTTGCAGGCCAGATTCTATCTCCAGCAATTGCCCTGCGTGCAAGTCGCCGTTCCACTTCTCGTGCTCCCTGGTAAAAATATCCCTTTGTCGTTGCTTCAAATGCATGTGGCTGGTAGACCATTTGTGGAATCGTCCGAAGCCCTTTAAAATCAGAGCAGTTGGCTCGAATCCGATTGATTCCGACATTTCCAACCATGAGCATCCCCTGTTGACCTTCGCCTTCCGCTTCCGCTCTCAGCAGCCTCGCCAAAAGGTCAATATCCGAAGACCTAGCTTTCACTACTGCCATGTTGTCACCCCCGATGTGTGTTCACCCATATAATATTCGTGAACCACCGAATTTGACGATGAATTATTCTATACAACTTCCTCCAGTTGTTTATACCAGTGATCCCTTTCGCTCTCTAGCTCTGCTAATTCAACATACAGTTTCTGAAGTACTTCAACATCTATCATGGTATCCATTTCTTTTTTCAGCGAAAAAATATTAGCTTCCAATTCTTCTAGTTTCAGTTCAATTTCCTCAACTGATACGGTGACCGTTTTTGGTTTCTCTACCTTTTTGGTTGTTTTAGGAGCGATAGGACTTGGTACTGCTGTGGAAACAGTCGTTAATTTTCCCTTTGCCCAGTCGTAACTCCCATCAAAAAAATGAACCTTGCCTTGATTGAGCCAATAAATTTTCGTAAACAACTTATTGAGAAAATAACGGTCATGGGAGACAGCCAAGATCGTACCCTTAAATTGTTCCAAAGCCTCTTCGAGCACTTCACAAGAATCAATATCCAAGTGGTTGGTTGGCTCATCTAGAACGAGCAGATTAATATCCGAGTACATCAACTGGGCTAGTCGGAGACGCATCCTCTCCCCGCCGCTTAATTGGTTGACCTTCCGAAATACAGCTGGCCCGTAGAATAAGAAGCGCGCGAGTATATGCCGTGCTTCCCCTTCGGTCACCGTGACTTCTGAGCGAAAAACATCAATTAATGTTTCATCTTTCATATCATGAAAAACATGCTGAGATAAATAGCCAATTTTTACGTTACTTCCAACCTTAACCATCCCATGGTCTGCTTCACATTCTTGAAGGATCATTTTTAACAGTGTTGATTTCCCGGTGCCATTTTCACCGACAATCGCAGTCCGGTCTTTAAATTGAACATGCATATCCACCTTATCAAATAGAGTCTGACTGCCGAAGCTTTTTGAAACATTCTCCATTACGATGACATCTTTCCCACTACGGTCATACGTATCAAAATCAATCGCCATTTTCTTGACATCAATCTTAGGCCGATCGAGCTTCTCTATCCGATCAAGTGCCCGTTGCATATTGGTTGCCCGCTTATGAAGGGCTGCACTCGGCGGGTTGGCACGATTGGCCCAGTCACGCAGTCGTTTGATTGCTTCTTTCATTTTTTTAATTTTGCGTTGCTGCTCCTGGTATTCCTGAAACTCCCGTAACAGTCGTTCTTCTTTTTCCTTCACATAACCGCTAAAGTTTGAATGGTAAAGGTCGATTTCACCATCTTCCATTTCAAGAACCTTCGTGACGACCTCATCTAAAAAATAGCGGTCATGGGAAATCAGAATAATGGTTCCAGAATACTCCCTTAGGAAAGAGCCGAGCCATTCAATCGCCATTAAATCTAAATGATTCGTTGGCTCATCCAGTAATAACAGATCTGGTTTCTTTAATAAACTTAACGCAAGGCCTACTTTCGTCTTTTCCCCGCCGCTCAGTAAAGCAAAGCTTTTTACTAAAAGGTGGGTGATTTTTAATCCATTGGAGACACGGTCAAGCTCTGCATCCATCTCATATCCACCATTTAGAATAAAATCATCCTGAAGTTTTCCATATTGATCCATCAGTCGTTGTAAATCGTTTGGGGCGATTTCTTGACTCATTTCCATTTCTAGTTCCCGCAATTTTATTTCCGTTGTAACCAATTGCTCAAAGGCTGTCTTTAACACCTCTTTTACCGTCTTATTTTGAAACTCTGGAATCTGAGCAAGATAACCGATCTTTAACCCTTTTTTCCAATGAATCACACCTTCATCGACAGTGTCTTGATTGGCCAGCAGCCGCAATAACGTTGTTTTTCCAGAACCATTTCGGCCAACTAAACCAATCCGATTGCCTTCATGAATTTCAAACGATAAATCTTTAAAGATGCTATTTCCACCAAATGATTTTGCTATATGATTAACACTACAAACGATCATGTTCATTTCTCCTTTTTTTGAACACTCTCTAAACACAAATAAGCAGCTTGCATCCATCGATACCCGCTGCTAAAAAAGAGCATGAAAAAAGAGGGCATCCAAGCACCCTCTAATTACCTGATCACTGGGTAAAGAGATGTGTTTCGTTCTATTTCACTATGCAGTTTCGAAAAAAGGGCAGACTCCCCCCTTGGAAAACTACATCATGAAAAATTGCACGGCACAAATAAAGGGCCTCTAACCACTGGGCACGTACAATCATCGAACGTTTCATCTCTTTACACCTCCGTTCCATTTCAAGATACTACCATTGTATAAAATCTGGATACTCATTGCAAGCCTAATTATCTGATTAATCGAATGATTCAATGTAGATATTTTTTTCTGGCAGAAAATCTTCGACGATAAACAAATTTCCTCACATTATCCTCAAATAATTTGTCATCATAGGCAGCAAATAATAATGATTGGTAATCAGGAAAATGATCCATGACAAAAAGGGCGAACTCCTTTCGTCCACCCTTTAATTTATTCTTAAATTCCTCTGTATTCAGAATGTTTTCAAGTTGATTCTGATAAAATCCCTTCGTGTCTTCCCATTTCTGCTTTCTTTTCTCTAAAATGTCCTGGGCATAGTCTGGCAGTTTTTCAATGACTTGATCAATATAGCCCTCTGACCACATGAGCATTTTATCTTTCTCAGGAAGTTCCATCACCATTTTCATCAGTTGGACATCATCTACGTCTTCACTCGCTGCATATCTTCCAACTTGATTCACCTATTTCACCTCGTATCTTTTAGCCTGTTACCGTTTCAAAAGAATTTTCAATATCATAATCTTTTTTCTTCTCTTCTAACCAGGTTGGATACTCTGTTTCCATTTTTTCCTCGAGCAAGGTTTCCTTCATTTTATCCTTACTATCTTCGAAATTTGCTTCTTTCGCTTCTTTCTTGTCCTCTACCTTAATAATATGATACCCATATTCTGATTTTACTGGGTCACTAATTTGATTCACAGGTAATGTAAACGCAACCTCGTCAAATTCGGCTACCATCGTACCTTTTTCAAAATACCCTAATTCCCCGCCGCTTTCCTTCGTGCTTTCATCCGTTGAAAATTCTTTTGCTAATTCAGCAAAATCTTCCCCGGCATCTAATTTAGCCTTAATTTCTTTTGCTTTATTTTCATCTTCCACAAGAATATGGCTAGCTTTAACCTGTTCGGCTTCACCTAAACTGTCTTTGTTTTCATCAAAGTACGTCTGCAAATCTTCATCAGAAATTTCAATTTCCTTTTCTAATAATTTTCGCAGTGTTAAATAGTTCGTAATATCATCTTTTAGTGCCGCAAGTGTCGTATTATTAGATTCTAGCATTTGGTTAAATGCGTCTTCACCGCCATATGATTCCTTCAACTGGTCTAGTTCTTTATCTATTTCCTTCGTAGAAATGGTGATCTTTTGCTTTTTCGCTTCCGCAACAACAATTTTATCTGCAATGATTTGATCAACTGTGGCAGCACCATAAAGTTCGACCATTTCATCATAAAGTTCTTCCTTACTAATGGACTCACCATCAAACTTAGCAATTGCATCATCTTTAACAAGTGTTAAACTCAGAAAAACAACCACCACTAGAATGAAAGCGGTCATGATAATAAACATTTTCTTATTATTCTTAATAAAAGCCATTCAATTTAATCTCCCTCAACCTATTTTGAAAGTTGGACAGTAATGGTTGTTACTTCACCGTTACGATTCACTTCCATTTTGATCTCATCTCCATTTTTCACTTCAGTATATAAATACTTTCTCAATTCTGTGGAATTGGCAATTTTCGTTCCATTCATCGAGACTATAACGTCCTTTACCTTTATACCAGCCTTTGCTGCAGCAGAATTGTCTTCTACAGTAGTAATCATGACTCCGCCATCTACATTAGCTGGCCAATAAAATTCTGGGATTTGCTCTAAATCTGCTAGACCGACACCTAGATACGGACGCTCAATTTTCCCATTTTCAATCAATTCGTTTACGATTGGGATGACATCATTGCTCGGTATGGCAAATCCAATACCTTCTACACCACTTTCCGCTATTTTTAAACTATTGATCCCGATGACAAGTCCTTCAGGATTGATTAATGCTCCACCACTATTTCCTGGATTAATCGCCGCATCGGTTTGAATGACATTGGTATCCCAATTACCTGCAGAGGTTGAAACAGCGATGCTGCGATCAATGGCGCTAACAATCCCTTGGGTAACTGTCCTTGATAGTTTAAGTCCAAGCGGATTCCCAATGGCGTATACATCATCGCCTGGTCGAAGTCCAGATGAATCTCCAAACTGTGCGGTTGCCTCTACATATTTGGCATCAATTTTTAATACTGCCAAGTCAGTTAAAGCATCTGTTCCGACAATTTCAGCTGATACCTTTTCGCCATTATATAAAGATACGTCCAATTTAGCTGCACCTTCCACTACGTGATTATTAGTCACAATGTAGGCAATATCATTCTTTTTCTGAAAAATCACACCAGAGCCTGTACCACTTTGAACCGTTTCGGATGAATTAGAACTGCCATAAAAGTTCCGACTTTGTTGCTGCTGATAATTCTCAATCCCGACAATCGTTTTCGAAAGCTGTTCCACTGTGTCCGCAATTGAGCCATTCGATTTAGACGAAGTCTGTTGGAGAGAAACAGGTTTTATTGCTGAATCATTTGTACTTTGAACTGGACTCTCCACCTTTGATTGGAAGTTTTCCATATAATCCGTGTATGGAAGAATCGTTAAAGTCAACACCGAGCCAACTACGCCTGCAGCTACCATGGAAGCAAGGCCTTTGAAATTTCTTTTTTTGTTACTTTTTTTCTTTTCAATCCGATTATTCATCGTTGATTCATCGCTAGCACTTATTTCTGTAAAAGCACTTTCGTGACTTTCAGCAGGTTGCTCAGGAATTCGTTCACTGTCCACGACATGACGATTCTCAATATAGCTTGGTTCAGTTTCCGTTTCGTTTAAATATTTATCATCAGATTCTTGATTATTCGGCTCTTTTTCAAATTCATTGAAATTCATCTTCCTTCTACTCCTTCACAGTAAATCATTTATATATCTATACTTTAGCCAACAATTATGAAAAAACTGTTAACAAACTTTAAAGCAAATTGGAAATAATTAAGAAAAAAGTAGCAAAAAGCTGCAGGAATGTCCTGCAGCTCAGCCTTTAAAACGTATGACAAACTTCGTTCCTTTCCCTTTTTCACTAAATACATGAATCTCACCGTTATGAAGCTGCACTAACTGCTTGACAATGGATAGACCTAGACCAAATTCACCATATGGATTCGTGGTTCTTGAAAGATCAGCTTTATAAAAACGACGCCAGATGTTCTCGACTTCGCTAGGATCAATCCCGATACCAGTATCTTCGATTTCGATGATTGTATCCTTCTCTTCCATTCTACCTCTAATCCAAATGTTCCCATTTTCCGTAAATTGGATACTGTTTTTAATAATATTTATTAAAATTTGAACGAGACGATCATAATCCGCATTCACCATCGTCCTATCATCAGCGACGACAATAATTTCAATATTTTTTTCATCAGCTTGTGGCGACAATTGTTCTTGGATGATTTCAAACAGCTCGACTAACTGAATATCTTCGCGAAATAACTGAATTTGATTGGAACGAATTTTTTCATAATCCAGGTTTTCATTTACAAGACGAATCAGCCGTTTTGCTTCTTGACTGACTAATTGAATTCCTCGTTCCTTATCCTCTTCTGGAATCATGTCATTTTTCAAGCCTTCAACCACGCCGCTAATGGTCGTTAACGGGGTCCTCATTTCATGGGAGACATCTGCCATAAATTGACGCCTGCGGTTCTCCAGATTTTCAATTTCCTCCATTGAATGATTTATTTTTTTAACCATATGGTTAAAATCATTGGCTAATTCACCGATTTCATCAAAATTAGAGGAAGGTACATGGACATGATAATCTCCGGCTGAAACAGCCGATGTTGCTTCACGGAGACGCTTGATTCGATTCACATGGATAAACGATAAAAGCAAGCTTAGGAGAAAAGATACTCCAAGTGCAATCAATATCGCGTAAAATAAGAATTGATTGACTTGCTTAATCATTGCGCTTGAGCCACTTATTGGAGATGTTAATAAAATTCCCCCGACAAATGTTCCCTGGTTTTTATACGGTATAACAACAAACGTCATACCCTTATCATATCTCTTATAATCACTTAGAAAAATAATTGTTTTTCCATTCTTAACTTGTTCCCACTCATCTTTATTCAATTCAATGCCCGGTCCTTTTTTTCCAACCGAATATAAACGAGCCTCCTCGTCAAAAACACTAAAACTGATATTTCTAGAGCTTAGAACATTGCTATATTGATTGAGAATTTGATCCTGTACAGCCGGCGAGTTCCTATCAATGTCTGATAAAATCGCTTTTCCATATGTTAAAAGCTCATCCGCTTTGTTTTCATAAACCAAATTCCCAACATAATGCGAAAACATCAAACTTAATACTAAAAAGGCGACGATAATAATACTAATATGGCTAATAAATTGCTGATAAATATAGCGAATCCTAATCGGCTTTTTGCGACTCATCAAACTTATAACCTACTCCCCATACGGTGTGGAAGAATGGTTGTGATTCCAATTCGACTTTCTTTCGCAGTCTCTTAATATGAACATCAACCGTTCGTTCATCACCATAAAATTGGTAACCCCAAACCCGCTCGAGAAGCTGCTCACGGGAAAACACTTGGCGCGGATGCTCAATCATATAATAAAGAAGATCAAATTCCTTAGGGGTTAGGTTGGTGATTGGCTTCCCATCCACCATCACTTCTCTCGTGTTTTTACTAATTTTAAAATGCTCTGTCTCTAAAAAATCAATAGGCTGGCTCTGTGTCACTTGCGTTTGAACCCTACGCGTGACGGCCTTAATTCTTGCCATTAATGTTAACGGACTAAAGGGCTTTGTTACATAATCATCGGCGCCCATTTCTAGCCCTAATACTTGGTCAGACTCGGTATCTTTGGCTGTCAGCATGATAATCGGTACTGTATGTTTTTCTTCTCTTATTTTTCGGCAAATCGTTACTCCGTCCATTCCAGGGAGCATCCAATCGACTATTAACGCATCCCAAGTGCCTGACTTAAAACGGTTATAACCTTCTAAACCGTCATTGACAAATACACCTTCAATTCCTTCTTTCGCAAAAAACATTTCGATCATGGAACAAACACTTGTATTATCTTCGATCACTAATATTTTCAAATTGTTCATCTCCTAATACACAAAACTATCCTTTCCTTCAGTTTATACCATTTTTCAACCATATCAACTAGGTAGCCCAATCTTCCCAGTGATTTAATAATTTGTTCATAGTTTATTAATAAAAAAAAGAGGCTTGAAAAGCTTCAAGACCTCTAACGTTTCTTATACTTTTATAGGTGAACCATTGAATAGGGCTACTGCATTTGTACCCAGCATTTTTTCAAGCTGAACTTCTGTTATTCCATTTTCTCGCAATAACGGCAGGATATTCTCAAATATATGGGACGGTTGCCAGTTCGCCATAATTTGGGAAACTTCTTCATTCATCACAGGCGCCCGGCCGAGCCAAACGATGATCGCATCATGTGACAATAGGATTTGGTCCTCATAGCCATCGGCAATTAATGACAACAATGTTGTTACCCGTTCTTGATCAAACGGAGCTCCGACTAACACTTGTACACCAAAACGGTCAAAGCCAATCCGAACACCTTGATCCATGACTTCCTTATGGTAATTGGGATCTGTGTTTCCACACATATGACCGATGATGATTTTGCTTGGATCGACACCAAGCTCAATTAAGTATTTCGCCTGTTCCTGCCCCATTGTTCCTTCCTGCGTGTGCGTTAGTAGAACAATTCCCGTTTCTTTATGAACTCTCGCGGCAGCACGGAAAAACATTTTCTCGTACTCCGTTATTTTATCCTTACTAGAAGCTAGCTTTATGATACCTGGTTTGATTCCCGTTCCTGCAATTCCCTCGGCAATCTCCGTTTTAAACATTTCATAAATATCTTCTTCTGCTGTTCCGAGTCCGTAACGTAGTTGAAAATAGGGTGGTGCACCTTCGCCTTCATAATAATAGCCGGTAGCACAAATAATTTGCAGCCCTGTTGCCTCAGAGATTTTCTTTAAAAATAAAGGATTTCGCCCACATTCATTCGGGGTCGGATCGACCACTGTTTGAACTCCGAAACTCATCATCTGCCTGGCGGCTCCAATCGCAGTCTCTAACGCTTCCGCTTCGTTAAAAGCGCCTAATGTGACATCTCCTTGATAGCCTGGATAACCGAAGGCAAAATGCTCGTGAATTAAGGTCTTACCTAGTTGATCAACAGAAATTGGGCCAGTTACCGTTTCAACCATTTCCATCCATGCTCCACCCTCTATATTAGAATTATGGTTCTAAAATCAACTTACCCATCGTTCGGCGAGACTGTAGGAGTGTATGAACCTTCGCTGCTTCCTCTAACGGGAATACACCGCCAATCGTAAGCTTTAACTTGCCTTCCGCGAGAAATGTTAGCAACTCTACTAAGCTTGATTGAAATAATTCTGGTTTCCTCATAATTTGCGGTAAGAAAAAGCCAATAACTGATTGGTTTCTTCCCATTAATGCCCCTGGATAAAATTTCGCTTGTTCGCCGCTCGCTGCACCGAAAATGACCAAACGGCCAAAGGTAGCCAGGCATTTTAAGGTTTGATGAAAAACCTCGCCACCCACCATTTCAAGAGCAACATCCACACCTTTTCCACCTGTAGCTTCAAGGACTTGCTCCACCCAATTGGACTCGGTATAGTTAATCAGGACATCCGCCCCCATTTCGCTGGCAAGTTCTAATTTTTCTGCCGAGCTAGCAGTCGCAATAACTTTTCCGGCACCGAATAATTTTGCCAACTGTACAGCAATGGTTCCCACACCGCCGGCTGCAGCATGTACGAGAACCGTTTCCCCTGCTTCTAAACGACCCATTGTTTTCAAAATATGATAAGCGCTTAGCCCTTGAAGCGGTAAAGCCGCTGCATTCTGATAGTCTAAATTCTCAGGTAGCGGGATTAATGAACGTTCATCAGCAAGAGCAAAATCAGCGTAACCACTTGATTCAATGAGTGTTACCACGCGTGTTCCTGGCTTCACCTTTGTTACTTTCTCTCCTACTTCAGTGACGATACCCGCAATCTCTGCTCCTGGTATAAACGGCAGTGGCGTTTTAATGACATATTTCCCTTCTCTCCGGGCTGTGTCGGCATAATTCACCCCAATTGCCTTGATTTCAATTAAAACTTCATGTCCTTTTGGAACTGGCCGCTCTAATTCAACTAGTTGTAATACCTCGGGACCGCCATACTCTTGTAATTGAACCGCTTTCATTGTAAGCTCCTTTTCTACCTGCCCTTAAATGCTGGTTTTCTTTTTTCTTTAAACGCTGTAACGCCTTCTTTATGATCTTCTGTTTGCACCATTAATACTTGGGTAAGACGCTCTTCTTCTAGAATCTCTTCCAATGTAGAAGTTAACGAATGATCGATTAACTTCTTAAGTTTCCCGTATGCTCTTCCAGGTCCATGGGCTAATTTTAATGCAAGCTTCGTCGTTTCTTCCTGAAGCTTTTCAAGCGGAATCAGCGCATTAATCACACCTAATTGATAAAGTCGCTCTGCAGGAATCGGCTCTGCACTAAAAAAGAACTGCTTCGCTAAATGAGGACCAATTAATTTTGGAAGAAAATAAGAACCACCGCCATCAGAGACAAGCCCCACTTGAGAAAAACTTAGTGCGAACTTACTATCCTCTGCTGCCACGATTAAATCGCAAGCTAAGGCGAGATTAACTCCAGCTCCAGCGGCAAAGCCATGAACAGCCGCAATGATCGGCTTTTCCAGATTCTTCATTGTCAGAATGAGTTGGTTTAATTTGCCGACATGATCATATACTTGAGTCGGACCGGCTTGCCCCATTGTTTTGACATCTCCACCAGCACTAAAGGAACGACCGGAACCAGATAGTACAATGACCTGAACATCATCATCATTTTGCGCCTCACGTATAGTGTTGGTTAATCCTAATATCATTTCCGGACTAAAAGCATTTAAACTTTCTGGGCGATTTAACGTTAAGGATAAAACAGGGCCTAATTTCTCCACTAATAAATGTTCTTGGGTCATTCCAATCATCCTCTCAAAATATTATTTTATTAACCAGCCACCATCTACTAAAATATCAGAACCAGTCATATAGGAAGCTTCACTAGAGGCCGCAAAGGCGATGACATTGGCAATTTCCTCAGGATTCCCCACTCTCCGTAGAGCCGTATTTCGCTCTATCGCTCGGACAAATTTCTCATTTTGGAGCCCTTGCTCGGTTAAAGGTGTTTCAACAAAACCTGGTGATACGGAATTCACCCGTATTCCATAAGAAGACAACTCGAGCGCGAGCGACCTCGTGAAATTGATTACAGCTGCTTTCGCTGCACTATAATGCGGGATTTCCGCACCTGCCTGATGCCCAGATAAAGATGCAATATTGACAATGGCACGGTCTCGCTCGTCGCGCATTGCTCCTTCGGTCATGATTTTTCCAAGTGCCTGTGAGACAAGAAAGACACTTTTTAAATTGACATTCTGAATATCATCCCATTCTTGAGCAGACATTTTTAATATTCTTGTATGAGACGATCCACCAGCATTATTGATCAATACATGTAAATCTCCATATTGCTGCTCAATATACTCTGCTAATTCCCTGACATCACCAGGATCGGTGACATCAGCTGCGAAAATTTCTGCCCTCGGAATTTTAAAGCACTGATTGATTTCACGCGCTGCTTCCTCGAGCTTTGCCCTTGTTCTCCCGACGAGAATCACCTTTGCCCCTTCACTTGCAAGCCGGTGGGCAGCAGCCTTTCCTATTCCACTGCCTGCTCCGGTTACTACCGCAATTGCTTGTTGAAATCTCACGTAAACCGCCCCTTTTTACGAAAATGCAATGGTTGTTGCGTGATTGATTAGTACCTTTACCTTTTCATTCAAATTGGCAAAGCGCAAATCACTCGTCTGCCCTTTTTTATATCGGTAGTAGATTTGCTGACAAATCACCGCCAATTTAAAATAGGCAAAGGTTAAATAAAAATTCATATTCGTAATATCCCTGCCGCTTTTCTGGGCATAACGTTCGATGATTTGCTCTCTAGTGAAGAATCCATCTTGGCAGGTTAGGTTAGAACCCATCCCTATTTGGAAATCTTCAGGGTCATCCGCTTGAATCCAATATCCAAGTGCAACCCCAAGGTCTGCGAGTGGATCGCCGACTGTTGTCATTTCCCAATCAAACAAACCAACCATCTCCGTTAAGCTATCGTTGAACATCATGTTATTGAATTTATAATCATAATGAATTATGGCTGCTTCATGTTTTAAGGGAATATTATCAATCAGCCATTTTCTCAAAGATTCCACGGTATCAATTTCCTCGGTTTTTGCCCGGTCATAGCGGCCAATCCAGCCATGAACCTGTCTTTCCATAAAGCCCTCCGGCTTACTCAATCCAGTAAGACGGGTTTCCTTGTAGTCAATTGAATGTAATTCAACGAGCTTATCTACCATCAATTCTGATATTTTTTGGCAAAGCTCTTTGGTTACTTGAATCCCCTCAGGGAATATCGTATCAATCACTACACCACGTTTACGCTCCATAATGAAAAAGGGGCTGCCAACCAATTCAAGCTGATTTGAAAACAGTAGCGGCTTAGGCGCGGCAGAATAAACGGGATTCAGCTCCGAAAGGATCTTGTATTCTCGTTCCATATCGTGAGCTTTAGGTGCAACCGGTCCGAGCGGCGGCCGCCTTAATACTGCTTCCCAATCCCCCATTTTTATCTGATAGGTTAGATTCGAGTGTCCAGCGGAAAATTGTAAGATTTCAAGAGGACTGTTCGGCAGATTTTGGATCGATTCTCGTAAGAACCCTTCTAAAACAGCTAGGTTTAGTTCCTCCCCTTTACGAACAGGAATGGTATCCTTACTCATTTGATGAGGCATCATATCCCTCCAATCAATTCAAAAAATTCTGATATTTACATCGAGACTTCTAGATTAACCTCTAGGAGTGAACGAAATAATGCTGTAAACCTTCTTTTAATATTTCTGGGAGCGGTTCACTTTGCTGCTTTTCAAAATCGAAGCAAACCATAATGGCATTACCTTTAGCAATGAGTTTGTCTGTTTTCGCATCGATAATATCATGCTCGATTTGGAAGCTTTTCGTGCCAATTTTTGAAACATACGTTTTGATCATAAGCGTTTGGTTAAAGTACCCTTGGCTTAGAAAATCACATTTTGTAGAAGCAAGGATAAAATTCCACGCTTCAGTATTCATATCGAATCCTAATACTTCGATAAAACGAATCCGTGCTTCCTCTAAATAAATAAAATAACTGGTGTTATTAATATGACCGAGAGCATCGGTTTCGCTGAAACGAACATTTACTTGAATTTCATGCATGAACTTTATCACCTCATAATAGCGAACCAAGGAATACCAACCAGTTGGTATGTAATTGATAAAAGGGGAGAGGCTTGTATTCACAAACCCCTTTTATCATTTCTTCAATTCGCTTGGATTCCCTCTAAAATCATTTCGACAAAAATTTCGGCGACTTCACGATCAGTGGACGCACCAGCTGGATTAAACCAATGATAACTCCAATTGGCTGCTCCAAGTATTCCAAAGGTAATAATTGGCGCATTGATATCTGCTCTAAATTCTCCATTATCAATTCCTGCTTTGATTACATTCTCAATATTAAAACGGAATTGATCACGTTTTGGAATGATTAAATCAAGGCGTTCTTTACTTAAGTTTTGAATTTCTCTAAAAAAGATTTTTGCAGCAGATCTCTGTGTTTTAATATTGCTAATCAGCATATAAACAATCTCAAACAACTTTTCTTTACAACTAGTATCAGCATTAATAATTTGCTCTTGGTAGGCTAGTAAACCATTGATGTATCCGATGTTAATATCCATCAAAAGTTCTTCTTTACTGGAAAAGTAATAGTAAAAAGTTCCTTTCGTTACACCAATGGCATCCACGATATCCTGGATTGATGTTTCAGTAAATCCCTTTTTTTCGAATAATCGGATACTTTGTTCTGTTATTTTTTCTTTCACCTTAAAAATCCTCACAATCTCTAATATGTCTAGTGAAAATTATATCATAATTTACTAGCCCAGCCATTTGAACAGACTTCTATATTATTTTACCGTTTCTTCTCTTAAGGAACGGCGAAGAATTTTTCCTACGGCTGTTTTTGGCAGCTGTTCACGGAATTCAATGATTCGTGGAACCTTATAAGCTGACAAATTTTGCTTGCAATATTGAATAATTTCCTCTTCAGTGGCTGATTTCCCCGCTTTTAACACGAGACATGCCTTGACGTCTTCTCCTCTATACGGATCAGGTACACCGATTACAACTGCTTCTTGAATAGCAGGATGTTCGTATAATACTTCCTCAATATCCCGAGGGTAAATATTAAAACCACTGGCAATAATTAAGTCTTTTTTCCGGTCAACGATATACAGGTAGCCATCCTCATCGACTTTCCCGATATCACCAGTGAATAGCCAGCCATCCCTTAGGGTATTGGCCGTTTCTTCCGGCATATTCCAATATCCCTTCATAATTTGCGGCCCTTTAATAATAACTTCACCCAGTTCACCCACAGGAACTTCGTCTGTCCCCCTTCCAACATCAACAATTTTATATTCTGTAGATGGCACTCCTATTCCTACACTTCCAGGCTTTCTATCTGCGAAAGGTGGATTACAATGAGTAGTTGGAGATGCTTCTGAAAGTCCATAACCTTCTAGAATCTTAGCACCTGTTTTTGCTTCAAAATCACGAAGTAATTCTACTGGCATCGGTGCGCTGCCGCTATTACATGTTCTTATACTTCCAAGTCCATACTCTTCTGCATGCGGATGGTTCGTTAGTGCCACATACATGGTTGGAACCCCAGGGAAAGTCGTTGGTTGTTCGGTTTTGATGGTATTTAGCACTTCTTCTAAATCAAAACGAGGAAGCATAATCGACTCAGCACCAGTAAAAATACACAAATTCATGCAAGATGACATCCCAAAAACATGGAATAGTGGAATGACCGTTAAACAGCGTTCTTTCCCAAATTCCATTTCATGTTTAAAAAATTCATAGCTTTGCAGGACATTCGCTAAAATATTTCGGTGTGTCAGCATCGCACCCTTAGACCTGCCTGTTGTACCGCCTGTATATTGAAGAATAGCTACATCATGCTCTGGTTCAATTGTTACCGGGGTAACTTTTCCATTCCCATCTGCAAGGAATTGTTCAAAGCTGCGGTCAGGTGAAAAATCATGACCAGCTGGTTGAAGACTGACGACAATAATATTTTTTAAGCTAGTGTTTGCCTGTACACTTTTCACTCTAGAATAGAAAGCATCCATAACAATGATCGTTTCTGCTCCGGAATCGGTCAAAATATACTCAATCTCCCGCTCCACACTCATAGGGTTAACTTGAGTAACAATGGCCCCGGCACCCAGAATACCATAATATGAAATGACGTATTGAGGGCAGTTTGGCAGCATGATCGCCACCCTGTCACCTTTCTGCACTTGATTCTGCTGGAGTGCTGAAGTAAAGCCTTGTGCTAATCCGAGTAATTGCTGATAACTAATTTTATCACCGAAGAAAGAAAGAGCGTTATTTTCCGGATATTTCGCGGTCGTTTCTTGAAGAATTTGGACCACAGTTTTATCTGGAATGGATATCTCTTTTGAAATTGTGTCTGGATAATGTGCTAACCATGCTTTCTGACCCATCGAATTCCCTCCGAAATTATAAACTTTAGTATTAAAATGTAAGACCGCCGCCGTCTACTGACAGGGTCGCACCAGTAACAAAAGACGCTTCATCAGAAGCTAAAAATAACACCGCATTTGCAACCTCATCAGGGTTACCAATTCTCCCTAGTGCATTCGCCCGCGAGATAATCGGCCATTTCCGTTCATCCTGCTTCCAGTCCTCAATGATATTGGTATCAATCACTCCAGGAGCAATTGCATTTACTCGAATATTATTTTTCCCATATTCAAGTGCTGCATTTTGGGTTAACAGGACAACACCTGCTTTGGAAGCATTATAGGCTGCTTGATATTTTTTGCCCTTTAACCCTAGTAAACTAGAAGTATTAATAATTGCCCCACCGCCAGACTTGATTAGTTCAGGAACTGCATATTTGATCCCTAGGAAAACACCCTTTAGGTTAATATCAATAACTCTGTCCCATTCTTCTTCATCAAGATCAACACTTTTCACTTCTGAATTAGCTATTCCAGCATTATTAAACAAAATGTGCAATCCACCAAAGGAGCTAACCGTTGTGTTAACAGCGTTACTAATTTGCTTGGCATCCTTCACATCTGTTCTGATAAAAATGGCTTCTCCGCCATTATCCTTAATCAAACTGACGGTTTCTTCGCCACCTAAGGAATCTAAATCAGCCACTGTCACTTTGGCACCTTCTTTGGCAAAGCGAATCGCCGTCGAGCGTCCGATACCGCTGCCGCCGCCTGTTACCAATGCAACTTTTCTCGATAATCTCATTTTTTTTCACAGCCTTTCAAACTAGCAAACTATTGGTATTTTCTAAGTTCAAGCTTTGCAAGTTGAGCACGATGGACTTCATCAGGACCATCAGCAAGTCTCAACGTTCTAGAACTTGCCCACATTGCAGCAAGTGGGATTTCATCCGAAACTCCAGCTCCGCCAAATGCTTGGATCGCACGATCAATGACCCGTAAAGCCATAGATGGAGCCACTACCTTGATCATTGCTATCTCCGTTTTTGCCTCTTTATTTCCAACTGTATCCATCATATAAGCAGCTTTTAAGGTAAGCAGTCTTGCTTGCTCGATTTCAATTCTTGAATCCGCAATCCATTCTTGGATTACTCCTTGAGAGGATAATGGTTTTCCAAAGGCGACACGATCCTGAACGCGCTTACATAAAAGTTCAAGAGCTCGTTCTGCGGCGCCAATTAATCTCATGCAATGATGGATTCTACCTGGTCCTAATCGACCCTGGGCAATCGCAAAGCCTTTTCCTTCTCCCCAGAGGATGTTCTCTTTCGGAACACGAACATTTTCATAATTGATGATTCCATGTCCATGTGGGGCATGATCATAGCCAAACACCGGCACCATTCTTTCAATCGTTACCCCTGGTGAATCAAGTGGTACAAGAATCATCGATTGCTGCTCATGACGATTAGCATTAAAATCGGTTTTCCCCATCACAATTGCAATTTTACATCGTGGATCTCCAGCACCAGATGACCACCATTTACGGCCATTAATAACGTACTCATCACCATCTCGTTCAATCCTGGCCTCAATATTCGTTGCATCCGATGAAGCCACCGCTGGTTCTGTCATCGAGAAGCAAGAACGAATTTCTCCTGCTAATAAAGGTTTAAGCCATTTTTCCTTGTGTTCCTCCGTTCCATAGCGGACAAGAACTTCCATATTACCTGTGTCAGGAGCACTGCAGTTAAACACTTCAGGTCCAATCGGAGAGCGTCCCATGATTTCACATAATGGGGCATATTCTTGATTCGTCAGCCCTGCTCCATATTCACTCTCTGGTAAAAATAAATTCCAAAGACCTTCTGCTTTCGCTTTTTCCTTCAGTTCCTCCATAATCGGTGGAACCGCACTCCAGCGGCTTTCCTGTTCATTTAATTGCTGCTCATAAACTCGTTCGTTCGGATAAATATGTTGTTCCATGAAGTTAGAAAGTTTTTCTTGCAATTCCTTAACTTTTTTAGAATATGAAAAATCCAATCTCTCCACCTCTTTCTACATACTAACCAGTTGGTATGCTACAAGTACTATTATACCTCCAAATATTAAATATTCAATTTATTTCTTAATATTCTAAAAAAATTTAAAGCAGATGTAAATGATTACGACTCTGCTTTAAAATCTTTTTTGCGCTTTCTTTTGTTTATTCATGATATCATGCGATTTTTCAATAATATCGGTTAAGACATCCCCTTTATAGATCCGTCCTAATTTTAGATTTTCTTGATAATACTCAACGATTTCATCAAGCATCGCAGCTGTTTCTTTTGTAATTCTTACATTTAATTGAATTCTACCGTTTTCAACCAAGATTGACACTCCCTATCATATAAATAGCACACTGCTAGCACTTTGCTTTATTTCGAGTAATTACTTGATAATATACTATCATTCTACATTTCTTTCGCCTATTATCGCAAGAGATTAAAGCAAAATAGGGCTGTCGTCCTGACACCCCTTTTGCGTATAGAATAAGTTGTTGATTTGCACTCCATTCAACGAAGTTATAATGGCTTTGCTTTAAATGACGATCGTTTCTTCTTTTGATTTTTTTGCATTGTGATTATGAAACCAATCATTTAATAGCTTCATTAATTCTGGATGGACTGGAAGGTCAGCCTCAGCAAGGATATCCTTTTTGGCTGATAAAATGTTGGATGTAGTAGACTGAAATTTTAAGGAATGCCCCATATTTTCAACAACATGGTACTCGGCGTCACTCTTCACATACTTAGGCAGATCTTTTAGTACCTCTGGGTTAGCTTGAATGTCTCTTGCGCCGGTTATCGCTAAAACGGGACATGTCACCTTAACTAAGTCCTCTCTTGCATTATAAGAAAAATGTTCGCGCAGCCATTTTGCATTCGTCTTCATACCGCTGACTCTGATAACATCTTCTGTCGATCGAAGCACTTTCTCAATTTGTTTTTGTGCTTGTTGTTCCACTTTTTTATGTGTTCCTAATAACCGGAGCAAAAATCCTTGAAACCCCTTAAGCCTTATAATATCTTCGGTAGCAATTTCTCTTTGGCGCTTTAATGCTTCTGGTAACGTCTCGACAGCACCTGCTAGTAAAATTAACCCTGCAAGTGGTTCACGTGCTGCTATGGCTGTACCTATGAATGCACCCTCACTATGACCTAAAACCATCACCTTGTCGGGGTCCACTTCAGGCACTGTTTTTAAGTATTGTACAGCTGCTCTAGCATCGTCAATCAAATCCCATAGACCCGTCGCTAAGTAATTCCCTTCGCTTTCTCCTACCCCGCGTTTATCATAGCGCAAACTTACAATCCCTAATGAGGAAAGAAACTCTGCTAATTGACGGTACAAGCGTAAATCTAATTTTTTCGATACTTTTCCGTTTCGGTCGATTTTTCCTGTCCCTTGAATGATTAACACAGCTGGATTCTTTTCAGCTTGCTTCTCAGGTATATTTAACGTCCCATTAATTGCCACCTTACTTTGAATCGTTACTTCTCTCTCCCTAAATTTCATTCAAATAACCCCCTTTATTTTCCCTTTGGCTCTGGTATCATCATGGTCGCTACCGTTCTTCTTCTTCTGTTCTCAGCTGGCTGATTATGAAAAAACTTAGAATAGACGGTTGTAAGTTCCTTGAGAAACTCATTAAATTCCACATCACTTAAGTAAATGGAAGCTTGGCGAAAAGATACCCCGTCAGCAAGAAAATCTACTTTTTCTTGAATAACATATCGTTCAAATTCCCCCATTAAATTGGCCATATATTTAATAAACAAGGCCATTTTTTCATCTTTCGGCAGGATATTAATTTCATCTGGACCAATTACTCCCGCATTTGGATCCTGCATCGAATAGACTTTTTCGACTGTTCCCCGTACCGGTATTTCATCAACAATATGAATGACCTCCGCTTCTACTAATTTTTTTATGTTTCGATATAGAGAAGCTTGCGGTATATCTGGAAGCAATTCCCTCAATTGCTGGGCTGAAAGCTGACGATTAATTAAAAATTGAATAATTCTCATCCGAACGGGATGTAAGATTACGTCTACTGTTGATTCTTTCGTCATGTATTTGAACTCCTGTTTTTTTATTATCATTCTCAATAATGATAATATTATAGTTTTTGATATTTGTAAAGGTAAAAAAGGAAATTTTTTCATTTCTTATTTTTACATGAAAAGGGATTTTTCGACTAAATCTATCTTGAGGAGGTTTGGCCCATGATTTTAGCTTGGATTTTAGGAACATTGTTACTTGGCTATCAAGCACCCGCATCCGATAGTTTAACGATCACATTGGAAGGACAACCGGTAGCGACTGTTAACCGCTTGGATTATACTGTCGGAAATACGGGGATACCACTTATCAATTCCAATAAATTAAACCATTTGCTTGAAGACCTTAATAAGTTAGTTTCAATCCCACCTAAAGATGCAGCATTAGATATACACGAAAATATTATTCCGGAAAGGATCGGTTCTACCCTTAATCGCAGAGCTTTTACAGCGCAATTTTATGATTATTTTTTAGGTCATAACATGAAACAAATAGAAATACCTGTTCTTTCCGTCTACCCAAGAGTCGATAGTGAAATCCTTTCAGAAATTCGAAGTAAAAGGATAGGTCGATATATCACTTCTTATAATCCTAGAAATTCAAGACGTGTGAAAAATATTCAATTAGCAACCGAGGCCATTAATAATACTGTCGTTTTTCCAGGTGAGAGCTTTTCATTCAATCGCATAGTGGGGAAAAGAACAGCAGCTAAGGGATATTTAAAAGCAAAAGTGATCGTTAGAGGAGAATATGCAGAGGATATTGGCGGAGGTATTTGCCAAGTATCCTCTACATTATTTAATGCCGTTGATAGTGCAGGACTGAAGATTGTCCAGCGATTTTCACATAGCAGGCATGTCCCTTATATTCCCCCAGGCCGGGATGCAACGGTAAGCTGGTATGGACCCGATTTTGTCTTTAGAAATAGTTATCATCACCCTGTTTTGATTCGTGCCAAAACGATTGGAAATTTAGTCGTCATTTTAGTCTATTCTTCAGAGGAAATGGAATATTCACCTCGTAAAGTTCCCTTTCCACCCCTGTAAAAAAGCCCGCAAAAATGCGGACTTTTTTTACTTTCTATTTTTATCATTTTTTAACGCACTGGCCAATAATTCTTCGGAAAACTCAGCTAACGCGAGGTTGGTCATCCCATTTCGTGAATTCATATTCTGTTGAAAAGGCAGTGCAATGTCTTTTCTTCTTCCTCTAGTCATTCCAAACACTGCTGCGCTTAATCCGAGTCCAATCAGAGAGGCCCACATTGTCCCGCTCCTCTTCCGTTTTTTAACAAACATATTGAAAAACGGAAGTTTTAATATGTCCCGCATCCAAAGCACTCCTTTCCTTTAGAGATGGAAAGATAAAATACCCTTCCATTAGCTTAATCTGTACATTAACGGTGAAAATATAAATGGAAAACAACTTATTCTTTGTAATTTGCTTACAATCTACAGCCAATTAATCTTTTGTTTTTTTGTGTCATGAACAAAGTATATAATCATTCATTCGTCAAAGAATAAACGTGTGAAAGGATGAGGTGATGGATGGAATGGATAAAACTTTGGGTTATCTTCGTGAGATTTTATCTAATTATACGGATCAACACTCTGAAGGCCGACAGCTATTTCGGAAATTATCGGAAGGAAATTATTCCAATGAGGGGATGTTTGTCAGGGACCTAACTAGTAAGGAGATCGATTTTTTAAATCATATTCTTCCGAAAGAAATTAACTATGCACAGGAAGAACAAGATGAAAAGCGCGCTTATCAACTAAACGAAGTTTATGAATTATTACTTTAACAATGAAAAGAGATGGCAACTGAGTTGACCATCTCTTTAATCGGGAAATATAAGAAGATTTTCCTAAAAATATTTCCGAGGTAAGCGCAATGTACGACAAAAGTTGAGATGTGAAATTGGATGTTTTCTTCATTAAACGACAGGATATGAGGTAAATTGATTCATTTCCAGGCGCTTCCGACAAAAAACACTATTTTTTATCAACTATCCTTCTTGTTCGATTTCTTTAGTCTTCCCGAATCCTTTAATGCTTTTTTGATGATTAATTCAATTTGGGCATTCACACTACGAAATTCATCCTCTGCCCATTTTTCCAGCGAATCATATACTTCCTGGTCCATTCGTAGTAAGAATCGTTTTTTTTCAGCCACTAGATCACAACCCTTAGTAAATCGTTCCTGTGTTGATGACAGGCTGGCTCCCCTTATCAGCAACTAATGCTACCATTAAGTTATTTACCATTTGTGCTTTCTTTTCTTCGTCTAGCTCGACAATTCCTTCAGAACTTAATTGATCTATCGCTGATTTTACCATTGAAACGGCACCGTCCACAATAACCTTCCTTGCAGCTAGGACTGCTTTTGCCTGCTGTCTCTGTAACATCGCATGGGCAATTTCACTTGAATAAGCTAAATGCATGATCCTCGCCTCGATAATTTCAACACCAGCAAGCTCCAGTCTTGTTTGTAAATCCTTTGTCAATTCATCCGCCACCTCGTCTGAATGCTGACGTAATGAAATTTCATAATCATTATTAAAATTATCATACGGATACTGACTAGCGATATGGCGAAGACCCGTTTCACTTTGTGTATGAACAAATTCTTTATAATCTTCCACATCAAAGACCGCTTTCGCAGAATCAAAAACTTTATAAACAACCACTGCAGCAATTTCAATTGGATTTCCTTCTAAATCATTTACTTTTAATTTATCACTGTTAAAATTGATAACTCTTAAAGAAACGTTTTTCCTAATGGTTAGTGGAACGCTCAACCAAAAGCCTTCCTGTTTAATAACACCTAAGTAGCTCCCAAAGAGGGTGAACACTTTTGCTTGGTTGGGCTGAATGATGGTGAAGCCCGAAATAAGGAGAAAAGTAAGAACTCCAAATAAGATTGCTAAGACTAAGGCTAGTATACTTTCATTCAAACCAAATTGTATTAAGTTCCAAGCAGTTAATGCCCCACCGAGCAAAAACAGAAGTACTCCTAAAAAACCATTGACCTTAAACATTTCTTTCTCTTTCATACGATCACTCCTCGTAACATCTTCCTTATATCATTATGATATCACTTTGTTATCAAAAAGGAAAGCCTAAAAAAGCTTGCCGAGCCCCGGCAAGCTTTTAGTGAATATCTCTTTTCTTAAATCTTCCGCCACGAACTTCTGCAATATCTGCAACCGCAAGAAAGGCCGTTTCATCACTTTCCGTAACAATTTCTTTTAATTTTGCTTCTTCAAGACGATTGATCACACAAAAAATGACTTGCTTATCATCTCCAGAATAAGCGCCTTCACCATGTAAATACGTAACACCACGGCCAAGACGATTCATGATAGCATCGCCAATTTGTCTCGCATTATCACTAATAATCCAGACTGACTTAGACTCATCAAGCCCTGTGATGGTAATATCAATTGTTTTATAGGCAACAAAATAGGCGATTAATGAATACATGGCTCGATCCCAGGAGAAAACAAAACCTGCACTACCAAGAATAAATAGATTAAAAAACATAATGATTTCGCCAACTGAAAATGGAAGTTTTTTATTAAAAAGAATGGCTAATATTTCTGTACCATCGAGTGAGCCGCCATAACGAATGACCATGCCTACCCCAATTCCAAGGACAATTCCACCAAATACAGAGGCGAGTAATATATCCTGAGTAAAGGCTGGAACAGGATGTAGTAATGTAGTTCCGATTGAAAGGATGATAATTCCATAAAGTGTAGATAAAGCGAAGGTTTTTCCAATTTGCTTATAGCCGATAAAGAAAAATGGAATGTTTAGGATAAAGATAAATAGACCCAATTTCCAACTGGTTAAATAGGAAAGGATAATCGAGATTCCAACGATACCACCATCAATAACATGATTTGGAACAAGAAAGATTTCAAGCCCCACTGACATTAATAGTGCACCTAGTGTAATGAGTAATGCCCGCTGCAGAATTTTCCCTTTTGTCATGCTGCGGTGCTGAATTGGAATATTCCCCATGATCCTTTCCTGTTGTGCGTTTAAACTCATCTTCTGAATTTCTGACATTATCTGGCCCCTTTCGTATGAACTCCTGATTATAGTATATCAAACAACGCTTTCATTTTTATTTTTTTATGCATATACCTCCCATTTTTTTTACCTTTATACAAAGAAAGAAGCCGCCTCAAATGAGACAGCTTCTTGGCAATTAACCTCTTAGGGGACCCAACCATGACATTAGCCAAATGAACATTCAAATACTTCAAATTTAAAAGTATTTTTAGCTAATGTGTGCTTGTTCCGTTGAAGGAATTAATTCACATGATATTCAATGGAATTCAAATTCCTTTAAAGAAACATTTTTTTGGCCAAACCGGTAAGACTCAATTCCATTAGCGTGGATCCGCTTCTTGGTAATGAAGTATTTGATTGGTGATAAAATTTTACTGATAATAGTCATTCATCAGTTCATTTATCTGTAAATCGATTTCCTAGTAACCCTTTATTAAGTGCCTAACATAAAGGATCTGTTAATGATTTACTCGTTACCAAATCAAATCACATTACTCCACTTCCCCACTATTATTAAGGGAAAACCTTTTAACACTCGTTCACAAACGGAACGAACACCTATGGTTGAGCCTCCAAAGAAGTTAATTTATTTTTTCTACACTCTTATTATATCACCTAATTTATATGATGAATGCACAGGTTGTGACAAATCGATGAACTTTTCGAAATATTTATAATACTATTCAAACGTAATACTATTTAAAAGATATTGAAATTTTAATCCCACTTGATTAACCTATTAACTAGGTTAGGGGGAGATTATGATGATTAGGAAAATGACAAAAAATGATCATGAGCGGGTTTTAGCTTTTTTAAGTGAAGAACCTTCGATAAATTTATTTATCATTGGAGATTTAGAGGTATTTGGATACGATTCTGAGTTTCAGGAAATCTGGGCCGAACTGGATGACCAGGATGAAATAAGCGCCGTTCTTCTAAGGTTTTATCAATCCTTCATTCCTTATGCTAAAGAGGAATTCGATGTTAGCAGCTTTGTTTCGATTATGAAAGATTATCCCCAGCCTATTTATCTGTCCGGAAAAACTGAACTTGTAGAAAAATTTGAAGTCTTTCCAGAATTAAAGCTCGGGAAAAAGCAAGTAACACTTTTTGCTGAATGCTTGTCAGACTTATATCTTGGTTCCAATCGACACGAAATTAAAAAAGCAAGCTTAGACGATGTAGACCGGATTATCGAGCTCAGAAGCAGCATTGAGGAATTCACACTTAGAAGTGATGCCAGAGAAATCTTAGTCCAATCCATGAAAACCAATACATCAAGAACCTATTATATGGAGGAAAACGGCATCATGTCAGCATGTGTTTCAACCACTGCAGAAAATTCACTTTCTGCAATGATTGTTGGTGTCTGTACAAGAAAAGAATTTCGACGGCAAGGACTCGCAACGGCGATCATGCAAAGACTGTTTAAAGATGTACTAGCAGAAAATAAGGTCCTTTGTTTATTTTATGACAATCCAGATGCAGGTCGAATTTATAAGCGGCTTGGATTTAATGATATTGGCAAGTGGACAATGCACCGATAATGATTTCCTATTTGCAAAAAAAGGGTCTTCCGTAACGGAAGCCCTTTTAATCTACGATTGGATTTTCAAAATTATCTTTCATAACGATATCGTGCTTCTTCACTATTTCTTCAATACGATATTGGTTTTCTGACAATTTGTCATTGAAGGGAATCGTTATCACTTTTCCATCCTTCATTTCAAATTGAAACTGGTAGTAGCCAGTAGACCCCTGATGGTTGCGATAAACCTTATGTAAGGTTTCTACATTTTCCCAGCGGAACTCTCTTTCCTGAAAGCCAGTGATAAAATTATAATGAATTCCTTTATCATCGAGATAATAATAATTTGTCATACTTAAAATAAAAAACGGAATACTTAGTAGAACTAAGCTAGCAATGATCCATTTATAAACACTCCCTTTCCACTTTTGTTTAAATATTAGATAGAAAGTAAACACGGTCGCAATAAATACCATTCCTGACATAAATACGAGATATGCTGTAAACGGCGTTGTAAAAAACCAATGTGATTTCGAGGTATAGGCCATGCTTTGATAGCTGGCTATCACCACAAAAGGTACAAACAAGCTACTGATGTATAAGATGATCGTATATGCTACTAATTTCACTTGACTTTCCTCAGATGCTTCTCTGTTTCTGGCTAATAACAATTTTTTGCCCCCTTTTCAATATCCCATTTTGAATATTATAAAAATTAAGATAGAGCGATTACAGTAAATTTACATTATTTCTTACACTTATACTATAATTTTCCAATACTTTTTTTACATATAAGAAGCATTTTCTCGTCAAACTATATCATGGAAATTTATTTTACTAAGAAAGAAGGATAAACATGACTGTAGGAACACAGGTAAAACAAGCAATGGCTAGTTTAAAAAGTGCTCAAGCTAGTTTTGAGACGTTTGCATTGGCAACAGATAATCAAAATGCAAAAAAACTATATCAACAAGCTGCACAACAGACCCAATCCGTTCTGGATAGTCTCGAACCACGATTACAAGAAATAATCAGTGAAGAACCGCAATACAATCAATAATTCTTAAACAGGTTGGCTTTTAGCCAACCCATTTTCTATTCCCTAGCAGAAAGGAGTTATTCCCGTGACCGTTGGTTCTGAGGTTAAGCAATGCCTTAGTAATATCAAATCAATTGAAGCGCAGTTAACATCACTCGCCTTAAATTCTCTTGATGAAGGTGCAAAGGAAGTATTCCATAATACGATGTTAACCATGACCAGCGTAAAAAAGGACTTACAAGCTCGGGTTTTGGAACTCGAACGACTGGAACCGCAATACAGAGGCAATTGATCATTGAGGTGAAAACATATGCCAGGTTGGATTGACATTTTTATTCGTTCTTTCGTCTTCTTAACACTTTTGTTTTTCATTACAAAAATTTTGGGGAAAAAGCAAATTTCTGAACTTTCATTTTTCGAATATGTTTCTGGTATAACGATTGGCAGTATTGCTGGTGAAGCGATAACAGGTCTGGAAAAGAATATATACCATGGAATTTTAGCGATCCTCATCTTTGGATTAATCACCCTGTTATCCGACTACTTAGCGCTAAAAAGCAAAACCATACGTGACTTTATTGATGGTAGAGGAACGGTTTTTATTAAGGATGGGAAGATATTAGAAGAGAATTTAAAGAAAGAAAAATATACCATTGATGAATTAAATGCACTACTCCGTCAGAAAGATATCTTTCGTGTTGCTGACGTGGAATTTGCGGTACTCGAGCCTAGAGGAAATTTAAGCACTTTATTAAAAAGAGAATATCGCACATTGACACCTAAGGATGTTCATTTAACAATGCCAAATGAGAAAGAGCCGCAAACGGTAATTATGGATGGAAGCATTTTAGATGAAGCCCTAAGATCAGCAGGTAAAAGCAGAGGTTGGTTGGACGCCGAATTAGCAAAACTAGACGTTACCCTTGATAATGTATTCTTAGGACAAGTAAATTCATATGGGGAATTAACGATTGATCTTTATGATGATAAGCTACAAGTCCCTTTACCTATGGGCCGCCCCTTATTATTGGCCACATTGAAAAAAACACAAGCTGATTTAGAAATTTTTTCATTAGGGACTGAAGACGAAAAAGCAAAATCGATGTATAGGAAGAACGCGGCTTTGGTTCAAGAATCCATTGATACACTATCACCGTACCTTCATGGTTAAAAAGAGGACCCTATCATCATTGGATTAGGGTCCTTCTTTTAGGCACTTACTTTTTTGCTTTTCGGAAGAACGGACTTGTGTGAAACATAGCTATGTAGGATCATTCCGCTCATAACTAGAACCATTCCGCTCCATGAAATTGCGGATGGGAAGGCGGTTTTCAAAAGCAGCAGTTCCCCAACTAACGCAAATAATACCTCCATTGATTGTGTTGCCTCAACAGCTCCAAGCTTTTGCATGTTTCCTCTGACAAGATCAGTCGCTTGAAAAAATAAAACGGTCGCAATTACCCCTGAGGTGATCGCAACAAGGCCTGATTGTACTGATTGCCCGAATGTTGGTGGTCCTGCCGTAAGCAATCCATATACAGCTAAAGCTAACCAAAGTGGTAAACTGGCAATCGTCATTCCTAGAACTCGTTGGTAAACATCCAGCCGTCCTCCGCAAAGATCCATCATCTTTCGATTTCCTAAAGGATAAGCAAATGAGGCAATCAAGATTGGCACTACCCCTAAGAATAATTCCGCAGCAGATAGCTGACTGGCTTGGTCAAGCTGCATCAATATAATCCCTAGCAAAATGATTAGCGACATCGATAACCCTTTAAAAGGGATTTTCCCTTTCACCTGTACAGGACCTTTTTCCGTCATAATCGTCTCCATGAACAATGGTGCCAGTAATGATCCCGAGATTATCGTAATTTGCCAGGTGGAAGCAATTAGCCACCCAGGTGCATAGGCTGCTGAAAAACATATCGGTCCGTAAAACAAACCAAATCCCACTATACTCCACAAAACCCACTCGCGAGGATTCTTTTTCATTTCCAAAATCAACGGCTTCAGATTCTTTCTTCCCAAAACAATGATTAAAAGAAAAGGAATCATGAAGAAATATCTCAGGGAAGCACTCCAAATCCAGCTTCCACCTTCTAATTCCATGGATCTATTTAAAATAAACGTAAAGGCAAAAAAGAATGCGGCAAAAACGCCTAAGATGATTGGACGCATGTATAATTTCTCCTCTTACATCAAATTCATTTTTACATTATAACAGATTTCTGAATTCTTTGTTAATAACTATCAAAGAATAGTTCCGTTTAATCGTGCATAAATTATTCTGTCATTCAAAAAAGTTTGAAACTTTCTTACGATTCACTCGTACATTTGAATGGAATTTATTTTTAAAAAGCGAGGTAGATAACATGTTTGGAAAAGTGGCTTCTGATATTTTAGGTTTAAGTGATGTAGGTTCGGTCATTAGACCAGAAAATTATGACAAGGTTGATGCTGATGATTATGTTATGCATGAGGATAATGAAAAGATCTATTTTTTAATAAAATCCAAATCAGATGAATATTGCTTTACCAATAATGCGCTAATTCATTTAGATGGTACGAGTGCCGCGAGTAAAAAAAGGATGCTCCACCGCTATAGTTATGTGAAAAACAAAATTTCTGATGTAAAGCTTGAAACAGCCGGAACTGTCGACCTTGACGTTGAAGTCAAATTTAAAATCGGCTCACAGCCATTTTCCATCGATGTTCATAAAAAACATATTGAAGAAGTAAAGGATTTGTACAAAGCCCTTATCAAAATTTCAGAAATTACGCACGAAAACGATATTTCGCTTCAATTTGCAAAACAAAGTCTTGATGTTGCTTCCACGACATTAGGCCGTGTGACAAGTCCCGACAGTAATTTGGTGGTGCAATTTAAAATGTTAAACCAAGCAGCATTTGAATGGTTAGAAAATACGAAAAAGCAATACTGTGTGAAAGACTTTGGCTTTGTTTTTGAAAAATATATTAATAATTAAGCATAAAGAAATACCTCTAGTTCACTAGAGGTATTTCTTACGTTGTGCTAGGACGGTGAAATAGCCCCATCACTTCTATTGTTTCGGTTATATTCACAAATGCTTGCGGATCCACTTCTGTAATAAGAGTCTTTACATCATTTAATTCGTAACGTGAAATGACGGAAATTAGAACCTGCCGGCTATCATTTGAATAGCCTCCAACACCATTCATAATCGTTAATCCGCGATATAAATTCGTCAATAAGTGCTGGCGCATTTCCTCCCCTTTTTCGGTAATGATCATGACCGTTAATTTAACATGATCCGTATAAATCGCATCCACTACTTTCCCAGTGACAAAGATAGAAACAAGTGTATATAGGGCAGAATCCCAATCAAATAAAAATCCACTTATGACAATCACAATGGCGTTCATTCCTGATAGTAAGATTCCTATTGGAAAATCTCTCTTTCTCGAAACAATCATTCCAATAATATCAAAGCCACCAGTTGATCCAGAGCACCGAAACACAAGTCCGACACCAAGACCCGTTAAAGCACCCCCGAAAATAGATGAAAGAATCTTGTCATCCGCGACGATATGTACCGGAACAAGATAAAGTCCTATTGATATTATGACAACAGAAAATATCGTATTCATAATAAATTTTCTACCGAGCATTTTATAACCAATAATGAGTAAAGGAAGGTTTAATAGAAAGTTGGCCAACCCTGTATCGAGAGGAGTAATCATTCCTATTATCATGGAAAGGCCGCTCATCCCACTGCTTAATATTTCATGGGGGATTAAGAATAGGTTAAACGCTGAAACAATTATGAAAGAACCAACAATCAATCCAAGAAACTGCATGATTTTATCCTCCTAAAGCAAACGCATACTTAATAAAAAATAATACCCTATTCAATCAATCCATGTAAATATAATAGTTTTTTATAATAATAATTAATAATCAGTAAAATTATCCAAAAGTAATAGATTTATTATTCTGCATATTTCATTATTGGTTGACTTAATAGAAAAATCCATTAAAATTTATTATTAGATTAATTGAATATGATAAATCCTCATCAAACCGATGAGGTAGAGGTCGCGGTTTTTATAAGTAAAGCGGACGAGATGCTGAGACATCCATGACTCCGTTTAAAAGGAAAAATCGCCGAAGTTTGCTTTCTTCTCTGGAAAAGCAGGCTGGGGCTGTCTCCAAATAGGAACAGAACTGTCACAATTGTCCCTACCAGTCAATTGTGTTGAGCTATCTTTCGGAAGGTATGATGCGGGGTATTAGGAATGCCATCGAATCTTATCGGTGGCATTTTTTGTATTCCAAACTCCTTCTCGAAAAAGAAAAACAAGAAAAAGGAGTTATTTTCATGCAAACAGCACAGGTAAGAAAAGAGTCTGTTCAAACCCAAACAATTGAACAGCCAACAACCGAACTAAGACGCGGATTAAAATCCCGCCACTTAACAATGATTTCATTAGGCGGAACAATTGGAACTGGTTTATTCCTCGCCACTGGCGGTGCCATTCATTCTGCAGGTCCAGGTGGAGCCCTTCTAGCCTATCTCATTATTGGTGTAATGGTTTACTTTTTGATGACAAGTCTTGCGGAGATGGGAGCGTACATGCCAGTTGCTGGAAGCTTTAGTACGTACGCAACAAAGTTCGTTGATCCTTCCCTAGGTTTTGCCCTTGGTTGGAACTACTGGTACAACTGGGCAATTACGATTGCCGCAGAATTAGCTGCCGTAACCATGGTCATGAAGTTTTGGTTTCCAGACAGCCCATCCTTATTATGGAGCAGTTTATTTTTAGTTATTATTTTTCTGATCAATTATCTTTCTGTAAAAGGCTTTGGAGAAACTGAGTATTGGTTCTCTTTAATAAAAGTTGTAACGGTCATTATTTTCATTATTACTGGCACATTAATGATCTTCGGTATTATGGGTGATCACGCAGTTGGTTTTGAAAACTTTACGATTGGTGATGCCCCATTCAATGGCGGATTTATGGCATTGCTCGGGATTTTTATGGCAGCAGGTTTCTCCTTCCAAGGAACAGAATTACTTGGTGTCGCTGCTGGCGAAACCGAAGATCCAGGAAAATCGATTCCTAAAGCGGTAAAAACGGTGTTTTGGCGAATTCTCTTATTTTATGTGTTAGCGATTCTTGTTATCGGATTGCTGATCCCATATACAGATAGTAATTTAGCAAACAGTGATGTTACCGTTAGCCCCTTCACACTCGTATTCGAAAATGCCGGGATTGCATTTGCTGCCTCCGTCATGAATGCGATCATTTTAACAGCTTTATTATCAGCAGGAAATTCAGGTATGTATGCCTCTGCTCGTATGCTTTGGGATCTAGCTCGTCAAGGCAAAGCACCAAAATTCCTTGGTAAACTGAACAAACACGGCGTTCCTGCAAATGCACTCATTGCAACTGCATTAGTTGGGTGTCTTGCGTTTCTTGCCTCCTTCTTTGGCGACGGAACCGTTTATGTATGGTTATTAAATGCTTCAGGTATGTCCGGTTTTATCGCATGGCTCGGGATCGCCATCTGTCACTACCGTTTCAGAAAAGCATTTCATGCTCAAGGAAAAGATTTAAGCGTTCTGCCTTATCAATCGAAATTTTTCCCATTTGGACCGATTTTCGCATTTGTTCTTTGTGGAATTGTTGTTCTCGGGCAAAATTACTCCGCCTTTATGGGTGATCAGATTGATTGGAAAGGTGTTTTGGTATCATATATTGGACTACCCTTATTTTTGATCTTATGGCTCGGCTATAAATTCACGAAAAAAACCAAAGTCATTCCATTAGAGAAAGTAGATTTAGAGGTATAAAGGTTAAAAACACGCGAATTGGTCGCGTGTTTTTTTGTATGTGGATTTGGTTATGACCGGATACTTGGCTGGTATGACCGTGAAATGAGGAATTATGCTCGAATTTTTTAAAAATATGACCGACTTTCCGTTATTTATGACCAAAATAGTGAACATTTCGTGACAACTACCACATCCACGCCACCCATCAAATAACAAAAAGCAGACCCCATAATGTTCGGATCTGCTATAAATGTTTTAACGCTCTTTTAAGCTTTGTGTAAATTCATTTATTCTTCCGGTACCCAAACGTATAAATCCTCAATCTGACAATTTAACTCTTTTGAAATGGTCATGGCTGTACTTAAATTCATAACTTTCTTTGTCATGTAATCATTTAGCTGGCTCATCGGAATGCTGGTATTTTCTTCTAATCGCTCCAAATTCATGCTGTTTTTGGAAAGCAATTCTTTGAGGTTACTCTTTTTTGCTTTATAATTGGTCAAAATGACACCTCACTTTTTTCATTAGCATAACACATTAAATAATTTATTGATAGGAAAGACTAGGATTATATATGTGGTATACTTAAATTGCAGTGATAAAGGAGTGTTTACAATGAGAAACTCAACGAACCGATTCAGTAACGGTCAAACTGTAAATATTAAAGAAACAGGCGAAGAAGTAACCATCCTAAAATGGCAATATGTAAAAAATATGAAAAGATATTCATATACCGTTAAGGAACGTCCCGGTACATTCTATTTTGAAGAAGAATTACAAAGTCAATGAAATGAAGCAAAAGAAGACCAAACACGATTGTTTGGTCTTCTTTTCTTATTCAACTTAAAATTCTGCATTACCCGTCGTTCTTGGGAATGGAATCACATCTCGGATATTGGACATCCCTGTTAAGTACATGATTAGACGTTCGAAGCCCAGTCCATAACCTGAGTGTTTTGTCCCACCGTATTTTCTTAGTTCAAGATACCACCAGTAATCTTCCTCATTCATACCAAGCTCATTAATTTTACCAGCAAGAATCTCTTCACGTTCTTCACGCTGACTTCCGCCAATTAATTCACCAATTCCAGGTACAAGTAAATCTGTCGCAGCAACAGTTTTGTTATCCTCATTCAATCTCATATAGAAAGCTTTGATTTCTTTTGGATAATCGGTCACAAATACTGGCTTTTTAAATACTTTTTCACAAAGGAAGCGTTCATGCTCCGTTTGCAGATCGAGTCCCCATTCAACAGGATAAGCAAAGTTCTCTCCTGACTCTTTTAATAATTCAATGGCTTCCGAATAGGTTACACGGCCGAATTCCGCTTTGTGAGCATTTTGCAGACGGTCTAATAAACCTTTTTCAATAAAGCTATTGAAGAAGTTCATTTCTTCTGGAGCTTCTTCGAGCACATAACCAATCACATATTTAACCATGTCTTCGGCAAGATCCATGATATCTGGAAGCTCAGCAAAGGCTAATTCAGGTTCAATCATCCAGAATTCTGCTGCATGTCTAGCTGTGTTAGAGTTTTCCGCTCTAAACGTTGGGCCGAAAGTGTAGACGTTGCGGAAGGCTAATGCAAAGGCTTCAGCTGATAATTGTCCGCTTACTGTTAAGTTGGTTTCTTTGTTAAAGAAATCCTTTGTTAAATCCACTTTACCTTCTTCATTTTTTGGAAGGTTGTCCATATCAAGGGTCGTGACTCTGAACATTTCACCTGCACCCTCTGTATCACTTCCGGTAATGATTGGTGAGTGGACATAGACAAATCCTTTTTCTTGGAAAAACTTATGAATCGCATAAGAAGCTAATGAACGAATTCGGAATACCGCTGAGAACGTATTTGTTCTTGGGCGTAAATGCGAAATCGTTCTTAAATATTCAAAGGAATGCTTTTTCTTTTGTAATGGATAGTCAACGTTTGATACGCCTTCGATCGCAATTTCTGTCGCCTTAATTTCAAAAGGCTGTTTTGCTTGCGGAGTGTGAATGAAATCTCCTACTACTTTAACGGTTGAACTTATCGGTAGCTTCGCAATTTCTTTGAAATTTTCCAAATGTTCGTCAAACACAATCTGAACACCTTTGAAAAAGCTACCGTCATTTAATTCAATAAAACCAAATGTTTTCGAATCGCGAATGGTGCGAATCCAACCAGACAATTGTACCTTTGCTTCTATGTAACTTTCCGTATTTCTGTACAAATCCTTTATTAAGGCTTGCTTCATTACCAAAAACCTCCTATGTATAAATAAAAAACCCTCTATCCCTTAGGGACAAAGGTTATTTTTTATCATTACGACTTTCTTTCTTCTATCCCTTCAATATTATACAAATATCCCTCCAAATAAGCAATATTCAACAAATTGGTGTTTATCGCATCATTAAATTTTTATGCTTTTCTGAAAATTAGCAGGAAAAAATTTAAATAAAGTCGAATTACTATCATATGTTCGATTCTTGATAGATGAGGAGTGCTATTCATGGATAAAGTTACTTGTATCGCTTTTCTCCTGTACCAGTCATCAAAGAGTCAAGACATCCAAGAAAAAGCCATTCAATTGTTGAATGGCGATGTGTCGATTCGTGATTTAAAAAGAAATGTTCATTTCCAAGCACATTTGGTGTTAGCTGAATCAGCTCTAAGAAAAAATAAGATTGACAAAAACCAGGTTCAGAAATTTGCTGAAGAATTTTTATTAATTGAAGTGTAAGCTTCCCTCGGGAAGTTTTTTTATGTCCAGCTCCATGGCCCTAGCGCTTCACAATTCTTTAATCTATCTCCTTCTCGAAAATAAAAATTTCCTTGCCAAATTTCCACAAAGCTGTTTTAATATAAAGAAACCCTAATGCTTCCCAAAAGCTTATCGCTTTTTCATTATCTTTTAAGACACCAATACGAACGTGCTTTACGCCTCGATTACGCATTTCATTTTCATAAAGAGCATATGCCTGTGACCCGAAACCATAACCTTGGTAATCACCATGTATCATTAACAGACCCAGCCATGGGTACTGATCCTTTGGATTTTCCATTAGATAATCTAAAACCCCAATATAGGTATCATCAAGCTTAACAAACACACTAATTGAATCTGGCTTCATAAACTCTTCTTCCATATCTGAAAGATTTCTACTTTCACTCCCATTTTCCAGCATATTAAATTCTGGATTCGAATGGATAATCTCAAGTGCAATATAGAGCGTTTCTTTTGTGATTTCTTCAAAATACATCAGCAGTTTTACCCTCCGATTTTTTAAAAACTAACTCAATCATAACAATACAATTACATGACATAAACAACAATCCTTTTTACAGGAATGTTTTTTTGAAATTTTATTAATAGAAAGGTGATGCACAATGGTCCAAGTTAATGTAAAAGTAAATTATGCAGGAAAGAACTATTTAACCAATGTTCTAACCCATCCGAACACACCTGAGGAAGAAATTTACCGCCTTGCCTTTGAACAGGTCGAAAAACAATGGAATCAAAAATAAAAGAGAAGCAGCGGTCGAGATTCCATCGGCCGCTGTTTTCTTCCATCACGATTGAATATGAAATAATTCAGCTGGTACACCCTTCATTAACGGGCTTATCCCATCTACCGCAAACAAACAAAGCTCATGCATAGCTCTTGTGCAGACCGTATAAAATAATTTTCGTTCACTTTCTGTCTTATATTGTGAACTATCATAGACAATTACCGCATCAAATTCGATTCCTTTTGCCAAATAGGATGGGATAACTAGGATCCCTTGCTCATAGGAAATCGTTCCCTTTTCAATTAGATGAATAGAGAAATTATTTTTCAGTTCGTTAAAAACGCCGATACTTTCCGCTTCCGTCCTACAGATAACAGCAATCGTTTTATAGCCTTTGTTTTGAAAATTATTGATTCTTTCTTTAATCAATTCATGTAAGGAAGATAGAGAAGTTTGTTTCAACGACGGTTTTTCGCCTCCGCGATTAAATGGTTCAATCTTTTCCCCACCATCGATTAAACTGCTTGTAAATTGCACAATTTCGCGGGTAGACCGATACGTTTTTCTCAAAACAATGATTTCCGCCTCATCAGAAGCAAGCGAAACGTCGGAAAGAACAGTGGCCGAACCAGTAGCACCCGAAAAAATCGCTTGATTAAAGTCACCGAGCAGTGTCATTTTACTATAAGGGAATAGCCTTTCAATTAAGGCAAACTGAAATGGTGAATAATCCTGTGCTTCATCAATAAAAATATGACGGATCCCCGTACTAGATTTACGACCTTCAATTAAGTCCTGTAAGTAAACATAAGGAGTAGCATCCTCGTACGAAATTTCCTCCTTTAACAACGATTCGATTGTCAACGAACAAATTTCTGCCCAACCGTCGAGATGAATTTCCCTATAATTGGTTCCCTGTTCAAATAACTGCCGATAGACACCCAGCATATCAAGAAATTTCAACTTTTTGACCATTTTAAAAATCGGCTTAAACTTTTCTTTTACAACCATTTCAGCAAGTATTTTTTGTTCCTGTTCAAAATCATCAAAGCTATTGTCTGAAAAGTGGTTCTGTTTTTGCATTTGTTTATATACTTTCAAATAGTCTTCTTTATCAAGATATTGAATTTCTTCCTCAACCCAGCTTTTCGAACGTTCTCTTCTTACTTTCCGCTTTAATTCACGGAGGAGCCATCCCCGCACGAGTTCTAAACGATTAGGAATCGAATAATTGAGATCCAAAGTATAAAAGTAATCATGGATCTCCTCCTTTGAAATAATCACTTCACCGCGAAAAAGTAAATCTTTAAACAATAATCCACTCGTTGATAATTCATTCGCATATTGATCAATGATTTTTTTAAAATCAAGACTAGCTTTATAGCGAATACTTGCTACTCTTGATTGATTATCTTTGTGTTTATCTTCATTTAGCAAATACTCCATTTGCGCGAACGGATCCTCCACAGCCAATCCTCTTCCGATTCGATGATTTATATATTCCATAAACGTTGCCTGCTGCATATTCTCTTCCCCAAGCTCAGGAAGCACCGTGGCAACATAGCTATTAAACAACGGATTGGGTGAAAAAAGCATAATATTCTCAGACCTTAACGTATCACGATAGCGATAGAGCAAGTAAGCCACCCGCTGGAGAGCCGCTGATGTTTTCCCACTCCCTGCAACACCTTGAACAATAAGCACCCTGCTCTTTTCATTACGGATAATTTGATTTTGTTCCCGCTGAATCGTCGCTACGATACTCTTCATTTGTGCATTAGCATTATTGCCCAGCACTTCCTGAAGCATTTCATCCCCAATCGTTACCCCCGTATCAAACATTGCTTTAATTTCAGAAGATCGAATAATAAATTGCCGTTTCAATTCCATTTCACCACTAATGTTTCCGTCTAAAGTATGATAATGAGCAGGCCCAGGCGAAAAGTCATAATAAAGGCTGGAAATCGGTGCACGCCAATCGTAAATCAAAAAATTTTCTTCCTGTTCATCCATAAAGGAAGCAATTCCAAGATAAACGTGGTCAATGCTTTTCTCTCCCTTTTCTAAAAAATCAATTCTTCCAAAGTATGGAGAATATTTCAAACGGTCGAGAGTTTTCAATTGTTGGTCCAATTGCTTATAGGTTAATTCTCTTTCTGAAAGTAGCTCGGCTTGTTGCTTTATACTCGCAGCTGTTTCGATGACATCATCTGGATCATCAAGATTTATCGTTACATCCTGCCAAAACGTTTTTCGAAGCTCGAGAACATCGGAGCTTACGCCTCCCGTATTTTTCTGGAGTTTCTCTTTCTTCTTACCTATTTGCTCGATTACATTATCCACTCGATTTTGTTCTATTTTTAAAATTGTTTTCTGTACATCGCTCATTTCATCACTCTCCAGAAAAAATTTGGTCCATTTGTTTGACAACCATTTCGCATTATGGTAATGTTAATATAGGGATTATTATATTAATACATTCCTTACTTAAATTTAGACCAAAAATTATTTTACCATTACATAAAAAAAAATACAATACATAAGTAATCGCCCTAAAGGCGATTTTTTTGCATCTTCCTCATCTAATCATTAGATTCTATCTTGTCTCCGTAAACCCACTCTCTAAATTGTCCAAATAAAAGAATCATTGCGATGCGTATCACAAAATAATCCACCAAATGAAATTTAGTCTTTGCTAATTTCAACTTAGTAAACAGCTTATTTATACCGATAACAAAGAGTAAAATTCTCAGTTTCGCAAGCAAATCATTCTTTTTCAACAGTGACCAGGCTGCGAAAAGTGAAACCGAAATGGCATAGAATGGTACCAAAATAAAATGTTCATACCAAGAATGATAGTTACCGATACCGAAACGAAGTTTACGGATTCCTGCAAATAAAAATAATATATTGGCTTCGGTTACCAAATTCATCAGGAATAAGGAAATAAATTGCACAAATCCCTTGTTTTGATCTAAATTACGTTTCCAAAGATCACTAAATTTGAAGTAAATCGGTATTAAAAGGAATGTATAAATCGTTTTCCACCAATGATGTTTATAGACCTTCAGCCTCAAGAATATGATTTCAACCAGTGTAAAATACAGTCCACCGAAAACTTTTCCCAACCATCCAGTGTTTAGCGAAGTCAAGAATACAGCTGTAAATGGAACAAAAATGGCTTGCGACAAAATCGCTCCAAAAATATTATCATGATAGGAATTCTTTAGTACTTTAGGTTTATAGGAATACGCCCCAAAAATATTTAACACAAAATACTCAAAGAGATAGGCAAAACCAATGTTAGACATTAACAAGGAAAATAATTTCTTTCGCTCTTTACTTTTATAAAAGGAAAAAGCTAAAAGCAATGAATGAAGAAAAAATAATATCAGAAACGGAAATGAATTTCGTTTTAATAATTTCATTTTCATGTCCCAACCGTTTGACGTAATAATTGTAGTATTTGAAATCACCCCCTTTTCATTCCTCTTCCATTTCAAGAAAAAAAATGTTTGACAATAGCAGGTCCCAGAATTTATAATTTATCTTGAATTAAGTTATTTAGATTTCAAGATAAACAAATTCAAACGAAAATTGGAGGAGAAAAAAATGACAAAAACAAAATGGGCCCTTGATCCAGCACACAGCAGTGTTGATTTTTCTGTTCGTCACATGATGATTGCAAATGTAAAAGGTTCTTTTAACAAATTCGAGGCTGCAATTGATGCAGACCCTGCAGATTTAACATCCGCTAACATTGAATTTTCTATCGATACTGCCAGTGTAGACACTCGTAATACTGATCGTGATGCTCACTTAGTATCCGGAGATTTTTTTGATGTAGAAAATCATCCAAATATGACATTTGTTTCAACTACGATTGAAAAAACAGATGAAGGTGAATATAACGTAACAGGTAATCTAACTCTTCGTGGTGTGACGAAACAAGAAACATTTGCAGTCACTTTTGAGGGTCAGGGCAAGGATCCATGGGGTAATGAAAAAGTAGGTTTTAGTGCAGCAGGTACAATCAATCGTTCAGACTATGGACTTGTATGGAATGCAGCACTTGAAACAGGCGGCGTTCTTGTCGGCGATAAAGTAAAAATCAATCTACAACTTCAAGCGGCAAAAGCATAAATAAATTCAAAAGCTCCCCTAATTTTTTGGGGAGCTTTTCTTATTGATAACCTAACTCTGATTGTAAAAACTTTGCTAACTCAAGCATGCCAAATTTTCCTGTTACCGCCTCGGCATCAGCATTATAATTTGTATTTGTATTAATATCATATGTAAAAATCTCACCAGCAGCATTCCGGATAAACTCAATCCCCGCAATCTGGATGTTATTTTTCACTAGAACCTGCTCATATTTCTCAATAATGGGATCAGAAAATCCTTCAATGATTTGAAACTTTGGTTTCTCCTTAACCTCTTCCCCAACTGGGCAAAATAAATCTCCAATTTGACAAGCATCTGCTGGGCATAGCTGAAATCCTTCAGAAGTATCCACCTTCACGGCATAGATAAATTTCCCTCCGACAAATTCACAGCGGGTAATATAGCTTTCCGGTGATTGAATATATTCTTGAAGCAAAGTAATCCCATCAACAGGTTCTTCAAATTCAGAACTTTCAACATAAGCTTGTAATGCAGCTAGCGATTGAAATAACTGCACCCCAAGACCCTTCCCTGCTCGATTGTGCTTTGTAATAAAAGCAGTCCCATCAAACTCTGAGGCTGCCTCCAAAATTTGCTCTTTCCCAACAGCTGCAATTGTACGGGGTGTTGGAACCCCAAACTTTCCTAATTCTAAATATTGCTGAACCTTACTCACTTCAAGCTGAAGAGCACGTGAACCATTAAACACTTTCCTTCCATGAGCCTCAAGCCAGGATAATACTTGTAAGGTAAATTCAGGTGCGTAACGATGGCCTCTTGTATGTGCGGATGCACTCATGCGATTATAAAAAATACCTTCTGGCGGTTCTTTCGATAAATCGAGTCTGCCATTATCAAGATGCCACTCTTCATATGGGACACCCAACTCGTCAAGCCGCTTTGTTAAATGAATGGTCCATTCTTTATTTTCATGGATGATAAATGCCTTTTTCATCAGAAATTCTCCCCTTAAGAAACCCTAATCTAATTGAATTCTAACAATTCCATCATTATATTGCTATAGACATTTTTCATTTCCTTATAAATCTATAAATGTTTTCATGAATATAGGAGGGTCGATTACTAAATAAATTGACCCCCCTATCTATTACGGACGAATCATTACCTTCGTTCCATTCGGAACCATTTCTGCAAGCTGAAGTACATCCCGATTATGCATTCTCACGCACCCGTGAGATACTGCCTTCCCAATTGAACTTGGATCATTCGTACCATGAATTCCATAACCTTGTTTGGACAATGACAGCCACATAACCCCAAACGGTCCGCCTGGATTCATTTGCCGATTCACAATCACAAAATCTCCTGTCGGCGTTGCGGTGAGCATTTTTCCAACCGCAATAGGATAGACTTTAACGAATTTTCCACTCTTATATAATGAGAGCCGTCTTTTTCCGATTGAGATTTGAATGGTGTAAGGAATCGTATTTGGATCCGGCAAACCAGGTATTTCAATCCTTTGTCCAATATATAATTGCTGATGGTTAATGCCTGGATTGGCAGCATAGAGGCGGCGCAGGCTGACCCGATAATCGAGGGAAAGTTGATATAATGTATCTCCGGGTTTCACAATGTGAATCATGAGATCCCACCTTTTTTCCTACTAGCATATGATGGGACATAAGAGCCGTTTCCTAATTATTACTCTAGGTGAAACAATCGGCGCATATCCTCTCTAACTTGGTGAACGTAAAAATAGTCATTGCTGTTTGGGTCGTATACGTATTCCTTTTTCCATTCCTCGATATTCTCTGTAATCTCCTTTATCGCCCTAACAAACATAAGAATTTCTTGATTTTTCATTATCGGATGAATCGAGAATCTGACCCAGCCAGGTTTTTCTGACAATTCACCCTGATTTACTTTTTCCATGATTTGCTTTGAAGTTTGCTGATCGATGTTCAGTAAATAATGACCATATGTGCCAGCACACGAGCAGCCACCACGGACCTGGAAGCCATAATGATCATTTAATAAGCGGACAAGTAAATTATATGGAATTCCTTCGATTTGAAAAGAAACGATTCCGAGACGACTTTTAACCCGACTTTCCAATAGCTTCAGCTTTGGAATTTTTTCTAAGCCTGATAAAAGTATGCTTAACAATTCAGTCTCCCTTTTTAAAATATTCCTGACTCCCATTTCATCTTTTAGATTGATACATAGTGCAGTACGAACAGCTTGGAGAATACCCGGGGTCCCTCCATCCTCACGCAATTCGACATCTTGAAAGTATTGGTGTTCGCCCCATGGATTTGTCCATGTTACCGTCCCGCCGCCCGGTTGATCTGGAATCTGATTGACATACAACCGTTTATCAAACACGAGCACTCCGCTTGAACCAGGTCCTCCTAAAAATTTATGTGGTGAAAAAACAATCGCATCAAGCTTCTCGTTTGGATCCTTCGGATGCATATTCATCGTTATATACGGGGCTGAGGCTGCGAAATCAACGATACAAATTCCTCCATATTTGTGCATCAATTTTGCCATTTGATAATAAGGAGTTTGGATACCTGTGACGTTAGAGCATGCGGTAACCGAGCCAATTTTAATCTTCCGATGTTGATATTTTTCCAAGAGGTATTCTAAGTGTTGTAAATCCAGCAGACCATTACGATTAGGAGGAATGATTTCAACTTCCGCAATCGTTTCAAGCCACGAAGTTTGATTGGAATGATGCTCCATATGACTAATAAAAACGATGGGTCTTTCCCATTCTTTGATGGATCCAATTATTTGCTCCTTCCACTGTTCAGGGACTCTTAAACCTAAGATACGCTGAAATTTGTTCATAACAGAGGTCATCCCAAAACCATCTAGTATCAGGGCATCCTGTTCATTTGCATTCACATGTTCTTTAATGATTTTTCTTGCTTGATGATAGATCCCTGTCATCATCTGACTGGTGACATTTGATTCGGTATGGGTATTTGCCATATAAGGTCCAAAAACCTCTGAGATTCTTTCCTCGATTGGTTTATAGAGTCTGCCGCTTGCCGTCCAATCAGCATAAATGATTGTTTTTTTTCCGAATGGCGATTCAAATTCTTGATGGATACCAATCACCTGAGACCGGAACTTTTGAAAATAATCCTCTAAATTATCAGACAACCGATAAGTACTACTACCGATTCGTGCAGTTATCATGGGACTTCACCTCTCGTTCGAATCCTGCTAATTAATATATGCAAACAATCTTTCATATGGTTTTTCTCCACAAAAAAACAGCCTGATCAAAATGATGATCAGACTGTTTAGGATGCCGTTACCTTTGCAGATTCTTTTCGATTTACTTCATCTATCTTTTGAATAAACATTTGAAAAACACGCCGTTTTTCCTCTAAGTCCTTTATGTATTCCTTTAGTTGATTATAGCTTTCTTCAAAAGGCTTATGATACCTTTGACGAATGCTTTCAATAATTTCCTCGTTCACAGTAGATTGAATGACTTGCTTGGTAATTCCATATTTATAGGAATAAACTTTTAACTCTTGCGCAACCTCATCATATTCATTGGCAATTTCCGAGAGAACCTGAGATATATCATCTTTCCACTCTTCCAATGATTTTTGTAAATAAGATTTTACCATTGACTCTTCCATCCTGACACCGCCCCAAAATTCGATTTTCATTGCTACTCCTATTATAACGATGGATGTTTACATAATAATTTCGGGCAGTTTACAATGGTATATCAAACTCTAGTACAATTCTCACAGCTTCAATAAAAAAACAAGGATTCCATTGCAGGTCCTTGTTTTTACTAGTTTAATAGATCATTACGAAGCTGCAGCGATTCTAATCGGAACCGTTTGCGTGATATTATTAGCGTTTCCAAGGTCAATATTAATCATTAAAGAATACTCAATCGAATGATCATCATTTTTAATTTCATTAGGGACATTAAGTAAGAAGGTAATTTTATCTGTCTGGTTCGGACTACATTCAAGAGAACAAAACACGGAGTGACTATTTAATGTTTCCTCTACTAACTCTTTTGAATCGTTACAGATTAAATCAACATCATATCTCTTTATTTTATTTTTCAACAGTCCACCTGTAATTTCAATCGTACCATGGATAACACTTCCTGCTTCGTACACGTGTTTATCGAGATGGACGATTGTTTTTGGCAAACCAATTTTCATTTTTATTAAATAATCCTTCAGTGTCATGTCGTCACCTTTTTCTTAAAAATAGGCATAAATAAAAGACCCACAAGAATAAACTTTGGCGGTCTTATTGACCTCCTTCGCTTTAGCCGACGAAGTTAGCTGACGGGTAGGATGGCGAAAGAGCATTTACATCCTTTCTACGCTGTAGAATTAACCCCAATAGATTGGTTCCTCCGTACTCGAGTCTCGAGTTTAGGCCGATATATTTTTTTCAATTTCATTCTGACGCTTATTTTATCTCCATACTGAATCCTTGTAAAGATTGATATTCACGCAAATAACCCGCTTAATGCTTGATTTTACATTTAAATAGTGACTTTACTATTGATTGCTTACGAAATGTATCAAATGCTCCACTTCTTAAAATCCTTCAATAATAAAACTACTTGCTCGGATTTCAGCTATAAATAAATGATAAACTACAGGTAATAACAACTGAAAAAGGAGAAACAACCATGTCGGATTACAAGGTTTTATTTTTAGATATTGATGGGACCATCATTGGACCAAATGATTCAATTGAGGAATCGACAATCACCGCTATCAATCAAGCTCTAGAAAAAGGAATTGAGGTTTTTCTAGCTACTGGAAGACCGTTACATGAAATACATGACCTTGCAAAAGAATTAAATATTCACTCTTTTATTGGATACAATGGTGCTTATGGGATTTATCAAGGAAAAGACTTATTTCAGGAGCCTATGAATGCAGTGATGGTTAGAAATATATTAACAATTGCTGAAAAACATAAGCATGAGGTCGTCATGTATACAAAAGACAAAAATACTTTTACAAATATGAATCATCCTTCCATCAAAGAGTTTATTGAAAAATTCTCCTTAAAACAAAATAAAGATTTTTCTCCATCTGATGTAAACGGTGTGCTCGGTATGACCTTAGTTAATTTGAAAGAAAAGGATATTACTCATTACCAAATGGACGAGGGAATTCATCTTTCCCAAGTACATGTCCATGGAATGCTTCATTGTTATGATGTTATTCGAGATAAAGTAAATAAAGGGATGGGGATTCAATTTGTTTTAAATCATCTAGGAATACAAAAGGAATATGCGATTGCCTTTGGCGATGGAATGAATGATAAAGAAATGCTAATGAATGTAGGCGAAGGCTTTGCAATGGGAAATGGACATCCTGATCTTTTTCAGTATGCAAAGCATAAAACCACTTCGGTCAACGATTCTGGAATCTATCACGGATTAAAAATGTTAGGGATTATCAACTGAATAGAATCTAAAGCTATGCGAGCTGCATAGCTTTTTTGCTGTATTTTGTTGGTATACCAAGATAACCGTCTTGTTTTGATAGCTTTTGTCATCTGGCAGGAAAATTGGGTGTGTTATGGTGAATTTACTATCCATGGATGTTTTAATCGTAATTTAGATAGAAAGGACTGAAAACAATGAAAACTTTCACGTTAAAGGAAGTTTCAAAAAAAATAAATGTACCACCTGCAACCCTGAGAAAATGGGAAAAAGATCTAAAGGAAATTCTTATCATTCCCCGGACAAAACAAGGAGCAAGACTTTATTCTGATTTAGAAATAAATCTCTTAATGAAAATTAAAGAAATGACGATAAACCAATATAATAATGAAATGATCATTGAAGCACTACAGAAAAAAATGGAACCTCCTAATGAGGAAGAATCCAATACTCCCACTTCTTCCTTGGCAATCGTTTCAGAAACCATCACCCCAATCCAAAATAATGAAACTGCAATCGAATCTGCTGATCAATTCTTTGATGCCATGGATACGTATAAGCAAACTTTTTTAAATGAGGTAAAGGATGAAATCAGAAGTGTCCTCCGTAAGGAAGTAGTCGAGGAATTTAGAAAAGAAATTTCAAAAGGTACCTTAGTAACCGTAAAAACCCTCTCTGATTCGATCTATAAATCATCTGCCAATACTCAAGCAGAACTTGAGGAAATATCTGATCAGCTTGAACAAGTATCAGAGCGTACGACTGAAAGACTGCGATATTTATCTGATAATATTACACATGCCTCGATCGAGACATCTGAAGAAATCTATACTCTTTCAAAGCAATTATCCGATTCCACAGAGGAATTAGCTAACTATGTTACTAGTACGCATTCTGAAATTTCTAGTCTCGCTGAGGCCATTGAAAGTGAGCGCGAAGATTCCAAAATGGAACGTGAGCAATATTTGCATGAAATTAGACAAAGAGAGGCTGCATTTCAAAATATGTTATCAAGCTTTAGGGATGTTGCTGCTGCAAAGGAAAAGAAATGGTGGAAATTTTGGTCATAAACCAGGGCAAATGTTTCATTTAAACTTTTCTGGGGAGGGATCTCGATGAATACAAGTGAAGTAGCTAATTTACTGGGGGTATCCTCCAGTACCATTCAACGATGGGTTAAACAACTTGAGTTGCCGATGGAGCGTAATGAACGAGGGCATTATTATTTTAATCCTGATGATATCGAGCTTCTAAAAAACATTCAAGATCAAATTCATAATGGTGTACTCCTCCAGGAGATCACACCAGTTAAGGAAAAAAAGACTCGAAAAGGCTCAGTAAAAGCCGTTGAAAACCATGCAGAAGTTGAAAGATTATACATGATTGTTACCGAATTAGAGGCAAAGGTGAATTCAAAAGCTGACTCTGTTACCTCTTACCAACTTCTTCAGCATCGTCGCGAAATTGAAGAGTTACAAAGTCAAATAAATGAATTGACCACCCAAGTACACCAGCTCCAATCAAAGCTTAATGAACTCCTACCCCCTGCCGCTAACAACCATTCACTTGCCTTTGACCAAGAAAAAGTAAAGAGAAAAAAGAAGAGTTTTGTAAGCTCCTTGTTTGGTTTTTAGAATACAAAATTGGCCGGACTGTGAAAAACAGACCCGGCCAATTTTGTGCTAGCTTGAATTTATAATTTTAATTCAATTAGTGGTTGTGTATATTTTTTAATTAAGAAACTTCCTAAAGTTAAACAAACAATTAATGACACCGATAGCAAAAAGAAATAATTTTCTAAGAAAATGTCAGGTAATACGGATTGTATGGTTTTGATAATAAAACCATGAAGCAAATAAACATAAAGTGTTCTTTCTCCGATCTTGGTAATCCGATATTGACCGGACGGAATCAAAGAAAAGAAACCAAAGATGACGATGATGGTGAAGGCATATTGAATTCCCCGCCATAAACCGTCTGTTAGCTGCTCTCCTCCCATCGTTTGATAGGATTCATCCCCTAATAGCCAAGAAACCGATTCTTTTGAAATATCCGATCCAAAAATCATGAGTGTCAAAGTAAGAATAAATATCCCAATTGGAACTGAGTATTTTGTTCGAATCACATTTTTTAATTGTTCTCCGTTAAATAAGAAGCCTAGTAAGAAATATGGAAAAAACACAAATGTCCTCGATAAGCTTAGGAAACTTCCAACCTCATCAATATAACCAATTCCGATCCCCAGAACAACTGCAATAAAAAAACCCTTCCATTTCAACCTCGCAAAAGCATATAACATAAGATTCCAAAAGAATAAACTCAACAAAAACCACAGTGACCAATGAGGCTGAAGAAAATCAAATTCAATCGTTTCTTCTTTTCCAATTAAATAATAGACAACCGAGTAGATAATTTGAAAAAGAAAATAGGGTAGTAATATCTTTTGAAATGATTTTTGTAGGTAGCCCTTTTTACGAAAGCCTTTTGCAAAATACCCTGAAATAAAGATGAATGCAGGCATATGAAACAGATAAATAACGGTATATATAGTAAATAAAATTTTATCATGCTCTTTCAAAGGACTTATCATATGACCAAATACGACAAGAAAAATCAGGATAAATTTTGCATTATCAAAAAATTTACTCCGACTTGTATCTGCAGCCATCGAATCCCTCCTTTAATGATTGTTATCCTAATAAAATAATTCGTGCTTGGATTTCCTAATTTTTTTCATTACCTAATTGTACCTAATGAATGTTACAGAACCATTGTGGGGAAATTACGTTCTATTTCACATAATTTACAATTTCAAAATAATAATATAAAAGTCCTACGATTATATTACTAAAGGTTATTACTCGACCAAGAAGAATACACATTAATAAAAAAATCAAAAAAAATAAGCCACCCATCAAGGGTTGGCTATTGTTCCTTACACTAAGGTAAATTCTTTATTTTACTTGCTATCGGCGTTCTTGTTTTTGGATCTGGAATTACTTCCGGATACCCTACTCCAAAAACTCCAAGCACCTCATAGTGATCGGGTACTCCTAATATTTGGCGATTTTTTTCGGTGATCGCAATCGATGACCAGAGCGTCCCTACCCCTTCAGCCCAGGCCGCAAGATTAAAGTTTTGGATAAAACAGGCGGTTGCCACTTTATTTTCCTCTGTTTCTATATTAGTCGAACCATTCTTTGATACTATTGCCAATAAAACAGGAGCATTGCCAAAATTGGTTTTATGATTGAGCTTTTTGCGTGTTTCAGGACCAATAAAATAAACCTCCCAGGGCTCCGTCATCCGATGATTTGGTGCCATTGCAGCTGCTTCCAGCCATCCATGAATAAGTGCAGCATCAAGCCTATCAGATTTAAATTTTTTTATATTTCGCCTATTTTTGATCAATTCAAGGATATCCACCTTTATTCCCCTCTTCTTTGGAGATTTAAATTGCTCATAATTAAATCGTATGCGAAATCGAAGTTGATATTAACCAATTAATATTTTACTGTATTTTTAGAAAATAATTAACTCCATAAAAATAGCCAACAATATTTCCATTGTCAGCTAAAAATCATTCATTGGTTTTCGAATTTTTATATATTCTCTAGGTTGAAAGTTCCAAGTTTCCGCTTCTACTTCGGTCGGAGTAAAAAGCTGATCCCCTATTGCCTCACGATCTTTTATGACCATCTTAATATAATTCCGATTCGTTTGTTCGTTCAATAACCATGCACCAACTAATAAAAATCCAAATATAGTTAGGCAAACTATTACCTTTTTCTTCATAGAAATCAACCACCTTACTCATAGTTTTCCCTATAATTAAGGTGAATCATACGTTTTCGAAAAAAATTATTCCCTTAAAAATGACCGCTTTCTACTTATTTAATAAGTTCATTCAAAACCCTAGGATTAGGCTCTTACATGCAGTGCAAACAAAAAAGTAATAGGTTATACTTTTGTTTAAGCATCGGAATATAAATTATTTCTAACTTCCATTTGTTAAATAAATTAGCTGGACAAACTATGGAAGGTATAATATACGCTAGGGGGGAGTTTATGACGAGTCTTCATTGGGCGGTTTTCGCGCCATTTTTATTGGCGATTTTCGTGCCATATTTATACAAAAAATTCCGAAGCATACATACTGGATGGTTAATCCTCTTTCTACCTATACTCTTATTTGCTTATTTTTTTCGTTATATTTCAGTTACTAAGCAAGGCGATACGGTTACCGAAAGTTTTTCATGGATTCCATCACTACAAATTAGTATCGATTTTTATGTGGATGGACTAGGATTACTGTTTGCCCTGCTTATTACAGGCATAGGTTCATTAGTCATTCTTTATTCTATTTTCTATTTATCAAAAGAAAAGGAAAAACTAAACCAATTTTATGTCTATTTGCTCTTATTTATGGGAGCGATGCTTGGAGTAGTTCTGTCGGATAATTTGATTGTCCTATATATGTTTTGGGAATTTACAAGTCTTTCTTCATTTTTACTCATTGGCTATTGGAATGAACGTGAGCGCTCCCGTTACGGAGCACAAAAATCATTACTCATTACGGTATTAGGTGGTCTAAGTATGCTTGGTGGTTTTGTAATGCTAAGCATTATAGGAGGCACCTTCAGTATCCGTGAACTCGTTTCTCAAAGTGGAGCATTAATGGAACAGCCACTATTTATTCCAGCTCTTTTACTAGTTTTGTTAGGGGCTTTTACAAAATCAGCACAGTTTCCGTTCCACATCTGGCTTCCTGATGCCATGGAAGCACCAACACCAGTCAGTGCCTATCTTCACTCAGCCACTATGGTGAAAGCCGGTATATACTTAGTAGCACGTTTAAGTCCTGTTTTCGCAGAATCTGGTGTTTGGTTATGGCTTATTTCAGCGGTTGGTTTGCTTACTTTGTTCTGGGGCTCTTTCTCAGCCGTCAAACAAACAGATTTAAAAGGGATTCTCGCTTTTTCTACCGTGAGCCAGCTAGGCTTAATTATGTCTTTATTGGGACTTGGAGCTGCTGCCCTTCATTTTGAAAATTTAGATGATAATCTTTATTTGGCTGCAACGGTGGCGGCGGTTTTTCATTTGATCAATCATGCTACCTTTAAAGGAAGTTTATTCATGGCTGCTGGAATCGTCGATCATGAAACCGGAACTCGAGATATTCGGAAATTAGGCGGTTTAATGCCTTTTATGCCAATTACGTTTACCATTACGTTTATTGGTGCCTTTTCAATGGCTGGTCTACCGCCATTTAATGGGTTTTTAAGTAAAGAAATGTTTTTCACTGGGATGCTGAATATCCTCCAGCTAGATATATTTAATTTCGAAACATGGGGTATTCTATTTCCTATTTTCGCGTGGATTGCCAGTGTTTTCACCTTTATTTACAGCATGATTTTGGTATTTAAAACCTTTACCGGCAAGGTTCAACTCGAGAAGCTTGAAAAAAAGCCACACGAAGCACCTATTGGAATGTTAATTTCACCTGTTATTCTTGCTTCTTTGGTTATAATATTTGGATTATTTCCAAATATATTATCTTCAAACATCATTGAACCTGCGGTTTCCAGCATTCAGCCAGGATTAGCAGATCATGATTTTCATGTTCATATTTCTTTTTGGCATGGATGGTCAACAGAATTAAAAATGACCATTGGTGTTGTTATGTTTGGTACACTGCTCTACCTTTCTCTCTCAAAGTGGAAAGGAGTATACCAGATACTGCCAGAACGCTTATCGTTTAATACTCTGTATGATGCATCACTTAGATTAATGGATAAATGGAGTAGCGTACTTGCGAAGAAGGTCATGACTGGCTCGATTCGCAGTTATTTAATTTATATTTTTATCTTTTTTGTTTTCATATTAGGATTTTCCCTATATCAAAAGGACGCATTCCTTCTGGATTATGGTAATCTCGCACCAATAGGGATTTATGAATTAATTCTTGCTTTTGCAGTAGTGATTGGTGCGATTTCTATTCTATTTGCCAAATCACGCTTAACTTCGATCATTATTTTGGGCGCGGTCGGATATACGGTATCTTTATTTTTCGTGCTTTTCCGGGCACCTGACTTAGCTCTAACACAGCTCGTCATTGAAACAATTTCCGTTGCCCTCTTCCTGCTTTGTTTCTATCATCTTCCCAAGCTTGCAAGCAGGAAGGAAGAACGAATAACCTTTAAATTGAATAATGCGCTTGTTTCTATTGCTGTTGGGGTGGTCGTCACCTTAATAGCCTTATCCTCACATAGCCAAAAGCTATTTGATTCAATTTCAAGCTTTTATTTGGAAAATGCTTATAAAGAAGCAGGAGGAAAAAATGTCGTAAACGTCATTCTCGTCGATTTCCGAGGACTTGATACGATGTTTGAAATTACGGTCTTAGCCATTGCTGCTCTTGGAATTTTTTCCATGATTCGATTACGGCTGACAAGGGGGAAAAACCAATCATGAAAAATGATATCATCCTTCAAACCGTAACAAAAGTGGCTGTTTTCATCATACTGCTCTTCTCTGTATCGATCTTTTTGGGCGGACATTACTCGGCAGGAGGTGGCTTTGTCGGAGGTCTCATGACTTCAACTGCCATCGTTCTGTTGATGCTTGCTTATGATATTAAAACAGTAGCCAATATTTTACCTGTCGATTATAAATACGTCATTGGGGCAGGCTTATTGATTGCAGCACTAACTGTTACTGGGGCCATATTTTTTGACGTCCCGATGATGACTCATGCTTTCAAATATTTTGACTTACCTTTATTAGGACATACTTCACTGCATACAGCTGTTTTATTTGACCTAGGAGTATATCTTGTTGTAGTCGGTGTAACGATGACCATTATTCAAACAATCGGGGAGGATGAATAATGGAAATAGTAATGGCCATTGTCATTGGAATTCTATTTATGTGCGCAACTTACTTACTGCTTTCAAAAAGTATTTTGCGAATTATTGTTGGAACGGGATTATTAAGTCATGGAGCCCACTTGCTCATATTAACGATGGGCGGATTGAAGCAAGGAGCGGTGCCGTTACTAAGCGAAAAAGCCGAATCCTATGTGGACCCGCTTCCACAAGCACTTATTTTAACCGCGATTGTCATCAGCTTTGGGGTTACAGCCTTTTTACTTGTCCTGGCTTACAGGGCTTATCAGGAATTAGGAACGGATGATATGGAGCGCTTGAAAGGAAACGATACCCATGAATAATCTTATACTAATGCCTGTTATATGGCCGCTCCTGACAGGTATTATCCTTATATTTTTTGTAAAACAGATTAGAATACAAAAAGTGATTTCTTTACTGTCATCGCTTATTGCAATCAGCTTATCCGCTTCAGTAGTATTTATGGTTCAGCAAAATGGAGTCATATCACTTGCAGTCGGGAGCTGGGAAGCGCCATTCGGGATTATTATTGTTGCTGATATGCTGGCGGCCTTATTGGTTTTAACCACGAACATTATTGGAGCCGCAATCCTGATTTATTCCTTCAATGGAATCGGAGAAGAACGTGAAAAATACTATTATTATGTTATTTTCCAATTCCTTCTTGTCGGTGTGAACGGTGCGTTTTTAACCGGGGATATCTTTAACCTATTCGTCTTTTTCGAAGTCATGTTAATGGCCTCCTATGTTCTTCTTGTTCTTGGAGGCACGAAGATGCAATTAAGGGAATCATTGAAATATATCATTGTGAACGTGTTGTCCTCTGCCCTGTTTGTCATTACGGTAGCTTATTTATATTCCATCGTTGGAACTCTAAATATGGCTCACTTAAGTGAACGAATTGCAGAAGTCAACCAGCCAGGGATTATCAGCGTTATTGCGATTTCCTTTCTGGTCGTTTTCGGATTAAAAGCAGCGATTTTTCCGCTCTTTTTCTGGCTGCCAGGTGCCTATTATGCACCGCCAATCCCTGTTATTGCCTTGTTCGGCGCCCTGTTGACCAAGGTTGGTGTTTATTCGATTTTCCGAACGTACACACTACTTTTTTATCATGACCAAGCTTTTACCCATATGATTTTAGGTGTCTTATCACTCGTAACCATTATCGTCGGTGTGATTGGAGCCATCGCATATTGGGACGTAAAAAAGATCATCATTTACAATATTGTGATTGCCGTTGGTGTGATTACGTACGGAATATCATTGATGAACGATGATGCCATCGCGGGTTCGATTCTTTATTTGATCCACGATATGTTGATAAAGGCAGCGTTATTCTTATTAGTCGGAATCATGATAAAAGTTAGCGGAACAACTGATTTACGGAAAATGGGTGGTTTGATGATACATTATCCTGCCCTTGCCTGGACATTTTTCATTGCTGCTATTTCCTTAGCAGGTATTCCGCCATTTAGTGGTTTTGCTGGTAAGCTTCTGATCCTTAAAGGAGCCGTATCTGCTGAATCCTACATAGGGCTAGCCGTTATTTTATTATCCAGCTTAATGGTCCTCTATTCTGTTATGAAAATTTTCATTTATGGTTTCTGGGGGAATGCTAGTTTAGACAGCAGCAAAAGCATCTCTATTGCAAAATTGCTTACTCCTGCCATCATTCTTGTAACCATATCGATTTTTTATGGTGTTGGAACAGAATCGGTCTACGCTTTCATTTCTCAGGCTGCAGAGACCATTTTAGACCCAGAAATCTATATCAATCGTGTACTGGGGGAGTAAAGCGATGTCCTTCCAAATTTTATTAAATGTTTTTCTTGCCTTCATTTGGATGTTTTTAAAAAATGATTATAGTTCAAGTACTTTTTTCGTTGGTTATCTTCTTGGGCTCCTAATTATGATCCTTTATCGCAGGTTCTTTAAGGAACGATTATATTTAACAAGAGTTATAGCGGTCATCAGTCTGATCTTACTCTTCTTAAAAGAACTCGTGTTATCAAATATCAGTGTTCTTAAGCATGTACTTAAACCCAAATTGGACATGCGCCCAGGAATATTTGCTTTAGAAACGGAGTTAACAAAAGATTGGGAGATTACCATTCTAGCCAACTTAATCACATTAACACCAGGGACTCTTGTTGTGGATGTTTCTCTCGATAATAAAATTCTCTATATCCATGCAATGGATGTTCCTGAGAAACATGAAGCAATTGACAGTATTAAGAATTCCTTTGAAAAAGCCATTATGGAGGTGAGCAAGTAATGTTCGAGATGGTCATGAAAATTGCTTTACTTGGCATCTCCCTCTCGATTTTGGGACTTATTTATCGGTTAATCAAAGGACCTTCCATGCATGATCGTGTCATTGCTCTTGACGCGATTGGAATCAATTTGATTGCTCTTGTTGCCTTGATATCGATTGTTCTTAAAACAAGTTCCTATCTAGAGGCGATTCTGTTGCTCGGAATCCTATCCTTTGTCGGGACCATTGCTTTTGCCAAGTTCCTTGAGAAAGGAGAGATTTTCGAACGTGAACGAAACCTTTAAATTCATTGCGATGATTTTTATCGTTATTGGTACTTTTTTATCGTTAGCTTCAACATTCGGGATGATTAGACTTCCTGATGTATATACACGTAACCACGCAGCATCAAAAAGTACGACATTAGGGATTATGGCCATCCTGCTCGGAACCTTTTTGTATTTTCATTACGTCCATGGCCATTTTGATACACGCGTTCTGCTTGGCATTTTCTTTATTTTTTTGACCAGCCCTGTTGCCGGTCACATCATAAGCCGCTCCGCCTATCATTCCGGAGTGAAAATGTGGGATAAAAGTGTCGAAGACGATTTAAAAAATGCAAAAGACAAAATATTTATATAAAAATAAACGAAGGGCCGCTTCTTTTAATGAAGCAGCCCCTTATTATTCGGCAGTATTTGAAATGGCGGGTTTATTTCTCTTTCCTGCTAAAAAAGATGATTTATATTTTTCCAAGCAATTTCCTTAGTCCCCTAGGTTTAAGCTTCATTAACAATTAGACCATCACTCATTTTAATGACGTGATCAGCGTAAGAAAGCATTTCTTCGTCATGAGTAACCATTAAGGTAGTAATGTTTGATGATTTCGTTAAATCTCTTATTAATCCCATAACATCTTTAGACCTTTTTGAATCTAGACTTGCAGTTGGTTCGTCTGCGAAGAGAACTTTAGGCTTATGAATCATTGCACGAGCAATTGCAACTCGCTGTTTCTCGCCACCTGATAATGAGGACGGATAGGCATTTTTTCGATGGTCCATTCCAACTAATTTTAAAATTCTATCCACTTCACTTTTTTGTTCATGCTTCTTTAATCTAGATTCAGAAACATCTAGCATTAGCATTAATTGTTCTTCTACTGTGAGAAAAGGAACAAGATGTGCAAACTGAAAGACAAAGCCGAATTTGCTTGCACGTACTTTTCGAATTTGCTCTGCACTCATAGTAGTCATATTTTCTCCCTCAAATTTGACTTGTCCATCTGATGCAGGTTGAAGCCCAGCCGCGATTGTAAGAAGTGTACTTTTACCAGATCCCGATGCACCAACTAAAGCTGTTACCTCCCCTTCTCTTAGAGAAAAATTAATACCTTTTAATATCTCTTCCTTTACTTCCCCATTCGTAAATGTTTTTCTAACTTCATCAATTGTAAATATTGTCATATTAAACCTCTCCCTGTTGTATCGCTTGTAATGGTTCGACTTTCTTTATTTGTATACCTGATAGTGTAGCACCAATAAAGCCGATAATTAGAAAGACTATAGACAATTTAGCTGTTGTTTCAAGTTTTAAACTGAATGGCATATTTTTAGGTGCAATCATATTAAATCCTTGACTAAGTGCAACAGATAAACCAATTGCTATTACTGTAATAAAAAGCATTTGTGTCCACATCATTTTGAATAGGGCAGTTGTTTTCAATCCAATTGCTTTTAAAATCCCGTACAATCCAATTTTTTGAACATTCATCATATAGAAGAAAATAGCAAACAACATTCCACTAATTACTACTAAAAACCAAACAATCATATTTAAAGACATCTGTTCTGCGCTATAACTTGGAATTGTATTGAGAAATTCTTTCTTTGAAAATGCTTGTAATCCAGCTGCTTCTAGTGCGTTATCCTTCCCTGGTACAAAAACTAATTGCATTTCATTTACCCTATATATTTCTTTGTAGTTTTCTAAATTTATAAAAGCGACAGGCGCATGGCTAAATTTCTTCTGGTCTACAAAGCCTTTTACAATAAACTCACCACTAAATTGATTGTTTGTTAAAACATCTCCAACTTTTATACCCTTATCCTTCATTGAGCGATCCAAGATGATCTCCCCGGCTTTGACAGCCTTAAACAGCTTTGTATCGGTTGAGGTGACAAAAGCAACACTTTGCTGTTTGCCATTTTTATCATTTAAAAAGCCCATTTGAATGGATAGTGCTGTAGCATCTTTCTGTTCGTTTAACAATTTTCCCTGAATACTGTTATCAATTCTCGATAAATTATAAGTCTCGTCTGCATCTGCATTCATATAAAATTGTCCGTTTGGTAAATCTTTAATTAATGCAGCATTGTCTTGTGATAATCCATTTGCCAAACCAGAAATAATAAAAGTTAATAGGCTAACAAGAAAAACAATTGAGCCTAATATCAAAAATCTTACCTTATTTTTCATCATTTCTTTCCACGCAAGATTCATTATTCATTCCCCCACTCTCATTTTACAAACCTAGAATAAACCTCTTATGTGAATGGAAGATGAATAAAACTTTACATTTAAGATTTCAAAACACTGTCCCTAGCCTAAAAATCGCAAGGAATATTAAAAAAAACCCATTTTTCTACGTAAAAGAAGAAAAATTAGGGTTTTTTCATTTCGGAAGCACGATCTTAATGGTTGTGCCTATCCCTTTTTGGCTTTCTATTTCAATTTTTCCATGATGTAAATCGATAATTGATTTTACAATTGATAAACCGAGGCCAGTCCCTTCAACAGATCGTTCCCTTGAAGTATCTGCACGGTAAAAGCGGTCAAAAATCCTTTCTTTTTCCTGTTTGTCCAATCCAACTCCTGAATCAATAAAAATAACCTCTACCTTTGATTCTAAATCAATTAATTCTATATCAATCGTTCCGATTTCTCGATTGTATTTAATCGCATTCGTCAGTAGGTTTTCCCAAACCGAATATAACAAGGAAGCATCTCCATTGAGCCAAGTATCTTGGAGGGAATAACTAATCATAATCCCTTTTTCCATGATGGTCCAATGGTATTGTCGGACTAAATTTGTTATTTGGTTGGCAATATTCACTTTGCTTATTTCCATTATATCTCTCTTACTCTCAATGGAGGCTAGAAGTAAAAGCTGCTTTGTAATCTTTGAAAGTCGATCAACTTCTGAATCTATGACACCAAGATATTTCTCATTTTCCTCATCTTTCACCATTAGCGTTAAATAACCTTTTATATTGGTGAGCGGTGATTGAATATCATGAGAAATATTCGAAATTAATTCCTTCCGAAGCATATCCATTTTATCCAGCTTTTCTGACATTTTTGTGAAATTTAAAGCTAAATCGCCCAATTCATCCTGACGAGTAATATCCAGCTTGATCGAATAGTTGCCATCTGAAATTTCCTTCGTTGCAGTATTAAGCTTTTTAATCGGTTTAACTAAATATTTCGTGCTGATTAAGACCAGGATTATACTTAATAAAATAGAGATTACTAAAAGCCATCCGAATAGGATATGCATCTCATTAAACATTAGTTTAATATCCGGTCTGATAAAAAGTGCAAACTTTTTATTCTCAAATTGAAAAGGTACACCCACTGAATTTTTTAGTTCATTGGCAAAAAAGCCTGTAACAAAGGTTTTATGGGGAAAATTCCGAATCCCATGATATACATTTCCATTTAAAACCTCTTCTAGAATTCCTTCAGACAAATTCTTTTCTCTAAAAGGAGAGCCAAAATATCGCTTATTTCCATCTTGACTGACTAAAAAAATTTGGTAGCCTATTGTACCGATATGATCCAAGTAATCGTCTAAATCGATCCCGGGATGTTCACTAGCAAAGTCAGCAATCTCTAATGAAAAATTCATGATCTTTTCGTCATTTTCCTGTTTTAAATTGGTTTGATAGTAAAGATTTGATAGAAAAAAAGAAATAATTCCGCTGACCACCATAATCATAATCGTAATAAAGGCAAATTTACTATATAGTGTCCTCATTTCCTACACCTCTAGGGAATACCCTACCCCTCTGATCGTTTTAATAACGAAATCCTCGGCAATTTTTCCAAAACGTTCACGCAGTCGTTTTATATGTACATCTACTGTTCTTTCATCGCCATCAAAATCCAGCCCCCACACTTTTTCAATGAGATGACTTCGACTGAAAACCTGATTGGGATGTGTAGCCAAAAAGGATAACAGTTCAAATTCTTTTAAAGGGAGCATGAAGGTTTTATTATTGACTCTAATTTCATAGCTTTTTTTATTTATGTGTAAAGTTCCTAAATTAATATTAGCCTCACTAGAATTTCCGTACCTTCTTAACAGTGCATTTACCCTAAAAATCAATTCTTTTGGTTCAAATGGCTTGATTAAGTAATCATCGGTTCCTGATTCAAAGCCCTCTTCTTTATCTTCGATCTGGCTTTTGGCTGTTAATAAAATAATCGGGATGTCATAGAATTTTCGAATCTCCTTCGTTAACTCATATCCATCCATAATTGGCATCATTACATCGACGATTGCTAAATCACATAATTGATCTTTCAACAGCTTTGATGCTGCCGCCCCATTTTCAGCAGAAAGAACTTTGAATCCTTCTTTCATCAATATCCCTTTAACAAGAAAGAGGATATGCTCATCATCATCAACGATTAAAATTGTTTTCATTTATTCACCTGCTTGATCATTTTCCTCATTTTATTGTAATCATTGCGAATAGAAATGGAAAGTTTATAGTACTTTATGTTTACGCAAATTCGACAAAGTTACAACTTATGTGATATTATTAAGTTGTTGCTATGAACGAATGAAATTTTTAAGGGGGAAAAAATTTGATACAGTTTAAAGATATCGTAAAGAAATACCGAAACAAGACGATTATAAAGCCCTTCACATTAGATATTGAACCAGGGCAATTAATTGTCTTCATCGGTCCAAGTGGTTGTGGGAAAACGACTTTACTTAAAATGATCAATAAATTAATCCAACCGACATCGGGTAAGATTTTTGTTAATGGTAAAGATATTTCTACTATGGATGCGATTAAGCTTAGGAGAAATATCGGCTATGTTATTCAGAACACAGGTCTATTCCCACATATGTCGATAAAGGAAAATTTGGAACTGATTCCTAAACTTAAAGGGGAAGACCCTGATGCAATTGCTAAGAAAACCGAGGAATTGCTTCATGTAGTCGGTTTAAACCCAAAAGATTTTATGAATCGATTTCCAAAGGAACTGAGTGGCGGCCAGCAGCAGAGAGTGGGGGTAGCAAGAGCCTTTTCCACTGATTCAGATATCATCTTAATGGATGAGCCCTTTAGTGCTTTAGACCCCGTAACGAGAAGTTCGTTGCAGGATGAACTGGTTCAAATGCAGAAGGAATTAAATAAAACCATCATCTTTGTCACTCATGATATGGATGAAGCGATAAAAATTGCTGATAAGATTTGTATTTTAAAAGATGGTGATGTCCTCCAGTTCGATACACCAGAAAACATTCTCAAAAATCCAGCCAATGAATTTGTTGAAGACTTTATTGGTAAAAGAAGGGTTTGGAATAATCCAGAATTATTAATGGCCGAGGACCTTATGATTCAGGAACCAGTGAAGATCACGTCAAAACGAACTGTCCTACAAGCAATTGAAATTATGAAGTTTAATAAGGTTGATAGTTTAATGGTTACAGATAAAAATAATATTTTAATAGGGATGGTTACCTTAAAAAGCATTCAATTATTAGACCGAAATTTCGGGATTGAAAAAGTCATGGAAGAAAATGTTCTTTCGGTTACGGAGGATACGAATTTAATTTCGGTATTAGCAACCATGAATGAACACAAGATTGGTTATGTTCCTGTTGTAAACAGTCAGAAACAATTGTCAGGTCTCATTACGCGAAGCAGTATTCTATCTGCATTAAGCAGCCAATTAATTGACATGGAGGTGGCATTTTGATGGCTGAATTTATAAAGTATATAACGTCAAACTACGAACAAATTTTGAATTTAATTGGGCAACACCTTTATTTAAGTGTATTTTCTGTGTTAATTGCAATTGTTATTGGGATTCCCCTTGGTATCTTAATTTCCAGGGAGCCTAAACTCTCCAAACCGATTATTGGAGCAACGAACGTCATTCAAGCCGTTCCAAGCTTAGCGCTGCTCGGGTTCCTGATTCCTTTTATCGGTATCGGCAGTACCCCAGCGATTGTAATGGTCGTCCTTTACTCGCTCCTGCCAATTGTAAAAAACACTTACACAGGATTAACAAACATTGATGCTGATATTCTGGAAGCCGCCAAAGGTATCGGTTTAACAAAGAGCCAAACGATGAAAAAGGTTCAGTTGCCATTAGCCTTCCCGATGATTATGGCGGGTATCAGAATTTCTGCGGTTACTGCTGTAGGCTTAATGACCATTGCAGCCTTCGTGGGTGCAGGCGGACTTGGTTATCTCGTCTTCTCCGGCGTTCAAACCGTGGATAATTACATGATTTTAGCCGGAGCCATCCCAGCCTGTATTCTTGCTTTATTAATTGACCTTGTTGTTGGCAAGCTCGAAACTTCTTTTTCTTATACAAATAAACAAAAATCACGCTCTAAGTTTGGTACAAAAGCTAAGAAACTAATCATTGGATTTGCAAGTGTTATCTTAGTTGCTGCAGGTGCATTTACGGTTTTTACAAAAGCGAATGCGGCTGATAAAATTGTCATTGGCTCCAAAAACTTTAGTGAGCAGCTGATACTTGGCAATATGCTTGCTGAACTAATAGAAAACAAGACTGATATAGAAGTAGAAAGAAAACTAAATCTTGGTGGATCACAAGTTGCTTTTAGTGCTTTAAACAATGGAGATATTGATGTTTACGTGGAATACACAGGTACTGGACTTGTTAATATTCTTAATCAAAGCCCTCAAAGTGATCCTGACAAGGTGTATAATTATGTGCAAAAAGAGTTTAACAAAAAATATGGAATTGAGTTATTGGAGCCGCTTGGCTTTAATAATACCTATGCTTTGGCCGTACGCCAGGACACTGCAGAACAATTTAACTTAGAAACGATCACCGACCTTGCCAAGGTTAGCGGTGACTTGATTATGGGACCAACGATTGAATTTCCTAACAGAGAAGATGGTTTAATCGGGCTTGAGAAAGCCTATAATATGGGGTTCAAAGAAGTCAAAGCGGTTGACGGCGGCCTACGTTATACAGCTCTGGACAACCATAAAAGTGATGTCATCGATGCCTTTTCTACCGATGGCTTGCTTGAGGAATTTGGCTTGAAAGTATTAAAGGATGATAAAAACTTCTTCCCTCCTTACTACGCTGTACCAATCGTTAAAGAGGAAACGTTAAAAGAACATCCTGAAATGAAAAAGGCACTCAATACCCTTGCTGGTAAACTATCAGATGAAAAAATGCGAAAGCTCAATTACAAGGTTGACAGCCTTAAAGAATCACCAGCTAAAGTGGCAAAAGAGTTTTTAGTTGAAGAAGGATTATTGAACTAGAACAGAGCCGGTTATTGCAACCGGCTTTATTTTTTGCTTTTCGGTAAAAAATACTGACGATTTTTGTTCCCTCCAGTATGGATAAGATTCAATGAGGTCAGAATTTTAGTAGCCTTTTGTCGAGAGGGTATATGTAAAAATTCACGGAGATCGCGATTGGTAATAGATGAATTTATTAAGAGCATATAATCATAAATCGCGTCATGATGTGCCGATTTTGAACAGGTACTACATTGAGGGCATCTCCATGTTCCTTTTATAGGTTTCATTGGGGCTGCCAAGCACTTGGGACATTGAACGCCTGTGAGGATATCATTTTTAGAAAGATTATATTTTTCGAGAAGGTTGGGAATGAACGGGGTATTGTCTTTCAATAAATTCTTATTCATTATCTTCAATTGTTTCATTGTTAAACTCTCATTCTTATAGTAACGATCGCTATTCTCAATGAACTCAAGGAGTTTTGTTAAAGGCAGGACTCTTTTTCTTACCTCATGATTACGGGTATTCATTTTTATTATGGACGAAGGTTTACTTACAACAACGGTATATTCTATAGGAGTTTTCGGAAAATGGTTCTTTTCCAGCCATTTTTGGAGTTGTTTCTTATGCAATTGAACTTGTGAAATTGGATCCTGAAAGCCTTCTTCTTTTTCTTCAATAATTCGAATAAATTGACCAAATTCATCAAAAAGTAATGTTCCAGCGATGTTTTTTGCTTCAACTATTAAGATAAACTTGGTTGTTACAATTAAGAAGTCCATTTGGAAATAATATTGGCCAATTTTTAACCGCAAATTATGAAAAATATAATACTTTTGTTCATCAAGAAAGGTTAACATTCGGTAAACAGACTTCTCACCATTATATCCAGCATTCTTTTTAGCCCAATCTGCTTTAATTTCATCCATTTTGATGTGATTTTTAGATAATCTCTTGAGTAAAATCTCATACATGGTTAATTCTATGGGTTTCTGAAATTCTTTTCCTATCAAAAGCAGTACTCCTCTCCTATTTTGTTACTTTATTTCGATATATCACTGGTTAAAACCTGCTAATTTTCATTGCGGAGATATGGATATTTTGTGTATGACACGTTTTTGGAGATTTATGACGGCACAACGTTCACTTATTCTCCGAAAATTAGAATTTATGACCCAATTTCAAATAATTATGACCAAAATGGTGACGATTCTGTGAACAGCATCAAATAACAACAGCCAGCCCCCAATGGGACCGGCTGTTCATCTCATTCTTCCTGTAAAAAGTGAATGACTCGATCATATGTTTCATCCCCGCCAATAATTAACAGAACATCTCCTTCTAGAATTAAGGCGTATGGTCCGGGGGAGATAATTAATTCCCCTTTTCTCTTCATCCCAATAACCGTACCACCTGTATTTTGCCAGAATTTCACTTCCGAAATCGTTTTTCCAATATGAATACAGCCAGAGGCAACCTCAATTTCAATTGGTGCCAAGGGGTTCGTGTGCCGGAGCTTACCAGAATAGTCCATAATTTTTCTTAAGGTATCAAATAATTCCTCGTCAAGTTTGTCTCTTTCGCTGATAAGGGTGTTCATTTGTTTTTCAAGATCCTTGATGCTTGCTAAATTTGAGAAGCGATGAATATATTTATAAGCATTTTCCCTTGAAGAAATGACAATTCCACTGCCCTTGGTCGAGTGAACGATTTCAACGTCCTCGAGTATTTTTATCGCTCTTCGAACCGTTTCTGGAGATACTTTATATTCACTGGCAAGAGTTGACCTGCCATGAATTTTTTCTCCCACTTTAAATTTTCCATCGTAGATTCGATTCGCTAAATCAATCGCAATCCGCTCGTATGTTGGTATTTGTGCCTTCTGCATAGCTTCCTCCATCTTACTTTTCTAATTATAATATACCTTTTTATTACAAAGGAAGCGAGTACCTCCATTTATCTCTTATTTTTTCTATTCTAAATGGATATAATTGGCGTAACAATACAAATGAGGTGAAAGCAATGAATCGAAAGCTTGTACTCATCTTAAGCGCTCTTTATGTTCTATTTATGATATTTTTATTCTTTTATTTTCGTTCACAAGAGGAACCTTTTAAATCAACTGTTGCCATAGGTGGTATTGTCTGCGGAGCGATTCCCCTTCTTTTAGCCCTTTTTACTAAGCTGCATTTCAATCTCCCAATCGTGATTTCGTACTTAGTTTTCCTAGTTGGATCACAATATTTTGGCTCGATCTTAGGCTGGTATGGACTTGGTTGGTGGGATACTTTCATGCATTTTCTTAGCGGTGCGATTCTTGCCTTTTCAGGAATTGCCTTATATGAAAGATTGATTCATAGAGATGCAAGGAATGACATTTCTCCATGGTTTGTTTTTCTTTTCACTTTGTCATTTGCTGCCCTTGGCGGTGTCTTGTGGGAGGTCTACGAATTTAGCTCTGACCAATTTTTTGACATGACGCTGCAGGGCGGAGGTAACGATGACACCATGATTGATTTGATTTCTGATACTGCTGGTGGGCTAATCATTGCCGCCTGGTCAGGCATCAAAACGAAGAGGAAGCTAAAGAAAAATCATGAGTATCCACAGATATAGAAAAAAGCAGTTCACATGTGTGAACTGCTTTTTCCCATTAAACTGTTACGGCTGCAAAGAACTCTTCATATAGGGCCTGAACGGCTCTTTGTTCATCCACTTCTTTCACGCCAAACATCATGCTGACTTCTGAGGAGCCTTGATTGATCATTTCGATATTAACCTTTGCCTTTGCCAAGGCTTTAGCAGCACGTGCCATTGTTCCAACATTGTGGCGCATGCCTTCTCCTACAACCATAATGAGGGCAAGACTGTGTTCGATTTTTACTTCATCTGCATGAAGCTCTGTCTCAATTCGCCATTTGATTTCATTTTCCAACTCAAGATCAAATTGACTTTCCCGTAAAATGACTGAAACGTCGTCAATTCCAGAAGGTGTATGTTCATAGGATATTCCATATTCTTCCAATATACCTAGAAGTTTACGGCCAAAGCCAATTTCTCTGTTCATTAAGTATTTGCTAACATAAATGCTGCAAAAGCCATCATCGCTGGCAATCCCGATGACTGGACCATTCGTATTATCCCGTTCATAAACAATTTTGGTCCCAGGTGCAGATGGATTGTTTGTGTTTTTAATATGTACCGGTATCCCGGCACGAAAGGCAGGAACAAGTGCCTCGTCATGAAGGACGGTAAATCCAGCATAAGAAAGTTCACGCATTTCCCGATAGGTTAAAACTTTAATTTCCCTTGGTTTTTCAACAATCATTGGATTAACAGAATAAACAGCATCTACGTCCGTAAAATTTTCATATAGATCCGCTTTTAATGCATTGGCCAAGATTGAACCTGTAATATCAGAACCGCTTCGTGAAAAGGTAAACACTTCCCCTTCTTTGCTATAACCGAAAAATCCAGGAAAAACCAAAATTCCTGATCGTTCACGCAATGAGAATAACTGAGCATATGCTTCCGGAAGGGCTATGGCATTTCCTGGATGATCACTTACCAGCATCCCCGCTTCTTTTGGGTCTACATAATGAGCTTCTATCCCTTGCTTTCGGAAATAAGCAGCCACTAGTTTTGCATTATTATCCTCACCACTCGCTTTTAAAAGATCGATAAAACGTTCAGGTTTGCTTTTATCACTGTTTAGTCTAGTCGTTAAATCGTTGTTTATTTCTGTCATAATTTCTGGCGGAAGCTCTAACTCTGTCGCGATTAAGGAATACCGTGCCATAACAGCATCAAATTTCACCTTTGGATCTTTATCTAGTAGACATAAATCTGCGCATTCGATTAATAAATCCGTTACCTTCTCATCTTCAGCAAACCGTTTCCCAGGAGCAGAAACAACCACTACTTTCCGCTCAGGATCAGACATGACAATTTGGAAAACCTTCTCAACTTGTTTTCCAGATGCTAAAGAGGATCCCCCAAACTTAACGACCTTCATTGTGCCATCTCCTAATCTATGAAAAATATAACTTTAATTTTATTACAATTCAGAAAATAATCAAGATCTTTTTCCACCCTATATGGACATTTGTCTTTTGTAAGCGCACACAATTCAAAAGCGGAAGCGCCTTGTCCAGGGGCGACAGGCATAAGACGAGCCGGCGAGAAGATTGCTTTTTAACCTTCTTGACGGATCGGCTTATGACCCCGAGCCCCTAGGCGCTGGAGCTAGACGTTAATCAAAGTTAAGTTTGCTATTTATTTTTAAATAAAAAGCACAGTAAAAATAAATTTCACTGTGCTTCTAACGTAGAACTTCTATAAAATGAGCAAGGATCCTTGCGGTCAAACCCCATATAGCTTTTTCTTCATAAATATAAAAATACTCATCCACCGCTCTTGTCCGCCAATTGTAGTTTTCACCGCCAATGATTAAATCAAACGGGAAGTTTTCCTCCGGCTCTACCTTGAAATGGACATGATAAATCTCCGGATCATTTTCGAGAAAATAAGAAATAGGAACGGTAAAGATTTCACCCACTTCATTCGGATTTGGTTGGATTTTTTCTGGGCTTTCTATGAGACCCACATATGGATAAATCATCATTCCAAATGGAGAAATCATAAAATCTAATGGGAATACGCCCGAAATATCTTCTCTTTCAATTCCTAATTCTTCAACCGTTTCCCGAACCGCCGCACTTTTCTCATCTATATCCTGTGCATCTATTTTTCCACCAGGAAAACAAATTTCTCCAGGTTGTCTTCTCATCTTAAGAGACCGAACTTCAAATAAAACATGTATCCCATCTTCTTTTTGAATGAGCGGAACCATGACGGCATATTTTGAATATTCCTTGCTGCCCAAAATAGAGGGTGTATGACTTTTTAATCGAGATAAAATAGGTTCTAAATTCACGATTCCACCTCCAACTTTATTTACTATACTACCACTATTTGTAATGTATACAATTCATAATATATCAATTTAACGATAAAATAATCCTGATTAACAGTAAAAAGGGAACGATTCTTATAATTATCGTTCCCTATCTTCTCTATTCCTTCTTTTCAACCCAAGAATACATATATGCGGGGTCTTCAATTGCAGCAACGGATTTTACTATCTTAAGAGGATGGAAGGTATCGATCATAACCGCTAGTTCAAGTGTTTCTTTTTTCCCTATACTTGCTTCTGTTTTTCCTGGATGAGGACCATGCGGGATGCCGCTAGGATGAAGCGTGATGGATTCAAGCTGGACCCCTTTACGACTCATAAAATTACCCTTCACATAATAAAGGAGCTCGTCGCTATTCACATTACTATGATAATAAGGGGCAGGAATTGCCTCCGGATGGTAATCAAATAATCGCGGTACAAATGAACACACGACAAAATTATTACCCTCAAAGGTTTGATGAACAGGAGGCGGCTGATGGATTCGACCCGTAATCGGTTCAAAGTCCTCAACATTAAAGGCCCAGGGATATAAATACCCATCCCAGCCAATAACATCTAACGGATGATGACCTACTATATGAGAATGGATCGCTCCCCTCGATTTTGTTAAAACTTCATACTCACCTTTTTGATCAAACGTTTCGAGCACTTCCGGACCTCGAATATCCCGCTCACAAAACGGGCTATGCTCCAATAACTGCCCGTATTCATTTCGATAACGTCTTGGCGTTGTAATTTGACTGAAGGATTCAATAAACAGCATTTTCGTTACTTCATTTTCATTTGGAATTATTCGATAAATCGTCCCTATAGGTATTAAGAGGTAATCCCCAGGACGATAAGTAAGCGTTCCAAACATGGTTTCCAATTTACCTGTACCATAATGAATAAACAGCATTTCATCTCCATCACCATTACGATAATAGCTCTTCATCGGCTCGGTAACATGTGCAGTGCCAATGAATAAATCCTGATTACCTAAAATATATTCTCGTGCCTGAAGCCCATCTCCGTTTTTGACTCCTTTACTCGTTATAAAATGACGATGCTTCAAGGATTGCTGCTCTTCAAATTCTGGCAAATAACTGCCCACCAACTCTGATTTCACCACTTCCGTAGGCATATAATGATGATATAGAATCGATTGTGTTCCCGAAAAGCCTCGAGTTCCCATTACCTGCTCCCGGAACAGACTGCCATCCTCTTTTTTGAATATCGTATGACGCTTGTGAGGTATTTCCCCCATCTGACGGTAAAACATTATTCCACCTCATCCTCGACAATCGAATTCTTTAAAACTCCAAGTTGATCAATTTCAAGTTCAACCCTATCTCCAGGTTGAAGCCAGCGATGAACCTTCGTACCGAGTTCAAGAATACATCCAGTCCCAACTGTTCCTGAACCGATGATTTCACCTGGATACAGGGTAACACCTGCAGAGGCCTTTTCAATCATCTCTGCGAACGAATAAAAAATGTCCTTCATATTCCCTTCAGAGAGCTGGATCCCATTTACCATAGCTCTCATGACGAGATTAAAGCCTTTCCCTGCTTTCCGTGGTTCCAATTCATCTCGTGTAACGATCCACGGTCCAATCGATGTTGCAAAATCCTTTCCCTTCGCTGGCCCTAATCCCACTTTCATTTCCTTTCGTTGTAGATCTCGGGCACTCCAATCATTTAAAATGCAATAACCAAAAATATAATCCTCTGCCTCCTCAGCCCGGATATTTCGACCCTGCTTTCCAATTACACACGCCATCTCCAGTTCATAATCAAGCCACTTGCATTTTGCAGGCCTAACGATGTCCTGTCCAGTTCCCTTAATAGCCAGGTGATTGGAAAAATAAAACACAGGAATTTCGTACCATTCTGGGATCATTTCCAGTCCCCTGTTCTCCCTAGCCGTTTTCACATGCTGTTCGAACGCATAGAAATCACGAAAGCTTCTTGGTTCAGGTAACGGAGCTCTTAAATAAATATCGTTCAAATGATAAACACCATGATCCTCTTTTGTAAGGGTTAGTAATTGGGCAGCTTGTTTCTGATATTCCGTACACTTCCCAATGTAATCCAGCATTTTTTCAGGAAGCTGACCATGCGAAGCTTCATCCATGTCAACCACATAATTCGCACCCAACATTACACCAGCACGAACGGTTCCATCCTTCTTCTCAAATGTTACAAATCTCATCTCTTCACCTAATTTCTGGCCTTATCATCTCAAAGATTTTTCCAAGAGGATTGGTATAACTATTTCCTGCCATTCTTCCAATTGGCTGGAGCAAAGTCGTATCGATTCTCCAATTAGATAAAAGCTGGTCTGCAACTTGAACATTCACGACCTTCCCGATTACTAGACTGCCTGAGCCGGGATGATCGCCAAAATCCAAGATTTGATAGAGTTCACATTCTAAATGGACAAGTGATTCCTTAATGCGTGGCACCTTAACCTTCACACTTGGTTCTTTCGTTAGCCCTACTTGTTCAATCTCATCCACTTCAGGACCATATTCGGCTGCTGAATCATTGATTTGCTTTGCCATTTCCTCACTAACGACATTAATCACAAATTGCTTCGTATTTTCGATGTTTACTAATGTATCTTTTTTAGCACCATCCGATCCTCTTCTCATCGGTGAAAAGCATATTAACATAGGCTCGGCACAAATAGCTGTAAAAAAACTAAATGGGGCTGCATTGGCGACACCATTGATATCCATTGTAGACACGAAGGCAATCGGACGAGGAAGAATCGATCCAATCAGCAGCTTGTAGGCATCTCGCCATCCAAGGGATTCTGGTGTAATTTCCACAAAAACACACCTCACTTTCTTTTAAAAAGGGAGAGTCGCCTCTCCCTTTTGACACGGTATTTAGAGATTTCCTCGTTTTTCTTGTTCTCTTTCAATCGACTCAAATAAGGCTTTAAAGTTTCCTTCACCAAACCCTCGGGCTCCTTTACGCTGGATAATTTCAACGAACAGGGTAGGACGATCAACAATTGGTTTCGTGAAGATTTGCAGCAAGTAGCCTTCGTCATCCCGATCAACCAAAATATTTAGTTCACGCAGCTTTTCAATTTCCTCATCAATTTTTCCGACTCGCTTACTTAGATCTTCATAATACGTGCTTGGTGTATTTAAAAACTCAACCCCATTTTTCTTCAAGGCTGCAACAGTCGAGACAATATCTTCGGTTAGAATCGCAAGATGCTGGACACCAGGACCATTATAGAATTCTAAATATTCCTGGATCTGCGATTTCCGCTTTCCTTCAGCAGGCTCATTAATCGGGAACTTAATCCGTCCTCCATTATGCATGACCTTAGACATCAGGGCAGAATACTCCGTAGTAATATCTTTATCTGTGAAGTGCTTCATCTCTACAAATCCCATTACCTTTGAGTAATACTCCACCCATTCCTCCATACGCTCTACGTTTCCGACTACATGATCAATGCCAATTAAACCTGTGTCATCAATTGGTTTTGAGGCTGAATAAGGCTCATAGCCCGGCATAAAAGCACCCTGATAGTTCTTCCGTTCAACCAACGTATGGATCGTATCTCCATATGTACCGAGAACGGCTTTTTTAATCATTCCCTTTTCATCTTTTAGTTCAAATGGCGGAATATGAGCAATCGCTCCCCGCTCCACGGCTGCTTGATAAGCCTTTTCAACGTCATCGACCAGGAGGGCAACATCTTTAACGCCATCGCCATGCTGTTTAACGAATTGGGATACACGAGTGTCCTCCTTATAAGAACCTGTTAGTACAAGCCTGATATTTCTTTGTTGGAGCACATAGGAAACGCTTTCACGATTCCCGGTTTCAAGGCCGGAATAGGCAACTGGTTTAAATCCAAATGCAGTGGAAAAAAAGTGACAGGCCTGCTTGGCATTCCCTGTATAAATTTCGATATAATCAACATCCCTTACCGGGAAAAAATCATTAACAAGTTCTTCTGCCTTCATTCTCTTTTCTTTCATACATATTCCTCCTATTATCAATTAATTATTAATATTCAGAATATATATTAAGTGATACTTGCCTGTTCGTTCAAGAGTAGCCATTAAAGCTATAACGCTTTTAGGTAATGAAGATATATTATATTAAAAAAGAAACAGCCTATAGAAGACTGTTTCTTTTGTTTAGGATAAAATTGCTCGGTCACTGGCCATTTGAACGCCGCGGATTCTTTTGAATTCGTCTAACAGACCTTCGATAGTAAGGTTTTTCTTATTTTGCTCGTCAACTTCCAGGATGATTTGACCTTTATCCATCATAATTAATCGATTTCCAAGATCAATTGCTTGCTGCATATTATGAGTAACCATAAGCGTAGTAAGATTATATTTTGCCACGATTTCACGTGTTAGGTTGGTAATCAATTCCGCTCTGGATGGATCCAATGCAGCTGTATGTTCATCGAGAAGCAAAATAGCAGGCTCTGTGAAAGTTGCCATTAACAACGAAAGCGCTTGTCTTTCGCCTCCTGACAACAGACCTACCTTAGCACTTAGTCGGTTCTCTAGGCCAAGGTGTAATGATTCCAGAACCTCCCGAAAGTAGTCACGTCTTTTTTTCGTTACTCCTTTTCCTAAGGTTCTAGATTTATTTCGTGAATAAGCCATTGCTAAATTATCTTCAATCGTCATGCTTGGAGCTGTTCCTGCCATTGGATCCTGAAAAACGCGACCAATCATTTTCGAGCGCTTAAACTCAGACATATTGGTTACATTTTTTCCATCAATATAAACGTCACCAATATCCGGAAACAAAACACCAGAAATCATATTCATTAACGTCGATTTTCCAGCGCCATTACTTCCGATAACCGTTACAAAATCCCCTGGTTTCAATGACAAATTCACATGATCGATTGCTATTTTTTCATCAGGGGTTCCTTCATTAAAAATTTTATGAATCTGATTTAATTGCAGCATGAGTATCCTCCTTTCCTCTGCCAGAAGTTTGGAGTACATTCAGCTTCTCGAGCCTTCTTTTGGCTTTTCGCTTTTTCTCTTTATAATGATCGATGATTTTCGGCATTGTTAAGGCAATAATAACGATCAATGCCGTAATCAGCTTCATATCCCCTGGGTCAAGGAAATCGACCCTTAATGCTAACGTTACGACTATTCGGTAAATGATCGAGCCACCAATAACCGCAAGAGTTGCTCTTGCAATGGATTTCGTCCCAAACAGTGCTTCACCAATAATGACAGATGCTAAGCCAATGACAATCATCCCGATTCCCATACCAACATCCGCAAACCCACCCTGCTGGGCAATCAGGGCTCCAGAAAAGGCAACCAAGGCATTGGATATACCAAGACCTAGAATCGTTAAAAGATTTGTATTAGCCGACAAGCTTCGAATCATCCGCTTGTTATCACCCGTTGCTCGAATCGCAAGACCAATTTCGGTTTGTAAAAACAAATCTGTCAGTAGTTTAATGACAAGAGTAACGATCAACATAAAGAATAAAATTCCCCAAGTATCAGGGAGGCTGTCACCAAGACCTAACATGGTTAAAATATTATTGCAAAAGGAATCGATGCCGAGGTCCTCAAAGAATGTACTGATTTTTGTAAATGCCGTATCGGTATTCAATAAAGGAACATTCGATCTCTCCATGATTCTAAGATTAATAGAATAAAGAGCAATCATCATTAAAATACCAGAAAGTAAATTATTAATCTTTCCAAAAGTGTGAAGTAGCCCTGTCACACATCCTGCAGCGAAACCAGCAAACAGTGCCATGATGGTAGCAATAAAAGGATTGGTTCCATTCACAATCATTACTGCCGAAATAGCAGCACCTGTTACGAAGCTTCCATCCACCGTTAAATCGGGGAAATCGAGAATGCGAAAGGAAAGATAGACACCCAGTGCCATAATCGCATAGATGATACCTGCTTCAAATGATCCAAATATGGCTGTAAACATAGAGATCGTCCCTTCTTTTTAGTCCTATATCTCATATAAGAGCATAGTGTATGTACGAATCAAGGAGTCAACTAAAACAAGCCGACTCCCACTATTACTTATATCTATTCCTCGTAAAATTCACCAAGGTCTTTCCATTCGTCTTTCACCGTTAATCCTTGTGCTTCGGCGGCTTTTTTATTAATAACTAGAGCTAAGCTCTTTGGCAATTCAACTGGAATTTCAGAAGGCTTTTTATTTCCGCTTAAAATTTCAGCCGCCATTACCCCAGATTGATATCCAAGATCAAAATAGTCAAAGCCACTGGCAGCGACAGCACCTTTTTTCATTGAATCAAGCTCTCCAACGAAAAGCGGGATTTTTTTGCTGTTAGCAACTGAAATGACCGATTCAAGAGCAGATACAACTGTGTTATCAGTTGGAATATAAATCGCGTCGACACGGCCAACTAATGACTCAGCAGCCTGCTTTACTTCTGCAGTGGTTGAAACGGAAACCTCTACAAGCTTTGCACCTTTCTTCTCTGCTAATTCTTTTACTTCGTCCACTTGAACTACAGAATTCTGTTCACCTGAATTATAGATCACACCAATATTCTTTGCTTTCACTTCATCGGTGATAAAATTAATTGTTTTGGCTGTTCCTTCGGGATGGTTATCGGTTGTTCCGGTAATATTTTCTCCCGGTTCGTCAAATGCTTTGACTAATTCTGCTCCTACTGGGTCTGTAACGGATGTAAAAATAATCGGAATATCTTTTGTCGCATTTAATGCAGCCGTTGCACTAGGTGTCGCATTAGCGAAAATCAAATCTACTTTATCTCCGACAAAATTATCGGCAATTGTTTTCGTATTGTTCATATCTGCTTGGGCATTTTGTTCATCTGCTTCAAACTTAATACCTTTATCCTCTAACGCTTTTTTAAACCCCTCGGTTGCAGCATCTAATGAAGGGTGTTCCGCAAACTGGGTAATCCCAATTTTGAATACTTTTTCTCCCCCTTCTTTTTCCCCGCCTCCAGACGTTTCACTACTGCCACAGCCAGCAAGCATCAGCAGCCCAGCCAATGCTATTGATAGCCCTTTCACCTTCTTTTTCATTATGATAATCCCCCTCTGTTCCATTTTTAATTTTCCAAAAATTTATTATATTTTAAAAATTATTCTAGTATTTTTTCACCTTTAGGTCAATAGAATTACAAAAAAATATTTTTTTGCTTTAAAGCGACAAATTTTTTAACAAAAAGAAAACTCGCCGATTGGCGAGCCGTTAGGTGAAGACAGAGGCGTAATTGCACACATGCCTGATAGGAAAGTTATACAAAAAAACCTTCCTATTATTTAGCGAAGGTCTTTATATGACGAAATATATCTTTATATGTAAATTACCAATCACGAGTTCTCTCAAGCAATTGATCAATCTCAACCTGTTTCAATTTATTTCCATTCTTCTCAGATGTTAGATCTGCAGTAGATTCTAGTAGTTTATCAATATCAACGATTACAAGTCCCATAATCTAACCTCCATTGTTTATTTACTACAGAATTCGTACGCTGTTGATGTTGATTGGGGGTCAAATGAAAAATAATTTACTAGAAATTATTCTTGCACAAATTCAAACAGGGTATGATAAAATTCACTATTTTTTCACAAAGAGAGGATTAAAATGGAAGGTGGAATTAAATTGGGGGTTGGGGGACTTCCTATTTAATTAACAAAACTAGGGGGGATATATATGTACCAATCTATTGCCTGGTACACTACATTATTTCTCGTATTCCTACTTACTTTGGCATTTTCCTTTGTATATGGGGAATCGAGAAAATTAAAAGACTATGGACCTATTCAAGAAAAAGGCTACAAGATTCGAAAATTATATTTTCTTGGCCTCTTGGCCATTATGGGATTTGCAACAGCACTTTCTCTTAGCAAGCTTCCTTATCACAACCAGCACGCACAAGCTGAGGAACACAATAAAATTGTTGATGTTGTAGGACTTCAATTTGCTTGGGAATTAAGCGACGAAGAATTTACGGTTGGAGAAGAAGTTCAATTCCGTGTCACAAGTAAAGACGTGACTCATGGATTTGGCATTTATGACGAAAAGTTGCAGTTAATTGCACAAACACAGGCGATGCCCGAGTATACCAATACAGTGACGATCACTTTTGATAAACCTGGTACTTATAAAATTTTATGCTTAGAATATTGCAGTGTCGGTCATCATGTCATGATTAAAGATATTACGGTGTTGCCAAAAGGAGGAATGAACCATGATTAATAAAGCACGCAGCCTATCAAACAGAGGCGTTGCTTTATCCTTAATGGTCACCTCTGTCATACTTGTATTAATGATGATTTTCGGTGTCATCATGTTATTGAATCAAGGGAATGTGATTCAAATTTCACCTCAGCTATTCTATCAGATCATGACCATTCATGGAACTGGAATGATCGGTATTGCGGCGTTAGGTGGAAGCGCACTCATGTGGTACTTTTTATCGAAGCATATCCAATTAAACCCAAAGGTGTTTTTCGCCAATTTAATTTTGTCGTTAATTGGTGTTAGCATGATACTAATCGCCATTTTTGGCTTTAAATTCTCTGATGGCTGGACATTTCTATATCCGCTCCCTGCTTACTCAGCCAATATTTATGGTAAAATAGGTGCACTTTTATTTTTAAACGGGCTTTTATTGGTTGGTGTTGGTTATTTAGTGATGTACTTTTATTTAGCAGCAAGATTGATCAAAGAATACGGTGGATTAGGTAAGTCCCTTGGCTGGGATTATATTTTTAGAGGTAAAAAAGGATATGGACCTGCACCAGCTTCAGTCGCAACCACGATGGTGATTATTGCAAATTCTACAGGCGTTCTGGCAGGAGCATTTGTATTGGTGGCCTCGATCTTAAATATCCTGAATCCAGTAATAACCATTGATCCTATGCTGGCCAAACATCTTACCTATGCCTTTGGACATATCTTTGCAAACTGTACAATCTATATGGCTGTTATCGCTGTTTACGAAATTCTATCTGAATATACGGGACGTCCATGGAAATCAAATAAAGTCTTTTTAATAGCCTGGAACTGTTCCACTCTCTTTACTTTAATGATTTATACCCATCATCTTCTGATGGATTTTGCTGTGCCAAGATGGATGCTCATTATCGGTCAGGTATTTTCATATGCCAATGGCCTTCCTGTTATGGTTGTTACTGCCTATGGTGCATTAATGATTGTTTTCCGTTCCGCTATTAAATGGGACTTTGCTTCAAGCATGATGTTCTTATCGATGTTGGGCTGGGTTGCCGGAGCCGTACCAGCGATTATTGATGCGACCATTGTTGTAAACCATATTATGCATAATACAAAATGGGTACCAGGTCACTTCCATACCTATATGGGTATAGGCGTAATTGCGATGATTTTTGGCTTTATGTATTATTTTAATAAAACAGAAGGAACTCAAAAACAAAATAGCTATGATAATTTTGCGATATTCACCTATTTTGTCTTCTTCACCGGCTTAGTTGGATCTTTCCTCTATGCCGGAAAAATTAGCGCACCGCGCAGATGGGCTGAACATTTGCCTGAATGGACCGGAACTGACCAGGTGGGTGCCCTTTGTGGGATATTTATTGTCATATCAGCGATTATTTTCACGATCCGCTTTATTATCGGCTTAAAAAATACGGGGCAACAATCACCACCTTCAACCAATTATAAATCTGCCTCTTAATCCAAGGGAAAGATCAGTCATTTCATAATGACCAGGTCTTTCCCTTTTTTATTTACAGCCCTTTTTATAGTATTCGGTATTAATCATGTAAATCGTCCAATCTCTAGGACATGCTTTAACATACATTGAATTAGTATTATGGAGGAGGTGGGAAGAATATGGGCTACAGCGGCGGCAACAACAATAGTTTTGCGTTAATTGTTGTATTGTTTATCCTTTTAATTATTGTAGGAACTGCATTTTATGGTGGCGGTTATTAGTCACGATTGAACCTCTACGATTACCTCCTGTAAGCGCCAGCAATGGCGCTTATTTTCTTCAGAGATAATACTGTATCTTTAGCCTAAAAATCGGTATGATAATATTATTATGAAATAGTTGGAGGAAAAGATGCTTACATTTAATGAAAAACTGGCAATCATCGAGAAATTTACAGAGTTAGAACGAAAAAACGTATCCCTTGGTCGTTTAAACTTCCAGCTGCCACACAGCATATCTGACAAGAAAAATATCATTTATCATTTACATCCTAATGGGAATGGTTTTGTTTATGCCGGTTATCTGGAAAACTATGATACAGACGAAAAAGGAATGGTCAATATTCGTGATTTTTCAGCTGAAGAATTAAAAAAGTTGATTGAAGAATCCATCCAATCCTTGTCACCGATTGAAAAATCTGCAGCTGAATTAGCCATTATTGATAATCAACAGGAAGAACGCTGGGTAAATGAAGATAAGGATCATCTAATCCTCATCAATGAAAATGATACCTGGAATATATACTTTGGATTAAATCTTGATGCAACATTCGATACATATGAAGAAGCAGAAGAGTTTTTGAAAGAGGAAGGGTTTCATCGAGTTTAAGGCAAATGATTTTATCGAAACAAGCTGTGCACTCAAAGCACAGCTTGTTTATTATCTATGTTTAATAGGCTATTTCCTTATCAATCCATTCGTCTAAACGTTGGATGCTTTGTCTTGCTCGGTCGTATTCGATTTTGCGATAATGATGCATCCCCCCTTCTTCTTCATCCTTCTCATCCGCCCATTTTACGACTTGCTGAAGTGGTGTTCTGACAATATCATTTGAAGGTAAAAAGGAATCAGTATGAAAGAGAATGGCTAAGGCAATGGTTTTTGCTCTAATCGGATTTTCTCCAAGTCGTATTAATAACTTATGGGCTCTTTCAGCTCCTTTAATGGGATGAATGTCATTTTGCTTGTATAAATCATAATCCCATTTGCCATTTTTATACCAGGTGTAGTGGCCCATATCATGTAATAACCCGGCTTTAGCGGCAATATCCACGTCCAATTGGTGATCTTTTCCTAAATGAAAAGCATGATAAGCAACGGCGATCGCATGGGCAAGTCCCGATCGATTCAAGTATTTTTGTGCAATATGATGTTCAAAGATTTGAATTAACTTAACGTCTCTCATTCAAACTCCTCCTGCCCATGTATTTTTTATCAACCATTATATTATAAACATGTATCCAATTCTATATTTATGTAAAAAAATCAGACATAAAAAAAAAGGGAAGCTTTGATCTTCCCTCATTTAACGAATTAACCTTCAGTTGTTTCAGTTAATTCATCTGTTTCAGTTGAATCTTCTGTTTCTTTCGTTTCATCGGTTTCTTTCGAGTCTTTTGATTCCTTCTTTACCTTTGGTCCAATATATTCATAATCACGTGGATTAATCGGTGTATATCCTTCTGGTTGATAGAATCTTAATAGATCTTTATAAACGATTTCATCTGACATTTTAAGCTCAGTGTTGACTTTATCAGCAATCTCTTTACAAATATCTATTTTTTCTACCAATTCACCTGTATCAGTATTGTAACATTTACCTTTTACTTGAATTACTTCAGGAGTGACAAAGTCACCATTTCTAAATAAAGCCCAGTTACGATGAGTAGGAGAAAGTAAATCCGAACCAAATTCCATGTAATCTTTTGTATCAATACCTAATAAATGAAGTACTGTTGAACGAACGTCAACTTGGCCACCATATTGATGCTGGACGCTTCCTTTAACTCCAGGTACGTGAATGAACAATGGAACACGCTGCAACCCTGCGCTTATTGCCGGAGTCACTTCTTCAACCCCAAGCACCTTTGCCATTGCTTCATTATGGTTTTCAGATATTCCATAATGGTCACCATACATGACAACGATGGTATTCTCGTATAAACCTTCAGCCTTTAAGTCATTGAAGAATTGTTCAATTGCCTCATCCATATAGCGAGCGGACTGAAAATATTGGTCAACCACTTTATTTCCTGTATCACCCGCAGGGAAATCGGTATCCTCAGGATCCATTTCAAACGGGAAATGGTTTGAGAGCGTTAGGAACTTTGTATAGAAAGGCTGTGGCAGGCTTTTTAATAATGGCATTGACTCAGTAAAGAATGGCTTATCCTTTAAGCCATAGTTCTTTGTATCTTCTTCGCTCATATTGTAATATTCTGCATCAAAGAATTGATCATACCCTAAAGCTTTATACATAACGTTGCGATTCCAAAACGTTTTATAGTTACCATGGAAGGAAGCTGAATAATAACCTTGCCCTTTGAGTATCGCAGGCAATGCCTGATAGGTATTTTGCGCTTTATTCACGAAGACAGCACCTTGAGCCATTGGATAAAGACCGTTTTCCATTAAAAATTCAGCATCCGATGTTTTTCCCTGACCAGTTTGGTGGAAGAAATTATCGAAATAGAAAGCTTCCTCATTTTGAACCAAAGAATTTAAAAACGGAGTGACCTCCTGCCCATCCGGCATCTTATAATCAATGATAAAGCTTTGGAGTGATTCCATTGCAATATAAACAACGTTCATCCCCTTTGCTTTCCCAAAGTACTCAGGGTTCGCTGGTGAAAAAGTTGCTTTCCGATAGTTCTCTACTTCCGTTATATCACTGCTATCCGCAAGTGCACGCTGTCCTGAAGATTTGATGTTTTGAATAACATCATAAATGGTAAAATTATATGCTCCTAAATATTTCACCAAATAATTGCGATCAAAGGAACGGCTTAATAACTGCGGACGATCCTTTTCAGCCAACCCAAGGTTAAATAAAAAGACCGTAATCGAAAACAATAAAACAACCTTAAATGATTTTCTACTCTCTACGGTTACCTTTTTAAATACGGTCAATGCAAGGACTATTAAGACAAAAAAGTCCGTAAAATATAAAAAATCAAATGGCGACATTAACGATAGGGCACTGTCACCAAGTTGTCCCGCATTTGTTTTAGTTGACATAAGAACTGGAACCGTGATGAAATCACTAAAAAATCGATAATAGGCAATATTGGCATATAACAAAAAGGACAAAATGAAATTAGTGACAATCATCACAAGTTTCACGCGTTTTTTAAACAATAAAGCAAATCCGAAAAAGAAAAGTGCTGAGCTTAATGGGTTAATGAATAATAAAAACTTCTGTAAAGTATTATCGATTCCCAAGCTAAATTCAATTTGATAGGCTGCATAAGTTTTGATCCAAAATAAAACAACAGCAATCGCAAAAAAGGCAATATGTCCGCTATTTTGTATATTTGGAAATCTAAGCTTTTTCATTTTATAATTCTCCCCTCACTTACCAACGACTACGGTAAACGAACCTCAATTAATATATCATATTTCATCTAAAAACAAAATCAATAATTCTCTCTTTAATCATGGATTCGTTCGTCAATTTTCCCCAAAATTACGAAGGTTTTAATCACTTTAAACCTTTGGTTAATTAGATTTTTGCCGTCAATTTCTCTGAATAAATTAGGGACTCCTTAATATAAGACGAATCAACCCTAAATAAGTTTCATTAATTTCCTCTTACATTTATTACAGACTTTTGGATGGGGAATGATTTGTAAGTAATCATAACCCCCTGCATTCTAGTGTGCAATATGATATTAGTCTTATTCTTTAAAGATATAAGACAACCTTTAATTTTAGAAGTGTGTGTCAATAAGATTTTTTGAATAGTAATAATTATCATTGTGAAAGCTAAGTAAAAACTTATGAAAAGAGGATAATTGGATGCCACGAAAAAGACCTGAATTTATGAATAGTGCTTATTTTGTTGATGAACCAGGGAATTGGCATTTAAAACCAGGTGCACCTAAAGAACTACATGCTGAGTTTAATAATTATATTAAATCCCTTGAAGTCATTGATGAGCCTGGAACGATTAATGGGGTACACATCGACACATATAAACTTTGATCATGCACAATCTGTAAATAAAGAAAAGATCAGTAAGGGTTACATACTTTTTCATCTATATATAGAAGAGAGCGGTTACAAAATTAAATTGAAATGACACGGAATGAAAACAAAAGCCATGGTAAACAATATAACGACAATTTTTATGGGAGTGAAACGAATGAAGGAAAACCGAGTAAAACAAATTTTATCATCTTCTGCTGATATTGAGGTAAAATATAACGGCGCTTCGGTGTGGATTGATCAATTAAATGAGGATGGTAGAACGGCGACTGTTCACTTGCGAGGTCCGCTTGAAGAAAGAACTATTGTTGAAATTGATGAACTTGTCGAAGAGTAAACGCTAAAACCCACTTTTTACTTAAAGGTGGGTTTTAGCGTTCTATAAATTGCATAATTAAACTTTATATGGTTGAATCGCAGAATTTGCAAGGAGTTGAATGGTCATATCGTCCATTGGCGGGTTATGCAGTCCCGCCCGCACATCACGGTAATAACGTTGGAGGGGATTTTTGGCAGATAGGCTTTTTGCCCCCACAATTCTCATGGCAATGTCGACGACCGAAATTGCTTCATTGGTTACCGTTAATTTGGCTGCTCCCAAAATTGGCCCCATCTTTGCCCTCTCTATCTCATCTGCTTGATCCCATTGCTTAGCAGCTGAATATAAAATTGCCTCGGATTGTAAAATCTTTAATTCGATTTCACCAATTTTTTGTCTCACTCCCGCTAATTCAATAATGGGGCCGTTTAGACTGTTGGGTGAGTATTTTAATGCAAACTGTACTGCATACCTCTTTGCCGCTTTAGCAATTCCTAAATAACAAGCAGGAATATGGAGCAGCCAGCCATTCGGTTTTTTCCCCTCCGTCCCAAGCTTCTCGACAAAGTATTCGTCAGGAATACTTACATTATGAAGAATTAGATCATGACTTCCTGTACCTCGTAATGCAATACTGTCCCATGTCTCTTCAATCATAATGCCAGTAGCGGTCTTCGGAATTAGAAAGTTACCGACTTCATCCGAATTATCTATGCTTGCACTCACAATAAAAAAGTCAAGGACTGGTGCCATGGTTGTGAATGTTTTTCTTCCAGTAATTACCCAACCATCCCCTTTTTTTACTGCCTTAGTTTCAGGTTTTCCTCCACGTGTTGGGCTTCCAGTTCCTGGCTCAGTCGCTGCACTATTGATTAACGAGCCCTTTTGTACATCATTACAAATCATTTCAAAAATGGGCTCTTTCCATGTCTGTTTTTCTGCCAAATTTTTAATGATCCCCATATGCCAACCAATTGACAAAGCGGTTGAACCATCACCCTCAGCAATTATTTCTTGAAAGCGGAGCATTTCATATAAAGAGATTTCCTGTCCTCCATATTTTTCAGGAACGGTTAAGGATGTATATCCGCTATCTTTTAATTCTTGGATATTTTCATAGGGAAAGCTCCCTTCCACATCATTTTGATGGGCCCTTAACAAAAATTGATTCGAAAGTGTTGTCATTAATTCCAATTGGTCTTTAAAATAATTTTTTTCCTGAAAAGTCATTTTAACTCACCTATCCTTTAATACCAGTATAAATAAGGTTGATATTTTTTTGTAGAAAAAGGATGCAAAAGAAGGTATTTAAGGTGTGCAGGCCGCTAACCATACCTTCCACTTAAATTTTTTCGAATTTATTACAGATTTGTGGCAAAACTCACTGTCTAAAGAAGATAATTCATTTATACTATTTGAAGGAAAATTTACCAATAGAAAGTAGCAAGATAAAAATGTCTTTTTTATCCTGCCATTAGGAGATACTACAATTAAAGGTAATCAAGGGGGATTTGGATGAATCAAGGAACAAGACAATTATTTGTTCAAACAGCCAGCCTGGTAGCTGGTTTTATGGTCTGGGTACTTATTTCGTCACTTATGCCATATATTCAAACCGATATTAAGCTATCATCAACTGAAATCGCTTGGGCTACAGCCATACCTGTCATCCTTGGATCACTCTTGCGTGTTCCAATTGGATTTTGGACGAATCGATACGGTGCTAGAATACTATTTACGATAAGTTTTATCATTCTCCTCATTCCAATTGCGATTATTGGTTATGCCAATTCTTTATTCATGCTGGTTTTGGGAGGATTTTTCCTTGGTGTTGGCGGTGCAGTGTTTTCAATCGGTGTTACGTCCCTTCCAAAATACTATCCAAAAGAAAAGCATGGGTTTATAAATGGAATTTATGGAGCAGGAAATATTGGTACAGCGATTACTTCATTTTCTGCACCTGTTTTAGCCGATGCATTTGGCTGGAGAACCGCTATTCAGATATTCCTAATAGTCATTATCATTTTTGCACTCTTAAACTTTGTCTTAGGTGATCGGCAGGAACAAAAAACGAAGGTTCTATTTAAAGAACAATTCAAAGCAGTATATAAGAATCCGAAACTGTGGTTTTTAAGTTTATTTTATTTCATTACATTTGGTTCGTTTGTTGCATTCACGATATATTTGCCATCCTTTTTAGTGAATCATTTTCAATTAGATAAAGTTGACGCAGGCTTCCGTACCGCTGGTTTCATTGCAATCGCAACTATTATCCGTCCAATCGGCGGATGGCTCGGTGACAAAATCAATCCGTTTCTTATCTTAATCGGCGTATTCACAGGACTTACTTTCGCCGGTTTTCTTTTGTCGTTTACACCCTCATTACCAATTTATTCATTCGGCTGCCTATTAGTTGCTTTTTGTGCAGGGATTGGGAATGGTGCCATCTTTAAATTAGTTCCGTTGTACTTTTCAAAACAAGCTGGTATTGTGAACGGTATTGTCGCAGCAATGGGTGGTCTGGGTGGATTCTTCCCTCCTATCATATTAACCATTCTATTTAATTGGACTGGACATTACGCAATCGGTTTTATGTCATTATCTGAATTTTCTCTGGCAAGCTTAATATTAGTTGTATGGCTCTTCTATCAGGAAAAGTTAGAAATATCAGCGAAAATTGTTAAATATGCCTCAGATGGAATTACCGTCACGGATTCTAATGGAATCATTCAAAGTGTTAATCCTGCTTTCACGAGAATTACAGGTTACACACCTGAAGAAGTGATTGGAAAAACTCCAAGTGTTCTTCAATCTGGGGAACATAACAATGAATTTTACAAAGATATGTGGAACAGTTTACTTACAAAAGGCCATTGGGAAGGCTTCATTTGGAATAAACGGAAAAGTGGAGAAATATACAAAGAATGGTTATCCATAACGGCCATTAAGGATGATCTTGGAGAAACGAAAAACTACATTGGCATGTTTAACGAAATACTTGAAGATTCATCAAAAAAATGATTCTTAGACTTTCTCATCAGAAGGTCTATTTTTTTTTGCAAAAACAGATGTCTTAGTGCAAAATATTACAACTTTTTGACTTTCAGCCTGAGTTCACAGTTCCTTCACTATTTTTGTGACGAACGTCACAAAAATCATGTTAACATCTGATTTATAGTAACAACATAAACAACAACAACTTTGAAAAAAGATTAAAATAAACAGGAAATAGGGAGAGATTAAAATGGCACGAATTAATTATTGGAAACCTGAGGATGAGACGTTCTGGAAAACAGAAGGTAAAAAACATGCACAACGAAATTTATGGATCTCTGTACCATCATTAATGCTTGCTTTTATCGTTTGGCAAATTTGGTCAGTGGTAGCAGTTCGCCTTAACGATATTGGCTTCAGCTTTACCAATGAACAATTATTTACTTTAGCTGCAATCCCAGGTCTTGTGGGTGCGACCCTTCGCTTTGTTTATACCTTTGCTGTCGGGACCATCGGCGGTAAAAACTGGACAGTTATTTCCACAGCCGTTTTAGCGATTCCGGCAATCGGTATTGGTATTGCTGTTCAAAATCCTGACACTTCTTACACTACTATGCTAATACTTGCAGCACTTTGTGGTCTTGGCGGCGGAAACTTTTCATCTTCATCTGCTAATATCAGCTTTTTCTTCCCACAAAAAGAAAAAGGTACAGCACTTGGTATTAACGGTGGTTTAGGAAATATGGGTGTATCTGTTGTTCAATTCGTAACACCATTAATTATTACAACTGGAGCTTTTGCTTTTGCTGGAAAAGGTCAAGTTTTAGCTAATGGTCAAGAGGTTTGGTTACAAAATGCAGCGTTTATCTGGGTTATTCCAATTATTATCATGACACTACTTGCTATGTTCAAAATGGATAATGTTCCAGGAGCAAAGCAATCTGTATCAGCTCAATTTGTCATCGTAAAACGTAAACATACTTGGATTATGACTGTTTTATATATTGCAACTTTCGGTTCATTCATTGGTTATTCAGCAGCATTTCCGCTTTTATTAAAAGCTCAATTTCCAGAACATATTTCACTTGCCTTCTTAGGAGCATTAGTCGCTGCTGCAGCAAGACCTGTTGGTGGTTGGCTTGCCGATAAACTAGGCGGTGCAAGAGTAACAGCTTATGTATTTGTTGTCATGACCATTGGCGCACTAGGTGTTGTTTACTTCTTAAATTTAAATCAGTTTGCTGGATTCTTAATGGCATTCTTGGTTTTATTCTTGGCAGCAGGGATTGGATCTGGATCTACGTTCCAAATGATTCCGAATATTTTCATTCCGAAAGAAGCAGCACCTGTAATTGGTTTTACTGCAGCATTTGCAGCTTATGGTTCATTCTTAATTCCAAAGCTTTTCGGCTGGTCTGTTAATACTACAGGCAGTTATGTTACAGCATTCTATTTCTTCATTGGCTTCTACGTCATCGCATTTGCATTAAACTGGTATTTCTATCAAAGAAAAACAACCGTTGCAACTCAAACAGTAAAACAAGCCGGGTAACCTCCGGCTTGTTTTTTATTGTCCTGCCAAATTTGCTTTGCATCTATCTATTCAACATTGATTTTTTACACAGCTATAAAAAAAACTGCCCAACTGTCGGCAGTTTAGTTTATGATTTTGACTTCTACTTGTTTTTTACCCCAATTTAAAGCGTCTTGCTGTTCAGGGATGAATACATCGATTTTGTTTCCTTTAATAGCACCGCCTGTATCAGCAGCTGTCGCGTAACCATAACCTTCAACATAGACTTTACTGCCTAATGGAATAACCGAAGGATCAACCGCAATCACCTTTTGATCAGGATTTTCCAAAATATTAACACCAGTCGCTGTTATACCTGAACATCCCTCACATGTAGCCGTGTATGCAGTTGCTGTTACGGTAAGTTCCTTGCTTTCCTCTTCTACTTGTGTGGATTCTGTGTCAGGTTGAGGTGTTTCCGTTGTTTCGATTGCAGCATATTCTGTATGATTTTCTGCTTCTTGAACTTCTGTTTTATTGGATAACTCTCCAGCTTCTGCAGAATCTGCTACCTCGCTTATTTCAATCTCCAAACCTGGTTGAATAACATCTGAACTGAGGCTGTTCTCCTCTTTAATCTTTTCCACTGAAACTTGGTGATCAACTGCTATATCTGATAAAGTATCCCCTGGCTCGACCGTATAATGTTTTACTTCCGGTTCAGCTGAAACTTCTACTTTCTGTACCACTTCTGTCTCTTTATCTAATTTAGTTTCTACTGCTATCTTTTTGGTGGATGATTCTTTCCCTAGTGAATCTCTATTTTCACTAACCTCTTTTGCTAATGCATTAGCACTTACAGTGACAGAGAGTGCAGCAACTGCCATGAATATTTTTAATTTATTCATATTAATACCTCCTGTGTTCTTTCGTCGCTAACTTTGTCCATCTTAACATGGATAAGCTCAAATCAAAGAACAGGGAGATGAAGATTGGTTTACATCTAAATTAATTATATTACAATAACATTTCTAGTTTACTTACAATTTAGAAACGAAACAAAAAGGCAAGGGTTGTAATCCCTGCCTAAAAAATCATATTCGAGTTATCGCTACCGCACACGCCTTATACTCAGCCGTACCGGATATAGGATCATACTCATTTAAAGTCAAAACATTTGTCGGTGTTTCACTCCAATGAAAGCTCATAAACACAAGTCCAGGAACAACTTGCTCGGTTAATTTTGCTTTTACGTTAAGCTCTCCCCTTCGTGAGCGAACATGAACCATGTCGCCATCCTTAATCCCAAGTGCTAATGCATCATCTGGGTGGATATCCAGGGTTTCTTCTGTCTGTTTCACTTTTACTCCTTGAGCATAATATCGTGTTTGGGTGTGAGTATTATATGATTCATACCGTCTACCAGTCGTGAGTGTAAAAGGGTACTTTTCATCAGGAAGCTCCAACGGTGGAGTAAAATCTACCGGAACAAATGGAGCCTTTCTTCCATCATTATCTTCATGATGGAACTGCTCGTGCAGCACGAATGTACCAGGATGGTTCTCATTTGGACATGGGTAATGGATACTATATTCTTTTTCAAGCCTTGCATAGGAAATGCCTCCATACATCTCCCAAGCAACTCTTCTTACCTCATCCCAAATTTCCTCACTGTTAGAATAGTTCATTGGATAACCCATCAATGTAGAAAGTTCACAAAGGATTACCCAGTCCTCTTTCACATTAGGCTCTGGTTCAACTGCTTTTCGAACCCGTTGAATTCTTCGGTCAGTATTTGTATAAGTCCCATCCACCTCTCCCCAAGAACTAGCAGGAAGCACGACATCGGCCATTTGTGCTGTTTCTGTGAGGAAAATATCTTGGACCACTAGCAAATCTAATTTTTCCATTAGCTTTTTCGTATGATTCATATGAACATCAGCAAGCAACGGATTTTCACCTATTACATAAAGAGCCTTCAATTCACCTGCTTCCAGCCTGTCAAAGGTTCTCGTTTGGGTATCACCTGCATGAGGATTCAAGGTAACATTCCATTCTTTTTCATACCTCTCTCTAAATTCATCATTTGTCAAACTCATTGCCCCTGCTAATTGGTTAGGAAGGCAGCCCATATCACCAGCACCTTGGACATTGTTCTGACCTCTAAGCGGCATAATTCCCGCTCCTTGCTTGCCAATATTCCCTGTTAGTAAAGCCAGATTGGCAATATCAAAGACATTATTAACACCACAGTGATGTTCCGTAATTCCCAGTGTGTAGGCAATCATTGCTCCGCTAGCATCGGCATATTCTCTTGCCGTTGCGAAGATATCTTCTTCTTTTAATCCCGTTATTTTTGAGGCATATTCAGGAGTAAATCGTTCCACCTTTTCTTTTAACGATTCAAAATCAATTGTAAATTTCTGAATAAATTCTTGGTTATATAGGTTTTCTTTTATAATGATCCGAAGGAAAGCATTAATTAGCGCAATATCAGTACCAACATTGATTTGGAGGTGTCGATGCGCAAACTTAACCATATCAATTTTTCTCGGGTCAATGACAATAACCTTAAGTCCTGATTTAATTGCCTTCTTTATCCGATTTGCAATGATTGGATGTGCCTCAGTTATATTGGACCCCATGAGGAGCAATACTTCCGCTCTATCAAAGTCTTCCAGTGTATTAGTAGGGAAACCGTTTCCAAAAACAGTTGCCAGACCGGCAACGCTTGGGGCGTGTCAGGTTCGGTTACATCCATCGATATTATTACTCCCGATGACAGCCCTCATGAATTTTTGCGTAATGAAGTTCGATTCGTTTGTCGTTCTTGCGCAGGCAAACATCGAAATGGCATTAGGTCCCCAAGTATTCTTTATATTGGATAATTGATCAGCAATAAATTGATAAGCTACATCCCAAGTGGTTTCTACTAATTTTCCGGCCTTTTTTATTAATGGAGTTGTTAATCTTTTGTTAGAATGTACATATTCATATGCAAAAGCACCTTTTACACAGGTTTGTCCCTTATTAACAGGGGCATCCTTATCCCCGCGTATTTTCATGATTCGATTATTTTGGACCTCAAGGACTAGTCCACACCCTGTACCACAATAACCGCATATTGTTTTCACTACATTTGCTTCGCCCATTCTTTCCCCTCCAAAATAAACTTTATTTCATATATTATATTAATCTATAAAACAAGAAATTAGCTTACCTTTCATTAAAATTTTTTGAAATTAAAATAAAAAAACGAGAGAATTAGCTCTAACGGGTTCCGTTGAAGGGGAGAAACAATATAATTAGCATAATAATTAGAAGACCAATTCGCATAGCAATTTGGTCTCTTTTTTTGCCCATAAATGTTGATTTAAAGACATTTCCTCTTCAAATTAGCAGTAGTTTTAGCACAACAATTTTTCGTTGACTAATAATTATTAGTCGGTGTCTAATTTGTATGCTAAAATACCTACTGAAATATATGTTAATTTATTTAGGATTAGGGATTACCACCAATAAGTTGAAATAAAATACAGTTATTCTTAACTTTCAGTAACAAGTAACTTAATGAGGGGGAATAAATTTGGAGACACCGAAATTGTTTACAACAATTTTGAGCAAACCCGAAATAGTTGATAATCTTATTGAATACTATGACTTTGAAGTGATTGAGCCTAATTCAGATACAGAAGAATTTTATTTTAAGATAGATGAAAAAGCTACGATTCTTGCTCAAGACGCGTCGGGTGGAATTTTTGTATTAATTGGTTCTGGTGAAGTTGAAAAGCTCCCGGTTATATATATTGATTCAGAAGGACAGGCTGGAAAGGTCGGGAAAAGTTTTAATGGTTTTATTTCAATAATGTTGGCTTGTCCGTACTGGCGTGATTTATTAAAGTTCTCTGGTAATGGACAAATTTCAGAAATGATGAAGGCACAACCATTTTTAGAAGCGGAAATGGTTGAGGATTACCCTGGGATAGCGGACATTAAGGGTAAAGTTATATCTCAACTTTTAATCGAAGAATTGTTCCATACGGTAGAAACATTATATGAGTCAATGATTTCTCAACCTCAAATTTCTGTTTACTCACTCGAAGGGGATAAGTATGATTCACTATTTAACTCATTCGTTGTAGCAGATAATCCACAATGGAAGAACAAAATTAAATAATGATGATAATTCCTATGTAAATTAGTACAAAAAAAGAGGTGCGAATCGCACCTCCTTTATTAATGTTATTTTAGTTGTTTCTCCCTCTGAACGGAACCCGTTAGAATTAGCTCTCCCGTTTTTTATGCTGGTTTTGCTGGTAATAGAATATTGAAAGTTGTTCCTTTATTCGGTTCACTCTCAACAAATACTTTCCCATTATGATTTTCGATAATCTTAAAACTAACCATTAATCCTAAACCATTTCCATTTTTCTTTGTGGTATAAAATGGTTCTCCGAGCCTTTTCAATTTTTCTTCAGGAATGCCTATACCAGTATCCTGTATCGAGATTTGCACATTGTTATTCTGAATCATTGTTCTAATACGCAATTCACCGCCATTCGGCATTGCTTCAATTCCGTTTTTAATGAAATTTAAGAATACCTGTTTTAAACGGTTTTCGTCACATTCAATTTGAATAATTTCATGCTCACAATCAAAAGAAAGCCGAACATGCCTCTTTCTAGCCTCAAATTCCAACAAAGAAACTACATTTTTAATGACAGGAACAACATTCATTTCTTCTAATTCAATCATTTTTGGCTTTGCTAATACCATGAAATCTTCCACAATCGTATTAACCCGTTCAATTTCATCGAGAATAATATTCATAAACTCTAAGCGTTCCGGATCTTTTTCATCTAGCGTTAGGAATTCTGCATAACCTTTCATGGATGTTAGAGGGTTTCGAATTTCATGGGCAACACCTGCCGCTAATTGACCTACAGCCGCAAGTTTATCCTGGCGGTGGAGCGTTTCTTCTGTTTTCTTACGTTCTGTTATATCATTTCTAATTGCTACATACTGATACGGCTTACCATGCTCATTCAAAAATGGAACAATCGTTGTATCCACCCAATAGAGTGTCCCATCCTTAGCCTGATTTCGTATTTCACCTTTCCATACCCTTCCCTGACCAATGGTTCTCCATAAGTCTTTAAAGTACTCCCTCGAATGATATCCAGAATTTAAGATGCTGTGGTCTTTACCAATAATTTCTTCACGACTGTACTTTGAAATTTCACAGAATTTATCATTGACACTTGTAATAATCCCCTTCGCATCAGTAAAGGCAACAATCGTAGATTGGTCAAGAGCAAATCGAATATCTGTATTATCTTTAATCGATTCTTTCAAGTGAACTTCTTGTCTTTTCCGATCAGAAATATCCGTTCTTATCGCAACATATTGATATGGTTTACCTTTTTTATTCAAAAACGGCACAATCGTAGTATCTACCCAGTATGTCGAGCCATCTTTTGCTCTATTGCAAATTTCCCCTTTCCAAACTGAGCCTTGGCCGATTGTACGCCATAATTCTTGAAAGAACTCTTTTGAATGGAGACCCGAATTTAAAATTCGGTGATCCTGACCCAATAATTCATCACGACTATATTTTGAAATTTCTTCAAATTTTTCGTTCACAAAAGTGATTTTTCCTTTCGGATCCGTCATCGCGACAATGGCAGAAGCATCAAGAGCTGCTCTGATATCCTTTAAGTTTGTATCCGATTCAACCAGAAGTTTTCCAATCATATTACTAGAGGCAATTAATCCACCAATGATTAAAACCGTGATAAATAATACTAAATATATAAGAAATGCATTTTCATTTCCAGAAACAATCTGTTGATTTTGGGTAGAAATTAATGTTGAACCTCTTTTTAATAGAAAATGTCCTTCAGCAATTGTACCGGACATTATTAGTGCACTAATCGGTTTTAACCAAGTATGACTCCCGTTTAATTGGCTTTTAGTAGAAAAAAGAATCCATAAAGAAAAGAAAAAGGAGCCAAAAATCAAGACACCTGAGAAAATAAAGAGAAAAAGATTATATTCAAGTGATAAGTTCATCGCATAAATACTGATAAAATGAATGGCATAAACAGAAATGGTTAAAAATGAACTGCCAGTTAAAAGATGAATAAAGTGAATTGTTTTATTAAAAAAAGGAAAAAATGCCATTGCTGAAAAAGCAATTGTGATTAAAATAGATAACACGGTTAACGGGATTTGGTAACTTGAAAAACGATCGTTATCAGCAGCAATGATACCGATAAAATTCATAATCCAGATTGCCAATCCTATCGCGATTGAGCCGCCAAGATACAATAGTCTACTATTTTTTTTAGAATTCTTAATTAAAGTAAACATATCTAAACCAGTATAGGAGGCCATGATCGTTAAACCAATAGCAATAAATATCAAAAATGGATGAAAAGTTACTGATACTGTATCCATTTACAGCACCCCTCCAATTGTTACAATTCTGTGTCTCATTTGATTGTAAAGGAATTTTGCAAGTTATGGAAGCATTAATAATAGGAATATTGACCCATTAATTAGAGAGTTATATTTAGCAGGTTGCATTTATTTTTATTTATCGGTTCAAACTAAACTGAGATGGGATAAATGTATCATTTTAGAAAAAATTTATTTTTTTTTCAAAAAAGTCTACACAAATCCCTTTTTTTTGATTATACTGTACTACAACAGACAAGAACTTAATAAACTGTATTAAATAAGGAGGAGTCCAAAATGTTAATGAGTCCGGTTGAATTTTTCCGTAATCTCCCAAAGAAGGAATGTCCTGAGTGTGGTCAACACATTGACGAACAAGCTGAAAGTTATTTAATCGAATGTGATCGCTGTTTAGCAAAAAAAGAAGAATAAGCCATTTTTTGTACTATCTGTACTACAACAATTATTATATTTTCGTTCTGTATTGAAAAAGGAGGAATATGAAATGTTAATGAGCCCTGTAGAATTTTTCCGTAACCTGCCAAAAAAAGAATGTCCGGAATGTGGTCAGCACATGGAAGAACAAGCAGAAAGCTACCTAATGGAATGCGACCGTTGTTTAGCCAAAAGAGAAGAATAACCACTAAAACTCTCCATTATGGAGAGTTTTTTCTTTGTAAGCAATCGGAGGGGATAATCTTAGCCGTTATGCAAATCCTTAAAATAGGAGGGGGTGCTCCATGGCTAAAGCTAAAAAAGATGATTACTTAACGACAGCACCAAAGGAACCGCAAATGACGAATAATTATGGAGACATATTGCCAAAACAAAAATATGTTCCAGGTGATTCAGTGGATGAACATGAAAGACTAAAGGAAGCTAACACGTTGATTACAGGTGATGAAATTCGTCAGCAAAATGAAAATCTTTAAAAAAGGAAAGACTGTCTACCAGTGTGACAGTCTTTTACAATTTATATTTTAGGAAGTTCTTTAATCTCATGAATCATTTCATTTCCACACATCGGACAAAGCAAATCATCCGTGACAAAATCCTTTCTCATCCAGCCAATGCAAGAATCATCTATACAGGAGTAAATTTCAGTATCAATCATGATGGTTTCAAATTCTTCATCCCTAGCTCTTTTACCATAAAAAATGGGAATCGCCTCCTTTTTTTATAGTATGTACCAAAACATTCGTTTTCATTGCTAAAAGTAATCCTTTTACCAAAACAAATTAAGAAGGGACCTAAAAAAATGAGGAATTCCAAACAAAAAAACTATACAGTTGCTGGGACGGATATCAACGAAGTAAAAAGATTAAATAGTCAATCAGGCTTAAGCTACAACCAGGTCAAGCATCTGCTCGCAGAAAAATATTTAAAAAATAAGAAATAGAAGAAACGACAAAAATATAGCCTTCCAAAAAGGGAAGGCTAAACTTTTATCTTTTTCAAATAGATGGGATTTGTTTCATTATTCATTTTTGAAGCATGTTTTTCCACAGCCTTTTTTTGCTTGACCGAGGAAGTGAGGAATACATATACACCACCCACAAATAACCCACCTCCAATTATATTACCAATTGTCACGGGAATTAGATTATGTATGGCACCCATTAATGATATCGTTTCAGGATGTGGAACCATTAAGGCAATTGAAAAAGTTACCATATTGGCCACACTGTGCTCAAAACCAGAAGCAACAAAGGCAAAAACAAGCAACATCATGACAGAAATTTTGGCCGCATCCCCTTTTACATGCATCGGCAGCCAAACGGCTAAGCAAACAACCCAATTACATAAAATAGCACGAAAAAACAGTTCTATAACTGAATAATGCATTTTTCCCGATGCTGTAGCCATAATTAACTGACTATTTTCAGGTGTCGAGAGAATTCCAGAAAACAGAATGATCAATGCAAAAAAGACTGCTCCCATTAAATTACCAAAATAACATGCGATCCAGTTTTCAATCAGATCCTTGAAGGTTGTAGCTTTTTTTAATGTACTCATTGTAAAAGTCATCGTGTTACCTGTAAATAATTCTGAGCCTCCATATATAATCAGGACAAGTGCAATTCCAAAGAATATCGAGGTCATTATCGATGCAACAGGGGAATGAATGTCATAAAAGCCCTCTCCTAGTCGAAAAGATAATATAATTCCAAATCCAATATAAATACCAGATAAAGCTGCTCGTATTAAGTATTTGCTAATTGATTGTTGTAAATATCCTTTCTTTTTTATCGCATTTTGGATGACTTGATCCATTGGTTGCAGTTCCATTGACAAGACTCCTTCATTTTTAATTAAGTTTGTGATGTTCTTCACATAATGTACAGTTACATATTAAACCTAAGGATTTCATTTGTTAATAGATTTCCTATGAACGTTATTTGACAGTTTATTAACCGTTTTCATTTGAAATTCATATTTTGTTCATTGACTTTTATCAACCAAAAGGATGACACCGCCAAATGGTATCATCCTTTCTTGGTTTATTCTGAGAAATCAATTGTAATTTCTTCATCATGTCTTTTGGATAGGATTTTACTTTTCTTACGATTTTCCTTTGATTGAAAAATAATATCGAAATCATAGTCCTCTGGATATAGCTCTTTTGCTGAAATATATAACTTTAACCTTTTATGATTAACAGTCTGCTTTTCCTGTTTTACTTGGACAATATAATTCCCTTGTGAATCAGGACCTGAATAAACGATTCCGAATTCATTTGTTGGAGATATTCTCACATTGTCACCTTGGATGTAAACAGGAATATTCACTTTTTGCTCCGATGATTTTCTTTGGTTTTTGTACTTATTCACAATCACTTGTTTTTCAAGTTCCTTACGTTTCCATCTATCGACTTCTTCATATATATATTTTTTATTTTCTTTATACGTAATTTGATGAGCTCGTTCTATGATTTTTGGATGAACTCCTAGTTTGAGTGCGATGGCAAATGCCTGACTCTCCCCTCCTCTGCCGATTGTTAAACGATAAGTAGGACTAAGTGTTTTTAAATCAAACTCCATCGACCCATTCAAAAAGCCTTGATGGTTTTCAGCAAACTCCTTAATTTCACTATAGTGTGTAGTGGCAAATAGCACAGCTCCTTTTTCATACAGCTGCTCTAGTATCGCTGTGGCTAACCCCATACCTTCGCCTGGATCTGTACCCGATCCAAGTTCATCTAATAAAACGAGTGTACTTTCATTTGTTTCCTTTAAAATATCAATAATATTTACAATCCGTGAACTAAAAGTACTGAGATTTTCTGTAATGCTCTGACCATCGCCAATATCAACAAGAATCCGTTCAAAGATACAAAGATTACTTTCTTCTGAAGCGGGAATATGAAGACCACACTGTACCATTAATGTTAAAAGTCCAACCGTTTTTATGGTAACTGTTTTTCCTCCTGTATTAGGTCCTGTAATCACAAATGCCGATTGTCCCTCGTCCATTTCTAATGACAATGGCACAGCCTTTTCCCCCAGAAGTGGATGTTTTGCATTAATTAGCTTAATCTTTTGGTCTTGATTAATATGAACCTTCACTCCATTAATCGAACGGCTATATTTTGCTTTAGCAAACAATGTATCATAGTGTACCATCGTTTCGATGGCTAAACGAATTTGCTGTTCTCTCTCTTCAACCAAACCTGTTAAATAGGTAAGAACTTTTTGTTCTTCCATCTCTTCATCTGCCTGTAGCCATGTTATTTGATCTTGATAATGTGAAATTTCTTCTGGTTCAATAAATAGAGTTGAACCGGAAGCCGATGTATCTAGCACAGCTCCTTTTATTTTATTGCGGTACTCCTTTTTAATGGGAATCACATAACGCCCATCTCTTTGGCTGATAACATTTTCTTGTAAATAATTTTTATACTTATTAGAACGCAGCAATTGCAACGTTTTTTCTTTGAGTCGTTCTTCGTAAATAGCCATCTGTTTTCTAATTTTCAGTAACTCTTTACTTGCATAGTCATCCACTCTTCCATTTCGAATGCAGCGAGTGATTTCATTGGCAAGCTCTGGAAGTTCCTCAATTACACTCACATAGGCAGAAACTCTTGGTGCTAGGTATCCTTTGTCCTGCATAAACCTTCGCATTTTCCCACAACAATCCAAGAAATCGTTAAGCTTGACAAATTGCTCTGCTACGAGCGCAGCACCCTTGTTTAATTTGTTTAAAATTAGCTCCATTCCACTCAATCCATGTACAGGTACACTTGAAGACTTTGTCAAAATTTCAACTGCTTCGGTTACTTCATCCAACCAGGCTTCTATTTGTTTAAGATGGGCGGATGGAGACAAATGATTAATTTTCTCCTTACCTTCGTTTGTTAATGCATACTGAGCAATCATTTCTTTAATTTGTTGAAAATCTAAAACAGAAAATGTATGTTGATTCATTTTTTTGCCTCCTAAAAATAAAAATAGCCGCAATGAACAATGTCATTGCGGCCTAGTCAAATAAAATGAGAAATGTACTCATTTTTTTGTATACAAATTTAACCATAAAAAAACTGCCTACACGGATGTACACAGCTTACATAGGAAAAATTGTATGCTTTGGTATGCCCATTGTTCTTAACTTCATTCCATAAGCGCACACAAATAAACCTTGATTAATTTCATAAAAAATCAGGTATGGCTGGAATGAAAATATCCAATTGTTTGGATTAGTTAAGAACGACACCTAACATACAACATACTCCTTTTGATAAAAAATACATTTATAGGATATTACAAATAACAAAAGTTGTCAAAAAATTTATCTGATTATTAACAACCGTTGTTTATTTTATGTAAAAAAAGAACATAGATACATTAAATTTACAAAAAATATGGGATGATATATGGAATCAAGATAGAAGTTAGCACACCTGCAATGCCCATTGCCGCACCTGCAACTGCACCTTGAATTTCTCCTTCTCTAACTGCTTCTGCAGTTCCAATTCCGTGGGCAATGGTTCCAATTGACAATCCTCTCGCAAAGGGATGATCTACCTTTACCATATTCAATAATTTTCCACCAAACATCGCCCCAATTATCCCAGTAAAAATAACAAAGCCAACGATAAGTGGTAAATTTCCGCCTATCATTTTCCCTACTTCGAGAGCAATTGGTGTTGTTACTGATTTAACACTCAAAGAAAGAAACATATCTCTCGGTAAATGAAACATAAGCGCTAATAGAATGGCTGAAATGATGGTTATAATTGAACCTGATAACAGGCCAAACATGGATGCACTAAAATATTTCGCCATTACCTTTCTATTTTTATAGATGGGAACAGCAAGCGCAACCGTTGCAGGTCCTAAAAAGTATGACATGATATCTTTTGCAGGAGTATATTCCTCATAGGAAATATTCGTTACCAATAAAACAACAATGATCACAGCGGTGCTAAAAAATACAGGATTCGTAAGCGGAGATGAAGATTTTCTAGCCAATGTAAGACTCAAATTGTATATTAGGATTGTCATGATAATACTAAAAATCGTGATTATGAGCATCCACTTTCACTTCTTTTCTTTTAATGAATGTTTGCGTAACTTTCCCAGCAGTAATAAGTCCCAAAACACCACTAACCACCAAAATAATCAAAAGTGGAATTCCGTTTTTTACGATGACTATCCCAAGAGTCATTAACCCGACAGAAATCGGAATAAAGAAGAAGCCTAAATGTTTTAGCATCCAGCCTGCTGCAACTTCAATCTGATCTATTTTTATTATCTTCATCCACAACAAACATAAAAGAAAAAGCATCCCTACTACATTTCCAGGTATTCTCAGGTGAAAGAATCGTGTTATTTGATTGCCAAGATGATAAATAATTATTAAAATCAGCAATTGAGTAGCAAACACCCAAACTTTTCTCGCCACGAAACTCACCCTTCTATATCTTTTCATATAGTATAACGGAATTTTTTCCCGTCTGTACAAGTTTTTGTTCACAATATATCCATATCTTTTTTAGAAAAACTTCTTTATCTTTATGATAGGAGGGATATTGATGAAGAAAGTCTATCTTATTTCCAGTCTTGCCGTTTTCTTGCTGATTGCAGGTGGAATTTCTTTCTTTCTTATTCGAGATGCGAATACAAAAGTACCTGCAGATATCACCTTGATTGACCAAAACGGTGATTCTTACAATATTGGCGAAAAAAAATTAAAACTTGTTGAATTTATTTACACTCATTGCCCAGATGTTTGTCCCACCACGACTCAGAAAATGGTTAAATTACAGGGTGATTTAGTAAAGGATGGAGTATTTGGTGAGAGTATACAATTTATTACGATTACCATCGACCCTTATCGTGATACTCCAGAAGTCTTGCAAAAATATATGAAAGGTTTTCAAATTGATAATAGCAATAATTGGATTTTTCTAACTGGTGATCAAAACAATATTAAAGAAGATCAGAAAAAAATTAGAGAACTTGGCGAATCACTGCAATTTCAATATAAAGACCCTGGAAATGGTCAGTATGTTCATACTACATTCACCTATTTACTTGATGAAAACAATAAATTTATCGAGAAGTTCCCTATGGGTGAAGATTTCGACAGACAAGTAGTATATGAAAAGATTATGAAGGAAATAAAATAGATCAAATAAAAAAAGCGGTTAGTCCTTTGGATTAATCGCTTTTCATTACCTATTTAATTCACCGATGAAGGATACTTTTTTAATTGTTGTAGAGATAAAAGGTAATTGGACTTTGGTTTTGTTAAACTGGCTTTAATTCCTGCCTTTTTTAGCTTGTTAACGAGATCAGTAAGCTGTTTTTTCGTCATACTTCTCACCTTCTTCATTACTTCATAATCCAATTCTACAACAAAAATATGAATAAAGTATGAAAACCACGAAAAAATTTTAGAAAATTTTTCTTCAATAAATCCAAATTTACCCTATCAGCCTCCCCATTTCACCAAAGAATTCGCTCTTCCATTCTTTTAATGGTATAATGAATAGATATTTTGTTCTTGGAGGATTTCATAATGATCACTGTAAGTAATGTAGGCTTAAGATATGGAGATCGAAAGTTATTTGAAGATGTTAACATCAAATTTACACCTGGGAACTGTTATGGACTGATTGGTGCAAATGGAGCTGGGAAGTCAACCTTTTTAAAAATATTATCTGGTGAAATTGAAGCACAGACTGGTACCGTTCAACTTGGTCCCAATGAACGGATGGCTGTTCTAAAACAAAACCATTTTGAGTATGAAGAACATGAAGTCTTAAAAACAGTTATTATGGGCCACGCTAGACTTTATGAAGTCATGCAGGAAAAAGATGCGATCTATATGAAGGAAAATTTCACTGATGAGGATGGAATGAGAGCAGCTGAACTTGAAGGTGAATTTGCTGAACTAAACGGCTGGGAAGCAGAATCTGAAGCGGCCATCCTATTAAAAGGACTAGGAATCGGCGAAGACCTTCATTATAAAAAAATGGAGGAATTGAGCGGATCTGACAAAGTAAAAGTTTTACTTGCCCAAGCCCTTTTTGGTGCACCAGATGTATTACTCCTTGATGAGCCAACAAACCATCTAGATATTAAGGCAATTCAATGGCTCGAAGAGTTCTTAATCAACTTTGAGAATACTGTTATCGTCGTTTCCCATGACCGTCACTTTTTAAATAAGGTTTGTACAAGTATTGCTGATTTAGATTTCGGTAAAATTCAGCTTTATGTAGGGAATTATGATTTTTGGTATGAATCAAGCCAATTAGCTCAAAGAATGGCTTCTGATGCTAATAAAAAGAAAGAAGAAAAAATTAAAGAATTACAAGCATTTATTGCCCGCTTTAGTGCAAATGCTTCTAAATCCAAGCAGGCAACATCTCGTAAAAAACTATTAGACAAGATTACCCTTGATGATATTAGACCTTCTTCCCGCCGGTACCCATTTGTAGGCTTTACACCGGACCGTGAAATCGGTAATGATTTGTTACGTGTTGAAGGCTTAACGAAAACTATCGATGGTGTTAAAGTTCTTGATAATATTAGCTTTTTCATGAATAAAGGAGATAAAATTGCTCTTGTTGGTACGAATGAATTGGCGAAAACGACTTTATTCAAAATATTAATGGGTGAAATGGAAGCTGACAGCGGAACCTTCAAATGGGGGATCACTACTTCACAAGCCTATTTCCCTAAGGATAACTCCGAGTATTTTGAGAATAGTGATGTAACGCTAGTAGATTGGCTGCGCCAATTTTCACCTAAAGATGATAGCGAAAGCTTCTTAAGAGGATTTTTAGGAAGAATGTTGTTCTCTGGTGAAGAAGTTCTAAAAAAAGCAAGTGTTCTCTCAGGGGGAGAAAAAGTTCGTTGCATGCTTTCGAAAATGATGTTAAGCGGAGCAAATGTTTTGCTTCTTGATGAACCAACAAACCACCTTGATTTAGAATCAATTACAGCATTGAATAATGGATTAATTAACTTCAAGGGCTCCCTTTTATTTGCTTCACATGACCATCAGTTCATTCAAACGATTGCAAATCGAATCTTTGAATTGACACCAACTGGTTTAGTTGATAAGCAAATGACTTATGATGAGTATCTAGAAAATACTGAAATTCAAAAACAGGTTGCTGAAATGTATAAATAATTCAAAGCGGGCACTTAAGGATGCCCGCTTTTTCTTTAGAATTTCTTCTCTTTTCTACGGGACGAAGATTCTTTTCGTCTGCCTGTTTCTGTGTTTGTAGTACCCTGACCTTCAACCTGCGGTGAACTAAGTCCAATCGTTGAAGGATCCGCTTTCCGTTTTCCCATACTAACACCTCCACTATTAGCTTTTGGTAGAATTTCGAGACTTATACCGAATAATTGCCAGTAACTTTGGCAAGATAAACTACAGGAGGAGGTGTTTTGTATGGCAAAAGTGGGAGTTGAACAATCTCTAACAGATATTCAACAAGCTCTACGTGAAAAAGGTTATGATGTCGTTGAATTAAAACAAGAATCAGATGCCCAAAATTGCGATTGCTGTGTTGTAACCGGTCTAGATTCAAATGTGATGGGAATGGCAGGTACTAGTACAAAAGCTTCGGTCATAGAGGCTAGTGGATTGACTGCTGAAGAGGTTTGTCAACACGTGGCAAACAGAGTCCAATAAAAATGTGAAAAATTTAGCACATTATTAACTTGAATACCGTCTAAAACTGCCTGCAAGGCAGTTTTTTTTATGTCATTATACTTTTAGGATGATACACGTTTCGTTATAATGATGTAAGAAAGTGACACAAAGGTAATTTGAGAGGAAGAAATAGATGAGAAAATACTCTCTAATTGGAACGGTCTTCATAGTTTTATTATCGATAAGCGGTTGTACAAAAAATGAATCCCAAACTGTTGAACTCACGATTTCTGCGGCAGCAAGTCTTCATGATGCGTTAACGGAAATCAAAGGTAATTTTGAAAAGGACCATAAAGAAATTACTCTGCACATTAACATTGGAGGTTCTGGTGCTTTGAAGCAGCAAATTCTCCAAGGGGCCCCAGCAGACCTCTACCTTTCTGCTGCCCAAGATCATTTTAGTGAATTAACTCAAAAAGGGTTGATTGAGGCAGACAAACAGGTTGAATTATTAAGTAATAAACTTGTATTAATAACAAACAAGAATAATACGAAATCATTGGTAAACTTGGTTGATTTAAAAATGGATAAGATTAATAAAATCGCCATCGGCATCCCTGAATCAGTACCAGCAGGAATGTATGCGAAGCAGACGCTTCAAAATATAGCTATATGGGAGATCGTTGAGCCGAAATTAGTGCAAACAAAGGATGTCCGCCAAGTACTCGCTTATGTGGAAACGGAAAATGTGGATGCAGGTCTTGTCTATCAGACAGATGCAATGGCATCTAGCAAGATAAAAATTGTTGCCACTGCGAACGAACAGAATCATGACCCTATCATTTATCCTGCTGGAATCATAAAGAATTCCAAGCATCAAAAAGAAGCTCTACTATTTTTTGATTATTTACAAAGTGAATCAGCTAAATCTATTTTTAAAAAATTTGGTTTTACAGTATTGGATTGATCGTTATGTCTCAGAATGAGTTTTGGTCACCTCTTTTATTTTCCCTAGAAGTAGCTGCTATATCAGTTATGATCGTCTGTTGTTTAGGGATTTCATTAGGAAGATTTCTTTACAATAAACAATTTAAAGGGAAGATGTTAGTCGAAACCTTTTTAATGCTGCCAATTGTTTTACCGCCAACAGTGATTGGTTTTTTACTTATTTACTTTTTTGGAAAAAATGGTCTTATCGGTATAATTATTGATCAATTGTTTCAACACTCGATCATGTTTACACCTGGGGCTGCCATAATTGCTTCGACAACAGTAGCCTTCCCGCTGATGTATCAATCTGTTAAATTAGGGTTCCAATCAGTGGATAAAGATATTGAAGAAGCCGCAAGAGTGGATGGGGCTAATGAATGGAAGGTATTTTTATATGTTTCTTTACCACTCTCCCTCCCTTCCATTATTTCTGGATTAGTCATGAGCTTCGCAAGAGCATTAGGAGAATTTGGCGCGACGCTAATGTTTGCAGGGAATATACCTGAAAAAACACAAACTGCTCCAACAGCTATATATGTTGCCATGGAATCTGGAAACATGCGATTAGCATGGTTATTAGTTCTTTCTATGGTGCTGATTTCATCTATAATGCTGCTGCTCACTAACTTAACACAAAAACAGAAGCCATGAAGAGCTAACTCTTACATGGCTTCTGTTTTTTTATGTTTATTGGCTATCTTTTTTCTTATTCCGATAAAAATTCCCGCTAACGCAAAGATCGCAATCCCATACATGCCATTGATGCTGCTTTCTTCCGTTGTCATTTGCTTATCCTCTTTCATTGTCATCTGTTTCGGCTCCTCTTTTAAAAGAAGCTCTACCGTTTGATATACCTGACCATTATTAACAACAGAAAGAATTCCTTTATCATCAACACTTAATTGCGAACCTGTTAAAGGTTCGGTGATTGTTATATCCCTATCTGGATAAAATTCTTTCTTACCACTTTCAAAAATTTCATTTTTCGCTAAAGACCTGTGATGAAAGTTCTGAAAACCATAATCAAGCAATACCTCAGTATCTTGATAAGCATCTTTATTAGCATTCGCTTTTAATACGATTGCTGTTAATTGTAATTCGTTTTTTGCGGCAGTTGTTGCAAGTGTATGTTTTGATTCATTTACAAATCCAGTCTTCCCTCCAGTAATTCCTTCGTATGGAAATTCACCTTTTAAAAGGCGGTGATGGGTAATGAGCTTCGTCTCCCAAGACTGTCCGGACCATGGTAATTCTTTTGTTCCAAATATTTCAGCAAATACCTCATTCTTTGCTGCATAATTGGTTATTAAAGCTAAATCCATCGCAGTGGTATAGTGTTGTTCATGGAACAAGCCATTCGGATTTGTAAAATGGGTATTTACCACACCTATTTCGTCCCTTAGATACATATTTATACTTTCAGAAAAGGACTCTACCGAACCATCTAGGTGCTCAGCAATCGCGACAGCAGCATCGTTTCCTGAGTTTATAAGCATTCCTTGGATTAGCTTCTTAAGCGGCACTTGTTCACCTTCGACTAAAAATACCTTTGTTCCTTCTTCTGCTACAGCTCGTGAACTAATCGTTACAATATCATCTAATTGTCCTTTATCAATGGCATAGATGGCTGTTGCTATTTTTGTCAAACTTGCCGGAAACAGTCTTTCTTCAGCATTTTTCGCATATAATATCGCCCCTGTTTCTGAATCTAATAGAACAGCGGCCTCACTTTTTATTTCAACTGCAGGAATTTCTGCAGCATAAGCGCTTACTTGATTTATAAATACTAGAGTCATCGTAATGATAATTGTAACCAACCTTAACAATTCGTAACCATCCTATCTATTACTTATTTCCTACAATTTTAGCAAATTATTTTTAAATAGAAAATCATTATCCTAAGATGTTAATAAAAAGATACATAATTAACTAGATCCGCAATTATGAAATATAACCTTCACAAAAAAAATTCACTTGAAATAATAAATTTTTATTGGGAAATCCAAATACTTGATAAAAAGTAAGGTACTAAATAAAAACGGCAGTAAATAATAACCAATTCGATAAAACAAAAGCAAGACTAGGACTTTTTCCTCAGGTGTTTGTAAATATTGCATTCCCCAAATAAACACTAAATCAAAAGTGCCCAAGCCACCTGGAACCATGCTAATTATTCCAGCACAAATCGCAATCACAAATACTGGAAAAAGCTCTTCAAAAGAGACAGCGATATTCATGATTTCACATAATAACCAAAATGCTAAGAATAGTGACGACCATTCTAAAATGGATATAAAAAAGAGCTTTACTCCTGTTCTAACCGTAATTAGAGACTCCTTGTCGTTTAAGTTTTTATATAAATGAAACCCAATAAATATCGGTAGATAGAATGAAATCACCAAAACGGTATAAAAAAGCCATTTAGCCTGAAAAAAGATTGGGAAATACCGATACCCAATGACGACAATAAATGAAAGAAATGATATCCCCGTTAAATAAAATAACGATACAGCTGCAATTCCACTCAATAATCTTAATTTATCCTTCTCAAGCTTATGATAGAAATAGGTTCTAATCATCCCCCCGACAATCCCGCCTAAACCTATTAAGTTAGAATAAGAATTGGCGATCATCGACTGTTCGATTAATACCTTTTTCTTTAACCTTACTCCCAGTATTTTCATCAACATGACATCATAGAAAACCATCGGTAGGACCGCTAGAAACAGAACAGAGCAAATGACAAACACTGTACCAGGATAGAGTTGATTAATTTCATCTGTCAGTAATAGAATATCTAAATCCCCAACAAATTTTTGTAATTCAACAATCGCAAGAATAGATAAAAGCAGCGGAAAGAGGAATTTTCCAACAGAAAGTAATTTTTTATTTTTGGCAAACAAATCATGACCACCCAATTCTTTCATCTTGAAAACAAGAAATCATTGCCTACATTCATCTATATGTCCTATTCTTTAAAAAAAGTTATAAAAAGAGACAAGTTTGTCCCCCTATTCAGCATAAACATGAAGTAGGACAAATTCATTGGGGAGGCTTGTGATGAAATTCTTAGTATTAAAAAAGGATACCTTTCTATTCATCCTTGGAGTGGCATTTTTACTGGTTACCATTTCAGCATGGTTTTTACTTAAAGCGGGAGATACGGCTGTTTTCAATCAGGAAGAGCAAGGAAAGACACGAGAAATTCATATGGTTACAGTTGAGTACCAATCGACCATGAAAGATGGAAAGAAAATTGAAGTGTACCGCTGGGACCCTAGTCAGATTCAAATCGAAAAAGGAGAAAAGGTTAATTTATACATCAGTGGGATTAACGGTGAAGAGCATCCGTTCTTTATTGAAGGGACCGATATTAAAGGCACTGTAAAAAAGGGAGAAGAAACAATGGTTAGCCTACAGTTTGATAAAGAAGGAACCTATCGATTAATTTGTGAAACACACGGTGACCGCAATCACAATGGTCCTATGATTGCAGATATTATCGTGAATTAAGTCAGAAAGCAGGAGATCAAAGAATCTCCTGCTTTTTTCATTTGAAATAGCATCTGTTTTATAGGTTTTCCCTATCGATATATTGCTATTATTCGATTTTTCTTATATAACAGTTTTTAAAAACTGACGAATAATTATAGTACAGTTATCATTTAATCTCCGTTACAGTTCATAATTTGTTCAAAAATACCCCAAAAAAACACCGTAAAATTAACACTTCACAATATCTTAACATTTAACTACAAATCTATATTATTAATCCATTCGAATCCTGTTATACTCTAAGTAAGTTCTAAACAATAAAACTGTTATACTACTTTTTTATTAAAATACGAGGTGAATAAACATGGAACAATGGCAAGGATTTACAAAAGGCAGATGGACAAAGGAGGTCAACGTTCGAGACTTTATCCTGAAAAACTACGAACAATACGAAGGTGATGATCAGTTTTTAGCCAGTGCAACTGAGGCAACACATAAGCTTTGGGATCAAGTAATGGAATTAACGAAACAAGAGCGCGAAAAAGGCGGAATTTTAGATATGGATACGGAAACTGTATCTACTATCACCTCTCATGGCCCAGGTTATCTTAATGAGGAGCTTGAAAAAGTAGTCGGGGTACAAACCGATAAACCTTTTAACCGTTCCATGCAGCCTTTCGGTGGAATTCGTATGGCAAAAGCAGCTTGTGAAGCTTACGGCTATGAATTAAATTCTGAAATCGAACGGATTTTCACTGAGTTCCGTAAAACTCACAACCAAGGTGTATTTGATGCCTATACAGATGAAATGATGTTAGCTCGTAAGGCTGCCATCATTACTGGACTTCCTGATGCTTATGGTCGCGGACGTATTATTGGGGATTATCGCCGCGTAGCACTATATGGTGTTGATTTCTTAATTAAAGAAAAACAACAAGCTCAAAAAAATACTAGCAGCGTCATGACGGAAGAAAATATTCGACTACGGGAAGAAATTGCTGAACAAATCCGAGCGTTAAAAGAACTAAAACAAATGGCTGCTAGCTACGGATACAATATTTCTCAACCAGCAAAAACTGCTACCGAAGCATTCCAATGGCTATACTTTGGTTACCTTGCAGCCATCAAAGAGCAAAACGGTGCAGCAATGAGCCTCGGCCGGGTCTCTACTTTCTTAGATATCTATGTTGAAAGAGATATTCAAAATGGAACATTAACAGAAGTAGAAGCACAAGAATTAGTAGACCATTTTGTTATGAAGCTTCGCTTAGTTAAATTCGCTCGCACACCAGATTATAATGAATTATTCAGCGGTGACCCAACTTGGGTAACAGAATCTATCGGTGGTATGGCCTTAGACGGTCGCTCTTTGGTAACAAAGACATCATTCCGATTCCTTCACACACTAGATAACTTAGGTCCTGCTCCAGAGCCTAACTTAACGGTATTATGGTCAGCACAGCTTCCAGAACACTTTAAACAATACTGTGCAAAAATGTCTATCAAAACGAGTTCAATCCAATATGAAAATGACGACATTATGCGCCCAGAATATGGCGATGATTACGGGATTGCTTGTTGTGTATCCGCAATGGAAATTGGAAAGCAAATGCAGTTCTTCGGTGCTCGTGCGAACCTTGCGAAAGCCCTTCTCTACTCCATTAATGGCGGAGTCGATGAAAAATTAAAAATTCAAGTTGGACCACAGTATCAACCGATTACTTCTGAGGTATTGGATTATGAAGAGGTCATGGCAAAATTCGACCTAATGATGGAATGGCTTGCTGGTTTATATATCAATACCTTAAATGTCATTCATTATATGCATGATAAGTACAGCTACGAAAGAATTGAGATGGCGTTACATGACACTGAAATTCTTCGTACAATGGCTACAGGCATCGCCGGCTTAAGCGTTGTTGCTGACTCACTAAGTGCTATTAAGTTTGGTGAAGTAAAAGTCATTCGTGATGAAAATGGGATTGCCGTTGATTTTGAAACAACTGGAGACTATCCAAAATACGGAAACAACGATGATCGTGTTGACAGTATTGCCGTTGAAATTGTTGAGAGCTTTATGAAAAAATTACGGAAGCATCAAACATACCGTAATTCCGTTCATACAATGTCAATCTTGACGATTACTTCAAACGTAGTTTATGGTAAGAAAACAGGAAATACGCCTGATGGCCGCCGTGCGGGAGAACCTTTTGCACCTGGTGCTAACCCTATGCATGGACGTGATACAAAAGGAACATTAGCTTCTCTCTCTTCTGTTGCTAAGCTTCCATATAGCTATGCGATGGATGGAATTTCTAACACATTCTCAATCGTACCTAAGGCATTAGGTAAAGAAGAGGAAAATCAAATTCGTAACCTTGTTTCTATCCTAGATGGATATGCAATCAAATCTGGTCATCATTTAAATGTTAACGTCTTTAATCGTGAAACGCTTATCGATGCTATGGAGCACCCAGAACTCTATCCACAATTAACGATTCGTGTATCTGGATATGCGGTTAACTTCATTAAATTAACAAAAGAACAGCAGCTAGACGTTATTAATCGTACCTTCCATGAATCATTATAAATAGACTTAGAGAAGCCCCTTTTGCGGGGCTTCCTTCTTTAAAACTGAAAGGGGATCATCATCATGAACGGAAATATTCATTCAATCGAAACTTTAGGGACAGTCGACGGACCAGGAATACGTTATGTCATTTTCACGCAAGGCTGTTTATTGCGCTGCCAGTTTTGCCATAACGCAGATACTTGGGAAATCGGTACCGGTAAAGTAATGACCGTTTCCGATATCATGGATGATCTAATGTCCTATCTCCCATTCATTCAAGCATCAGGAGGTGGAATTACCGTAAGCGGCGGTGAACCATTGCTGCAAATTCCTTTCCTTACTCAACTTTTCAAGGAATGTAAAAAGAAAGGCATCCATACCACCATCGATTCTTCCGGTGGCTGTTTCTCTCATTCCAAGCTTTTTATCGAACAGCTTGAGGAATTATTACAATATACCGACCTTGTTCTTCTAGATTTAAAGCATATTAATCGAAAAAAACATATTCAGTTAACCGGTATGGCGAATGAACATATTCTTGAATTTGCCAAGTTCTTATCTGACAGAAAAGTTCCTATTTGGGTCCGCCATGTTCTAGTACCTACTGTTACAGATGAACCAGAAGATCTCGAAAAGCTCGGCGAGTTCATTGGAACACTTGAAAATGTGCAAAAGATCGAGATCCTTCCCTATCATAAGCTTGGTGTTTATAAATGGGAAGCACTCGGCCTTGAATATCCATTAAAGCATGTAGAGCCACCAACTGAAGAAAAAGTCGATTACGCATACAAAAAAATCACCGCACACTGGAAGAAGCCATAAGGATAGTAAGAAATGCTGCTCTTATACATTGGAGCAGCATTTTTAGATTATTTCATTAAATTGATTCTTTGATTATTCTCTATTATACTCAAATTAACGGTAAAAAAAGTGAGGTGATTATTTTTGTACCAGCTGCTTGTTGATTTCTCAGACATCAATGCGTTAAACGCGGTTTATCTGAGCGTATACTTTGGTGTGATCTTAAAGTTGCTATGGGCATGGAATGTAGAATATTCTTTTATGGGGTCAATCACAGAACCTGCTCATACAAAAATAAATCACCCTTTGTTTTGTTACCAGAAAAAATCCAACTTTAATACCAATCTAATTTTCGTTTGGATAATAACATATATTCGTAGAAAAGAAAGTTCCCAGGATGATTCTGATGAACCAATTTCCTCCTTGCTTTTTAGACCCACTTATTCAACCAACTAGGAGGAAATATGAATATCAAACGTTCTTCACAATTAACCATTCTTTTAGCATTCACAAGCATCGTACTCTCAGCCTGTTCATCTGCAGACGGAAAAGGGGATGGATTTTTCCATACGTACTTTGTTGAACCCTTTATCGTTTTCATTCATTTTTTAGCAGAGTTATTTAACGGAAACTATGGATTATCCATCATTCTCGTTACGCTCATTATTAGATTGGCTTTGATGCCATTAATGCTTAAGCAATATAAAAACCAAATGGCTATGAAAGAAAAAATGGATGTTCTTAAGCCTGAAATGGAAGTTATTCAAAAGAAACTTAAAGACGAAAAAGATCCCAAAAAGAAGCAGGAACTACAACAAGAAATGATGGGATTATATCAAAAGCATGGTGTTAATCCATTAAATATCGGATGTTTACCGATATTAATACAAATGCCTATTCTTACAGGGTTTTATTATGCCATCCGTGGGTCAGAAGAAATAGCAACCCATCGCTTTTTATGGTTTAGCTTAGGACACCCAGACATTATCATAACCATTATTGCAGGGGTGGTTTATTACCTGCAATTTAAAGTTTCACAATCTAGCATGCCTATTCAACAGCAACAACAAATGAAATTTATGGGATTACTTTCCCCGCTTATGATCGTCATGTTCTCCATTAGTGCGCCAGCTGCACTCCCTTTATATTGGGCAGTCGGTGGAACATTCTTAATTATTCAAACGGTCATCAGCAGAAAACTTTATCAAAACAACAAGCAGCCAGAAGTGAAAACAAATCCAAATTAATAAAAAGCAAAGAAGCATTGGACTTCCAATGCTTCTTTTTATATTATTTTTCCAATAATGAGTCCGAGGTAAGCAAGAAGTAGTCCTAATGTATAGCTGAAAATCAAATAACCATAAAATTGTTTCCACTTCCCCACTCCCCTTAACTGTGCAGCTTCAAGGTTTAGTGTAGAAAAGGTCGTAAATGCCCCCAAAAAACCTACTCCGAATAGCAAATAAATAGGTCCTTTTGATAAAGTACTTAATAACATTCCCAAAAGAAAGGCTCCAAGCAAATTAACGGTCAGTGTCCCGAATGGAAAACCAGCATTTGTCTTTTTTTGGATCGCTTGACTTAGTGTATACCTGCTAATAGCTCCCAAGAAACCACCAATCGCAACACAAATGACTTTTATCATACCTTCTTCCCCGTTTCTAATTCAGGTTGGTAACCAACTTTAATACCTAGGTTTACGAATAAAAGTCCCCCTAAGAAACTTATAATCATGTAAATGAATGCTATCCAATAATCCCCCACTTCGATTAATTGGATGGTTTCAAGGCAAAAAGTAGAAAAGGTCGTAAAGGAGCCGATAATGCCTGTTGTAATGGCAGTTTTGATATTAGCTGGTACCTTCTTTAACTTTTGAAAATAACTTGAACACCAGCCTAATAGAAAAGAGCCAATTAAATTGACTAATAAAGTAGCCAGTGGGAATGCAGGATTCCAAATATGGATGGTCATAATAGCGATGGAGTAACGAAGCAAACTGCCAATCATACCCGCTACTCCAATAAATAAATAGAGCAATGAAAAACACCTCTTATAAATAAATACATCATTTAAAAAATGCCTGTACTTCCACAGGCATTTTTCATTAAGCGTTTAATTTTCCCATTAATTGTTGTTTAACATTTTCCCATTCTTCATTGAGAATACTAAAGAAAACAGTATCCCGAACATATCCATCGGCAATAACCCGGTCTTTGCGCAGGGTACCTTCCTTAACTGCTCCTAAACGTGAGATAGCCGTTTGTGAACGAAGGTTTCGTGAATCGGTCTTGAGTTGTACACGCGTTAATCCCCATTTTTCAAAGGCATGCTGTAGAAGTAGTAATTTACATTCCGTGTTTACTCTTGTTCTCCACACATCTGGATGGTACCATGTCGATCCGATTTCAACACTTTTATGAGCTGGTTTTATGTCTAAGAAGGTTGTACTTCCAATGATTCGGTTTAGATGATCAACAACGGTAAAAGTATATGCAGAACCACTGTCTCTCTCTTGAATCGCCTTCATAATGGTTTGCTCCATTTCTGCCTTACTACGAACTTTACTTGCCGTAAATGTCCAAATTTCTTCTGGTTTTGCCGCTTCCCAAAGTCCATCTAAATGGTCAATGCTGACGGGTACTAATTTTACTGCTGATCCATTTAAACTAAAGAGTTCCTCCCACAATTTCATCCTAATCCCCCCTAATGGAACAGAAAAAGACTGCAGGCATAACCTTGCAGTCCAATCCCTAAGCTTCTTGGAAATATTCCTTGTAAAAGCCGCCAACTTTACCAGTATTATCGATAATGTAATAAAACTCTTCTGTTTCATTTTTCACATCATAAATCTTACCAGCTGTCAAAGCATTATTTACAATATATTTTTTTGCATCAGTGTGAACACATTTTACTTGTTTTATCGTTTCACGTGTTTGCCATGATAAATGAATCATCTATAGACACCGTTCCTTTCTGTCTTATCCATTCTTAAGTATAATCAATGGAAAGAGAGAAGTGCAACTAGTTCTTATTCATTTATTGTTAGACCACTCTTTTGTATTAATGATTTCTTTAGCTTTTTCACGTAATCGGTATTTTTGGATTTTTCCTGATGCTGTCATTGGATAAGAACTAGTAAATTCAATATATTTCGGAATTTTATGCTTTGAAATCTTTCCATAACAGAAATCTGTTATTTCTTCGGCATCTGCTGTTTCTCCTTCTTTTAGAATAACCCATGCCATAACTTCTTCTCCATAGACCGAATCAGGAATCCCAATCACTTGAACATCAAGGATTTTTGGATGGCTATAGAGAAATTCTTCAATTTCCCGAGGATATATATTTTCCCCGCCTCTAATAATCATGTCCTTCAATCGCCCAGTAATCCGGCAATAACCCTTTTCATCCATAACCGCTAAATCACCTGTATGCAGCCATCCATCTTCATCAATGGCCTCTCTTGTTGCCTCTTCATTTTTATAATAACCTTTCATTACATGGTATCCTCTTGTACAGAGCTCTCCTTGCTGCCCTCGTGGCACCTCATTACCAGTTCCCGGCTCCACAACCTTTACTTCAACATTAGGTAAAGCCTTTCCCACCGTTTCTACCCGAATTTCAATTGGATCATCTGTTCTTGTTTGCGTGATAACTGGAGAAGATTCCGTTTGACCGTAGGCAATCGTTATCTCAGAGGCTCCCATTTTTTCAATAACAGCTTTCATTACTTCAATTGGACAATTTGATCCTGCCATGATCCCTGTTCTTAAGGTTGATAAATCAAATTTTGAAAAATCAGGGTCATTTAATTCTGCAATGAACATCGTTGGGACACCATGGAGCCCTGTACATTTTTCATCCTGAACGGTTTGCAAAACCTTTTTCGGGCTAAATTCTTGCACTGGCACCATTGTTGCACCAACAGATACGCAGGCCATTGTCCCTAATACACAGCCAAAACAATGAAAAAATGGTACAGGAATACAAAGTCTATCTTGCAATGTCAACTCCATACAATTCGCGATATTAAAGCCATTATTCACGATATTATTATGTGTAAGCATGACCCCTTTTGGAAAACCAGTTGTACCAGAAGTGTATTGCATATTAATAACATCATCTGGCTGAAGCGAGTTCATTACGTAGTCTAATTCTTCTTCAGGGACATTTCTTCCTAGGTTGACAACTTCCTCCCAATTGAAGGTTCCTGGATACTTCTTATCACCCATTACAATAATATTCTTTAAATATGGTAAGCGGGAACATTTAAGTTGTCCTGGCTCCGAGTTCTTTAACTCAGGGGCGATATCATAAACCATATCAATATAAGACGATTCTTTATATGTATCCATCAAGATGATTGTTGTGCTATCTGATTGCTTCAATAAATACTCTAGTTCAGCAGTTTGGTAGTTTGTATTTACGGTTACAAGTACCGCACCCATTTTACCTGTGGCGAATTGTGTTATTAGCCATTCAGGAGTATTTGAAGACCAAGCAGCCAATTTCTCTCCAACTTCAACCCCCAGTTTCATTAATCCTTTTGCTGCCTTTCTGCATTCTTCATCAAACTGCTTGTAGGTTAAGCGTAAATTCCGGTCCGAATAAACTACTGCCTCATGATTAGGATGTAATCTTGCTTTTTCCTCTAAAAGCTTACCGATTGTTATGTTGAGTAAATTAGTCATTTTACCCCTCCCGTAACAGATTATTTCCTCGCAAACGCTTTCAAAAATATGTTATCATATTTTTCGGAATATTCAATAACATTGAACTTTATTTGACAAATTTATGAAATGGGGTTCTCAAAAGCGGTGAAACCTATTACAATATTAAAAACTGAATATTCAATCCCACTTTCTAAGGAGGCTTACTTAAGTTGAAAATAATGAGTAACGAACAATTGGTTGTTTCTTATCGTGCTGCCGTAAAGTCTGGGAAAGAAAAGGAATGGATAAAGATTCTCAAGGATGAAATTAAACGTCGTGGACTAAGACCATTTAAAAATCGCTGAAACTTAAAAACCCGCCGATACTGTTCGGCGGGTTTCCTATTTCTCGATTAAATTTAAGGCAGGTTGAAACTCCACTTTCTCAAATTCCTTTGCGACTTTACGTGCTGCATCTTGATAATCATCCGCATATATTTCGATAAAATCCCCATTATATTCCTGGCGTTTATGATCATAGCGGGGATCATAATAATGATCCAGTAAAATACGAATCATTTCTTGATAGTTCTTTTCTTCTAAAGTGGTAACCAACTGTTTTTTCATATCGTTATCTTTGATTCTTTTAAGAATTTTATCAATGTTAGTGGCAATTTTTTCGTGATACCATGGTTCATTCTTAAATGGGACTACATATTGATTAACAAGATGCTTCAGTCTTTCCTCAAATGGGGTGTTGATATGAATATGGATTCCACTCATTTTTTTATCCATCAACTCTTCTGGCTGTACGGCTTTCCCAATCCGTTTGCTTTCAGCTTCGATGATAAAATAGCTGGAGCCATGAATTTTTTTAAGTCCTTCGAATAAAAGGGAATCAAATGTCTTTTGATTATGGCCATCCTCAAGTCCGATCGTTCCAAATATCGATCCACGGTGTCCAGCCATTTCTTCTAAATCTAGGATTGGATACCCCTGTCTCTTTAATAATTTTAAAACCTCTGTTTTTCCAACACCTGTTAAACCGTGTAATACAACCGCTTTTTCTGGGTACATTTCAGGAATTTGTGTGAGGACATGCTGACGGAATGCTTTATAACCGCCAACTAGACGCATCGCATGAACTCCGGCAAATTCTAAAAAGGTAACCACTGCTTTGCTCCGCATTCCTCCGCGCCAGCAATGAATGATTAACTCTTCCCCAATTGCCATTTCGGCTTTAATTTGTTTCAGCAATTCAGGAATTTTCGGAGAGACCCTCTCCATTGCCCGCCATTTCGCAGCCTCTTGTCCCTCATGTTTATAAATGGTCCCAATTTCCTGCCGCACTTCATCCGTAAATAAAGGAATATTGATAGCTCCAGGTATTGAGCCGTCTTTAAATTCAATTGGTGAGCGTATATCAATAACAATAGGATTCTTCTTATTTTGTAATTCTGCAACAGTAATTTCCTTCATAGTTAGCTCCTCAATTTCAATCTAAATCTATGGTAATATATCGTTATATAAACAAACAAAACTTCCAAGAATGGAAGTTTACATAAAGGCAAATAAAGGGAGATTTCTTCTAATTCATCATCGTAAAATGTAAGTAAAAGTATAGTCTAATTATATATAAGATATACTCTGCTCGCAAGAAGTACATTGCTGGCAATTATTCAAGAAAAAAATCTACTCAATTTGAGTAGATTTTTTAGTATTAATAAGTCCTTTCAGGTTTGAGGACTGCCATGAAGTTTTCTAGTCCGTTTAAATCATTGTTATGGAAGTAGTCAACGATTTTACTCCCCACAATAACACCGTCACATTTAGCGGTTATATCTTTAATTTGTTCTTCACTAGAGATTCCAAAACCTGCTACTACAGGGAGTGAACTAACTTCCTTCACTGTTTTCAAAAACAAATCCAGCTCCTGGCCAAATTCCTTTCTAGTCCCGGTAATTCCTTTTACGGTGACCGTATATAAGAAAGCTTTCCCACGGTTTGAAATAGCTTTAATCCGATCTTTTGGAGTGGTTAATGTTACCAGACGGATTAGTTCGATACCAGCCTCATCAAGTAACGGTACAATGATATCTTCCTCTTCGATTGGCAGATCTGGAATAATACATCCATCAACTCCAGCATTTTTAATATCTCGAATAAAATCAGGTAAACCATAAGCATATATTGGGTTTACGTAAGTCATTATGATCATGGGGACTGAAACCTCGGCTCTTGCCTTTTCAAGTTCATTAATAATTCCTCTTAATGTCGTCCCATTTGCCAACGCCCTAATACCCGCTTGTTGGATGGTTGGACCATCTGCTACAGGATCTGAAAAAGGAACACCTATTTCAATTGCTGAAGCACCAAACTTTTCCAAGGTTACTAAACGCTCAGATAAACTGCCTAATCCCCCATCCCCCGCCATGATATAAGGAATGAATGCCTTCTGATTTTTTTCTTTTAATCCTGTAAATACTTTTTCAATCCGATTCATTATGCTCTCTCCCCTTGTAATCGTGTTTTCACAGAGGCTACATCCTTATCCCCACGGCCCGATAAGCAAACAACAATATGCTCTTCCGCCTTCATTTCAGCAGCAAGTTTTATCGTATAAGCGATTGCATGCGCACTTTCCAACGCCGGAATAATCCCTTCTAATTTTGATAACAGCTGAAAGCCATCCAAAGCTTCTTGATCGGTAATCGAGCGGTAGTTTGCTCGCCCGCTGTCTTTTAAAAAGCTGTGTTCCGGTCCAACCCCGGGATAATCAAGCCCAGCCGAAATAGAATGTGCCTCATTGATCTGGCCGTCCTTATCCTGAAGCAAATACATTAAAGAACCATGTAATACTCCGGGTTTTCCTTTTGTTAAAGATGCCGCATGAAATTCTGTATCAATTCCCTTTCCGGCTGCTTCCACACCGTAGAGTGCTACCTCATTGTCCTCGATAAATGGATGAAACATTCCAATCGCATTACTCCCCCCACCAATACAAGCCACAATTGCCTCAGGGAGTTTTCCTTCTTTTGCTAAAAACTGTTGTTTCGTTTCCTTACCAATCACACTTTGAAAATCTCTTACCATCATCGGAAATGGATGCGGTCCCATTACTGAACCTAATAGATAGTGGGTGTCATCGACATTTTCTACCCAGTATCTCAACGCCTCATTAACGGCATCCTTTAAAGTTGCACTTCCTGAAGTAACACTGATTACCTTGGCTCCTAATAATTCCATCCTGAATACATTGAGCTCCTGTCGTTTGACGTCTTCTTCACCCATAAAAATAATGCAATCAAGGTTTAAGAGAGCACAAACGGTAGCCGTTGCAACACCATGCTGTCCCGCTCCCGTTTCAGCTACAATTTTTCTTTTCCCCATTCTTACTGCTAGAAGCGCTTGGCCAATTGCATTATTAATTTTGTGGGCACCCGTATGATTTAAATCCTCTCGTTTAAGGTAGATCTGTGCTCCGCCGACAAACTTTGTAAGATTTTTGGCATAATAAAGCGGAGTCTCTCTTCCAACATATTCTGCTAATAATTTTTGAATCTCAAGTCGAAACGCTGGGTCTTTTTTCGCTTCCTCATAGGAGTCCTCTAATTCTAAAACAGCTTTCATCAATGTTTCTGGTACAAATCTTCCTCCGAATATGCCAAAATGACCCTTTTCATTTGGTAATGTGTATGATTTCATCCTGTAATCCTCCTAATTGGCTCCCTTTTGCCTTTTCTAGAAATGCTTTGATTTTTTTTATATCTTTTTTTCCTTCCGTTTCGACACCACTGCTGACATCAACCATATATGGTTTTATTAACGTGATGGCTTCTTCCACATTCTCTATCGTTAACCCTCCAGCGAGAATGATTTTTTTATCTTGAATTACCGTTGAATCAAGGAGATTCCAATCAAAAGTTAAGCCATTCCCACCCCTGTATTTCCCTTTAGGGCCATCCACCAAAATATACTCACTAGAAAAACCTTCGACTTTCTTTAAGCTCTCCTTGTCGGAAATACTTACAGCTTTGATAACGGGTTTCTTAATCGAAGCACATAGCTCCTTTGTTTCATCTCCATGTAATTGAATGTGAGTGAGGCCGACATAATTAGAAATTCTCTCAATATTCTCTTTTGACTCATTTACAAACACGCCAACCTTTAAGACATTCTTTGGCAATTGAGCAATAATGTATCTAGCCTTATCTTCTGTTATTTTTCGTTTGCTCTCAGCAAACACAAAGCCAATAGCATCCGCTCCATAATCAACTGCCGCCAATGCTGTTTCTATATCAGTAATCCCGCAAATCTTCACCTTCATTTCATTATCCCTCCAGCAAGCGGCAAGCGAAAATCGGATAATGCCCTGTTTATATCCTTACTTTTCATAAGTGCTTCACCAACTAGAATGCCATTAGCACCAGCTTTTCTAACACGTTCAACATCCTCGGGCTCATGGATTCCACTTTCACTAATAAGATAGGCCCCGTTTGCTTTAATTAGCTCTCCCAAGACTTCTGTTATCTCTAGACTTACTTTAAATGTCCTTAAATCTCGATTATTAACACCGATTAATTTCGCGCCTGTTTTCAAGGCCGTTTCTAATTCTTTTTGATTATGAACTTCTACTAATACTTCTAGGTCAAGACTTTTTGCATATTGGTATAGCTCCTTTAAATGCTTTTCTTCTAATGCGGCAACAATCAAGAGAATCAGGTCTGCTCCATGGAATGCTGCATGGTCGATTTGACTAGTATCGATGATAAAATCCTTACAAAGTATCGGGAGGTCAACCACCTCTCTAACTGCTCGCAAGTCAGTATACGATCCTTTAAAAAAAGTTTCATCGGTTAACACCGATATAGCCGATGCACCTGAGTTCTCATAAATAAATGCCTGTTCTTTAGGCGCAATTCCATCGTTTATTATTCCTTTTGATGGAGATGCACGCTTGAATTCAGCGATGACAGCAATTTCTTCGGCAGTTTGTAACTTTTCTATCAAGGATCTTCTCTGATTCTTTTCCATTTGGGGTAACACTATTTTTCGAAGTTGAATTACTTCTTTTTGTTTTTGTTGAATGATTCGCTCTAAAATCGACTCCACTTAAATCGCCTCCATTTGTCCGGTCCTTGTCATTTCAATTAACTTCTGTAGCTTTTCATAGGCTGAACCAGAATCAATTACCTCACTGGCAATTTTTATGCCCTCTTCAATGGTCCTGGCTTTTCCGCCAGTATAAATTCCTATACCTGCATTTAAAAGGACGGTATCACGGCAAGCTCCCTTCTCCCCTTTAAGCACATTTTTAAGAATTTCAGCATTTTCCTTCGAATCTCCGCCTTTTATTTGGCTGTTATCATATTGCGGAAGACCTACATCTTCCGGTGAAAAACGATGATTAGAAATAACACCCTCTTCTAATAAGCAATAATGATTCTCTCCTTGAAGTGACGCTTCATCCATATACCCGGCACCATTAATGACCAAGGCCCGTTTCCGACCGAGCATTTGCAAAACTTCCGCAAATACAGGTAACAGGTCTCTGCGATTGACCCCAAGTAATTGAAAGTCCAAATCAATTGGATTGGTTAGTGGACCAATATAATTGAATATAGTGGGAATCTTTAATTGTCTTCGAACTGTTACTACTTTTTTTAATTTTGGGTGCACATGGGGTGCAAATAAAAAGGCAATTCCTATGTTCTGAAGGATTTCTTCCGTCCTTTCCACAGGGAGGTTTAAGTTAACACCCAAGTATTCAAGAACATCAGCACTACCTGTTTTACTTGAAATACTTCTATTTCCGTGTTTAGCTACTGGAATTCCTGCACCAGCAATGACAAAAGCAGATGTTGTACTCACATTAAAGCTTGAAGAACCGTCACCACCAGTACCACAATTATCCAGAACATTCGGAAACTTCTTTTTAAATTTCAATGTATTTTCCTTCATTCCCTTAACAATGCCCGAAATTTCCTCTACAGTCTCGCCCTTTGACTTTAAGCCCATTAAAAAAGCTGCAATCTCACTTTCTGAAACCTCTTCCCCCAAAATCACATCTACAACCTCTTTCATTTGTCCTTCGGAAAAAGCTTCTCCTTCAGCTAATTGGAGTAAATAATTTTTCATTTTCATTCGTCCCTTCAATTAGAGTTAAAAAGTTGGCTATTAGCTGCTTTCCAGACGGTGTCCCAATTGATTCTGGATGAAATTGTAGGCCGTATACCGGACATTCTCGATGCTTGATCGCCATTACTTCTCGGTCATCTATAGAAACGGCTGTGCACTCTAGTTCCGTCGGTAAACTTTCTTGTTTAATAATTAAGGAATGATAGCGCATCACTTCCAAAGGAGAAGGAAGACCCTTAAATATGTCCCCAGCATTGTGTTCAATCATAGATGTCTTGCCGTGTTTGATTAACTCCGCCCTTGTCACTACTCCTCCAAAGGCAGCTCCTATCGCTTGATGCCCTAAGCAAATCCCTAATATCGGAATATTTCGGTGAAATTCTTTAATGACCTCAATACAGATTCCAGCATCCTCTGGAACACCCGGTCCCGGGGACAGAATAATCGCACGCGGCTGGAGTTCTCCTATTTCCTCAATGGTTAGTTGATTATTACGATAAACCGCCGCCTTCTCCCCTAATTCACCTAAGTATTGATAAAGATTGAATGTAAAGGAATCAAAATTATCAATCAGTAATATCATTGTTCACCCTCCAAAAAAGATCTTAATTTATTTATTGTTTCTTGATATTCAGATTCTGGGTTGGAATCGTGGACAATTCCTGCACCAGCCTGAATATAAGCGATTCCTTCTTTCAAAATCATCGTACGAATGGCCAAGGCAAAATCCATATTCCCATTGGCAGATAAATAACCTATAGCACCCGAGTAAACACCCCGTTTTGATTTCTCTAGTTCATTGATGATTTCCATCGCACGAATCTTAGGTGCCCCTGATACCGTTCCTGCGGGGAGGCACGCCGCCAGCGCATCTAAGCTCGAATGTCCGTTAGTGAGCTGTCCGCTTACTTCTGAAACGAGGTGGATAACGTGGCGGAAATTCTCAACCTCCAAGTATTTATCCACGCTGATAGTACCAAACTCACATACCTTGCCTAAATCATTACGCCCAAGATCGACAAGCATCTTGTGTTCCGCCAATTCTTTTTCATCTGATTGCAATTCTTTGGCAATTAGCAGATCCTCTTCGGCTGTTTTCCCCCGTTTTTTGGTTCCGGCGATCGGATTGGCGAATACTTTTGAACCTCTTGTTTTAATTAAGCTTTCTGGTGATGAGCCTATGATTGTGTATTGATCAAAGTCAACGTAAAACATATATGGAGTAGGATTATTGGCACGATGCTTGCGATAAAGCGATAATGGTGTACCTTGAAAGGAAGATTTCATCCGTCTTGAAAGGACGACTTGAAAGATATCTCCAGCTTTAATATGTTCTTTTGCAATCTCTACATTTTGAATAAACGCTTCTTTTGAGGTTTCTGATTCAAACCCTGTAAAGTGGAATGGTTCCTCCTCTTGATAGATATTAGGCTTTTTTAACTCCTTCAATCTTTGTTGAATTCTTTGCTCCACTTCATTCCCTTCTTCATTAAGGGGCATCCCGCATATTGTTATCTTTTCTTGGAGATGATCATAGACAATCAGTTCTTCATAGAACATTAAATGTACATCCGGCATCATCATCCCATTTGGAAACTCTTCCCCAATGACTTCAAATTGGCGGATGATGTCGTAACCAAAATAGCCAACAGCTCCGCTAACAAAAGGAAAAAGTATTTCGTCCAACTCGTTGACCGGAAGTAAATCTTTAATTATTTCTATTGGATTCCCATGTAGAATTTTCTTTTCACCGCTGCGGTCAATAATCTCATTTATACTCCCTTTTGAAATAAGTTCGAAGGCTGGATCTGATCCAATAAAGGAATAACGGCCAGAGTCATTGTACTTATGCGAGCTCTCCAATAGAAATTTCTTTTTTCCTGAAATCTTTTGCAAAATAGAGATAGGGGTAAAGGTGTCCCCTTTTAATTCCTGTAAATAATAACCGTTTACTACTTGCATGAAATTGCTCCTTTCTTTTATGAAAAAATAAAAAAATCGTCCTCTAGATACATAACAAGTGCTATGCATCTAGAGGACGATTCTTAGATCGTGGTGCCACCTCCATTCAAAGCGAAACAACTTCCGCCTCCTCTTTCAGATACAAGACGTCTAGAACTGTCTGATATCCTATCCTTTTAACGGTGGAACTCCGTGCAGCCGTACTTAAAGTTCAGGCTGCCTCTCGCAAGTCCATTCCACAAATCCATTCTTACCGGGCTCTCACCTTCCCCGACTCTCTGAAAAGAATTAAATAAGTGTACTCCTCTTGCTTAACGATTAATATGTAATTTTTAAAAACAAAAAGGGTCCCCCATCCCAAAAAGGACGGAAAACCCGTGGTGCCACCTTCATTAGCTAAAATTAGCTCACTTTACCGATATCGAAGCGATTAGAGCTTGAATATCTGTCTCTTGTAACGATGAGATCTTCGCCAAAGCCTACTGTCCCTAACGGAGGTTCGGTTTGGAGGCTTAGAAGTCCATTCACTCATACGTCTACACTGATTTGCACCAACCATCAGCTCTCTAAAGAATCCATATAAGCTACTACTCTTCATCATTGCCCTGCATTTATTGATTTTTATAATAACGAGTATTTTTCCTCCTGTCAACTAAAAAATTTTAGAATATTCACATTATCGATTTAAAGATTCCATTAAAAGGATTCACATTCCGTTGTTATTTTCCAATGAACAAGCCAATATTAACAGTAGCATATAACGAAGGCGGGATAATTAGTCTAATGGATCATATTGAACGATTGGCCCCTACTTCAGAGGCAGCAAAAAGTAAATCGTCCTCCGATAAAAAAAAATCCGGTGAGGTCTCAAAACAAAAATGGGCTATACTCTCACTTTCCTCTATACCATTAGTGATGACGTTGGGTAATTCCATGTTAATTCCTGTTTTACCTTCTATGGAAAAAAAGTTAAATATTACTTCTTTTCAAACGAGCATGGTGATTACCGTTTATTCGATCGTCGCCATATTTTTGATTCCTATAGCCGGATACTTATCCGATCATATTGGTAGGAAAAAGGTGATTGTCCCTAGTCTTATCATTGCTGGGATAGGTGGATTAATATCTGGGTGGGCCGCCTGGAAGCTAGACAATGCCTATTGGGTAATATTAATTGGGCGCGCCCTTCAAGGGGTAGGTGCAGCCGGTGCTGCCCCCATTGTTTTACCGTTAGTTGGTGATATGTTTAAAAATGAGGATGATGTAAGTACCTGTCTTGGATTAATTGAAACCTCTAACACTTTTGGAAAAGTGTTAAGCCCTGTTCTTGGTGCTTTTTTAGCGGGTTTCCTATGGTTTTTACCGTTTTTTTCTTTTCCTGTCTTTTGTGGAATTTCAGTATTATTGGTTCTACTCCTAGTGAAGACTCCTAAAAAAAAGGAAAAGCCGATACCGTTTAAACAATTTTTTACCAATGTCAAAAAGACCTTTACCGAAAAAGGAAAATGGTTATATGCCATCTTTTTTATTGGCGGAAATCTAATGCTTGTCCTTTTTGGGATATTATTTTATTTATCGGAAGTTTTTGAAAAGGAATACGGAATAAAAGATGTCAAAAAAGGCCTATTCTTAGCTTTACCTCTTGGTGCACTTTGTTTATCCTCGTTTATTGCAGGGAAGGTAATTAAGAAAAATCGAGTATTAATGAAATGGCTTACCTTTGGAGGCATTATTGCTGCTGCCCTATCAATAGCTGCACTTTGGTTCTCTATAAAGCTTTGGTTTATGATTAGTATGTTTTTAATTGCGGGCATTGGAATTGGCATAGGTCTTCCTTGTCTTGACGCACTTCTAACAGAAGGTGTAGAAAAAGAGGAACGCGGCACCATTTCATCGATTTACAGTTCAATGAGATTTATTGGGGTAGCTGCAGGGCCGCCAATTATTGCCTTGTTAATGAAATTTTCAAAAGGATGGATTTTTGTTTTATTAAGCGGTCTTAGTATCATAACCGCCTTTATTACCTTAACTTCGATAAAACCAAGTCAAAAAAGCTAAAATTGTAGCGCTGGTGAAATCCAACATTCCAACCAGCGCTATAGTTTTAGCTGTCTTTAATCCGTGGTTTAGCTGGGTCACAGTCTGGTTTTGCAAGGTCCGTTGATTCAGCCAGTTTCATTAAATAATAACATTCCTCACGAAACATATGGTCAGCCATTAAAGGGGAAAACGTTCCAAGCACTTGGGCACTAAGCTCCAGTTCCTCCAACTCCTGAAGGAAATTTTGAAATAGCTTCATTTCCAGTGATACATCTTTATTCATTTTTTCCAGTGCCGGAAAAGTGGTTATATTTGTTCGTAAATATCCTGCCATCTCAACTGCCTTCAAATAAAAATCTTCAAAATACTTTGTGTATAAATCGCTCTTTTCTTTAAGTCTTTTTTCAACATGATCCAAACTATCGGAAATCGCTCCCGCATGTCCAGCAGCATCTAGCAACCATACTAGGTGATGATGAAGCTCGTGATAAATTGGGAGCGTTTGTTGTGCCTTTAGATGCTTTAATATTCGTAAATATTCCTCTAATTCATTAACCATATGATTAATAAAAGTTGGTGAGAGATGAATTTTTACTTTACCATACAGATGTTTTCTTATTAGATCTAGTTTAAATTCTCTTAGTTTAATTACTTCAACTTCTGCATCTACGGATAGATTAGCAGGATTCTCTGACTTCGCCCTGTTGAGAAGCATGTCAAATACTTTAATAAAAGTATTCGCTTTATTAATATCTTCTGTTTCAACTGGTGCTAATGCTTCAAAGATAAACCGTGAATGATCCCCGAGGATTTGCAGCCAAAACCGATGTTCAAAGCGTGCTGTCTTTTCAAAGTCTCCATTCATTTATAACCCCCCTATTCTTTGATGCATCCTACCAATTACCATTTATATTCCATTTTTATAATTATATGAATAAAAACCGGTAATCTAGGATTACCGGCTAAAATATGCTTAGTAGGGACTTAACCAATTTGGGTTTCGATTGATACAAATAGGACAGTGAATTGTATCTGATTGAAATGTAATAAAATTGTGCAGACATTCTGGGCACTTTTTTATATAAAAGGGTTCTATTCTTTCCTCCTTTTTTTTCACTTCTGGTTTAATCTTGATTGCTTCTTCAGTGCAAACATCCATGCAGGAAGTACAGTTTACACATTTTTCATTTTGAATTTGTAAGAACCCCTCTTTTAAGGTGAATACCGCTTCTATACATAGGCTAAAGCATGCTTGGCATAAAGTGCATTTCTTTTTATCAAGGTCTACTTTATAAAATTGAATTTCTGGATAATATTTCTGAAGTTTCCAGTCATCCATTTCAATTTTCCAAGCAACGGGAGCGATACCTTTAGCAAACCTTTTTCCATTGTTTTGAAATGAATTAAGAAACGCACGTCGGGAAAGCTTTTCATTACTATTTATTTTAACGACATCAATGGGGCTTTCATTTAGCAAGGCTAATTGCTCGTTTACTTTGTCCAAGAGCAAGTTCCACTCTTGATTTATTTGGTTATTATGGTCTTGAATCGAGGCCAAGCCTCTTTTCTTATAAATCAGTAATTCTTTAATTGATGGTAAATAGGTATCATCAAATATCAGACTTCCTTTATCAAAGGTTCTACTTGAAACCAAGCCTTCAATCGCTGAGAGAGGACAGGCAATAATACATTCTCCACACATCGTGCATCGATTAGTATTAATTAAAATCAAATGATCTTTTAAACTTATCGCATCGTAATTGCATTGCTCCATACAATAGTTGCATGTTGATTTTCGATTCCTAATCCTAGAGCATTTTGATGAAACAACAGTATCCTCATGTAGGCTCTCTAGCCAATTTAGGAGTAACGACATCTTATCACCAACTCTTATTACCAAAATTATATTTTTGCGTTCTTATGCGGAGTAATGACAATATTTGGATTTGTAAGTTTTGCACTTGGCATCCCTTTAATTTGTTGGATAACACCATATTTTTTCCGCAGTTCTTCTATTGGACCAAATTCTATTGCCCCAAGTGGACAGGTAGATACACAAACAGGTAGTTCGCCTTTTTCCTGAAGATCGATACAAAAATTACATTTATTTGATTTATACGTTTCCTTGTTAAACTGTGGCCCCCCATAAGGACATGCCTTTACACATAACTGTGCTCCAGCGCATATTTCCTGGTCAATCGTGACAACACCGTCCTCTTCTCGTTTTACGATTGCACCAGTAGGACAGCTTAAAATACACGCCGGTGATTTACAATGGTTACAGGCAATTGAAAAATAATAAGACTTAACATTTTGCACTATACCTTTCGTGGGCTGCTCCATAAACGTTCCTTCTTCATAGTTATAGACCCTGCGAAAATTAATCCCTACTTCGGTGTTATTTTTATCCTTACAAGCAACACTACACGCTTTACATCCCTGACAAAGACTTTGATTGATATAAAATCCTAACTGTGCCAAATTGTATCTCTCCCTTACGCTTTTTTCACTTCAACAAGGTTTGTTAGTTGAGGATTTGCCTTTGCCAAGGGTGTTGCTCGCTGAGATGTAAGAACATTTATTGAACCCCTTTGGTCAGTACCAAATTTGTCAGGTGTAAACCATCCCCCTTGAGGAATGCCTGCAACACCTGGGATGATGCGTGGCGTTACCTTAACGTCAATTACCAAACGGCCGCGATCGTTAAAAACTTGAACTCGGTCCCCATCCTTAATCCCACGCTTTTCTGCATCTTTAGGATTCAGCCACATCTCCTGTTTCGCTGCCTCTTCAAGCCATGGCATATTATCATACGTAGAATGGCATCTGCGTTTATAGTGCCAGCTGATTAACTGTAACGGATATTTTTCTTTCAATGGATCTTCAGGGCCTTCCCATGAAGGAATATATTTTGCAATCGCTGGAATTTCATCATGCTGATTCATGTCCCAAAGCTCTTTCGAAAATAATTCAATCTTCCCAGATGGTGTTTCGAAAGGATTGTTCTCGAGGTCATCAATTTGCGCTTTAAAACCGATTAACGGTTCATCGAATTTAAAATGATGGACTCCCTTCTTCCGGAACTCCTCAAAGGCTGGAAAGGTTGGGTCCAGTTCCTTCCTTGTCCTATCTACGCTTTCTTTTACAATATCAAGTATGGTTCTTCCCTCCGTAAACTGTTCTTTCACCCCTAATTTATCTGCCATGTCAGCAAACACATCATATTCATTTCTGCATTCATATAGCGGGTCAATCGTTTTATCACCAAAAACGACATAATCGCCAAAACACCATGGAACGCCAATATCATAACGCTCAAAGAATGTCGTCCCAGGAAGTAAGATATCCGCATACTTCGCACTTGGAGTCATAAAGAGATCACTAACGCAAATAAATTCGACTTTGCTTTCATCTGCCAGTAGACTTGTGGTCTTATTAATATCAGAATGTTGATTCACTAGCATATTTCCAGCCATGTTAAAGATTAGTTTTATATTAGTTGTTAATTTTTCTGTTCCTTGTAGACCATCAGCAACTGTCATTTCTGTCCCTTGTTCAACCGCTTTAGTCCATAGAAAGCATGGAATCGATGCCTTTATCGGGTTTTCAAAGGTAAATGGATAAACAATATCTGTACGGCTCCAGTATCCAGTTCCCCCTGCCCAGCCACCAAGCTTACCGACATTTCCTGTTAGACAGGCAAGTTGTGCACCACCGCGCATAAATTGCTCTCCATATGCCTGTCTTTGGGCAGACCAACCTTGAATGAGAGCTCCAGGCTTTATGGTTGCATAATTTCTGGCAATTTCACGGATTTTATCCGCTGGTACCCCACAGATTTTTTCTGCCCATTCTGGTGTTTTCACTATATGGTCTTTCTCTCCTAGTAAATAACTTTTCAATGACTCTTCCTTCGATACACCTTCAGGCATATGGTCCCCGTCAAATCCAATACAGTACGTATCTAAAAATGCTTGATCATGAAGATTTTCAGTGACAATGACATAGCCCATTGCATCCATCATTGCGTTATCGGTAGTTGGTAATATTGGAATCCACTCGTCCGCGTAAGCAATGGCAGTATCGGTATACCTCGGATCGATTACGATGATTTTGGCGCCCTTTTTCTTTGCCTGCATTAAATATTCGCGGTATGGAGTAGAAAAAATCATTTCTGAAGGATTCTGGCCCCATAAAATGATATATTTTGAATGTAACAGAGAATCAAAACTGCTCCCAGAATTATTCGTTCCATATGTATAAGGTGTTGCGACGTTTCCAGCACCGGAACTATAATCGTTTCTGTAATTAAGATAACCACCTGTCAGTGCCAATAATTTTCTGGCAGAGTTTCTGCCGCCATGCAGACCCCAGCTCTGACCTGAAGCATAATTGACATATCTTGATTCTGGTCCGTACTTTTCACCGATCCTCTTCACTTCAGAGGCGATAGTTTCAATCGCTTCTTCCCATGAAATTTTTTCGAATTTCCCCTCACCACGTTTACCAACACGTTTCATTGGATATTTGAGTCGATCAGGATGATAAAGTAATTCACGATAATTTCGTCCGCGAACACAAGCCTTCAATGGAGGGATAGATGGATCTCCGCTTTCCTGAGAATCCGTTCCAACCCTCACAACTACGCCATCTTTGACATAAGCTTTAATTACGCAGCGACCACCACAATTATTGATACTACAAGTGGATACAATTTTATCGAATTCACTCGCACTGACAACCTTATCCTTCTTCTGCTGATCCACAATTAATTTTGTACCGATGCCGCCAGCAATAACGGGTACTCCAATCGCTCCAGTCCATTTTAAAAAGGTCCTTCGCTGCATTTTATTCTTTAAAAGTTTCTTTATTGTACTTTTTTCAGACATAGGTAATTGCCCTCCTTTTCCCCACTCTAGTTTTTGTGAATAATTTCACAAATCATCGCAAATTTTTTTCACCTTCATACCTTTATGTTTTTTCAACATAAATTTTAACGTATTATTATTAAATAAATATTAAATTTAACAGAATTCACATGAATGTCAATTTATTCCTACATAATTTGATAACATTTTATCCTTAAAAGCATGAATCCTTTTTGTTGTTGTCGAAAATTGTATATAATAATGGAAGAACATTACGTAAAGGATGATTATATTGAATATACAAGGACATATCGTTGAAAAAATAGAAGATCCATTTGGATTATTAAGCGGCGAGCGCTTCGAATTTTTTCTTGAACTTGAAGTAGAGGAAGAGGATGAGCTTTACTCTGATAAAGGTGTGGGAATTAGAGTTCTTTTTATAAATGACGAAAAAGGACAAAGAATATCAACTTATCATCTCTATGAAAATGAGACTGAAAAAGTATTAGATTTTGCATTAGAAGAAGATGAAGAGGAAATGGTATTTAACTATTGTAAAGAAAACATAGGCAAGTAAAAAAGCAGGGAGAGCTCCCTGCTTTTTTACATAAAGTTTTTACTATGATTATGGATAACCTGAAGTTCTCTTGTTGTCAGGCTCATTTCACTTTTGCATATTGGACAAAGGGGTACTTCACTGCTCTTAAAATTGTCACGAATCCAGCATTTACAATTGTCTGAATTACATTCCCATATTTTAGTTTCTTCCAGCTTTATTTCTTCATCATTTCTTCTGCCAAACGCCAAAATGATCACACCCCTGTACATTTTTGACAATTTGTTAAATGAATTGCCTATAGAAAAAGGTGATGGCAAGCATCACCTTTTAGTTAATCAATTAAACAGCTTTTACGTTAGAAGCTTGTGGTCCACGAGCGCCTTCAACGATTTCGAAAGAAACTGATTGACCTTCTTCTAAAGTTTTGAAACCTTCAGATTGGATAGCTGAGAAGTGAACGAATACATCTTGGCCGCCTTCAGCTTCGATAAATCCAAAACCTTTTTCTGCATTAAACCATTTTACTTTACCGTTTTTCATGGATATTTACCCCCAAAAATTTTTCACTTTAAGTTAATTGACATTTAAAACTAAAAAGTCGTAACCACACAGTGAGTAATAGACATCACCCACAATTTCGTGCAGTTACGACTACTTAAACAAATAAATATTTAACGAACTATAAAGCGTAACTTAATTCTAACCTATTTTAGTCTAAAAGTCAATTTCACTTGCAAATTATTAATCTAGTTCATTCTCTTTCTTTTTTAATCCCCTTTAAGAAAAATCTGCATAAAATCAATGATGTATTTTTGTACATCTATTTCCATTGCAATATTATCAACCGTATTTAACGGTTCTTGATCAGGCTTAGGACGGAAATCTGCGATACTTTTTCCTTTTGCATTACCGTACTCTTCAACCCTGACTCTCCTCGGGATATATTTCACAATATCAGGATTGGATAATGCCATCAATGGAACCACATCATGTATTGGCGCACCCTTAATACCAGGTACATTTTTTTGATAGGCTTGATAATAATAGTCAAATGCTGGTTTTAGTAATGGACGGAATTCTGTCGGACTGTTTTCACTTAGAAAATCAATAATTTCTGGTGTAATAATCGCTTTGTTTGTAACATTCAAAGGGTATAAATAAACATTATGAGCCTTTTCTATGGCTGAATTTGCTGCAATAGGATCCGTATAAAAATTGGCTTCCGCCTCTGCTGTAATATTTCCTGGTACTAAGAATGCACCACCCATTATATAAAATGCAGAAACATCTTTTAGAGCATTATTTCCGTATAAAATAAACATAAGTGCAAGTTCTGTTAGTCTCCCAACTGAGACAATCACGATATTTCCTTTATATTCATTAACAATTTCGTTAATTTTACCGAAATCATATATTTCCACATTCTCTAGTGTATCTGGAGGCTTAATAGGCCCCATCCCTTCTGGCCCGTGTATTTCTGGATAATATTGCACTGATTCTCCAGACAATGGTCCAGCAGATCCGGCGATTATCGGGATATCCTCTCTTCCGCCTAAATGGATTAAATAGGCCGTATTCCTTACTGAAAGCTCTTTAGGTGTATTTCCATACCCACTAACAATCCCCACAAGATTTATTTTTGGATTCAATAAAGCATACATTATCGCAAAGGAATCATCGATGCCTGGATCTGCAAACAAAAGCACATTAAAAGCCATTGTCTCGCCCCCGTTATATTCTTTATCTATCTAACAGTATGCCTTAATTAAATCTGAAAGTACCATCACCAACAGGAAAAAATACCCATTTTTAATGAGTATTTTTAAGTTTCATCTATTAGAAAAATTTTTAAGCTTCTTTTTTTATTTTTGTAACCGCTTTTTTCTTTGCAGTAGTTGGTTTTTTGGGTGCAGCTTCCTTTTTGGGTTTTGTCCGATCGATAGAAGCTTGCAATGCCGCCATTAAATCTGTCACATTTGAGGCAACTTCCTTTGCTGCAGGAGCGACTGTTTCTTTACCAGTTCGTTTTGATTCGATTAATTCTAATAATGCTGTACGATATTCGTCGGTATATTTTTCAGGCTTAAACTCAGAAGTAAGTTGATCAATCAGTAAAATGGCCGTATCCAATTCCTTTTTTGTCACTTTATCCTCTGCTGGAACATTGGGAACGTCCCCTGCCTTACGAACCTCATCCGGATAGTGAATGGTCTCCATTACTAAGGTATTTTCATAAACACGTATTACAGCCATCTGCTCCTTGGAACGAATCACAATCTTGGCCAGACCCACTTTTTGTGATTCCTGAAGGGCTTTCCGTAATAAAGAATAAGCTTTTCCTCCACCTTCATTTGGAGACATAAAATAACTGCGATCATAATAAATCGGATCAATTTCTTCGATTTTTACAAAATCAATTATTTCAACTGCCTTATCTTCGTTTTCCTTCCTAAGTTTTTCCAGATCTTCTTGATCGAGAACGACAAATTTCCCCTTTGTATATTCATAAGCCTTCACAATTTCTTCAGGCTTGACCTCCTCTTCACATACAGAGCAAATTTTTTCATATTTGATTGGTGCATGACATTTGTTGTGAAGTGTCCTAAGTTTAATATCCTTATCTTCAGTCGCAGTATGAAGCTTAATGGGTATATTAACAAGCCCAAAGCTAATACTTCCTTTCCACATCGTATGCATATGTTTTTTCTCCAATCTTTTTATTTTTAGTTTGTGTACCTGTATCATTTGCATGCTGAAAAACAATTGGAAAAAGGATGATTCGGCTCGGGTTGAAACAAAATAAGAAAAAAGGAAGGTAAAAGCAAATGAAACCAATGCTTCCGACATTAACATTTGAACTTTCGGGAAAACCGGATTGGTTATACGAGGTTAAATATGATGGGTTTCGGGCCATTTTAGAGTGGAACCCAAGCAATATCACTCTTACAAGCAGGAATGGAAAACCACTACTTCAGCAATTTCCGGAAATCGAAGAATTTTTATTAAAAAACGAAAAACAGTTTAAACCTTTGATACCACTAATGCTGGATTGCGAGCTAGTTTCATTAGAAAATCCATACAAAGCTAATTTTGCACATATTCAAGTTCGCGGCAGAATGAAAGCTGAAAAAAAAATCACTGAAACTGCAAGCAAATCCCCTTGTCATCTAATGGTTTTTGATATTCTAATGCTCAAAGGAAAATCATTGTGCAGTTTCCCTTTCCATCAGCGAAAGGCAGAATTAATAAAAGTATTTCACTTGCTTGGTTTAAAGCCGGATGCAGATCCTTATAGTGACGAGTTACTTCAACTAGTTACAGCAGAGGCAGATTTTGAATCCATTTGGGAAAAGGTAGTATTGCATGATGGCGAAGGGATTATTGCAAAACATAAAAACAGCCTTTGGGAGGAAGGAAAACGATCCTTACAATGGCTGAAATATAAAAATTGGAAATATGTTAGCTGCTTTATTACGTCTTTTGATAAAACAAATGGTTATTTTTTTGTCGGAGTATATCAAGGAAAAAAGGTTCATCCAGTTGGGCAGGTTCTCTTTGGCTTTAAACCTGATGAAAAACAGGCACTGCACCAAACAATAAAACAAAATGTGATCGAGGAAGACCAGAAATTTATTTATGTTGATCCAGCAATTTGTCTCGAAGTAAAGTACCTTGAACTATATGAAGGGCAGCTTCGCGAGCCACACTTTGACCGGTTCCGCTTCGATCTTGAACCAAAAAATTGCACCTTTGAAAAGTTTATTTTTCAACAGAAAAACCTGCCAGAAGATTTAGAGATTACCCATCCGGACAAGCCGCTCTGGAAAAACCAAGACATTCAGAAGGCAGATTATATTTTATACCTTCGAGAAGCTGCACCTTATATGCTTCCGTTTTTAGAAAATCGTTTATTAACAGTCATTCGCTACCCGCATGGGATGTTCGGTGAGGCATTTTATCAAAAAAATTGTCCCGATTATGCACCCGATTTTGTTCAAACTCATAGGGATGATGGAATTGATTATATTGTTTGTAATCATTTAAAAACGCTTGTCTGGCTGGGGAATCAATTGGCTATTGAATTTCACATTCCATTCCAGACTGTCCAGAGCAAAGGACCTAGTGAAATTGTATTTGATTTAGACCCTCCGTCGATTGATGAATTTCATTTAGCCATTAAAGCTGCTTTATTAATCAAACAAGTCCTAAATCAATTAAATTTAATCGGCTTTATCAAAACATCTGGAAACAAAGGACTGCAAATATACCTTCCTTTACCTGAGGGTGAATTTACATATGATGATACCCGGCTTTTTACTAGTTTTATTGCTGAGTATTTGATTTCACAGGATCCTGTTTCTTTTACAACTGAGAGGCTGAAAAAAAATCGGGGAAACAAGCTTTATGTCGATTATGTGCAGCATGGTGAAGGTAAAACAATTGTCGCACCTTATTCCATGCGCGGAAATGAGCATGGCGGAGTGGCAACACCACTAAATTGGGAGGAAGTACACGAGAAATTGGAGCCCAAAGTCTTTACGATGGCTAATGCCTTACAGCGTCTTCAAAGCCATGGTGATCCTTTTAAAAATTTCTTCCAAACAAAAAAGGTCCAGCCGTTTGCACCAGTCCTTGAAGTGTTAAAAGCAAAAAAAGGATAAGACATTCCTTATCCTTTTAATTCTTCTTGAAGCAAATGCTGGGCATCAGATTGCAGTTTTTCATAGGCTTGTTGTTCCAAATAGTCTTTCTTGGAAGTTAAGGCAAAGGTCTTTTTTTCAAGCTCGACTTCAGTATTTGCATGATATAAATAAGTGGCATTACCGATTAAATCGATATAATATCCTACCTCGGTTTGATGAACGACACATTGGACCCTACCACCGTTGTTATAAACATTAATTAACTGCTCGATTTCATTTAACCCTTGTTGACAGGTAACCAAAGATGAGGCAGACATCGCCGTACCACATGCATTGGTAAAGCCGACACCACGTTCATATGTGTTTACATAAATATTCCCTGGACTCAACGACTTAACAAAACTAACATTTACACCATCAGGAAACAATTCATTTGGTCCATTTACTTTTTCACTAATTAGTTTTTGTAAATTAGATTTAATTTGTTCCGTTTCAACGATTGAAATTAAATGGGGATTCGGAACAGCTAAAGCAGAAAAGATTACTTCATCTGATAACTCAGTTATTTTTTCATTTAATAAGCTTGATTGATTCATTTGCAGCGGCAAATCGGATAATTGAAAAGAAACAGGGGATATTTCCACTTGATAGGTAGTCACATCTGGATATATATTTGCCTGTTTACTAACCTTCAAGTCTGCCTTCATCGTTTCAATAACCGCTTCATTCACTTGAAGCATTTCACATACATACCTAGCCACAAGGCGCAAACCATTCCCGCACATAGAGGCTTCTGAGCCGTCAGCATTAAATACACGCATTCTTCCATCGGCATGTTTACTTTTCATGATGAAGAGTATACCATCGGCTCCTAAATCTGAATCGCGTTCACATAAAAGCCGTGCAAGCTCTGCTCTTTCCATTTCAGAGAAGGAATACGAATTCGTTATCTCATCAATAAGTAAAAAATCATTGCCTGATCCGTGTCCTTTGATTAATTCGATTTGCACTGCCAAAACCTCCACAATAGAAAAATGATTATTCTCTATTCTATCAAACAATAATAATGAATGATACATTTTACCTTTCAATGAAATATTCATTTATTAATATTGAAATTCTTAATAGCTTGTCCTTTTCAGTGAGATTTTCCGACAGGGTGAACACTGGTGTATTGGGCTCGGGAAATAAGCTGTTCCACTTCAGAGGCATCCATCCCCTTCTTAATCGGGCTTCTTGGGATTGATAGAGATTCAATACCTTTTCATCCATAAAATACCTCGAACCTTCCACTTCTCCGATTAATTTACCTTCTGCATCCAACAGATCTTTTTTATTTTTTAACCAAGACCGCTTTTCTCTTTCTAAGCAGCCTAAATATTTTCTATTATGATCATAGACGATAATTTTGTTCTTTTTTATTTGATAAATACCCATTGTCTGGCCAGCATCATTATATAGGACATGAATGGTAGAGCGATTTAAAAATTTTCCTTTATGTTTTTTAATCATCCCCGCTAAATGGCCATTAGGAAAGTACAGGAGCAATCTTGGTGACTGAGTATTCATAAAAACTAGTAATAGATGTTTTGCTTCAAAAAAAGAATCATAATGGTTCGGAATACTAGGAATATTTTTTTCAATCGCATTCGATTGATTCCTTCTAAAAAGATAGACTTGAAAACTTATAAGACTGTAAAGTAGAAAAGGGAGAGTCAAAACCATCATTGGTTTTTGTTGTATGTACGTTATATTGATGCCGACAATGATGATTGAGGGCACTAACGCAGCAATACTGCCATTTAAATTTACTCCAGCTAGATTACGGTAATATTCATGTATTTTCATTTTGAAAACTCCTTATCCATTCCCTCTGATTCCATTCTATTTAACAGAATCAAAAAAAATGATAGAAGTTTTTATTGAAGATTCAAAACTACCAAAAAATAGAAGAATCAATATGATGACTCTTCTTTTTTAAAACTAGTTATGAGGCAAGCTCTTTCTTTTTAAAAACAATCACACTTAGCCATAAAAGGATGGCGATCAGAACCGCAGCTATGAAGCTTGTTGCAAGCGTTTCATTTGAAAGTTTCCCTGCCACCAACAAGCCTGCTGCATAGCTTGTTAGTTGTGATGGACTCCATTCAAGCCATTGTGATAGCGAGCCGCTCAAAATGGTCAAAAAAACAATGAGGGCCAACGAAACGAACCCTGCGATCCCTGGAGTGAGAAAAATAGAGCTAAAAAATACCGTAACGGTTAATACAACCGACAACCATAAACCATATAGAAGATATGAATTGAAAAACTCACTGAATGGTATCCAATCAAATAACAATCCTGTGTAATACCAGGTTGCTAAATATCCAATCAATAATGAGAACCATACCAATAAAAGACCACCAGCCCATTTTGAGGTTACATACGAAAAATAGGAAACGGGTTTTACAAGTATCATCGCAGCAACTCCACTTTTCCTTTCACCCGCAATAATTCCCATTGTCCCTAGAACAATAATTAAAACGCCTAATGTTGAATATTGACTTAAACCTGCTACTAGCACCTCTCCGGCCGTGGGTGGAGGAATCTCAATGACTGTTCCTTCTGGCAAACCGCCTAAGGAATCAATAATTTGCGGCATATAGTAATTGGACAACGGTTCAGAAACACCTAATAAAATAAACGTAATAGGCACCCAAATCCATTTAAAGTTTCTCCACATTTCTATCATTTCTTTTTGCAAAAGTGTCAACCACTGGTTCATTTTTCCACCACCTTCATAAATACATCTTCAAGAGTCATACTGCAAATCTCAAATTTATCAAGCGGCCAATCTCTCTCGGAAACCAACTGTAGTAATTCTCTCCTCGCGAAATCCACATCGTTAACGAATATGCTCATCTTGTCGCCATCCTTAAGCACGGACATAGTAATGGGATGGTTTTTTATAGTTAAAGTAATATCCTCGGTTATTTTTCGGAAAAACAAATCAATTTTTGCTTTTTGGTGTCGTGCACGTAATTCTTCCATTGTTCCTGATTCGACAATCCTGCCGTTATGTAGAAATAAAATTTCATCACAAACTTCCTCGGCATCATTCAGAATATGCGTAGAGAAAAGGATCGTTGTCTGCTCTTTCAATCTTTCTAACAGCTCCAACACTTCTCTTCTTCCAAAAGGATCCAAGGCAGATACAGGTTCATCCAGCATAACAAGCTGCGGATAGTGAATAATCGCCTGAGCAATTCCCAACCTTTGTTTCATACCTCCAGAATATTTTCCTACTCGCCGATTTTTTGCATCTAATATTCCAACAAGCTCTAAGAGCTCCAAGGAGCGATTTTTCGCCTCTTTACCGGATAATCCCCCCAGTTTACCTACATAGACTAAAAATTCAAAGCCTGTCATCCAATCATAAAAAACCGGGAACTGAGGAAGATATCCAATTAAATGGCGTATATCACTATTATTCTTGATTTCATTAAAGGAAATCTCCCCTTCTGACGGTTTCATTAAACCAGCAAGCATCCTAAGTGTAGTCGTCTTACCAGCCCCATTTGGCCCTAAAAGAGCAATACATTTTCCTTTTTTTAGCTTAAAATTAAGACCCTTAATCACCTCTGAGCCTTGAAAATTCTTTTTTAACCCGGTGATATCGATTAGAGACATCATTCATTTCTCCTTCCAATAACGAAGTATAGAATCGGTCCAATAATATTAACGAATAAAATGATTAGTACCCAAAGCCATTTAGGGCCATTCGTCTTCTCAATCCGTGCCAAGTCAACTAGTGAAACAATTAGAAGAATAAGTTGAATGATTAGTAATGGTGCGATTAAACCCCAGCTAATGCTTTCTAAGATTTCCATAATCATTTCCCCCTTGTTTTTATTTACAACCTTATGACGATTGAACTAAATAAAACGTTCAAAACCCAGCAAAAATATTTTTTGCTGGGCTAAATGCAACGTCTTTATTTAATTACTCTAAATATCAAGGGAAATCTATATTCATTTCCTTCGTAAGCTTTAACGGCAGCAATAATGGTAAATACTAATGCCATGATTCCTAATATCCATAATAAGAAAATCCCTACGAGTAATAAGACTAAAATCCCACTTATAACAGAATAGACCGTATAGGAAATGAAAAAGTTAAAATACTCTCTGCCATGATAATCGATAAAAGCGGACTCATCTTTCTTTAATAGCCAAATAATGAGCGGGCCGATTATTGGAACAAAAAGACTTACAACGTATAAAACTGCAGCAAGCATCCTGTCTTCATTTTTAATCATTTTTTACTCCCCCAATGGAAAATTTAATAAGTTCTCCATTAATATTTACGCCGCGTCCATTAAAAGGTTTCATCATTTTTTAAAAATACGCGTAAATCTTCCTTTTCCTCCATCGAGCAAATTGTTAAAATAAACAAAATACAACATTAATACAGTAGAAAGGTTAATTATGAAAAAATTACTATTAAAGAATGCTACGATTTATCCAGTAACCGCCAAACCTATTCCAGATGGCGACTTACTAATTGAAAGTGGAAAAATAAAGAAAATCGGAAAAAATCTTGTGGTTGATTCAAATATGAAAGTGATTGATTGTCACAATCTCTTTCTTTTTCCTGGTTTTATCGATGTACACACACATTTAGGCCTTTATGACGAAGGTACAGGCTGGGCAGGCAATGATGCGAATGAGACAGCGGAACCAATGACACCTCATATCCGAGCTATTGATGGTGTCTATCCTTTAGATCCTGCTTTTTCCGATGCAGTTAAAAGCGGGATCACAACCGTGCATGTTATGCCAGGGAGTGCCAATATTATTGGCGGAACAACCTCGGTCATTAAAACAACTGGTAAGAACGTAAAAAAAATGATTGTTGAGGAAATTTCCGGCTTAAAACTAGCATTAGGAGAAAATCCAAAAAGAATTCACAGTCACGGTAACAGTGACTCAATCACAAGAATGGGGATTATGGGAATGCTGCGTGAAGCATTCTTTAAAGCATTCTATGCCGACAATCCTGACGATTTGAGAATTGCTCCATTGGTAAAGGCTTTAAAACGAGAGATACCAGTCCGTATTCATGCCCATCGTGCTGATGATATTATTACAGCCTTAAGACTTGCGGAGGAATTTAACCTTGATTTAAGAATTGAGCATTGTACTGAAGGACATTTAATCGCAAATGAATTAGCAGGACACAACTTAAAAGTTTCAGTAGGTCCTACCTTAACAAGACGTTCGAAAATAGAATTGAAAAATAAAACATGGAAAACATATCAGGAATTGACCGATCATGGTGTAGAGGTTTCCATCACCACTGACCATCCCTATACACCGATTCAATATTTAAATCTTGCAGCTGGAATTGCTGTCCGTGAAGGACTCTCTGAACAAAAGGCGCTTGAGGGAATTTCCATTCTTCCTGCAAGAAACTTAAAAATCGATAACAGACTGGGCAGTATTACAGAAGGTAAAGATGCAGATTTAGTACTATGGAATCACCATCCATTCCATTATTTAGCTAAGCCTAAATGGACGATGATTGGCGGAGAAATCGTTTATTCCGAAGTGTAGATTTTTGTTGAAATTTGGCAATAAATATTCACTAAAAATCAACAAAAAAACTATTTATTTTTTTCATGTTTTCTTGTATTATTTTCTAAGTGAAACCGAAATAGGCCTAAAAATCTGGGGGGTTTTCTAAATTAGTTCTGGTAATAAGACAAATTGATATAGGGAAGGCAAATGGTGCGCCACCAGTATGACTGGTTCTAGTGGGTTCGATTCCCACCCCGAAATTTTTTAGTTTATCTGAATAAAAAATTTCGAGGGTGGGCCGCTTCTTTAGACATGGAAGAGGATTGCCCGAATGGAGGGAAATTCATGCTTAAGAAACGTGATCTTCATGAAAGCCAGGAATTATTTGAATTAATGTCGCATCCAGATGTCTTCCCTTTTGTGCGACAAAAGGCAGCATCCCATGAAGAATTCTTGTTTATGACAAAACAAACCATTGAAGCTGAAGAACGTGGTGAATTAATATCACGTACCATTCTTGATGAATGGGGTGCTCCTATTGGAACAATCAATCTATTTGATATTCAAGACAATGCCGGCTTTTTAGGCACATGGCTAGGAAAGCCTTATCATGGTAAAGGCTATAACAGCCCTGCGAAGGATGCATTTTTTCAGGAGCTGTTTTACTCAATTGGGATTGAAACGATTTTTATGAGAATCCGGAAAGAAAATATTCGCTCGATAAAAGCCGCAGAAAAGCTGCCATATGTTATTAAAGCGAATGAAACAAGAAAATCTATTTATGCGCAGTTAAATGCTGCTGGTGAAATATACGATTTATATGAAATTCCCAAAGACCAATACAGCTTTTACCTCATGCGTAATGGTTCGATACAAGAAGAACCTTCACAGTTGTTAGAAGCGTAAAAAGCAATCGGACATTCCGATTGCTTTTTTAAGCTAATAAGCTAAAATTATTCCGTTACATCCATTTCGATTGAATGATTAACCTCGTTGATTCCCATGTGGAGCAAAAATTCCTCTAGTTCCTCATTCGTCAATGTTTCAAAACGCCCATCATGAAAAAATACTTGAGTTTGATTTGGATTAATTCGATTCATATTAAAACTCATTTTCTTTGCTCCTTTCATAGATGTTATTTTTATTATCTACAAAAGGAACCATTTTCATTCCTGAAATCAAATTGTTCAAAAAATTATAAAAGGTAACTCATCAATCTTTTTTTATGGCCTGATTGAACACCTTACCTAACACATCCATTCCACCAGTCACAGGGATAATACTTCCGGTAATAAAGTCAGATTTCTCGTCTATGAGAAAGGATATGACCCTGGCGATATCTTCACCTGTTCCATGTCTGCCTACAGGAGCGCCGCCTCCTTTTAATGATTCTCCAATATTTCTCTCCTTCCACTCATTTACAATATCACCCGGGCAAACCATATTGGCCGTAATCCCAAATTCCGCTTCCTCCAAAGCAATCGTTTTTGTAAGTGAAGCGAGTCCAGCCTTTGCAGCTGCAAAAGCAGATCGGTAAATCCAAGCTGGTGCTGTTTCCACTCTGTCAAACCCTAATGTGATGATTCTTCCCCATTGCTGTCTGCGCATAATTGGAATGACTAATTTCGATAAGTAGAATACCCCATTTAGATTCCCATTGATTAAATAATTCCATTCCTCAAAAGAATAATCCGTTAATTTTTTTCTGTCATGAATATAAGGCCCTGCATTATGAACGACAACATCAATAGAGGAATATTCGGAAAGCATTTGTTCAATCATTCTAATGCATTCATCTTTATTAGATACATCCCCTTGAATTACGATGCATTTCGTACCGAATGTTTTCTCTAGTACCTTTGCTAAATGATTTGCCTCTTTCTCACTATTTCTATAATTGATTGCCAGCTGATAACCTCGTTCTGCAAGCATGAATGCTGTTTTCTTTCCTATACCAGCTGCTCCCCCCGTTATTAGAGCCGTCTTTTTCTTCACAAGCCGTTACCTCTCATTTTTTATTTTCATTTTAATTTATGTTATTACCATTAATTATATATAAGAAATGCGCATTTTGTTGATTGAGTTGTTTCATTCCTAACTATTTTATAACGATATGGACTATTTTTGCATAGAATGTGGTAGCAATGATAATCCCAAGAGCTATGCGAAAGGTGGAAAGATTATGTTCCCATGGAATTTATTCCCTTTTAATAAAGAGACGAGGAATAGGCTACAAAATTTGAAGCCTGAAGAAATAAATCAATTTATTCAAGGTATTATGGGAAATATGATGCCTTCGCAGTTTGATGGAATGATGAATCCGGGGAATATTATGCCTCAAAACAAGAAACCTCAGCCGAAAAATACATTACATTCGGCTGTTTTTGAAACTCATGATTCCGTATTTGTCAGGCTTCCAATAAAAGATGAAAAACAGCTAAAAAAAATTGAAATATTTCATACTGCCAATCAACTAATTGTCAAAAATCTACCTGAACATGAAGATAATAACACGATAACACTCCCCGCAATGGTAAAAAAGAAAGGTGCTACCGCGAAATACAAAGACGGAGTTCTAGAGATCAAAATGCTTAAATCCTCTGATTTGCAATTTTCACAAATTGACTTAACACAATAGAATATAATTTAAAATAGAAAAGACAGCCACCCGAAAACACGCGGCTGTCTTTCACTTATTTAATGACCTTCCATATCCATATCTTCCATTGAATCTTTTGCATCGCTTGGATCTTCCGGTTCACTTGGAGTACCAACGACAAATTCCTTTTTAGGCATATTATGCATATCCCTTGCCGTTACATGTGAAATAATATAATAGGTACCTTCTTCTTGAAATGTTTTTTCTAGTCGGTAAATACCGTCCTCGGCATGCTTGACATCAATTTTTTCATGTTCTTCTGCATGTGCACGCCATATTTCAAATTTTATCGATTTTGCATCCTCTACATTTTCATTTCCTTGGGTCACTTTCGCTTCAAAAATAATTGGTTGATTGATCTCACCCTTTTCAGGATTAACAGTCAATTTAACATCCAACATTTCTGGAACCTCATTAGATGGCTGATTTTTATTACATGCTGTCAAAACTAATAGCGTCAATATTGCCAGAGCCCAAATTAGGTTTTTTTTCATGTTTCTTACTCCTTTCTTAGTTCATCCATTATCTGATTATGAACGTGTATGAGATCAACCTTTGCTTCATTTGTGAGTTCCGAATTCACAATTCTGTTAATGGCAGAATAATATTTTTCAAATTTATTTTTTCTAATTCTCGGGTGTGAGTTTTCATCTAACAATTCTCTCTTTACTGCTTCCTTTAGGATTTCTTCACTGTTAAGATCGCTTACTGCTAGGATTCGATTGTTCCAAATCTTTCGATACTGGGCTAACATTGCTTCAAAATGAACAGATCCTTCTCCCAAATGATCCACCTCCATTACCTCTCATCTGCATTGTTACATACTTTCTAACTTTATTGCAAAAAATATATTTTAACAATACAAAGAAAGGAGAAACCTATGACAACCCCCTATAAATGTCCAAACTGCAAAACAAATCGCAGCCGTTTTAATTTAATTCAGCAAGTTTCTCAATCTGTTAAACTTGACCCTATTTCTGGAGAAGTTGTAAGGGAATACGGTGAAACGGAATTAGAACCTTTTCATCTCCCCTATAAAGGGCCAGAATATCGTGTTCAATGTGCAGCCTGCGGTTTAATCGAGGATGAGAGAACCTTTATTAAATTTGGAGAACAGCGTTAATGGTATACAAAAATAAACACCTTTACTTTTATAAAGGTGTTTATTTATCCGGTATTAACGGGCAGTAAGACCCCCACGTCAAAACTTTAGAAAAAGCGAATAAGTATAGTGGGGGATAACTGCCCGTAAATACCCGATAGGTTCAAATAACAATCAGTGGGGGATGCAAAAAACCCCCACTGATTGAAGTTTCACTTTATTGGAGCTTATTTTCTTTCAAAAAAAGTTGCGAGTCTATTTTCCAAGCATCCATTGTTGAAAAGCGGAGTAAATGAATATCTCCCCGATAATGCTGCCTGCCACGATTTTCTATGTACCAATCGATTTCAATTGGTATATCTAAACTGATTTCCGTAGTCAAATCCTCGGCGGGTAACAGCGGCATTCTTGAAATTTTCACATTTTCTACCCTGGTTAATATTGGATGCCATTTTAACTTTTGCAGCGAAATTCCCGAAGTAATCCTTGAATCCTGTTGCTTGAATCCAGCAATAAATGCTTCAATTACCTCATATGGCGTAGCCTGCTGTAAATATTCATCTAGTTTTCCAGATGCTTTTAAGATCATCAGCTTATGAGATAAGTCCATAGCGTTTGTCTTATGTGTGGTACTTTCATGAAAATGAATACAAAAATGGCCGGGAAAATTATTTTTTAAAGCTCCTGCTCCATGCGGCATCCCATGCATGGAGGCAGCAATCCATTGGTCTTTATTCATTACGATAATAGCCCGGCGTTTCCAGCTCCATTTTCCCCCATAAATCTTTTTCATGGTCTTCGTGTCTTCTGCTGATAAAGGCTGAACATCAGCATGATGACTACCTGCCCGGCGCTGTACCTTAAATTTCTTACCTGTTTCAATATCTAGAACCGTGAACTTTGAATACTTCGGTAAGAGCGTATTTACTTCAGACCATGGTAACATTTCAATCTTATAGTTAATGTTAGATGCGGCATACCCAGTCTGTCCCTTTAGGAGGGATAGAATTACCAATGTAATAAAAAATATCTTCTTCATCTAACCCCCCTCCCATGTAATTAACTACATTTAAAGAGTTGCCTTTTGATGAAATTATCATTCATTTTCTTTTTGACTTTTAAATTTATTCTCAAGATTTTTCAGCTTTTGTTCGACTTCCTGCCAATTGATATTTTCACCTATGAAAACTAAATTTAACGGTAGATTCATCTCTTCTTTAAAGTAAACCGGCATACCATATGAATATTGAAAAAGATATGGTTTCTGCAAAGGATCAAATTTTACATACCCTTTTATGCGATAAATCGAATCTGGCAACATTGCTAAAAACTCCTCAAACCGTGTATGGCTAATCGCGGATTTGAATTGATATACAAAAGTTGACAAATTCAGTGCATTTTTTCCTAAAGATTGGTTGGACAGTTTATCAAATGATACTGAAAGCTTTCTCAATTCCTCGATTGATACTTGGGAAAAATTAGTTAAAAGACATTGGGCAGTAGAATTAATAGCTTGAATCTCAAAAATAATCTTTGCCTGTTCCGAATCGGATAATTCCTCCATTTTATTAATCAAAATAAAATCCGCATGCCTTACTTGCTCGATGGTCAGCTGCTGGAGTTGTGGACTTAGCAAGTTTCTATCCTTCCAGCGTAAGCCATCAACCGTTGTAACAATTCCTTTAATGATAAATTGGTCGGCAAATAATGGGGAAAGAATAGCATCCAATACTTCGACTGGATGGGCAGCCCCTGTTGTCTCGATATAAATAACATCTGGTCTTTCATTCAGTAATAACCCTTGGAGCTGTGCCTCGAGCTTGTCTTGAATAGAACAGCAAATGCAGCCGCCTAACAGCTCTTTTAAGGCTACATCTTCTTGGCGGGCGGCATCAGAGTCAATCGAAACATTTCCGAGCTCATTCATCATAACCGCTACCTTTCTTCCCAACTGTCTTTCATTTTCTAGTAGCCGCTTTAATAGTGTAGTTTTTCCGCTGCCTAAAAAACCTGATAGAATATATACCTCTGTTTTGTTCATATAAATTTCCCTTCTTATTCTGTTGACATTCTCTTTATTATATATGAAATTATCTTTCATTTTTAGTGCTTGGCATTGATTTGCCTTACTAAAAATTATTCTCAAACAATTGGGCTATCATCTATTTGCGATTGGACTATAATGATAATAAAGAGAATCTTCAGAAAGGACTTACTCTCATGATCTATGAGTATGTGTACCCAAAAAGTCTGCTTCAATTTGTCAGGAACCCTTCACATGAAACCCTCAAAGAGCTCCTATTCAATAACACTGGTGAAACTGATTTTCTTGATTTTAAAACTAAATGGACAGAATTCTCGAAAATGGCGAAACATGTTTTGGCGATTGCCAATTCCGGAGGGGGCTGTATTATTGTCGGCGTCAGCCAAAATGATGAGAGCTCAATCTCCTTGACTGGACTTAATGAAGAGGATTTTTTCGATAAAGCAGATATTGATAATAAACTTGCGAATCTATTGCCGAAGTATCTAAAATATCGAACGGAAGATTTCCATTTTACAGATGAACCTTCCCCGCTTCGAAATAAACGATTTCAAGTACTTATCATTGAATATGATCCAAAATACGTCCCCTACACATCTGTAGTGCATCGAAATGAGCTTCGATACGGGGCCATTTATGTTAGGCAAGGTACAAAGTCCATTGAAGCAACAAATGATAAACTCGTTGAAATGATACTCCGTAAGGTACAATCAGGCGGTTCAGGTGAAAATGAATACTCGCTAAAGGAGCATCTTGCCCAGCTAAAGGAACTATATGAGGAATATGCTGCCCATGACCGCGACGAATATGGGTATTTTGTTGCAGAACTGATTGAACGAAAAAAAGAAAGAATAAGGAAATTATTAGATATCCTCCCCGATAATTAGAAAGGCGGAATTTTATACACTTCCCTTTATAAATAAAGCCTGATTCTATTGGAGTAAGAATCAGGCTTTTTGAATCATTTCATTTGTTCTTTTAGCAGTTCAACTGCCTTTTGAAGCTGAGTATCGTTTGCTTCAATTTGGGTTCTTAATACTTCCATAAGTTTATAGGTTGAATCCCCTTTTAACACACCATCCGCTGGTAGATTTTGAGCTGTTTGGAATGCGATGACTGCTTCTTTTGTCTTTTCATCAAAGAAACCATCTTCCCTTAATGGATCATAACCTATTGCTTTTAACATTTTCTGAGCCGTTTGAACTTCCACCCCTGTACTTGAAAGGGTTAATTCTTTATCAGGATTAATAATTGGCAAGGATGCATAATCAGGGAGTGCCACTTCAACATCTGGTTTAATCCCTTTCTTATGTATCCAATTCCCTTTTGGAGTCAACCATTTTGCCGTCGTTAATTTAATATTTGAACCGTCTTGGAAATCCTTTGAAGTTTGTACTGTACCTTTACCAAATGAATTTTCTCCAACAAGCTTAATACCTGCGGATTCACTTACAGCTGCAGCTAGAATTTCAGAAGCACTGGCACTTCCTTTATCAATTAACACGATTAGCGGAAAGTTTGGATTTCCTTTATTTTGTGAAGGATACTCCTTAATTTCTCCATTTTTATCCTCTACCTTTAATATTAATTGACCTTTGGGCACAAACATACTCGAAATATTAATCGCTTCGTCAAGTAAACCGCCTGGATTTTGGCGCAGGTCAAGTACAAGCCCCTTCATTCCCTGTTTCTGATAGTCATTTAACATTTCTATCAGGTCCTTAGAAGTATTTGTTGAAAAGCTTGTAATTTGCACTTTGGCAATTCCATCTTCAAGCATCTCTCCGTAAACCGTTTCAATCGGAATTTCATCACGAATGATTGGGATATTCACTGGAGCATCAGAGCCCTGACGTTGTATTGTTAACTCTACCTTCGTTCCTTTTTTTCCACGGATAATGGTTACCGCTTCGGTTGACGTCATGCCTTGTAAGCTTTTACCATCCACAGACACGATAATATCATTCGGTTTTAGACCGGCTTTCTCAGCAGGTGAACCTTTGATCGGCGAGACAATAACAATATGATTTTCTTTTTCTTGGATTTCAGCTCCAATTCCTTCAAACGATGAATTGATTGCTTCATGAAATTTACCCGCTTCGTCCACACTCATATAGTCAGTATAAGGATCATCAAGTGCCTTTACCATTCCATCTATAGCACCATTAATCAGCTTTTTTTCATCTAGCTTTTCAAAATATTCACCCTTCAATGTGTCAAACGCTGTGTATAACTTATTAAACTCCGACCGTTCCGCCCCTACCGTAATGACCTTCTCATCACCAAACGATAGAGCAAACGTCGTTATTCCTGCCGTTAGGAAAACAATGAAAAACAGCATCATAATAAAATGGAATTTTTTCATTCTTACGTGACCAGATTTATTCTCCGTTACTTCCTCTTTTTCGCTATGTACTTTTTCCACATTTTGTTCATCCAAAGCCTTCACCACTTTCATAAACCATAAAAATAAGAATGGGTAATATAACCCTTAATGATTAGAATAACATCTTTTAAAAAAAAATAACAAAGAAAAGATATTAGTCGAATAAAAGGCGGCACTTCGATGGAGTCGTGCCGCTATTTTAGACCTATTTTATTAAATTCTCTTTACTTCATTAAAATATTCTTCCAATGTCCAATTGTTTTCGTATATAATTTTTGCCGCTTTAATACCTACATAACGAAAGTGCCATGGCTCATACATATAATTAGTTATCCCTTCCTTACCTTTTGGGTAGCGAAGAATGTAACCAAATCGATGCGCATTCTCTGCCAGCCATTTCCCTTCTTTCGTATCTTCAAAATCTTGTACCAAATAATTTTTGACAGCCTTACTCGAAATATCCATTGCTAATCCAGACTGATGCTCACTTGAGCCTGGAATCGCGACTGCCTGCATCGCTTTTTCTTTTCCAACTCTATTTAATTCAGCATTAAATAATGATTTTTGACGGCTATAGGATCGATAGCCAGATACTGCATATATCTCAATACCGTTATTTTTGGCTTCTAAAAATAATTTTTCCAAGGCCTCTGCCGCTTCTTTTCTCATTAAACTTTTTTCATTGTCCTGATCGCCGAATGAAAAAGGAACCTCTGGCCTGACTAAATCTGCAGGAACATATTCCTCTGGTAAATAAAACTGCTTATTTACTAATGCCAAAGTATTAGTAGAGTTTTGGATAACTTTTTTACCATCCACTTCTTTAATATCATTAAAGAAAATTGACTCTAAACTAAGGGGATCGTAATCAGAAGATTTTTGGTCTAGCGTTTGAGTTTCATTCAAATCTTCTCCATGGAAGGGAAGTTTATCTAATAGCGAGTTAATTTGGCTGCAGCCACTCAAAAGAAGGGGAATCGCAACTATTGATAGATACTTTTTAAACCTCATTATTTCCACCTATCTATTTTTTCTATTGTATGTAATGCACTATATCTATTTTCACCATAAAGGTCAAGGTTACAAAGACCTGTTAAGTAAAGTGAAAGCAACAGATAAGAAAACCTCTTTCGTTAATGAAAGAGGTACTTGGTTTTCTCCTATTATTCCTTAATCGCTGCTTCTAAAGCTACTTCAATCATATCATTAAATGTTAATTGTCGCTCTTCTGAAGTTGTTTCTTCACCCGTTAGTATGTGATCACTTACAGTTAGAACAGAAAGTGCCTTGCGGTTGAATTTTGCTGCTAATGTATAAAGGGCAGTCGTTTCCATTTCAATCGCAAGAATTTGATATTTTGCCCATTTTTCTAGCTCTGCATTATCATTATAGAAAGAATCAGCTGTGAAGATATTTCCTACTTTTAAATTAAGACCTTTTTCCTTCCCTGCATCATAGGCTTTTCTTAATAGGTCAAAGTCTGCACAAGGAGCAAAATCAACTTGTCCAAAAGTGAGACGGTTTATATTTGAATCCGTAGAACTTGTCATTGCTAAAATAACATCGCGAACCTTTACATCCTTTTGAATGGCTCCACATGTTCCAACACGAATTAAATTTTGGACATTATAGCTGTTCATTAATTCATTTACATAAATAGAAATGGATGGAACGCCCATTCCTGTTCCTTGGACAGAAATTCTTTTCCCTTTATATGTTCCTGTATAGCCAAACATATTTCGAACTTCATTATAACATTTTGCATCCTCTAAAAAAGTTTCCGCAATATATTTTGCCCGCAATGGGTCTCCTGGCAACAAGACTGTTTCCGCTATTTCATTTTCTTTCGCACCAATATGTACACTCATGTTTGTATCCTCCAATCAAATAAATAGAAGTCTGACAACTTCACCATAGACAATATACCACAACCATTTCCGAAAGAAAAACGTTTACATGAAAAGGTCATGAAATTTTCAATTTGTGGGAAACTATTTTTAGATTAACCAAAGGAGGGATAATGTATGGGGAAAAAACATAGAGCCCGAATTAACCAACCAAAGAAAAACAATCACATACCACCTGAAGCTATTGAAGCCGAACATAATGCACATGCAAAGGAACATAACGCTGCTGGCGGAAGAAAAAGTAATGGCCAGTAAAAAAAGATAACCTAAGGAGAAAACTCTCCTTAGGTTATCTATCTTATATTGATTCGATTAACTTGCTGCCAGCCACCTGGCTTAAGCTGATAGTAATAGTGACCTCTACGGCCTTCATCAATCAAAATGATATCCCCAGTTGCCAAAAAACGACCATAATAATTCGCCGGCATTCGATCTGTGACATTGAATCGTCTAAAGGTTTCCTCCAAACAATTTTCACGGCTAACAGCCGGAATCATCATACGGTAAACTTGCTGATAGCCTTTATTTTCACGATACTTTGGAGTTTGAAAGATTGTCACATCATATTGAATATTAGCTCTTTTTGTAATCGCTCTGATCATCATACCCCTCCAATCATTAAAAATATCTGGTTTTTTAATAATTAGAGATGTACATTGTCGATTCCTTTGTTGAGATTCTTCTTTTTTTGTCGATTATTAAGAAAATCTTTGAATAACGTTGTGAAGTTGTTGTTGAATATTCGGAATATCTGCATTAGTGACTGTTAAACGGACATTTGTCTCGTCCAAACCAGCTGCTTCTGCAAATAATCCTCCCAACCCACGGGCACGACGGTCAACCTGTAAAAGCAGTTCAATAACGCCATTCCCAGATGGCCTAAATACAACCTCTAATTCATCTAATTTTCCTCTAAAAGCACCTGATGTTGGTACAAATTCAAATTCTTGAACAAAAGGTAAACGCCCGCGCAAACGATGTGGAGCCTCCTCACAATCTGCTTCTCGTAAGCGGAAGCCTAAATTATCAATCGCATTAAAAACAGCAGTCATCAGTTGATCAGGAATAACCTTTAGATCATCTTTATCTCCTGGATCGACTGCATTTTTAATATCAAGTCCAGTTGATACCCAAACCTTGGACCTGCCAATGGAAAGAGGTGTATCATATGGTAGCTGGAAAGAAAAAGGGATTTCTTTCCTTTCGTTTTTTCCAATGATAAATGGTGTTGTAATTCGGAAGCGTTCTATTGTAGCTGTAACATGATATTTTTTATCATCCGATTCCTTTAAGTAAGTTGTATTTACTGATAAATAAATATCATCAATTTGCTGCTCAATCTTGCCACCTCTGATCTCTACAGCACCTTTTACCGTTTCACCAGGCATATACGTATCCTTTTCCAGCTTTGTGTCAACTGCCGCAGAACCAATTCCAACACTAGCAAATACTTTGTCAAAAAAAGACATTTTCTTTTCCTCCTACATTTTCAAGTAATATTACAATATCTGACTTAATTTCTGCACAGGATTCATATGGATTTTCGATTTGCAAAAGTCTCCTTATGATCTGTTTGGCATTATGTGAAAGATCCAATTCCTCTTCCCAGCTGCTTTCTTTTGTTTTATCTGGAAAAGAATAATTAGAATAAAGTAAAAACAACAAGAAATGTCCGAGTCCATAGAAATCCGCTTGGGAATTAATTTCTTTTCGAACATGTTTTTTTAGGCTTTTTCTTCTTTCCATGGCTTGATTTACTTTACGAGATAACCCTAAATCAATTAGACGAATCTTAGATTCAGAAACTATGACATTAGGTATCCTAATATCTCGATGGATGATTTGATTTATGTGTAAAAAATTGATAAGTTCTAGTAATTGCAGGGTAATAGAAAAAACAGTATCCTCTGAATATTTTTTACCCTCTTGAAAAATAAGCTGTTCAAAGTTTTTCCCTTCGATATACTCCATAGTATAAAAAGGGATGCCTTTATGCTCTCCATCCGAATAATACGTTGGAAAACCGGGATGCTGTATAGATTTTAATAGCTCTTTTTCAAGTTCAAATCCTCGTCTTCCGGATTTCGTTATCCTCTTGTGAATTCTTAAGGACTTTAAAACCTGTAGCCGCTTTGTTAATTGATCGAATACTAAGTAGCTATTACCATAGCTCCCCGCACCAAGATGATTGATAATCTTATATCGTTCAGCAATGATTTCATTTTGAAGGAACGGTGTTTCAAAAATATTTGCTGTAAACAGGACGAATCTTTTTAACATTTGAATAGATTAACTGCTAAAGAAACTTGAAAAAAAGCTGCCGCTTTTGTGTTTCTTTTTATAGTGATGGTGCCCTAGGTGATTATGTTTATACTTTTTCATCTTTTTCCAACCATCACTTGAATGCGAATACTTATGATGTTGATGATGAAGTTTACTTTTAATAATCGATTTTAAAATTTTCTTTAGCATCCTCTTTCCTCCTCAATCTTGGCTACCCTATATACGGGGCAAAAAAAGCAAAGGTTTCGTCATCTGGCAAAAATAAAAAAATATTTTTTAAACAACAACAAAAAGCGAGCAAATTCAAATGCTCGTCTTTTGACTGCTTTTATTAAGAGAGTGAATAATCATTTCATTATTCATCCTGTACTTCTTCGTCAATAATACTCTTCTCGATGAGGTATTCAAAGGTGATATCTGCAATTTCCTCTAATTCTTCTTCTGTAGGAACGTATCCTCTTTTAACCAGCTCATGATAGAAAAATTCAGCAATCTCTTCCGTATCAATAAATACTTCTATTTCCCGCAAGCTATCGCCCCCTTTTTACAGAATGTATGATTCATCATGTTCTTTCATGCTACTTACTTTTAGAAGAATCGGTAAATATTTCATTGTTTAAACATAAGAAAATATAAGTCTTTTTTTCATAGGACAAGCATAGGATGTTGGTAAAGAATCTGATGAGGTGATTTTATGTCCAAGTTAAAGGTAACGATCAATGAAATTATCGATGATGTTAATAAAGAGGATGGGAAAATAATTGGCTTCTTTGAGAAAATGACTGACAGCATGTTTTTTCTAATTAGATGGGGAGGAATACCTTTCGTCATTTATCTATTGTTTACCGTTGCAAAATGGTGATCGTTACAATTGTTTTTTCCCATCGTCATTGACTACACTATTTAATTTCCTAAGAATTACACGCATCACTTGGTAATACTCCTGATCATGAAAAAGACCAAATAATATTTTGTAGTCATTATATATGTCTAATAAATGATCGATAAGCTGCTTCTTTTCCTTCTTTCTTTCTATTTCCTCTAACTCTGCTTTTCTTAATACATTCTGGCTGTTTTGTGTTTTTGAAATTGCTATCTGTTTTTCTTGGTTTTCTTGTTTTTGTTGCTTTTCTTCGTTGTTAACTAAGTATAGTAGTCCTAATTTTTGAATGAACGTTTCAGCACTCTCGGCATCGGCTACGAGTGTCAGCTCCTCTTCCCCCGCTTCAAGCCATTCTCCATCACTAATACGCGACAGTTCATAGATGACATCTTCCCATGCATCCTCTTTGTAGCGCCAAATTTCTGTTCGGAAGCCTACAATTTTAAAGAGATCGGAACCATATCCAGCCACTTGAACTAAGTCACCGAAAAAAAACTTATATTCTATATCAATTTGTTCTTGCTCCATCAGTTTCCCTTCATATTCGGAGAGCAGCTGAAGTCCAGATTCAACAAAAAGACCATCGCTTTTATTCACTTCATATACATAATTGCCGTCAATATACTTGACGTCCGTTATTTTTCCTACTGTACCATACATAGTTATCACGACCGTATCACCGACCTTATACTTCGGTATTTTCCTTCGTTTCATTTCCTCCATCCTCTCAATGATGAGCCGTGAATTATAATTACAATAGTATATGCACTTATTGTTTTATCGGGCATGTCATAAACAAAGAAAAATCGCCTCTTTTTAAAGAGACGATTTAGTACGATTCCACCTAGCTTTCCGAAATTAGATAAAGCTCCCAGGCTTCATCAAATACGGTCATGGATTCCAAGTATTGAGCATTAAATTCAAGGTAGGAGCTGATGTCATGATAATCCTTTGAAGTCTTTGGAAAACTATGATCCAAATAGGCATGATTCGCAAATCTACTTATCTCATCCTTCGGAGCAGGATGACGATATTTCATTAAAAAGTGATAAAAGGATTTACCCATACTTTAACCCTTTCTTTCTTCATTTGAAGATTTTCTTTAGTGTAACTATAACGGAAACAACATTTGCCGTCCAGAATCTTATAGTGGATTAACAATAGGAAATAATTGTTCTTAATTCCATGATTTTGGTATAATTTTATCAAACTCATAAGAAAAAGAGGTACATACATTGTCCAAACGAAAACTTCAATATTGGTTAATTCAAATCCTGTTAATTCTTACCATCATCTACGTTTCAACCAAAATCTCATTTTTATTTCAACCCATCGGTATCTTTTTCTCAACGATTTTTTTCCCGATTCTGATAACAGGGTTTTTGTATTTTTTACTAAATCCAATTGTGAATTTCCTCCAACGCCGTAAGGTACCTAGAGTAATAGCGATTATCATTATATATGTTGCATTTATCTCATTACTTGTTTTAGCGATTGGAAATTTAGTTCCTGCAGTATCCAAGCAATTCACAGCACTAGCTAACGCCCTTCCTGGTTATGCGGACAAAACATTAGATTTCTTTGATGACTTTTCGAAATCATCCGAGTTTAAATGGATCATGTCCGAACAAAACGATATTTTAGAAACGGGACAACAAAAGCTGATTGAATTCGCCAACACACTGCCTGACAGGATCACAGGTAGTATTGCGGGAATACTTAGTGTGGTAACCAATATTGCGATTATTCTTGTTACCGTCCCATTTTTATTATTCTACATGTTTAAAGATGGCCACAAATTCCCTTTAGCCATTTCTAAATTTTTTCCTACTGCTTATAGGGAAGAGGGCATGTCCATTCTGAAAGAAACCGGAGAGACACTTTCGGCCTATATTCAAGGGCAGGTTACGGTCGCACTTGCCGTTGGAACATTAAGCTTTATCGGCTATTTGATTATTGATATGCCCTTTGCGCTGGTCATGGCACTAATCGTTGCTTTTACCAATATTATTCCTTATATTGGGCCGATTCTTGGCGGAGCACCAGCTGTTATTATTGCCTTTTTCGACTCACCCACAAAGGCATTACTAGTTGTTGTAGTCATTCTCGTCGCTCAACAAATTGAAGGAAATGTTTTATCACCGCTTATTCTTGGGAAAAGTCTGGATACCCATCCGGCTACAATTATCATCATTTTACTAGCTGCTGGAAATCTAGCCGGTGTTCTCGGCATGGTATTGGCGATACCAACCTATGCCGTTACGAAAACCATCGTCTTAAACTTAGTGAAATTTCTCAGGGCCAGAAAAAATGCATCGGCAACAACCTAAGCGAATTAAATCTACCCCCATATCAACAGAATATGGGGGTATGATTTTTCATAGGGTAAAATCAAAGTAAGAATTAATTTCTATTGAACCACTTCTTTTTCCTCTACTTCACACCATCGGAGTAATGTTAAAGCGATTATCTCACTCGCAGCAAACAAATCCTCAAGGATAATATATTCATCTGTGTCATGAGCAGTTTCGGTGACTCCCGGTCCAAATACCACTACCGGAGTACCTCCAATAGTCGATAAGATACCACCGTCTGTCCCCCATGGGCTTGCCTCTATGGCCGGTTTCTCACCCTTAACCGCTACAAAACTCTCAGATATTGATTCCATTAACGGATGATCACTTTCTAGCTTCCCAGGAAGCCATCTGCCACCAAACCATTCAATTTCCAGGGGATTCTCTTGAAACCAGTTCTCCTGTTTATTTAATTCCTGTAAGCATGTCTCCATTTCTTGTTGAGCCGATAAGATCGTTTCTTCTGGTGAAACTCCCATTCTTCCTTCAATAATTGCCAAATCAGGTACCGATGAAGGCCACTCCCCACTGTGGAGTTTTCCAATATTTATTGGGATTGGAATCGGGATATTTTGAAAAAGCGGATCGATTATTTTACTATTCCTCGCCAACTCTAATTGTTGCAGCCGTTCGATGACAATCATCGCCTTTTCGATGGCATTTACTCCCTCGTACCTCGTACCGCCATGTGCCGCCCTGCCTTTGACCGTAATTCTAAACCACATCGAACCTTGCTGTTTTAGAAATAATTTCAAGTTTGTGGGTTCAGGGATTATCGCACCGTCTGCTTGATACCCCCGTAATACTGCCGCAAGCGTCCCTGCACCGCCGCTTTCCTCTTCTATAACACTTTGAAAAATAACATCCCCTTTTAACCTAGTCCCCGTTGCAATCAACGACTCCATCGCCATTAATAGAGCAGCTGTTCCTCCCTTCATATCTGTGCTCCCGCGGCCATATAACCTTCCACATTCGATTCTTCCGCTAAATGGATCGTGCTTCCAGTTTTTTTCATCACCAACGGGTACAACATCGATATGCCCGTTTAAGATGATAGATTTTCCGCCACCACTCCCTTTTAAAACAGCAACAACATTCGGGTTACCCTCAAAGCTGTCCCGATCACAGCAATAAGCCTCGTGTTGTTTAAGTTCCTCTCCATCAATTTCCCATATATCAAGTGCCAGACCAAGCTGACGGCATTTTTCGATAATAACCGCTTGGGCACTACTTTCATTTCCTCTAGTACTATTCTCCTGTACGAGAATTTGTAGAAATCTGGTACCTTTAGCTCTATTCTCCTTCAGCCACTGTTTAATTCGAGTTTCATTATTTTTCAATCGATTCACTCCTTCATTTGCTGCAGAAACATTAATAAGCTATTTTTGCGGATCTTATCTCCAGAAGTTACGATTTTTTGTTCTAAATAAATCGCAATAGTTCATCAGGACTCCTTTTCCTTTCGTCAGTCTTTTAGTTAATTGTATGAAAAGGTTTTTTGTTTCTTTCATCATTCAATACAAAAAAGAAAACAGACACATTTGTGTCTGCCTTAACTCATCTGCGATGTAAAAGTACTTTTACTTTTCCGCTTGATTAATATAGAATAACACTGAGATTTACATAAGGAAGGATCTAATGAATATTACGAAACAGAAACAAACAAAGAGAAAAGAACTCTCAACCATTCAACTTATTGTTATTTTTTATTTATCTGCACTCATCATCTCAACCCTTTTGTTAAAGATTCCATTGGCCCATAAGGAGAATGCCTCACTAAGCTTTATCGATGCCTTATTTACTTCTGCAAGTGCGATAAGCGTAACGGGACTAAGTGTCATTTCACTAAAAGATACCTTTAATAACTTTGGAATATTCCTTCTTTGTATCATTCTACAATTAGGCGGCTTAGGAGTAATGTCACTAAGTACCTTTCTTTGGATCATGATTGGAAAAAAAGTAGGATTACGAGAAAGACAACTCATTATGGTTGATCAGAATCAGTCTAACTTGGCAGGACTTGTTCAACTGGCAAAAAGAATTTTTATTATTATCATTTCATTTGAAATCATTGGCGGAGTTTTTCTTGGCTTTCGATTTATGTCTTATTTTGACAGCGCTAAATCAGCATTTAAACATGGATTTTTCGCATCCATAAGTGCAACTACCAATGCCGGTTTTGATATAACAGGGGAATCACTAAATCCATTTAGTCATGACTACTTTATTCAAACCATCATTATATTATTAATGATCATCGGGGCAATTGGCTTTCCAGTTATCGTTGAAGTTTATGAATTCTTTTTAAGTATGAAAAGCAAGAAAAAATATCACTTTACCTTATTTACGAAATTAACCACTACTACATTTGTATTTATAACTATTGCAGGGACTATAATAATTTATTTACTAGATAGTTATCATTACTTTGCTCATAAACCTTGGCATGAATCATTTTTTTACTCATTGTTCCACTCGGCTACGACAAAAAGTGCAGGTCTAGCAACATTGGATCTCAATGAATTAACACCAAGCAATCAGCTCTTTATATCGGTGTTGATGTTTATTGGCGGATCACCAAGCAGTGCCAGCGGAGGAATACGAACAACAACGTTTGCGATTGTTCTTCTAACGATCTTCTTTTATGCTCAGGGGAAAGGTTCTATTAAAATATTTAGAAGAGAACTGCATAATGAGGATGTTTTAAAATCGTTTATCGTCATTTCAACCGCTGCCATGCTTTGTTTACTTTCAATCTTAGTCCTTTCTGTTACCGAAAAAGGAACCATTATTGAAGTTATTTTCGAGGTTGCTTCCGCATTCGGGACCAATGGATTGTCTATGGGATTAACACCTCGGCTGACTGCATTTGGAAAAATTCTGATTATTCTCTTGATGTTTATTGGTAGATTAGGGATCGTTACCTGCCTGCTAATCCTAAGAGGTAAAGGCAACAGCACAGAAAAGATTCATTTTCCAAAAGAAAAAGTAACCATTGGATAAGCTTAGGGATATTTGCGTGGCAAATATCCCTCATTGTTTAGCTATAGATTGTAATATCTGTGGTAATGCCTGTCCCTGAAATCGTTGCTTTTGCACCAAAAGGGATCGTGGCTAATGGTTGAACGTGGCCAAAGTTTACATTGGCAATAACAGGTATCCCCTTCAATTCCTCCTTGGTTTCAATCACTTTTCTTAGTGCGGCTTCCGTTACATTTGATGCTTTTTGAAATCGCCCAATTAGAATTCCTTTGATTCCGCTTGCATCAGGTAAGTGAAGCAGTGATTGGAGATTTCGATCGAAGGAATGAATATGAGATTCATCATCGTCTTCGATATATAATATGGAATTATTAAGTGAAGGAAAAAATTCTGTCCCCTGTAAAAGATTTAAGGTACTTAAATTTCCGCCAATCAGTGTTCCCTCCGCTTCCCCTTCTTGAACGATCATATATCCGTCTTGTTTAACAAAATTTCTGTCTTCCTGATCTAGAAACCATTTATCATCGCTCCATGTCGTAGATGGTTGAATTTCATACGGGGCATCATTAGTTACCGCTTCGAGGAAAGATTGTAGCGTGTAATCAATATCATATTTCACCCCAAAACTAGAGAAAAATGGACCTGAATAGGTAATTAAACCTGTTTTTTGATATATTGCTGCATTTAATGCCGTAATATCACTATATCCGCAGAAAATTTTAGGATTTTCCTTTATTAAGTTGTAATCCATATATTTCAATAGCTGGTTGGCGTGATAACCGCCAACAGCTGTAAGAATCGCTTTAACGTTTGGATCTCTAAAGGCATCATGCAAGTCTTCAATTCTTTGATGAATTGATGTTGTGAAAAATTCATCATGATCATCAACATAACTCCCGAACGTCACTTTAAATCCAAGTTGAGTTAATCTTTCAGAAGCAATTTCCACTTGCTTTCCTTTCATAACCGCCATACTCGTCGATGGCGAAATAACCCTAATCTCGTCACCAGGCTCTAGTCTATTTGGTAGCATTACAATGTCCCCCTTTTTTAGATATTCTAACAGATTTGCCAGTACTGATGTAAAATCTCTGGTGAAGACAAGAAATTGTCTTTTTTAGAAGTGTTTCTGTATACTCATATTCAAACGTAAAATTTCAAAGGGGTGGAAAAATGGAAGTAACGAAACAAGCAACGTTTGCAGGCGGTTGTTTTTGGTGTATGGTCAAGCCATTTGATGAGCAGCCAGGAATCAAAAGTGTCATTTCCGGATATACAGGAGGGCATGTGGTAAACCCAACGTATGAACAGGTTTGTTCGGAAACAACCGGTCATTATGAGGCTGTTCAAATTACCTATAATCCTGAAATTTTCCCATATGAAAAGCTGCTTGAATTGTATTGGCAACAAATTGATCCGACAGATGCCGGTGGACAATTTCATGACCGAGGGCAGTCCTATCAAACAGCTATTTTTTATCATGATAATGAACAGAAAGAACTTGCAGAACACTCTAAGCAGGAATTACAAGAAAGCGGCCGCTTCAGTAAACCAATTGTTACTCCAATTTTACCAGCAAAGCCGTTTTATCCAGCAGAAGAATACCATCAACACTACTATAAAAAAAATCCAGCTCATTATGAAGGGTACCATATTGGGTCTGGACGTGCCGGTCACATTAAAATGCACTGGGGTGAGAAAAGATGAAAAATAAAGAGCAGCTAAAGAAGGAACTAACACCGATTCAGTTTGAGGTTACACAAAATAACGGTACAGAGCCTCCCTTTCGAAATGAATATTGGAATGAACTCCGCGAAGGTATTTATGTCGATATCGTATCTGGCAAACCACTGTTCAGCTCCCTTGATAAATTTGACGCTGGCTGTGGCTGGCCGAGCTTTACAAAGCCAATCGAAGAGGAAGAAATTATTGAAAAATCAGATACAAGCCATTTTATGATTCGAACAGAAGTAAGGAGCAAATCGGCTGATTCCCACTTGGGACATGTCTTTAATGACGGTCCTCACCCTACTGGTTTGCGTTATTGCATTAATTCTGCTGCCCTACGATTCATACCAAAAGAAAAACTGGATGAAGAAGGTTACGGAGAATTCAAGGGAATTTTTGAAGGATAATAAAAAGCCGCTAAAGGGTCAACTTGATATGCTCCCAATAAAGTAGACAGATGAAATAATAAAAAATCTGTTTACTCTATTGGGGGTTTTTTCTATGGCGAAAAGTGCCTATACTGCACTGGAAAAATATGATCTGATTATTTCTTTTCA